>NZ_JBAVTT010000037.1:0-26248 GCF_049696395.1 Erwinia sp.
ACCAGACTCGGTGCTGCTCACGCCTTCACGCTTGATATTGTCTTGCAGGAATTTCTGACCTTCTACTGCCATTTCCTGCTGGCGCTCACGACGCACGGCATCAGCACGCTCATGAACTTCACGCAGCGCACGGTGAACAACGTCAACAGGTACAGCAGGGGCGTTCCCTTCCAGCGCATCGCGCAGGCCTGCCAGCAATGCTTCTGGCTGCAGACCCTGCAGTCCAGATTCCAGCAGCTGCTGGCCAACCTGTAAACCGATACCGTAACTTGCTTGCGCTTCTACGCTGTCAAAAGAAGGGGTAGTCATGGAATTTCCTTTCATCATTGATAAAAACAGAAGACGAAGCATAACAGCGCAGGCAACGGGCGTAAAATGGCATCTTCTTCAGGTGACTTTTGCCGGTTAAAAGGAAACAATACCCGGATCCCACGGGCGGAATAAACTCCGCACGCACAATGCGTTATCAGCTATATTTTAGTCGAGGTCAAAATGGGCCATCTTGCCCGCAGGCGAAGGAAAAGCCAGTCGCTTTCTCTAAACGGGTGGTTTCACCGGATAGCAAAAAGCTCACTATTTGCGCGTGGTTCGCGCCAGGAGGATGACGCAATGCCCAAAGCGTCTTCAGCATCACGAGTACCGCAATTCTTCCACCAGATCTGGCACCTGCCGGATTCCGTGCGCTGGATGGATCCGCTGCCACCACGCCATCGCAGGGGGATTATCCTCGCTATCATTGTGATATTGCTGGCCTTCCTTTGGCCTTCGCCCTCACCGGTGCAGCCTCAAAGGCCGGTAACCGCCGATCGGTCGTCAGGGACCGAAGTGCCCATGCAGGCTGAGATTAACGAGAGCCAGCCCGCTGCGCCGACAACGCCACCTAAAACCAATAATGATTCTCAGGGGACCTGGCACAGTTATCAGGTTGCTTCCGGGCAGACGCTCGCGCAGCTGTTCCGTGACAATAATTTAGCGGTGAATGATGTGTTCGCGATGGCGCGGGTGGAAGGCGACGATAAGCCGCTGAGTAATCTGAAGACAGGTCAGGCCGTGCGTATTCGTCAGAATGCACAAGGTGTGGTGAATGGCTTAACGGTAGATACGGATAACGGACAGATTCTGTTTACCCGCCAGTCAGACGGATCTTTTATTCGCGCGCAATAATTGGCGAATAAAAAAAACAAAAACGCCGGCACGTGGCCGGCGTTTTTATGCGGTAGCTTCAGCGATTAAGCTGCAGAAACCACGTTTACAATCAGTTTTGCCAGCACATCGCTGTGAACCTGGAACTCAACTTCATGCTCACCGGTAGTACGCAGAACGCCGTTCGCCAGGCGAACTTCGCTCTTAGTCACTTCAACGCCTGCTGCAGTAACTGCATCAGAGATGTCGCGAGCACCGATGGAACCGAACAGTTTACCTTCGTCGCCTGCTTTAGACGCGATGGTAACAGTGCCCAGTGCGTTGATTTTCTCAGCACGTGCATTAGATGCAGCCAGAACGTCAGCCTGTTTGGCTTCCAGTTCTGCACGACGTGTTTCGAAGAACTCAACGTTTTTCTTGGTAGCAGGAACAGCTTTGCCCTGTGGTACCAGGAAGTTACGAGCGTAGCCCGCTTTAACGTTAACCTGGTCACCCAGGTTACCGAGGTTTGCTACTTTATCAAGCAGAATAACTTGCATTACCTTATCCTCTTAAAGTCGTTAATAGACAGCGGCCGATATTACTGATGACGATCAGTGTATGGCAGCAGGGACAAGTAGCGAGCGCGCTTGATGCAGCGTGCCAGCTGACGCTGGTATTTTGCACGAGTACCGGTAATACGGCTCGGGACAATTTTACCACTTTCGGTAACGTAGTTTTTCAGCGTAGCGATATCTTTGTAATCAATCTCTACAACGCCTTCCGCGGTGAAACGGCAGAACTTGCGACGACGGAAATAACGTGCCATTAGGCTAGTCTCCAGAATCTATCAATTCAATCTGCTCGGCATGCAACACCGTCTTATTCAGCCCATTGCGCCCTTGATGGCTACTAATGAAACCTGAAACGGTGAGAGGCGTGCCGACCGTTATACTTTGAGTAATGTCCTGATGCGCTTTGCCGCTGATAACCACCGGCATACGACACCAGGCTTGCCGGGTAAAACCGGCTTCCACCTGCTCTGAACGGTGCTCAAGCACGAACTGGCAATGTGGAATACCTGACGGGCTCACTTTACGCATCGGTGTCTTGCACACAGTGCCAGACAACGTCAGCCGATTAGCCGTCACGGTAAATTACTCTTCAGAATCCCCAGCATCTGCATCATCAGAGGTTTCGTTAGCAAAATCTTCGCGACGATCACGACGCTCATCTTTCGCTTTAACCATCGGAGATGCTTCAGTTACCGCGTGCTTAACGCGCATAACCATGCTGCGGATAACGGCGTCGTTGAAGCGGAAGTTAGTTTCCAGCTCATCGATCACTTCCTGCGGAGCTTCTACGTTCAGCAGAACGTAATGCGCTTTGTGCAGTTTGTTGATCGGATAAGCCAGCTGACGACGGCCCCAGTCTTCCAGACGGTGAATCGTGCCTTCTGCACCAGTGATAGCACCAGTGTAACGCTCGATCATGCCAGGAACCTGTTCGCTCTGGTCAGGGTGTACCATAAATACGATTTCGTAATGACGCATCGAATTTGCTCCTTACGGATTATTCAGCCTCCTGTCAGGGTCAGCCGCGGCCCATGGAAGCAAGGAACGTGTATGTTTGAGCGGCTGAAAAAATTGACGCGTAATCATACTGGCGGGAGGGGAAAAACTCAAGGTAATGTCGAGGCGGAGAGCCATTTATTTGTCAAATTCGTGGCCAGGCTGAGGGGCATTCTGTGCTAATCGAGAGAGATCATCAGGTTAGCCTAAAAGTCGTTCAAAAAAGTTGATCTAAAACAGCAAGAATTACTAATACCTTTTAGCTGCCGGTGGGCTAAACTATACAGGTTGCTTATGACACGACCCTGACGTCCGCGTCAGACTGTATTACCCAGATTGTGGAGCTACCATGAAAACCATCGCAATCGCCTCTTTACTCGGTCTCTTCCTTTCCACATCCGCCTTTGCCCTTTCAACTGGCAACGAGCAGCAGGTGAAAAGCTACACCAGCAATGCGGCGAACAGTTATGTCTATGTAAACCGGATACCTTCTCCGTTAGACAAAACATCGCATAAAGCCCCGACTACCGCAGCAGAACGACTGTCCAAACAGTTGTAGCGGTGAAGGGCCCCGGTTTTACCGGGAACCAACCTTATAAATGATGCTTAAAAAACGCCGCTGTCGCTGTCAGTGCTGGCGGAGTGATGCGATGCCCGATGCCGCTTTCTACGATATACGTCAGATTTGCATCGAGCTTCGCTTCGCGCATCGCTTTTTCTAACCTGACGCTCTCTGCGGCAAGCACCACTTCATCCGCTTCACCATGCCAGACCAGCAAAGGCCGATCGGCCAGTTTTTCCAGCCGTGGACTGACATCATAGTCAGCCAGCGGAGCGAGTCTTTCCAATAATGCTTTCTTCTGCTCGGCTGTTTTTGCCACCAGCGGCGGAAACAATGTTTGTGAGAGTGACGTAAAATAGCCCGACCCCATCATGCAGGCGACGCAGGCCAGGTGGCTGTAACGGGCCATCGATCCCAGCGCAGTCATTCCTCCCATCGATGCGCCGCCCACCGCAAAACGCCCTTCTTCTATAAGATCCTGCTCGCGTAAAGCGCCTTCAATCAACGGCACTTCATCAATATTACTTCGCAGGATTTCCCAGAAACGGGTAAGCCGCACTTCCGTGTCGCCGTTATAACGCGAGCCGTGCATATCCGCATCCGGCATCACTACGCGAAAACCGGCCTGAGCCAGCTCGACAGCAAAATAGGCGTAAACCTCTTTCGATGAGGTGAAGCCGTGCCAGAAAAGAATTGTCGGTAATGGCGTATGCCGTTTACCCGCCGGCGTGGCATGCAAACAGCTGATGCCAGCAAAAGATTCGGTAGCAATCTCAATCATTAAGCCTCCGGTGAAAAACAGGGTCAGGAAAAGAGGATCCAGCGGAACCAGCTGAAATTTGAGTTTATTCGCTAAACCGTTAGCCTGCTCACAAAATTAAATCCTAAATGTTTCAGGTCTGTTGCCGTTAACCGATGCAAGCCCCTTAAACCTTCAACAGGCCACCCATGAAAAATCTCTCATTCAGTCGCTGGAGCCTTGGCGTAAAGCTGTCGGTGATCACGTCAATCAGTGTCGCCGTTCTGTTCCTGATCCTGACGCTGGCGCTGACCCATAATGCAGCAAAACAGCTGCAGGCACTGACTCAGGAAAATATGGATAACCAGGTCAGCGGCATTGGCGACATGGCATCGATGTTCGACAGTACGCTAAGCGAAGAAGTAGCCAATTATACGGCGCTGTTCCAGAGCTTTTTACCCAAGCGTTTTTCCGTAGATGACTCCCAGCTGATTGCCATTGGATCGGAACAGACGCCAACGTTACGCGCCGGACTTAAAACCCTTAACCTGGATCAGGTGCTGGTTGATGACTTCCAGCAGCGTACCGGCGCCATCTCCACCATTTTTGTGCGCACGGGCGATGACTTCATGCGTATTTCCACTTCTCTGCGCAAACAGGACGGTGAGCGCGCCATCGGCACCCGTCTTGATCACACCAGCCCAGCCTGGAAACTGATGCAGAAAGGGGAAATTTACCAGGGCGTGAGCATGCTGTTCGGCAAGCGTTATATTACGCAGTATCAGCCGGTTAAAGACAGTGAAGGCAAGGTCATTGCCATTTTGTTCGTCGGTGTGGACATTACCAAGCAGTATGCCGAAATACGCCAGAAGGTGCTCGATAAGAAACTGGGCGAAACCGGCCATTTTGTGGTGTTGGATAACGCGGCCGGTAAAAACCACGGTAACTTTGTGTTCCATCCGACCCAGGAAGGGAAGCAGCCTGGCTGGTCAGAGTCTTTACAACAGCAGTTGCTGAGCAACGTCAGTGGCACGCTTGAAGCAGAGGGCGAAGACGGCTCGACCCAAATCATGACCTGGCGGCACCTGCCAGAGTGGAACTGGGTGATCCTGGGTGAAGTGAATAAGGCCAGCCTGCTGGCACCGATTGACCAAACCCGCGATCTGTTCCTGCTGATTGGCGCGGCGCTGGTGCTGCTGTTCGCGCTGGGCTTTGTCATTACTACCCGCAACTGGCTGAGTAAACCGCTGCAAGAGGTGATCGAACTGGCTCGTCACTATTCGGCAGGCAACCTTCAGGCGACGTTGACGACTCAGCGTCACGATGAAGTCGGGCAGCTGATTCTGGCGATCAATGGCATTGGCGATGGTCTGGAACGAATTGTTTCTCAGGTCCGTGAAGCGGCTGAAGAGATCAGCAGCGGCACAGATGCCATTGCGATCAGCAGCGAGAACATTAGCGAGCAGATTTCCCGTCAGGCTAGCAGCGTGGAAGAAACCTCAGCCAGCATGGAGCAATTGAGCGCTACCGTGGCTCAGAACGCCGCTAACGTCTCTCAGGCGCTGACGCTGGTTGATGAGGCCTCTTCCGTGGTGCAAAAAGGCGGCGATACCGTCTCGCGCTCAGTGGTCACGATGACTGACATCAAAGGTGCCTCGCAGAGTATTGCGGATATCACTCATGTGATTGAGTCCATTGCCTTCCAGACCAACATTCTGGCGCTGAATGCGGCGGTGGAAGCGGCACGAGCCGGTGAACATGGTAAAGGTTTTGCGGTAGTGGCTGCAGAAGTTCGCGCGCTGGCTCAACGCAGTGCGCAAGCAGCGAAAGAGATCGACGGATTGATTGAAAACTCGTTAAGCAAAGTGATTCAGGGGCACGATCTTTCTGAGCAAACCCGTCAGTCGATGGAAGACATCGTCAGTCGGATTGGCCAGGTTAAAGTGCTGATGAGCGAAATTAATATCGCCTCAAAAGAGCAGTCAGCCGGAATTGGACAGGTCAATATTGCCATGAACCAGATTGGCCAGGCGACGCACCAGAACACCGAACTGGTCTCTACTTCTGAAGAGACAGCCCAGGAGCTCAGCCGCAAGGGGCATCATTTGACCCAGCTGGTCAGCGTATTTACGCTGAAAGGCTAATAATCACGGTGGGATAGCTTACACTATGAGTTATCCCACCGTTGAGAGCGCACTATGAGCCGGTTACTGACAGTACTCTTTGTTTTACTGACCGTTGGCTGCAGCCAGTTGCAAACCAAACCTGCCCCTCCGCCACCGCCGACATCGCAAGCTCAGGAAGTGACACGAGCGCAAAGCCTTACCCTCCGCAAACTGGGTACCATCAGCGTTAATGAACACGGCTCCCCGGATGATGCTGAACGGGCCATTGCTGCGAAGGCCAATTCCGCTGGCGCAACCTATTATTATATCCAGCTGGTCAGTGAGACGGTGATGCCTGGGTTCTGGTATTCCACCGCGATCCTTTATGGTCCCTCAACCACCGCCAGCCCGCAGTAATAACCGATCTGCCACGTTATCCGTCAGGCGGTAATGTCCTCTTCGATCCAGCATCTGGCGGCACCAGGCATCCGCCAGCGCGGGTTCCAGATGCGTCATAACCTGAACACCACAGGCCAGCGCGAAAAGATCTTCACACAGGCTGCGAGCCTGGGCTTCCTGCGGTTTGCCCAGACGAAGCTTAAGCTGACGCCATACACTGTCGAAGTGCCGGTTCTGGCCCTTCACCGCATCAAATTCTGTCGACAACATTTCACGCACGCCAGACTGTTTGCTCAATACCCTGAGCACATCCAGGCACATCACGTTTCCTGAGCCTTCCCAAATACTGTTTACCGGCATTTCCCGATAAATGCGTGGCAGCTCGCTCTCTTCGCAATAGCCAATACCGCCCAGCACCTCCATCGACTCCGCCACAAAGCTAATGCCTCTCTGACAGACCACATATTTGGCCGCTGGCGTAAAAAGCCGGCAGAAAATCTTCTCTGATTCACTGCTCTGTTGCGACCAGGATCGCGCCAGCCGCATCAACAATGCGGTTTGCCCTTCCAACACTAACGCCTGAGAACATAAGACCTGACGCATCAGCGGCTGATCGACAAGGTTCTTACCCAATACCTGGCGATGATGTGCATGGTAAAGAGCTACCGAGAAAGCCCGGCGCATCATGGCGTGGCTGCTCAACGCGCAGTCTAATCGGGTATAACCGCCCATTGTCAGGATCTGCCGGATACCCTCACCCTCTTCGCCAATCAGCCAGCCGCGGGCAGCCAAAAACTCCACTTCACTGCTGGCATTGGAGCGATTGCCAAGCTTCTCCTTCAATCGTTCGATATGCACCGCATTCTTCTCACCGCCCGGCAACAGTCGTGGCAGGAAAAAGCAGGATAAGCCGCCCTTCGCCTGGGCAAGAACCAGATGAGCATCGCTTTGCGGCACCGAGAAAAACCATTTATGGCCAGTGAGCTGATAGCATTCGCCGCTCCCGCGTGAAGCTTCCGGTTCCGCGCGAGTGGTATTGCTGAGCACGTCAGTACCGCCCTGCTTTTCCGTCATTCCCATACCAATCAGCAAACCTTTTTTCAGCGGTGCCTCTTTCACATGCGCGTCATAACGGTCGGACAACAGAGGAGAGAGCCAGTTTTCAAAGGTCGCAGGAAGGTGTTTCTGTAGCAGAGGAATAGCGCCGAAAGTCATGGTTACCGGGCAAAGACTGCCCGATTCAACCTGAGCGTGCAGCATAAAGCGAGCCGCGCGCGCTACGAAGGCCGTCTCTGGGGCTTTATCCAGCCAGGGGAGATTATGCACACGGTTAGCCGTAAGTCCTTGCATTAGCAGGTGCCAGGCCGGGTGAAAACGCACCTCATCCAGCCGTTCACCGCAGGGATCGTAACGCAGCAGCTCTGGCGGGTTGCTGTTTGCCAGCCTGCCCAGCTCCAGTGATTCGGCGCTGCCTAACTGTTGCCCGACCGAAGCCATAAGATCGTAATCCCACCCCGCGCCTTCGCGAAGCACGGCTTCCCGCAGAGGAGTATCAGAAAGAAACAGGTTGCTGTTCGCCAAAGGAAGAGGCTGATTAAAAACGGTATGGGTTTTCCAGTTCATCGCGGCATCCTTATCATTAACACTCATTCAGTATGAGAGACAGACAGGAACAGGCGAGAAACAGAGGGAAAATTCGGGGCGCAGGTCACGCCCCGGAAGGATTACTTACTGCTGCGCTGACGAACGGCTTCAAACAGGCAGACGCCTGTGGCCACAGAAACGTTCAGTGAAGAGACGCTTCCAGACATAGGAATGCTGATCAGCTCATCGCAGTGCTCACGGGTCAGGCGACGCATGCCCTCGCCTTCAGCACCCATCACCAGCGCCATTGGGCCAGTCATTTTGCTCTGATACAGAGTGTGATCGGCTTCACCGGCGGTGCCGACAATCCACACGTTGGCTTCCTGCAGAACGCGCAGCGTTCTGGCCAGGTTAGTCACAGTGATCAGCGGAACATGTTCTGCTGCGCCGCTGGCTACTTTTTTGGCTGTAGCATTCAGCTGGGCTGAACGATCGCGCGGGACGATAACCGCGTGAACGCCCGCAGCATCGGCGCTGCGTAAGCAGGCACCGAGGTTATGCGGATCGGTAATGCCATCAAGGATCAGCAGGAACGGTGAATCCAGACTTTCCAGCAGATCTGGCAAGTCACTCTCCTGATACTGACGACCAGGCTTCACCCGCGCCACAATCCCCTGATGAACGCCGCCTTCTACCTGGCTGTCCAGCCACTGACGGTTGGCTATCTGCACCACAATACCCTGTGCTTCCAGCTCTTTGATCAGCGGTTGCAGGCGCTTGTCATCACGCCCTTTGAGGATAAACACTTCCTGAAAGCGCTGAGGACTGCTGTCGAGCAGCGCCTTGACGGCGTGGATCCCAAATACAATTTCACTCATTAATCTGTTACTCAATTAATCTTATTAGGCCATGACAGCTATCCGGTTAGACCGGATTGTCAGTCTTTTTCTTCGCCGCACGACGTGACCGGGTTCCGGACGCGATTTTCCGCGTTTTGTCAGACGGTTTTCTCGGCTTCTTGTCTTTTTTGGCGCCAGCCTCTGCAGGTGCAGCAGTGTCCTGGCTCTTCGGTGCACGGAAAGAACTGTCCGGCTCAAAGGTGCCTTTTTTGCTCTGATCGCGACGACGCTTACCGCTGTGTTGAGAGGCCGGTTTCTTCGCGCGGTCACGCTCAGTTTTACCTTCGCCACGCGGTTTGCGGCTGCTGGAAATCATCGCAAAATCAATTTTACGCTCATCCATATGCACCGCTTCAACACGGACTTCAACCGTATCGCCAAGGCGATAGGCTTTGCCGCTTGATTCACCGATCAGGCGCTGACCTACCGCATCGAAACGGTAGTAGTCATTGTCCAGCGTGGAGACATGCACCAGACCATCGATAAACAGATCGGTCAGGCGGACAAAGAAGCCAAATCCGGTGACGCTGGAGATAACGCCGGTAAAGGTTTCTCCAACCTGATCCTGCATGAAGTCGCATTTCAGCCAGTCGGCTACATCACGGGTTGCTTCATCGGCACGGCGTTCTGCCATTGAACAATGCTGGCCAAGTTGCAGCATCTGCGGCATTTCGTAGTGGTATCCGCCCGTTGGCGTGGTGATACCGCCGTTCAGCGTGCCGTTCTCTTTCGCCAGCAGGTACTTAATCGCACGGTGCAGCAGCAGGTCCGGGTAACGACGAATTGGCGAGGTGAAGTGCGCATACGAAGCCAGAGCCAGACCAAAGTGGCCACGGTTTTCCGGGTCGTAAACGGCCTGCTTCATCGAGCGCAGCAGCATGGTTTGCAGCATTTCAGCATCAGGACGGCTGGCGAGTTGCTTAAGCAGCTCCGCGTAATCCAGTGGATGCGGTTTGTTGCCGCCACCCAGCGTCAGGCCCAGCTCGTTAAGCACCGAGCGGAAGCTCTTGATGTTCTCTTCGCCAGGACGGTCGTGGTCACGGAACAGCGCGGGCTCGTTATTCTTTTCAACATAACGGGCAGAGGCGATGTTCGCGAGGATCATGCACTCTTCAATCAGCTTGTGCGCATCGTTACGAGAAACCTGCTCAACACGTTCAATACGGCGATCGGCATTGAAGACAAACTTGGCTTCGTCGGTTTCGAAGGAGATACCACCACGCTGTTCGCGGGACTTCTCCAGCACCAGATACATGCGGTGCAGCTCTTCCAGGTCTTTGACCAGCGGCTGGTATTGCTCACGCAGCTCCTGGTTGCCCTGCAGAATGCTCCACACTTTGTTATAGGTCAGACGAGCCCACGAGTTCATGACCGCTTCGTAGTGCTTGTAGCCTGTCAACTTACCGGTTGAGGAGATAGTCATCTCACAGACCATGCACAGACGGTCTACCTGCGGGTTCAAAGAACACAGGCCGTTAGAGAGGACTTCCGGCAGCATCGGGATAACCTGAGAAGGGAAGTAGACCGACGTTCCACGGTTAACCGCTTCATCATCCAGCGGTGTGCCAGGGCGAACGTAGTAGCTCACATCAGCAATCGCTACCCACAGACGCCAGCCACCGCCGCGTTTTCTTTCACAGAATACGGCGTCATCGAAGTCACGGGCATCTTCACCATCAATGGTGACCAGCGGCAGATCGCGCAGATCCACTCGTCCGGCTTTCGCCTCTTCCGGCACTTCTTCTTTCAGCTTAGAAATCTGCTCTTCCAGCTCCGGTGACCAGGAGTGCGGAATATCATGCGTACGCAGCGCCATTTCCACAGCCATGCCGGTGCCCATATTGTCACCCAGCACTTCAACCACTTTACCCACGGCCTTGCTGCGGCGAGTTGGACGCTGTAATAACTCAACCACCACCACAAAGCCCATGCGGGCCCCCATCAGATTTTCTGGTGGGATCAGGATATCGAAGCTCAGACGGCTGTCATCAGGCACCACAAAGCCGACACCGGCTTCAGTGAAGTAGCGACCCACGATCTGGTTATTACGCGGTTCAAGAACCCGGACGACGCGCGCTTCACGGCGGCCTTTACGGTCTGCACCCATAGCCTGAGCCAGGATCACATCGCCGTGCATACACATTTTCATCTGATCTGCAGAGAGGTACAGATCGTCTTTGCTGCCCTCAATACGCAGGAAGCCGAAGCCATCGCGGTGGCCGATCACCTTTCCGCGCAGCAGGTCCAGACGTTCTGGCAAGGCATAGCACTGCCGACGGGTGAAGACCAGCTGGCCATCACGCTCCATCGCTCTCAGACGACGGCGCAGCGCTTCTGTCTCCTCTTCGCCGGAGATAGAAAGTTCTGTAGCCAGCTCTTCACGGCTGGCCGGTTTTTCGCGTTTATCCAGATGGGCTAAAATAAACTCGCGACTTGGAATGGGGTTGTCGTATTTTTCAGCTTCCCGTTCCTTAAATGGATCTTTTGACATAGCGGTTCCTCCGTTGTCATCAACTGCTGAGTGAAGGGTGTTCAACCAGCAATAATTTGTAGAGCGGATGGTTGTCTTCCAGCAGATCTGCCAGGGTGTAGCCATCCAAAACGGCCAGAAAACTCTGTACCGCATCATAGAGTGCCTTCTTAAGGCGACAGGCCGGACTAATGAGGCAAGGTTGGCAATTCACCAATTGTAGCGGCTCCATTTCCCGAACGACGTGGCCAATCACAATCTCTGACGCTGGCTTGCCTAAACGGATCCCACCGTTTTTTCCGCGCACTGCGGCGACGTAGCCAGCCCGACTCAGTTGATTGATTATTTTGACCATATGATTACGTGAAACACCGTAAGCCTCTGTTACCTCGGTAATACTGGTCATTTGACCGGTCGGCAAAGCCGCCAGATAGATCAGCGCACGTAAACCATAATCGGTGAAACTTGTTAGCTGCACAGTAACCTCGAAAGCTCGACCGACTGCCAGAAGTGCTGCCGTGATCCGCTCAAAAATGAGTGTGTTATCAATGATGATAAACCAGCCTGCGTATTCGAGGCCATTTTATTTAAGCAAGCGTTGATAAAGAGAAAACAAGGTGGGAAGCGCAGGCGGAAAGAGTAAGGCCGGGCAATGCCCGGCCCAGATAACTTATGCGTCAAACGGGTCGCGCAGGATCATTGTCTCGCTACGATCCGGGCCGGTAGAAATGATATCTATCGGTACGCCAGTTACTTCTTCTACACGCTTGATGTAATCAAGCGCGGCCTGTGGCAGGCCTTCCAGCGTTTTCACGCCGAAAGTGGTTTCGCTCCAGCCAGGCATGCTTTCGTAGATTGGCTCGATGCCTTCCCAGCCTTCTGCGGCCAGCGGCGTGGTAGTCACTTCGCGGCCATCTGGCATACGGTAGGCCACACAAATTTTCACTTCTTTGAGGCCATCCAGCACGTCCAGTTTGGTCATGCAGAAGCCAGAAAGGGAGTTGATCTGTACAGCACGACGGACAGCAACCGCATCCAGCCAGCCGCAACGGCGACGACGGCCAGTAGTGGCACCGAATTCGTTACCTTGTTTGCACAGGAACTCACCGGTTTCGTCGAATAGCTCAGTCGGGAATGGACCAGCGCCAACGCGGGTTGAGTAGGCTTTCACGATGCCCAGCACGTAATCCACATAACGTGGACCGATGCCGGAACCTGTTGCCACGCCACCAGCGGTGGTGTTGGAAGAGGTCACGTACGGATAAGTCCCGTGGTCGATGTCCAGCAGCGTACCCTGAGCACCTTCAAACATAATCAGGTCGCCACGCTTACGCGCGCCGTCCAGCAGTTCAGAAACGTCTACTACCATGCCGGTCAGGATATCGGCAATTGCCAGCGTGTCGCTCAGCACTTTATCGAAGTCAACGGCTTCTTCTTTGTAGTAGTTCACCAGCTGGAAGTTGTGATAATCCATCACTTCTTTCAGCTTAGTGGCGAAGGTTTCTTTGTTGAACAGGTCACCAACACGCAGACCACGACGGGCGACTTTATCTTCGTAAGCCGGGCCGATACCGCGACCGGTGGTACCGATAGCTTTCGCGCCGCGAGCTTTCTCACGCGCAACGTCCAGCGCTACGTGGTATTCAAGGATCAGCGGGCAGGCTTCAGAAATAAACAGACGTTCACGTACCGGGAAGCCGCGATCTTCCAGACCTTTCATCTCTTTCATCAGCGCAGCCGGAGACAGCACAACACCGTTGCCGATGATGCTGGTCACGTTTTCACGCAGAATACCTGATGGAATTAAGTGGAGGACGGTTTTCTCACCGTTGATGACTAGCGTATGGCCAGCGTTATGGCCGCCCTGATAACGAACAACATATTTTGCGCGTTCAGTCAGGAGGTCAACAATCTTACCTTTACCTTCGTCACCCCATTGGGTGCCCAGTACGACGACGTTCTTACCCATTTCTCAAAATCACCGATTGCTTAAAAATGGATTCTACCACCGTAAAACCCGTCTTTCAGCTCTTTTAGCATACGATTGCGCACTTTTTTCCCAAACTTCACCCGCCGCTGTGGGCGCTAATCATGTAGTAGATCACCGCGCCGGCCACCACGAGGCCACCACCAAAACGCCGTAACAGGGTATCCGGCAACTGCGCCATCGATAAAATCATCCGCCGCCACATGCGCGGTAGCAACACCGGGCCCAGGCCTTCTAAAACCAGCACTAACGCCAGTGCCATCCAAATGGTTGGGTTCATTATGTTTTCCGCTACAGACAATAAAAAAGGGGCCGGATAATCCGGCCCCTCGTTTTATAGCAGATTCTTAACGTGTGGCGTTAGAAGGCGATTTCATAAAGCGGAAGAAATCGCTGTCCGGGCTCAGCACCATCACATCCTGATTGCTCTTGAAGCTATTATCGTAAGCACGCAGGCTACGGATAAAGGCGTAGAAGTCAGGATCCTGGCTGAACGCATCAGCAAACAGTTTCGCTGCTTCTGCATCACCTTCACCGCGGGTCATCAGGCCGGTACGCTGCGCTTCTGCCAGCGTACGAGTCACCTCGTAATCCGCCGTTGCACGCAGCTTCTCAGCCTCTTCCTGACCCTGTGAACGCTGGCTACGGGCTACTGACTCACGCTCAGCACGCATACGAGCGTAGATCGCGTCAGAGACTTCAGTAGGCAGGTTGATCTGCTTGATGCGCACATCCACAACCTGAATACCCAACGCCGCCATACTGTTCGGGTTCATAGCCGGTTCATTGCTGGTCGTTTCACGCTCAACACGAGCCGCTGCCGAAGCAATGGCATCATCTGCCGCTGGCGTGGCGATTTCATCGTCCTGGCCTGCGCTACCGGTATTCAATGCATCACGCACATCGGTAGTCAGACGACCGCGGGAATCGGTAACGATGTCCTTCACGTCCAGACGACCAATTTCAGAACGCAGACGGTCACTGAATTTACGTTTCAACAGCACTTCTGCCTGGGAGACGTCGCCGCCGCCGGTGGCCAGATAGTAACGGCTGAAGTCGCTGATACGCCATTTGATGTAAGAATCAACGATCAGGTCTTTCTTCTCTTTGGTGACGAAGCGATCGGCCTGGTTATCCATGGTCTGGATACGGGCGTCCAGCGACTTCACGGATTCCAGGAAAGGGATCTTGAAGTGCAGACCTGGTGCGTACACCAGCGGTTTATTTTCGCTATCGCGCAGGACTTTACCAAAGCGCATCACAATGCCACGCTGGCCTTCCTGAACTACAAACAGTGACGCGTACAGCACCACCAGCACAACAATCAATACTACGATTAATGGCTTACGCATCGCTTACTCTCTCCCTTCGCGCTGGGTATCGTTGCGCTGAGCATTCGCCCGGCGCTGATCCATGATGGTGTCTGGATTGTACGACGAACTGCTGCTGGCGCGGTCATTGCTGTTTGCCGGTGGCAAACGCAACAAACTGTTGCTGCTGCTGTCCTGGGTGGTGTTAGAAGATGCACCGCCCTGTCCGCGCATGATTTGATCCAGCGGCAAGACCATCAGGTTATTGCCCTTATCATTAACCAAAACCTTGCGGGTGTGGCTGAGCACGCGTTCCATGGTTTCAATGTACAGACGCTCACGAGTGATCTCTGGCGCGGCTTTGTACTCAGGCAGAAGTTTCGCAAAGCGATCCACTTCACCCTGTGCTTCCAACACGGTACGGGTTTTGTAAGCACGCGCTTCTTCCAGAATACGCTGTGCCTGACCGTTGGCGCGTGGCTGCACTTCATTAGCATAAGCTTCCGCTTCACGGACGTACTGCTCACGGTTTTCACGCGCAGCAATGGCATCATCAAATGAGGCCTTCACTTCTTCAGGCGGACGGGCAGCCTGGAAGTTAACGTCCAGCAGAGTGATCCCCATATCGTAAGGACGAATGGTCTCTTCAAGCTCACGCTGAGTGTCACTACGGACCACGGTACGACCTTCGGTAAGGATGCGGTCCATCGTTGAGCGGCCAATTACGCCACGCAATGCACTGTCCGTTGCCTGACGCAGGCTGTCATCTGCGCTGGTTACCGCAAACAGATAACGTTCCGGGTTAGTGACACGGTACTGCACGTTCATTTCTACGCGCACAACGTTTTCGTCAGACGTCAGCATGGTGCCTGAGGCTGCCAGCTCACGGACGGCTTCAACGTTCACCGCACGGACCTGATCGATAAAGGTCGGTTTCCAGTTCAGACCTGGCTCAACCAGATGACTGAATTTGCCGAAGCGTGTCACCACACCGCGTTCCGCTTCTTTGATGGTGTAGAAGCCGCTACCGGCCCAGATCACTACCGCCGCAACCACGACAATACCAACCAGACGACCACCGCGACCCGGCGTACGCTGCCCGCCGCTGTTATCGTTTTTGTTACCACCGCCGAATCCGCCAAGCTTTTTGCTCAGCTTGCGAAAAATATCATCCAAATCAGGAGGCCCCTTATCGCGCCCTCCCTTGTTTCCCCCAGAGTTGCCGCCTTGATTATTGCTGCTTCCCCACGGGTCGCGGTCCTGTCCGTTATTCCCGGGCTGATTCCACGCCATGTTTATACTCCATATAATTGTGTGTGCGGTGGTATCCCAAGGCCGGGATACGCGTGTCAGGCAAAATCAGTCAAACAATGTAATCCACCAGCGCCGGCTCCTGTTTGCACAGACGGCGCCAGTCAACGATCGGCATACGTACCTGTAAACCTACGCTACCATCGTCTTCGTTCCACTCTTTTTCTATCGCCTGAAGCTGATAAAAACGGCTACGTAACCGCCCTGCTTCTGGCGGTAGACGCAAATCATACTGCGCGATTTCACCGGCCAGACGCTCGGTCAGCGCCTGGAACAGCAGTGGAATCCCTTCCCCCGTCTGGGCAGAAACCCACACGCGGACCGGCTTATTCTCTTCATCACGATCGATACGCGGCACAAACCCGTCGAGCATATCGATCTTGTTCATCACCTGAAGCGTAGGAATTTCGTCTGACTCAATCTCTTCCAACACCACTTCAACGGCTTTAATATTTTCATCGACGCGTAAGTCAGCGGCGTCAATAACGTGCAGCAGTAACGTTGCTTCACGCGTTTCTTGTAACGTCGCTTTAAAAGCAGCGACTAAATCGTGTGGCAAATGACGAATAAAGCCTACGGTATCCGCCAGCACCACTTCACCCACATCAGCCACATCCACCCGACGCAAAGTCGGATCGAGCGTGGCGAACAGCTGGTCGGCAACATAGACCTCAGCAGAAGTCACACGGTTAAATAATGTGGATTTACCGGCATTGGTATATCCAACCAACGAAACGGTCGGCACATCGGCTTTATTACGCGCCTGACGGCCCTGCTCACGTTGTTTTGCTACCCGCTCGAGACGCGAGAGGATCAGCGTAATACGGTTACGCAGTAAACGACGGTCCGTTTCCAACTGCGTTTCACCCGGGCCGCGCAGACCTATCCCGCCTTTCTGGCGCTCAAGGTGCGTCCATCCACGAATAAGGCGCGTGGCAAGATGGCGAAGCTGTGCCAACTCCACCTGCAATTTACCTTCATGGGTACGGGCGCGCTGGGCAAAAATATCAAGGATAAGGCCGGTTCGGTCAATGACGCGGCATTCACAAAGGGCTTCCAGGTTTCTTTCCTGGGCCGGGCTCAGGGCGTGATCAAATAACACCACCGAGGCACCGCTGGCTTTCACCGCCTCTGCAATTTCTACTGCCTTTCCTTCACCGACGAAATATTTTGGATGGGGAGATCTTCGGCTACCGGTTATAACACTCAGCGCTTCAACACCCGCAGAAGAGACCAGGGTTTCGAATTCCTGCAAATCTTCCGTATTCCGCTCCTGGGAAAAATAGATATGTACCAGAACGGCCTGCTCACCGGCTTCATAACGGTCAAACAAACTTAAAACCTCTCAGAGCCTTATTAAACCTGCAACACGTTTGGCCATACTGCGTGAATATCAGATTTTACGTGCACACCTGGATCAAAAAACCCTCAGGTGGCGAGTTTGCGCGATTAAGCCCCGCCATTCGGCGCAGGATAAATCGGGCGGATTGCCAGGACGGGGAACCCGAGTGAACAGGTGTCCCCGTCATGGAAGAGCAGTGATTACTCTGCGTCGTCACTCTCTGGCTGAGGCTGAGTAGAAGCCCCCTGGTTACTGCCATGATGATAGTTGCTGCTTCCGCCACCTGCATTGTTGCTATGGTGGGAGACCGGACGGGACGGAACAACAGTAGAGATAGCGTGCTTGTACACCATCTGGCTAACTGTGTTTTTCAATAGAATTACAAATTGATCAAACGACTCGATCTGACCCTGCAGTTTGATACCATTCACCAAATAAATCGAAACCGGAACACGTTCACGACGCAGCGCGTTCAAGAACGGATCTTGCAATGATTGCCCCTTAGCCATTCTATCTTTTCCTTATATGCTTGTTGTTTACTGCCTGAGAGCATAAACGCTCTGAAATACTGCGTAAAAATTCGCGCAGGATAATGCACTAATTGTACACAATCACCCAGGCTTCGCACTAAGAACCTGTAACAGGGTATCGCGTGCGGCTTCAGGTTGTTCGCTATCCAGCCAGTGAACATCCTTCCAACCGCGTAACCATGTTATCTGCCGCTTAGCCAACTGCCGGGTCGCGCAAATTCCCCGATAAACCATGTCATCGTAGTCGATCTCACCCGCCAGATATGACCACATCTGGCGGTAACCGACACAACGAATGGAAGGCAAGTCCGTATGCAAATCTTCTCGTGCGAACAACGCCCGAGCCTCCGCTTCAAACCCTGACGCTAACATCTGCTGAAAACGCAGTTCAATCCGCTGATGGATCACTTCACGTTGCTGAGGTGCAATCGCGAACTGGGTCACATCGTATGGCAGCGCTTCGCCAGAAGTTTTAGTCAGTTCCGTTAAAGTTTTACCCGAAATAAAAAAAACTTCCAGTGCTCGCGAGAGTCTCTGGGGATCATTCGGATGAATACGATTTCCTGCTACGGGATCTATCTCACATAATTGACGGTGAAGGGCATCCCAACCCTCTTCACTCGCCTGTTGCTCAATACGCTGACGCACTTCCGGATCCGCCGGGGGCAACGGCGACAATCCTTCCAGCAAAGCCTTGTAATAGAGCATGGTGCCACCAACAAGCAACGGGATACGACCGCTTTCGGTTATCTCCGCCATTTCAGCCAGCGCATCCCGACGGAACTCAGCAGCGGAATACGCTTCAGAGGGGTCACGGATGTCCAGTAAACGATGGGGCGCCAATGCCAGCTCATCAGCGGAAGGTTTGGCTGTGCCAATGTCCATACCGCGATATATGAGGGCGGAATCTACGCTAATCAACTCAACCGGCAGCTGCTGGCGTAATGCAATCGCCAGTGCGGTCTTACCGGAAGCCGTTGGCCCCATCAAAAAAATTGCCTTTGGCCGGCCAGCCTTGGATGTCTCACTCATGCTTCAGGGCGTTCATCGCCTGTTCAATATCGATGTGCTGTAAAAATCCAGAAGGTGGCGATTTCAGTAGCTGCGGGCAAAGTCGTTCGACTTCAGCCAGCAAAGCAATCGCCTGCGAGTGATTCCAGTGCGGATGTTCAACTACCGAATGACGCGCTAACCATTGCGCCACCTGCGTTGCGGACACATCCTGCTGCCGGGCGAGATAGCCTAACAGTTCTGGAATCAAGTTTTGTAAATTTTGTTGGCGTAATGGTAAAGGTACCGCGCGCAACGTCACATGGTGTGAATCCGCCTGCAGCTCAATTCCCATCTGGATCAATAAGCTGGCGTGACGAGTTATCGCTTCACGCTCCGGCTTATCCATCTTTATCCGCACCGGGATCAATAACGGCTGAGGTTTCAGCCCTTCTTCTCCGGGTTCAAGCTGTGCCTGCTTCAGCCAGTGCGCTGCAACAGGCAAATTAATGAATGCCAGCCGCTCTTGCGACTCGACCAAAGCAAAATTGTCTTGCAGGACGCTCAGCACCCGGCCAAAACTCTGGCTGTGGCCACTTAAAGGTAGGTCGGTGTGGCGTTCGGCTTTATTTACGGGTTCTCTGGCAGCTGGCGCTTCCGGCGTCTGTAACAGCTGCTGATAAGCCCTGCCTTCCTTCTGCTGATAAACAGGTTCCTGCCGCTGCCAGTTGGCTGAACCAGCCGCCGATCCGCTACCTGAATGAGAAGAAGGCGCAGAGCGATCCCCGCCAACTGAAGACGAATTGCCGCCAACGCTGGCTGACGGGATGGCTGCTTTGGCTGGCGCAGGTGTTGAAAAATGATTGCCGCCCGCAGCCTGGCGATTCTCAGGCTGCCAGCGCTCGGCTGGCGCAGCAGGTTCTACAGCCAGCAAAGTTTCGGCCCCCGCCTCCTGCAACACGCTGACTACGCCCTGATAGATAAAATCATGCACCAGGCGTGACTGATGAAAACGCACTTCATGCTTGGCCGGGTGAACGTTGACGTCCACCTGATGCGGATCGATTTCCAGATACAGGACATAGGCAGGCTGGTGAGCGTCTCCCAGCTTGTCCTGATAAGCCTGGCGGATGGCATGATTGATCAGCCTGTCACGCATCATGCGGCCATTTACGTAGCAATATTGCAGATCGGTGATCGCCCTGGAGCCCGCAGGATCGGCAACCCAGCCCTTGAGGCTCAAATCGCCATGCTGCCACTCAATCGCCAGCGCATGGCTAAGGAATGCTGTTCCGCAAATAGCCCCAAGGCGGCGCTCACGCTGGCTGTGCTCAGTCACGCCACGATACTGGCGAATTAACTTCCCGTTGTGGGTCAGCGAGAAAGCCACGTCAAAGCGCGCCAGAGCAATGCGGCGGATGATTTCGTCAATATGGGTGAATTCGGTTTTTTCGGTCCGCATAAATTTGCGGCGTGCAGGGGTGTTGTAAAAGAGATCCAGCACTTCAAGCGTGGTGCCTACAGGATGCGCAGCCGGCTTCAGCGTCACGGACATCTCTCGCCCTTCAGCATAGGCCTGCCAGGCTTCTGTCTGTGCTTCAGTCCGCGATGTTAGCGTCAGTCTGGATACCGAGCTGATACTGGCCAGTGCTTCTCCACGGAAGCCCAGGCTCATGATCGCTTCAAGGTCGTCCAGCGTGGTGATTTTGCTGGTGGCATGCCGGGCAAGCGCCATCGACAGCTCTTCTTTGCCGATGCCGCTGCCGTTGTCACGGATGCGGATCAGTTTGGCGCCCCCTTTATCGATTTCAATATCGATACGGGTCGCGCCAGCGTCCAGGCTATTTTCAACCAGCTCTTTGACCACCGACGCTGGCCGCTCCACCACTTCACCAGCGGCTATCTGGTTAGCTAGCTGAGGAGGCAACACCTGAATCGGCATAGTAATTCCTTGTCTGGTTACGAAGCCGGGATAGTTAAGGTCTGCCCCAGCATCACGTTTTGCGATTTCATCTTATTGGCCTGCTGAATCGCCTTCGAACTGACGCCATAATGGGCGGCAATCGCAGTAAGTGAATCACCCCTTACCACTTTGTGACGCACGGGGGTTTTGGCTTTAGTTACGCTGGCGGTTTTGTTGCCAGCCGGAACTTTCAATCTTTGCCCAACCCACACCACATCTTTCTTCAAGGTATTCATTGAACGCAGCGTCGCCAGGCTGATGCCGTACTGCGCCGCGATGCCGGAAGCGGTCTCTCCCCGTTTTACCACATGCCGCTGGATCGCCCCAGTGTATTGGGTGTTATCTGGAGCCGGGTTGGGTTCAACATTAACCGTCGCTGCGGACTGCAAGGGACGGTTTTCCTCCTTTGGGATGGATTGCAGCGGGTGCGCCAGGAAGTAGTTGCGGAGTCCTTTATAAATCGACTCTGCAATCTTCTGCTGGTAAGCGCTACTGCCGAGCAGTCGCTCCTCCGAAGGATTACTGATGAAGCCGGTTTCCACCAGCAAGGAAGGAATATCCGGCGAGCGCAGAACGCCCAGGCTGGCGTGTTCCGGGCGACGTTTGTGCAGGGAACCCACGCGCTGAAGCTGCGCAATGACCTTCACCGCCACATCATAACCAACGCGTTGAGAGTGACCGAACTGCAAATCCAACACGGCCTGGCTCAGATAAGGATCGGCCTGACTGTTAGCCAGCAAATCCCCTGCTCCGCCCAGCAGCTCTGACTGTTTCTCATGCTGTTCCAGCCAGCCCGCCATTTCACTGTTGGCGCGGCGGTTAGAGAGCACCCAAACGGAAGCACCGGAAGCACTGCGGTTTGGTGCAGCATCGGCGTGAACAGACACCAGCACGTTAGCATTTTGCTTACGCGCCACATCGGAACGGCCCATTACCGAAATAAAGTAATCACCGTCACGAGTCATCACACCTTTGAACATTGGATCGGCATTCAGCAGGAGTTTAAGCTTACGGGCGATGGCAATGGTGACATTCTTCTCTTTCAGGCCGCCTCCGCCAATGGCGCCGGGATCCTGTCCGCCGTGACCGGCATCGATCGCTACAATCACCGCTTCATTAGCTGAAGTAGGTGTTATGCCCGGTCGGACAACATCATTGCCACTGCTTACAGCGGTAACCTGATTGCCTTTGAAAGGGTTTTCCTTCGGCGTTGATGGCGTACTGCTTGAAGCGGGGCTTACTTCTGCCGGACGGCTGGAAGACGCACGAGCCGGGCGAGAGCCCGTAATAGTAAAGACTACGTCGTAATCATTGCCATTACGCTGAGTAACTGCACGGGTTTTGCCCGCCTGAGTCAGTTCAAACACCAGACGAATGCTTTGTTGGTCTTTCGGCGTGCTGGAGCGAATGCGCTTAACGATGTTCTCACCGCTAAATGTCAGAGGCAGACCTTTGATGACGCCGCTCTGGCGAATATCTAACACCACGCGATCGGGATTGTGCAACGGGAAGAAGCCATACACCGGCTGGCCGTTAAAACTGAGGGTGACGGTGGCTTTGTCATCACCATTGGAGACTTTAATGTCGGATAAATTGGCTGCAAGCGAACTAAACGTCGTCAGTAAAAGTGCCAGTACCAAACCAAACTTCATGCGCAACTTCATGAACAACCCTTTTCCATAGCGACCTGCTGAATCATCGTTTCTCCTGCAGCTGAACAGGCTTTCAATTCTGCCTGACGCGCCTGGCCCTGATAGCTCAGGTGCAGTTCAATGTCCGGGACGGGCAAAAAGCCCGCGCCTTGTTGTGGCCACTCGACCAGGCACACGCTGTCACCGCCAAAATAGTCACGGATCCCCATAAATTCGAGTTCTTCAGGATCTGCAAGGCGGTAGAGATCGAAATGATAGACCTGACGGTCAGGCAACTGATAGGGCTCCACCAGAGTGTAAGTCGGGCTTTTCACATTCCCCTGATGCCCTAAAGCCTGAAGGAACCCCCGGCTGAACGTGGTTTTCCCCGCGCCAAGATCGCCAAAAAGGTAGATCATCGCCGCACCATGACAGGCACGGGCCAGGCTGGCACCTAAAGTGAGGGTTGCTGCCTCATCGGACAGGGTGATTACACAGGTCTTCATTCTTTTTTAGTCAGGATCTCTGGATTAACAAACAGATAAAGTTCAGAAAATAGATCGGTAGCCAACATTCCTCGCGTGCCGTAACGCGCTGAAACCGCCTCAGCCGCTGCGCCATGCACAACGCATCCGGCACAGGCCGCATCATACAGTGAGAGCTTTTGCCCTAACAAACTGCCGATGATCCCTGAAAGCACATCACCCATCCCACCCGAAGCCATGCCCGCGTTGCCCACATCGGCAAACGCCATTTCACCCGCCTCGCTGGCGATAATTGTTCCGGCGCCTTTCAACACCACCACGCCGCCATAGCGTTTCACCAACTCTCTGGCTGAATGTAAGCGGTCACTCTCAATATCGCTGGTCTTACAGTTCAGCAATCGGGCCGCTTCGCCAGGATGAGGCGTAAGGATCCGATTTTGACGTTTATCGGGACTGATTGCCAGCAGGTTAAGCGCATCTGCGTCCCAAAGCATCGGTTTCTGAGAGTTTTCTACCTTTTGTAACGCTTTTTTACCCCATTCGCCCTGTCCAAGGCCTGGGCCGATGACTATCACATCCGCCCATTCCAGCGCCTGATCCACAGCCTTGCTGGTCAGCTCTTCCACCATCAGTTCTGGCCTTGCGGTCAGTATCGGCGCGATGTTGTCTTTGTTAGTAAGTACTCGCACCATTCCTGCGCCGGCCCTTAGTGCCGCTTCAGCAGTCATGCGAATCGCCCCGGCGGTGCCATGATCGCCACCAATGATAGCTAATTTGCCATGATCGCCTTTGTGCGAGGTGGGTCTGCGTGGCTTAAGCCACCGGCTAAGGGAGGAAGCGTCATATCTTGCCATCGGCGCATCCTGCTGCGACAGCCAGGCATCCAGACTCAGGGCGTGAAAATGCAACTGCCCAGTGTAGTCGCGGGCTTTGCCAGTCAACAGGCCTGCCTTAAGGGCAATAAACGTCAATGTGTGGCTGGCGGAGATAACAGTACCAGGTGCTGTGCCGTTAGCAGCCACTAACCCTGACGGAATATCTACGGCAAAAACCTCGGCGGAATGGGCATTCGCTTGTTCAATCAGCCAATCATAAGGCGCTTTAGCCGGCCGGTTTAGCCCGGTTCCCAGCAACGCATCGACAATCACGTCAATCCCTTCAGGCCAGACAAACGAAGGATCGTGGATCACGCCACCTGCCGCAAGCCACGCCTCGCGAGCCTGACTAGCTTCCTCTGGCAAGGGCTTCCTGCCCTCGCAAGCTATCACCGTCACCTTTAACCCGGCAGACTGCGCCAGACGAGCAACGATAAACCCATCTCCGCCGTTGTTACCGTGCCCGCAAAGGATTAACCAGTGCTGCGCAGTGGGCCACAGAGCGCGGAGTTGCGTAAAAGCCGCTTCACCTGCGCGTTGCATGAGTTCAAACAGCGTCAGGCCCAGCGCGTCAGCTGCTTCGCGCTCAAGGCCGGCCATCGCCTCTACAGGCCAGACAGAATAGGGTAAACTGGTAGGGTTACTTTGCTTATTCAGGTTTGTCATGTCACTTCCTCTCGATCTCCATCAACTTGCCCTAGATATCAAACGCTGGGGGCAGGAACTCGGCTTCCAGCAAGTGGGTATCTGCGATACCGATTTAAGCGTGGAAGAACCACGCCTGCAGTCCTGGCTGGACAAGCAATACCACGGTGAGATGGAATGGATGGCACGTCATGGCATGATGCGCGCACGTCCCCATGAATTGTTGCCCGGCACGCTCAGGGTTATCAGCGTGCGGATGAACTATCTGCCTGCTAAGGCAGCTTTTGCCAGCACTCTAAAAAATCCCCAGTTAGGCTATGTCAGCCGCTATGCACTTGGTCGTGATTACCACAAAGTATTGCGCAATCGCCTGAAAAAGCTCGGAGACTTAATCCGTGAGCGCTGTGCCGAAGTGCAGTTTCGTCCCTTTGTAGACTCAGCGCCAATACTCGAAAGGCCTCTGGCGGCTAAAGCAGGACTGGGCTGGACCGGCAAACATTCGCTGATCCTGAACCGCGAGGCCGGCTCGTGGTTTTTTCTTGGCGAACTGCTGATTGACCTGCCGTTGCCTGTCGATAAACCGCAGGAGGAGCAGTGCGGCCGCTGTGTGGCCTGCCTCACCATCTGTCCCACCGGCGCCATTGTCGAGCCCTATACGGTTGATGCCCGGCGCTGCATTTCTTATCTGACCATCGAGCTGGAGGGCGCAATCCCTGAAGAATTCAGGCCGCTGATTGGCAACAGGATTTACGGTTGCGATGACTGCCAGCTCATTTGCCCCTGGAACCGCTATGGTCAGCTAACTGACGAAGATGATTTTGGGCCACGCGCAGTTTTGCATGCGCCGCCGCTCGACGAGCTTTTCGCCTGGGATGAGGCCAAATTCTTACGCGTGACAGAAGGCTCGGCTATCCGCCGTATTGGTCATCTTCGCTGGTTGCGTAATGTGGCTGTTGCGCTGGGGAATGCTCCCTGGTCTGCCGGGAACGTTGCGGCACTCGAAGCTCGTCAGGGTGAGAATGACATGCTGGATGAACACATAAGCTGGGCATTGGCTCGCCAGTTGGCTAATCGCAGTGAACATGTGGTTGAAATTCAGGGACAGCAGAAAAGGCTGGTTAGAGCGGTAGAAAAAGGTTTACCACGCGATGCATAAGTGAACAAAGCGCAATTATTTCCCGCGTAGAAGGTTTTCCACACGCTGTGCATAAAAATAAAAAGTTGTTGTCATTCAAGTGTCACAGAAAGCACAAGCGATCCAGATAACAATTTGAAATATTAATATAAGCAGTTAAAACAGTCAGTTACAGGGAAAGCCTGCAGGCTTCTTCAGAAAGCCATAGCGGATGACAGACTGAGCGCCTGTGGATAACTCTGTTAAAGAACTTTTTGTGATGAGCAAAAACAACGAAGCGCAGCTGGGTTATCGCTGTGGATAACATCACCTGGAAAAATGAGAAGAATGATGATTTGGAGCGGGAAACGAGACTCGAACTCGCGACCCCGACCTTGGCAAGGTCGTGCTCTACCAACTGAGCTATTCCCGCTTAAGATACTTGGTGTATGACTGCAAAAAACGTTTGGAGCGGGAAACGAGACTCGAACTCGCGACCCCGACCTTGGCAAGGTCGTGCTCTACCAACTGAGCTATTCCCGCTTAAGATACCTGGTACAATACTGCTAAATACTGCTAAAAAAAATTTGGAGAGGGAAACGAGACTCGAACTC
>NZ_JBAVTT010000038.1:0-38952 GCF_049696395.1 Erwinia sp.
CTGACATGACGGGCAATACGCGTTACTGCCAGGCGCTGGATCTGGCTGACGATCCGCAGCTGATTGCGGAGTATCGCCAGTATCACCAGCAGATCTGGCCCGAGATTGCGCAACATCTGCGGCGCTATGGCATCGCAGAGATGGAGATTTATCTGCTGGGAACACGGCTGGTAATGATGATGGAAACCACGCCGGAGTTCGATGCTGAGCAGTTTGCCAGGCAAAGCGAGCAGGATGCCAAAGTGGGCGAATGGGAGGCGCTGATGTGGAAATATCAGCGGCCAACGCCCTGGACGCCTGCCGGAGAAAAATGGGTAGCGATGGAACGGATTTTCTCTCTGCAGGAGCAGAACTAAGGTAATCAACGGGTTCTCTTCTGACCCACATCTTTTCTACTGCCGGTGTTTTTCGCTGTACTGGCCACAGCTACCGAGGAACGTAATATGTTAGTCAATAAAACGACTGCGCCGGCTTATCGCGAGCGGAAAGCGGCAACCAGCTATCGGCTGGCTTTTATTCTGGTGACCGTCCTGTTTTTCATGTGGGGGCTGTCTTATGGCTTGCTGGACGTGCTGAATAAGCATTTTCAGGAAGTGCTGCACGTGAACAAAGCACAGTCTGGTCTGCTGCAGGCGGCCTACTTCGGCGCTTACTTTGTGGTGGCCTTGCCCGCCGGGTTCTTTATGGACCGCTTCGGCTATAAAGCCGGGGTGCTGGTTGGACTGTGCCTTTACGCCGTCGGTGCGCTGCTGTTTGTGCCTGCCGCTTCAGCGGGGAGTTTTGAGATGTTCCTGCTGGCGCTGTTTGTGATCGCTTTAGGGTTAGGTTGCCTGGAAACGGCTGCAAACCCTTACGCCACGGTGCTGGGCGATCCTTCTGGCGCCGAACGTCGTCTGAACCTCTCGCAATCTTTCAACGGGTTGGGGCAGTTTGTGGGCCCGGTTATCGGTGGCTCGCTGTTCTTCTCTGCTACTCAGGGCAGCACCACGGAAGGGCTGGACTCGGTTAAAACAACCTATGTAGCGATTGCGGCTCTGGTACTGGTGATTGCCTTTGTCTTTGGCCGCACCCGCCTGCCGGATATTCGCGCTCAGGAAGAAGAGCAGAGCAGCGGCGATGAAAAAAGCCTGTGGCAGCACGGTCACTTCACCGGCGGGGTGATTGCTCAGTTTTTCTATGTGGCCGCTCAGGTTGGCGTGGGTGCCTTCTTTATTAACTACGTCACCGAACACTGGGCGAACCTTTCTAACCAAAACGCCTCGTATCTGCTGTCGGTTGGTATGGTCAGCTTTATGATTGGCCGCTTCTTCAGTACCTGGCTGATGGGACGCGTTCGCCCGGTAACGCTGCTGGTGGCTTATGCTGCGATCAATATTTTGCTGTGCGCCGTAGTGGTTTCTGGAATTGAAACGCTGTCGGTGATTGCACTGGTTGCGGTGTTCTTCTTTATGTCGATCATGTTCCCCACGCTGTTTGCGATGGGGGTTAAAAACATGGGCAAACAGACCAAACGCGCCAGCTCGCTGATGATCATGGCGATTGTGGGCGGGGCGATTATGCCGTATCTGATGGGCGCAGTAGCGGATCGCTACACCACTGCGGCGGCTTACTCCTTACCTCTGCTTTGTTTCGTGGTCGTCCTTGCTTATGCGCTTCGTCAGCGGGCAAGGACCTGATTCATCCTCTATACTCATTCCGCACTCCCCGGGCAGCCACTGGCTGCCCTTTCTTTACATAACATCTGCTTTTCTTCACGCCAGCCAATGCTTTACCATGGCGGCAACTCTTTATCGTCCAATGGATATTCAATGCGTTCTCTGGCCACACTTCTTCCCGCACTGCTGTTACTGACTGCCTGTAGTAGCCATAAACCCCCGCAGAACGTTGAACCGCAGGGCAATCCTTTTGGCGGTGGCTTCAAGCTTGACCCCGCGCACAACGCCGCTCCGTTGATGGGCGACTTTGCCAATAATCCGGCCACCGAGCGCTTTATTGATAAAATGGTGCGTGAACACGGTTTTCAGCGCCAGCAGCTGCATGATGTGCTGGCTCAGGCCAACAATCTGGACTGGGTTATCCGCCTGATGGATCGCCAGGCGCCGATTTCCCAGGGACCAACCGGGCCAAACGGCGCATGGATCCGTTATCGGGCCAAGTTTATTACCCCTTCTAACGTGCAAAACGGCGTAGTGTTCTGGAACCAGTACCAGGATGCGTTGCAGCGCGCTTACAAGACTTACGGTGTGCCGCCGGAAATCATCGTGGGGATTATTGGTGTGGAAACCCGCTGGGGCCGCGTAATGGGTAAAACCCGTATTATCGATGCGCTCTCCACGCTGGCGTTTAACTATCCTCGCCGGGCGGACTTCTTCAGCGCAGAGCTGGAAACCTTCCTGCTGATGGCAAGAGAAGAGGGCGATGACCCGCTGGATCTGCGCGGCTCTTACGCTGGTGCGATGGGCTACGGCCAGTTTATGCCCTCGTCCTTTAAAAGTTATGCGGTAGATTTTGATGGTGATGGGCACATCAACCTGTGGGATCCGATTGATGCGATCGGCAGCGTGGCGCACTACTTCAGCGAGCATGGCTGGGTGAAAGATGGCACCGTTGCAGTCCCTGCAACCGGCCCTTCGACGACCTGGGAAACCGGCTTTAAAACCCGTTACTCCGTTTCGTCACTGGCAGCCGGAGGCTTCCGCCCGCAGATAAAACTGGACGGCAATCAGCAGGTCAGCCTGTTGCGCTTTGATATGGGCACCAGTTATCAATACTGGTTCGGTTTGCCAAACTTCTACGCCATCACCCGTTATAACCACAGCAACCATTATGCGATGGCCGTGTGGCAACTTGGGCTGGCGGTGAAGGACGCGCGCTAAAAATTTAGCGCGGTGCTGAAGAGGAAAGACCTGCAAAGCCTTGCAGGTCTTCTTCCAGTGAAGAACGAATATGTTTATGGGTCATCGCTTCGGCCTGATCCTCATCCCCGTTGATCAACGCCTCATGCAGTTCATGATGCCCGCTCACCAGCGGCTCCCTCTGCGGCCAGTGGCCTTCTGACCAGCGATACAACCACTCCATTTTATCCTGCAACTGCTTGTGCCTGCGGTTGAGATGCCCGTGACCGGTCGCGTCTACCAACGTGCGATGGTAAAGCAGATCGGCCTCTACGCGCATATCCATATCGCCAGTTTCCGCCTTCGCTAACCCTTCAAAAGCCTTATTCAGTTTCTGTCGTATCAGCGGCGTGCGGCGGCTGACATAGATTCTGGCGGCCAGACATTCCAGCGCTTCCCGCAAGGTGTAAATTTCCCAAATTATATCGGCATTCAACGGCGCTACATGGCAGCTGAGATAAGGCGAACGCACCACCAGTTCCTGCGCCTCCAGTGCAAACAGCGCCGAGCGAACGGTGCTGCGTCCCACGCCCATCTGCTGGGCGAGCGCAATTTCAGTCAGCACTTCACCGGGCTGCAAGCGGCCATGAACAATCTCCCGCCGAAGCCAGTCGATGGCGTTATCCTGCAAACTTTTGCGTACGATGGGATCTTGTTTGTCCATGACGAAACCTTAAAAGTTGCGCTGGAAATGGCTGCTGACAAATGCCCGGCAGCGGTCTGAGTTCGGGTTGGAAAAGACCTGCTCCGGCGGTCCTTCCTCTTCAACCCTTCCCTGATGAAGGAAAATGGCTTTGTTCGACACTTCGCGGGCAAAGCCCATTTCATGGGTGACGATAATCATGGTGCGGCCTTCTTCAGCAAGACTACGGATCACTTTTAAGACGTCGCCGACCAGTTCCGGATCGAGTGCTGAGGTTGGCTCATCAAACAAGATGGCTTTGGGGTGCTGCGCCAGCGCACGGGCAATAGCAATTCGCTGCTGCTGGCCACCGGAAAGATGGGCAGGCCAAGCATCTCTCTTGGCCGACAACCCGACTTTTTCCAGCAGTGCTTCCGCTTCTTCAATACACTCTTTTTTATTGCGCTTCTGCACATGCACCGGCGCTTCAATGATGTTTTGCAGCACGGTGCGGTGCGGCCACAGGTTAAAGCTCTGGAAGACAAAACCCAGCTGCTGCCGGATGTTCCTCACCGAGTTTTGCTGTGCTCTGGTCAGCGTGCCGTCGCTGCCGGTCAGGGTGATTTTTTCGTTCGCTACCTGAATTTCGCCGCCCTGGGCAACCTCCAGAAAAGGAATGCAGCGCAGCAGGGTGCTTTTACCCGACCCGCTGGCACCAATCAGCGAAATCACATCACCGTCATTAGCCGTCAGGCTGACATCATGCAGCACTTCATGCTGATCAAAACTCTTCTTTATATTACGCAGCGTCAGGGTTGGTGTACTCATGCTCTTGCTCCGAACTTATCGGGTGAAAGGTATTTCTCAAACAGGGAGAGCCCTTTGGTGACAATCAGCGAGATAGCCAGGTAGATTACCGCTGCACTGATGAAGACTTCCAGCGCACGGTAAGTTGAAGAGACCTCTGCGTTGGCAATGCCGGTAACATCCATCAGGCTGATGGTGCTGACCAGCGAAGTCGACTTAGCCATCGAAATCACTTCATTACTGTAGGCCGGCAACGCCTGACGAACGGCAATCGGCAGCGTAATACGTTTGAGGATAGTGAACGTTGACATACCGCAAACCCTGGCGGCCTCGATTGCGCCTGAAGGCACTGCGCGAATGCCGCCTCTCAGGATTTCAGAGGTGTACGCCGCATCATTCAGGATTAACGCTAACAGTCCGCACCAGTAGGGATCTCGCAGGAACGGCCAGAGAAAGCTGTGACGAATTGCGCTGATGTTACCGAGACCGTAATAGATCATAAAAATCTGGATCAGTAACGGCGTGCCACGGAACAGAAAAACGTAGCTTCTGGCGACATAACTGCCCACCAGCGTGGCGCGGAGTAAGTTAAGCGTCAGCGCCAGCAAACCACCGCCCAACAGCGACAGGATCGCCAGGTTCAGGGTCAGCGGCAGACCGGCTAACAGCTTCAGAAAGGTTTCTTGTATAAAGATTATGTCCATGCGAGGCCCTTAAAGCTGGTGGTAATTTTGACCGCGCAAAGACCATTTCTCAGCCTGACGGATCACAAACTCAGAGACGGTGGTAATCAGCAAATAGATCACCGCGCCAACGGCAAAGAAGAAAAAGGGCATCTGCGTCGAACCGGAAGCGACCTGCACCTGATTCATGGTTTCGACCAGACCTGTTACCGACACCAGCGCAGACTCTTTAATTGCCGACTGCCACTGATTACCCAAACCTGGAATAGCGGTGGTTAATGCCTGCGGCACGATCACCCGCCGGAACATCAGCCATTTTCCCATGCCTACCACGGTGGCAGCTTCCAGCGTGCCTTTGGGAATAGTGTGATAAGAGCCCCGAAACACCTCAGCCTGCCCTGCGCCCGAGATCAGTCCGATAGCCAGTGCGCCTGCGACAAATCCGCTGATATCAAACGGCCCCTGCATCCCCAGCGCATGCCCAAAGAAGGACAGCACCTGGCGCCCGCCGAAGTAGAAGATGTAGATAACAATCAGGTCAGGAATTCCGCGTAACACCACGGTATAGCCTTCCGCCAGCCTGCTCAGCCAGCGGTTACCGGCAATCTTTGCCCAGGCCACCAGGCTGCCAATCACCGAGCCCAGTAAAAAGGCGCAAAGTGACACGGACACCGTCACACCTGCGGCTTTCAGCAGCACGAGGCCCCATCCGTCGGGGCCAAAACTCAGAAGTTGCCAGTCAATACCCATAAGGAACTCCGATTATTGTGGCGACAAGTCCATACCAAACCATTTGATAATCAGGGCTTTCATCGTGCCGTCTTTCACCATGCTGTCGATGGCGGTGTTCAGCTTCGCCTGCAGTTCACTGTCGTCTTTGCGCAGACCAATTGCTGAACCTGAACCCAGCACACCATTCTGGAAGGTGTAGCCGGTCAGCGCGCCATTGCCGTTAGACCGCTTCACGTAGGCCGTCAGGTTAGGCACCGCTGCCATCACCATATCCACGCGACCGGCATCCAGATCGAAAAAGGTGTCTTTGCCGCCAGGATAGGTGCGGATAGTGGCGATATCGCCAAAGTATTTTTTCAGGAAGTCAGCTTGAATGGTGGCGACCTGCACGCCAATGGTTTTGCCTTTCACCAGTTTGGCGATGCTCTCGATAGCTGGTTTGCTTGCGGCATCATCGGTCAGTGAAATACGGGTTCCGGTGCCCGGCAGGCTGGTGATGCTGCTGTCTTTAGTGGTGACAAAACCGGAGCCGCCGTTGATGTAAGCGCTGGTAAAGTTGATGGTTTCCTGACGTTTAGGGGTGATGGACACCGCATCGACGATCGCATCGTATTTTCCGTCCAGCAGGCCAGGGATCATCCCGCCCCAACTCTGCGCCACGATTTTGTAACTGAAGCCCGCGCGTTTGGCGATCTCTTTGATCATGTCTGGCTCGAAGCCCACAATCTCACCGCTTGGCGTGGTTTGATTGTACGGAGGGAAGGCACCTTCGGTGGCGAAGGTCAGCGTGGAGAGGTCTCTCGCCTGTAATTGTGGCAGAACCAGCAGGCCAAGTGCGGCAACGGCGCCGGTAAGGAAACGTTTGCGTGTCAGAATCATGTGCTACCCCTGAGAAAGTGAAAAACGGATTAAGAGAGAATATCGAGTGTTAAACGTGTCAGCGCGATGGCCCCTACGCTGATGCAGCCTTCATCAGGCTGATAATCTGAGTTATGAACATGGTCGTTACGGCCAGGCTGAGCCGATCCGATATGGATCTGACAGGCTGGCACCAGGTCGGAGAAGTAGGAGAAGTCTTCAGCACCGAAGCTTGTGCCTTGCTGCATATCGGGCTGCTTTTTAAACTGGCTGATGATGCTCTTCTCGGCCAGGTCGACCATTCTGTTGTCATTCAGCAGCGGAGGCACGCCACGCTGGTAGTTAATCTCTATTTTTACGTTCATCGACAGCGCCACACCGGCACATACGCGTCGGAATGCGGCTTCAACATGATCGCGTGAAGCGGCAGAGCGCGCGCGCACGGTGCCACGGAACAGGCATGAATCAGGAATGATATTGTGAATGGCCCCGCCTTCAATATGCCCAACGGTCAGCACCGCTGACTGGGCAGGATCCATCTCGCGGGAGATGATGGTCTGAAGTTGAGTAATCAGGTACGCGGTAGCCACAATCGGATCCGCTGCGGCATGAGGGCGGGCAGCGTGACCGGAGATGCCGATCACCTGAACATCGAACTCATCGCAGGAAGCTGTACTGGCGCCACGGGTCAGTAAAATGTTGCCTACTGCCAGTTCAGGGCGGTTATGGAAGGTGATTGCCATGTCCTGGCCTTCAGCCGCTCCGTCCGCAATCATCGCTGCGGCACCGCTTTCCGTGGTCTCTTCCGCTGGCTGGAAGACCAGACGAACAGACCCTTTAAGCAGCGGCTGCAACTCTTTCAGCGTGGCCGCTACGCCAAGCAGCGTTGCCGTGTGCAGATCGTGCCCGCAGGCGTGCATTTTACCCGGATAGACGCTGGCAAAAGGCAAGCCGGTTCGCTCTTCTATTGGCAGCGCATCCATGTCGGCGCGCAGCAGCAGGTTTGGTCCTTGCTCAGCGCCATGAATATCCAGCATTACCCCGGTTTTTCCCACCCCAGTCTGCGGCTCAAAACCCATGCGCTTCAGCTCTTGGGCGATCACTTCTGCCGTACGATGAGTATCAAAACCCAGTTCCGGATGAGCATGGATATCGCGGCGCAGCGTAATCAGATGCTGCTCCATCCCTTTCACCATCCCGGCAATTTTTTCATCAATGCCCTCAGGCTGAGACGCGTTCATTCATAACCTCACAGTGGGAAAATTGGTCCCTGAGCAGGCAGGGGGTGGGTGAATATTCATCGTTCAAAAGATAGACAATTGATTGTCGACAATCGATAATGGCCAAAAAATCAACAGGAAACAAGTCGCCATGAGCAAAAATGCAACCTTGCTGGCTGGACTGGGTCATTACGCCGATCCGCAAAACGGTGGGCTTGTCCCGCCGATCCAGAGCAGCGTCACCTCAGTTATCGACGGCAGCGAAGGTGCATTGGGATATGCCCGTAGCGGTAACTCTGCTGTGTTGCTGGCTGAATCGCTGCTTAACACCCTTGAAAAAGGACAGGGTTGCGCTTTCTTCAATGCGGGAGCTTCTGCGGCCTGGGCCGTGCTTGCAACCCTCAAGCCTGGTGACGGCGTGATCCTCGAAGCGGATTGCTATTACGAGTTTCGCTCGATCATCAGCCGCTACTGCGAACGCCTGGGGATCGCGTTAACATTGGTAGACCTTTGTAACCTGGAAGCGGTAGAGCAGGCAACGCGTCAGGGTCATACGAATTTGATCTGGGCCGAGTTGCCCACCAATCCGCTATGGAAAATAGCGGATATTCAGGCCGTGGCTACTCTCGCTCATCAGGTCGGCGCAAGGCTGATTGTTGATGCTACGGTAGCGACGCCTTTGTGGCTGAATGCGTTGAAACTGGGTGCAGATGTGGTGCTTCATTCGGCGACGAAGTACCTGAACGGCCACGGAGATTTAACCGCGGGCGCGCTGGTCACCGCGAAGCAGGACGCGTGGTGGCAGGAGATTACCGCTTACCGCACCGCCTCGGGATCTGTTTTGCCCTCCATGGAAGCCTGGTTACTGCTACGGGGAATGCGCACGCTTTCTCTGCGAGTGGAAAGGGCCTCTGAGAACACGCTGAAAATCGCACGCTGGCTGGCACAGCAGCCTGCCGTATCCGTGGTGCATTATCCCGGACTGGAACAGAATCCGCATTTCCCGTTAGCCCAGGCGCAATTCGCTGGCGGCTTTGGCGCGATGTTGTCGTTCCAACTTCGTGCCGGAGCAAAAGCGGCGTCTGAGTTTTGTCTTCGTACCTCTGTCTTTCGTCACTCAACGTCATTAGGTTCTACAGAAAGCCTGATTGAACATCGCCGTAGCACGGAAGGCGAGGGGTCTCGTTGCCCTGACGATCTGCTGCGGCTGTCAGTGGGTATTGAAGACAGTGACGATCTTCTCGCTGACCTTGCTCAGGCGTTAGCTGCTACAGTTAACGGGTAGGGTTGATCGTTATGATGAGGAACACATGAAAGACTGGAACCCCGATCTTTACCGTCAGTTTGAAGCTGAACGGACTCGTCCTGCCACCGAATTACTTTCGCGAATTCCCCTTCGACATGTCAGCCGCGCTACCGACCTGGGCTGTGGGCCTGGCAACAGCACTGAACTCCTTTGTCAGGCCTGGCCAGAAGCGCGTGTCACCGGGCTGGACAGCTCGCAGGCGATGCTGGAACAGGCGCTGAAACGTCTGCCGGATTGCCATTTTGTGCAGACTGATATTCGTCACTGGCAGGCTGAAGTGCCGCAGGAGGTGATTTATGCCAATGCCTCTTTGCAGTGGCTTAGCGATCATCAGCAGCTGTTTCCGCATCTGGTAGCGCAGCTGGCTTCCGGGGGTGTGCTGGCTATTCAGATGCCGGATAACCTCGACCAGCCGACACACAGCCTGATGCGTAAAGTGGCAGAGGATCGCCGTTGGGCAGAAAAAATTGGCCCCGGTGCCGCCGACCGCAAAAAATTACTCAGCACTGAAGCCTATTACGACTTACTCAGCGCGGCGGGCTGCAAGGTCGATATCTGGCGAACCACTTATTACCATGTGATGCCTTCGCACCAGGCGATGGTGGACTGGCTCAAGGCGACGGGGCTTCGACCGTTCCTCACTCCGCTGCAAGAACCGGAGCAAGAGGCTTTCCTGGCGGAGTACCTGCGTGAGCTGACCGGCGCTTATTCGCTTCGGCAGGACGGCAATGTGCTGATGCCCTTCCCACGGCTGTTTATGGTGGCAAGAAAAGGCTAATCCGGCCTCAGATAAGACTGGAAGACGGCTCGCAAACAAGGCGTTTACGGGCCATCTTCCAGCGTAAAAAATGGTATTCTTGCCGTTCAGTCATTGAGGGAAATGAGGAGGCGGGATGACCGATCTGGAATTACTGCAGCTGAGTACAGATGTGGGGCAGCGGCTGTTACAACGCAAGGCTACTGTGACAGCAGCCGAATCCTGCACCGGCGGCTGGATTGCTAAAGTGCTGACGGATATCTCCGGCAGTTCACAATGGTTTGAACGTGGCTTCGTGACTTACAGTAACGAGGCTAAACAAGATTTGGTCGGGGTTACGGCCTCCTCGCTGGCGCGTTTTGGGGCGGTTAGCGAACAGGTGGTTCGGGAAATGGCAGAGGGCGCGCGCCAGCAGGCAGGAGCAGATTTTGCGCTTTCTGTCAGTGGCATAGCCGGGCCTGATGGCGGTTCGGCGGAGAAACCGGTGGGCACTGTCTGGTTTGGTTTTGCTGCGGCAGGGAAGGAGACGCTGGCTCAACGTCAGGTTTTCTCCGGTGACCGTGAAGCGGTTCGCCGTCAGGCCACAGCCTGGGCGCTACTGACACTGCGAGATCATTTTCTCGAAAATTAAACTTGATACTGTATGAGCATACAGTATAATCAGCCCCATATTGACTATATGCAAAGCCGCGTGTGCGTGTGCTTTACCCCGCATGATTAGGAGTAGAAATGGCTATCGACGAAAACAAGCAAAAAGCACTGGCAGCAGCGCTGGGCCAGATTGAAAAGCAATTTGGTAAAGGCTCCATCATGCGCCTGGGTGAAGACCGTACCATGGACGTGGAGACCATTTCGACCGGTTCCCTGTCACTGGATATCGCACTGGGTGCGGGCGGCCTGCCAATGGGGCGTATCGTTGAAATCTATGGCCCTGAGTCTTCTGGTAAAACCACGCTGACCCTGCAGGTGATTGCTTCCGCACAGCGCAAAGGCAAAACCTGTGCGTTTATCGATGCTGAGCACGCACTGGACCCGGTCTACGCGAAAAAGCTGGGTGTAGACATCGATAACCTGCTTTGCTCCCAGCCGGATACCGGCGAGCAGGCACTGGAAATCTGTGATGCGCTGGCCCGTTCAGGCGCTGTAGATGTGATCATCGTTGACTCCGTTGCCGCATTGACGCCAAAAGCCGAAATCGAAGGTGAAATTGGTGACTCTCATATGGGCCTGGCGGCACGTATGATGAGCCAGGCGATGCGTAAACTGGCCGGTAACCTGAAAAACTCGGGCACCCTGCTGATCTTCATCAACCAGATCCGTATGAAAATCGGTGTGATGTTCGGTAACCCGGAAACCACTACCGGTGGTAACGCCCTGAAGTTCTATGCTTCTGTCCGTCTGGATATCCGCCGCATTGGTGCGATTAAAGAAGGCGACGAAGTGGTAGGCAGCGAAACCCGCGTGAAGGTAGTGAAGAACAAAATCGCTGCGCCATTCAAGCAGGCTGAGTTCCAGATCATGTACGGCGAAGGCATCAACATTTACGGCGAGCTGGTGGACCTGGGCGTGAAGCACAAGCTGATTGAGAAAGCCGGTGCCTGGTACAGCTACAACGGCGATAAAATCGGTCAGGGTAAAGCGAACTCAGGTAACTTCCTGAAAGAGAACCCGGCTATCGCCAACGAAATTGAAGCTAAACTGCGTGCTACGCTGCTGACCAACCCGGATACTAAGCCTGATTTTGTGGCAACGGCAGCTGAGTTAGATGAAACCAGCGAAACCAACGAAAACGTCTGATTTCGTCCCTGACAGCCTGACTGGGCTGTCAGCATACAAAAAAAGGAACGGGATCAAATCCGTTCCTTTTTTTGTTTCTTGCTTTAATCCTCGCTACCCTTACCTTCTAATCCCTCTTTAAATCTGAAAATCGTGGAGCAAGATGTCTGACGCCACTGAACGTAGCCAGTTTGCCCGCCTGCTGGATCGTGCCATGCGCATCCTTGCCATGCGCGATCACAGCGAAGTCGAGTTTCGCCGGAAGCTGGCGTTGTCAGCCGAACGTGCCGCGCTGTATGCTAAAAACAAATCTCAGGAGCCGGAAACCGTCACGCCGGAGCAAATCGACCGCGTCGTGGCCTGGTGCTATGAAAATCGTTATCTTGATGATGCCCATTTCGCCGAGCGCTTTGTCGCCAGCCGCAGCAGAAAAGGCTACGGCCCGCAGCGTATTCGTATGGAAATGGGGCAGAAGGGCATTGATAAGGCGCTGACTGATGAGGTGTTAGCCAATACGGAAATTGACTGGACGCGGCAGGCTTTTGAAGTGGCGGAACGCAAATTTGGCTTACCGCTGCCCACCGACTGGAAGGAAAAAGCCAAAGTCCAACGCTATCTGATGACGAAAGGCTTCTTTTCAGATGATATTCGCGCCATTTTCTCAAATTTTGACGAATGACCGACGATGGGATTTTACTTCCCCACGAAGAAAATTTATCTTATTCACCACTTTTTGTTCGTGAGTTGCCAGCTAAGGCTAACGCTTTCTGGCGAAGTAAGACTCACGAAACAGTCTTTAGCGTGATTCAGGGACAATTATGAGCAAGAGCACTGCGGAGATTCGCCAGGCGTTTCTCGACTTTTTCCAAAGCAAGGGACACCAGGTTGTAGCCAGCAGCTCCCTCGTCCCAAACAACGATCCGACGTTGCTGTTTACCAACGCCGGTATGAACCAGTTTAAGGATGTTTTCCTCGGCCAGGATAAGCGTAACTATTCCCGCGCTACCACCTCTCAGCGCTGCGTGCGCGCAGGTGGCAAACATAACGACCTCGAAAACGTTGGCTACACCGCCCGTCACCATACTTTCTTTGAAATGCTGGGTAACTTCAGCTTCGGCGACTACTTCAAGCGTGAGGCAATTGGCTTTGCGTGGGAGCTGTTGACCGGCGAGCAGTGGTTTAACCTGCCGAAAGAAAAACTGTGGGTTACCGTGTACGAGACCGATGACGAAGCCTTCGACATCTGGGAAAAAGAAGTGGGTGTCCCGCGCGAGCGCATTATCCGCATCGGCGACAACAAAGGCAGCGCTTATGCCTCTGATAACTTCTGGCAGATGGGCGACACCGGCCCTTGCGGTCCGTGCTCCGAGATTTTCTTCGACCATGGTGATCATATCTGGGGCGGACCTCCGGGCAGCCCGGAAGAAGATGGCGATCGCTATATCGAGATCTGGAACATCGTCTTTATGCAATTCAACCGTCAGCCAGATGGCACCATGCTGCCACTGCCTAAGCCATCCGTAGATACCGGAATGGGGCTGGAGCGCATTACAGCGGTACTGCAACACGTTAACTCTAACTACGAAATCGATCTGTTCGATAACCTGATCAAGTCCGTAGCTAAAGTGACTGGCGCGACCGATCTGACCAGCAAATCACTGCGCGTGATTGCCGATCATATCCGTTCCTGTGCCTTCCTGATTGCCGATGGCGTTATCCCTTCGAATGAGAACCGTGGCTACGTGCTGCGCCGCATCATTCGTCGTGCTGTTCGTCATGGCAATATGCTGGGCGCGCAAGGTTCCTTCTTCTGGAAACTGGTTGGGCCGTTGGTTTCTGTGATGGGTGCTGCCGGCGAAGAGTTGGCCAGCCAGCAGTCTCAGGTTGAGCAGATCCTGAAAACGGAAGAAGAGCAGTTTGCTAAAACGCTTGAGCGTGGTCTGGCGCTGCTGGACGAAGAGCTGGAGAAACTGCAGGGCGATACACTGGATGGCGAAACCGTCTTCCGTCTGTACGACACCTTCGGCTTCCCGGCTGACCTGACGGCAGACGTTTGCCGCGAAAGAAATCTGAAGATTGATGAGGCTGGCTTCGAGAAAGCGATGGAGCAGCAGCGTCAGCGCGCGCGTGAGGCCAGCGGCTTCGGCGCTGATTACAGCAAAGTGATCCAAATTGATGCCGCGTCTGCTTTCAAAGGCTACGACCAGCTTGAACTGAACTCCACTGTGACCGCTATTTTTGTCGACGGCAAACCGGCGACAGAGATCGTGGCTGGCCAGGAAGGGGTGATTGTGCTGGACGAGACGCCATTCTATGGCGAGTCTGGTGGGCAGGTTGGCGATACCGGCGAACTGAAAGCGGCTGCTGCTGCGTTCAACGTGACAGATACGCAGAAATACGGCCAGGCGATTGGGCATACTGGCAAGCTCTCAGCCGGTCAAATCCGCGTGGGAGACCGCCTGTCAGCGCAGGTTGATGAGGCTCGCCGAGCCCGCATTCGTCTGAATCACTCTGCTACTCACCTGTTACATGCTGCATTGCGTCAGGTTCTGGGCCATCATGTGGCGCAGAAGGGCTCTCTGGTGAATGACAAATACCTGCGTTTTGACTTCTCGCATTTTGAAGCGATGAAGCCGGAAGAGATCCGCCAGGTTGAAGAAATTGTTAACGCACAGGTCCGTCGCAATCTGCCGATTGAAACCAACATCATGGAGCTGGAAGCCGCGAAGTCCCATGGTGCGATGGCGTTGTTCGGTGAAAAGTATGATGATCACGTGCGTGTGTTGAGCATGGGTGACTTCTCTACTGAACTGTGCGGTGGAACTCATGCCAGTCGCACAGGCGATATTGGCCTGTTCCGCATTCTGTCTGAGTCTGGCACTGCGGCTGGCGTTCGTCGTATTGAAGCGGTGACCGGAGAAAACGCCCTGGGTCAGATGTATGCCCAGAGCGAGCAGCTGCAGGACATTGCGCAGTTGATTAAGGCCAATAACAGTAACCTGAGTGAAAAGGTTCGTGCGATGATTGATCACGTACGCGGCCTGGAGAGGGAGCTGCAACAGCTTAAGGATCAGCAGGCGGCGCAGGAGAGTGCGTCACTGAGCAGTAAAGCTATAGAGATTAAAGGGACGAAGTTGCTGGTCAGCGAACTGAGCAACGTAGAACCGAAGATGCTGCGTACGATGGTCGACGAACTGAAAAATCAGCTCAAGTCAGCCATCATCGTGCTGGCTACCGTGGCGGATGGGAAAGTCTCCCTGATTGCCGGGGTAACTAAAGATCTGACTGACCGGGTTAAAGCCGGTGAACTTGTGGGTGAACTGGCTCAGCAGGTTGGCGGGAAAGGCGGTGGACGCCCTGACATGGCTCAGGCTGGCGGGACCGATGCTCAGGCGCTGCCTGCAGCACTGGCTGGCGTTGAGTCCTGGGTCGCTGCTAAGCTGTAACACAATAAAAAATGCACGCAGTGGGCGTTGTGGAGCGAAATCCATGGCGCCAGCTGATCAGGTGCGCTCTTAAAAAACACAAAGTCAGGTTAGCAAAGGGTATTTCGGCTAAACTAAGTATCAGCAGAATGTATTGGTATGATGGTGCACTTGTGGTGTATTTGTCATAGTCTATATTTAGCGTTATACGATGGATAATGCCGGGCGACAGTTAACCCGACTCTTTTAATCTTTCAAGGAGCAAAGAATGCTTATTCTAACTCGTCGAGTTGGTGAAACCCTCATGATTGGCGATGAGGTGACTGTAACGGTGCTGGGTGTGAAAGGGAACCAGGTTCGCATCGGTGTGAACGCCCCTAAAGAAGTGTCTGTCCATCGCGAAGAGATCTATCAGCGAATTCAGGCCGAAAAAACTCAGCAAACGAGTTACTAACGGATCCAGCGTCTCGCTCCATAGCGAGGCGCTACCGCTTTTCTGCTGCATCCCCGCCTTTCTTCTGTCTTTGTTTCCCTGTTATTCCTTGTGTAACTTCCCTCTTTTTACCGTGTTTCAGCCTTAACGGCATGTTCAGTGGCCACGATCTACCTTCTAAAGTGCAAACTCCCGCCTCTCAAAGATTTTCTTCTATTCAGTTTATTGCGTTATTGCGTTCGCATGATTGTTGATATTTCAATCTTTTTGTCGTCAAAATGCCCGTATTGCCTGCGAATTGTGCAATCAAACACGCAGGGGGAAAAAATGTTTTGACTTATAAGTCCGCCAAAGTAATATGTGCGCCACGCAGTGCCGATGAGCAGTTATCAAGTTCTGAAGCACAACTCGCAAGAGTGTGTACTGGTGAGGTGGCCGAGAGGCTGAAGGCGCTCCCCTGCTAAGGGAGTATGCGGTCAAAAGCTGCATCCGGGGTTCGAATCCCCGCCTCACCGCCATTTGCATCCATAGCTCAGCTGGATAGAGTACTCGGCTACGAACCGAGCGGTCGGAGGTTCGAATCCTCCTGGATGCACCATTTTCAAGAAAGTTTCTCTCAAACTTTCTGTGCAGTAAGTAGTACGATACTTGTTAGCAGCTTGTATCACGGTGAGTCGTTAGCACCCTGCGTTATACCAGAATTTGACATGCATCCATAGCTCAGCTGGATAGAGTACTCGGCTACGAACCGAGCGGTCGGAGGTTCGAATCCTCCTGGATGCACCATTTCTGAGAAGTGAAAGCGTTCCTACGAATGGCAATCAGTTTCTTCCGTATCTCCTCAGGTTTGTCGCGTTATCTCCCCTTGTTTTTCCGATGCATCCATAGCTCAGCTGGATAGAGTACTCGGCTACGAACCGAGCGGTCGGAGGTTCGAATCCTCCTGGATGCACCATATTTTACCCAATTGGCAGCACCCCTGTTCTGGCAGATCAGCATGATGTTGAAGCCGGCACAAAGGATGATAACGTTGCTTTAGCAACGCCCCGCAAGGGTGAGGCGAAGCCGAATAATCCTCCTGGATGCACCATTTTGTATCCCTCAGCATTACCGCATTTCCCGATGCATCCATAGCTCAGCTGGATAGAGTACTCGGCTACGAACCGAGCGGTCGGAGGTTCGAATCCTCCTGGATGCACCATATTTTACCCCTCTGGCAGCCCCCCTGTTCTGGCAAATCAGTATGATGTTGAAGCCAGTACCAAGGATGATTTCATCCGGAAAACCTCAACTCTTTTCACTCTTCCGTACGCCTCAACATATTAACTTTCTGATTACCCTATAAAAAATACGTCTACTCTGTTCTGAATGCCTCTGAGTTTATTCTCACGACAAATTCTGATAATAAAAATCCTTAGTTAAATCAAGGCATTTGCGGATCCATGCCAACAGCGACAAGTGCAGCGCTTTACGCTAAAGTAATTGTTCTTTGATCAGGGATGGAGAGAGAAAAATGTACGACAGTTATGCCGGGTTGATTTTCGATATGGATGGCACCATTTTGGATACGGAACCCACGCATCGTAAGGCCTGGCATGAAGTGCTGGCACGTTATGGAATGCAGTTTGATGAACGTTCGGTGATTGGCCTTAACGGCTCACCCACCTGGCGAATTGCTGAAGTGATCATCGCCAGCCAGCAAAGCACGCTGGATCCTTTTAAGCTGGCGGAAGAAAAAACCCTGGCGCTAAAAGAGATGCTCTTTGATACCGTGCAGCCTCTGCCGTTAATAGAGGTGGTTAAAGCCTACAAAGGACGTCGTCCTATGGCTGTAGGCACCGGCAGCGAGCATGCGATGGCAGAAGCGTTGCTGCAGCATCTCGGGCTGAGAGAGTACTTCGATGTGGTGGTTGGAGCGGATGACGTCACCCGACACAAACCAGAGCCAGAAACCTTTCTACGCTGTGCAGAGTTGATGAAGGTCGTTCCCTCACGCTGTGTGGTGTTTGAAGACGCTGATTTCGGCATTCAGGCTGCGCAGGCAGCAGGGATGGATTATGTGGACGTTCGTCTGCTGTGAGTGACTGGCTCGCTTACGGGTCGATGTTCGCCAGCAGTTTTCTCAGTGCAACTTTGTTACCCGGCAGTTCAGAAGTCTTACTGGCGGGCCTGCTGATAGCAGGAAAGGTTTCAGTGAGTGGCATTATTGCAACCGCAGCACTTGGTAACACGCTAGGCGGTCTGACAAATATTATCATTGGTCGCTGGCTGCCGTTAAAACAGCAGGGGCGATGGCATAACACAGCAACGGCGTGGCTGCACCGCTTGGGGCCTGCTGCGCTGCTATTTAGTTGGTTACCAGTGATTGGTGATCTGCTATGCGTTCTCGCCGGCTGGCTTCGTTTTGCCTGGCTTCCTGTGGTGTTTTTTCTCACCATAGGCAAGACCTTGCGTTACTTAGCGTTGGCGTACGCAACACTACAGGGCATGGATTGGTGGCATTGATTCGCGAATAATCGGCGCTACGGTTAACATTATGCTTAACAATAATAAGTTTTTCTCCGAGCGGGAGGTCAATTTGATCCCGGACGTATCACAAGCGCTTTCCTGGCTGGAAGCTCATCCTGACGCCTTAAAAGGCATTGGTCGCGGTATTGAACGCGAAACGCTGCGCGTCAGGCCAGATGGTCATCTGGCCACCACCGGGCACCCAAAATCCCTTGGCTCGGCGTTAACGCACAAGTGGATAACCACGGATTTTGCGGAAACGCTGCTCGAATTCATCACGCCGGTAGAAGGCAACATTGACAATCTGTTGGCCTTTTTACGGGATATCCACCGTCATACCTCGCGCGATTTAGGCGAAGAGCGTATGTGGCCGATGAGTATGCCGTGCCTGATTGACGACAGTCAGAACATAGAACTGGCTCAGTACGGCAGCTCCAACATTGGCAAGATGAAAACGCTTTACCGTGAAGGCTTAAAAAACCGCTACGGTTCGCTGATGCAGGTTATCTCTGGCGTCCATTACAACTTCTCACTGCCGCTCTCATTCTGGCAGGCATGGGCAGAAGGGAAGGACGAGAAGAGTGGCCAGGATGCGATCTCCGAAGGCTATTTGCGTTTAATCCGTAACTACTACCGTTTTGGCTGGATCATTCCTTATCTGTTCGGCGCATCTCCGGCGATCTGCTCCTCTTTCCTGCAGGGAAAAGAGACCAAATTGCCGTTCGAGAAAACTGACAAGGGCATGCTCTATCTGCCTTATGCCACCTCTTTACGTTTAAGCGATTTAGGTTATACCAATAAATCGCAGAACGGACTGGGCATTACCTTCAATAATCTGCCGGATTATGTGAAGGCGCTGAAAGCGGCGATTAAAACGCCTTCAGAAGAGTATGCTCAAATGGGCACTAAGGACGAGCAGGGCAACTGGTTGCAGCTGAATACCAACGTTCTGCAGATTGAGAACGAGCTGTATGCGCCTATCCGTCCTAAACGAGTGACTCGCTCGGGTGAGAATCCTTCTGACGCGCTGCTGCGTGGCGGAATTGAGTATATCGAAGTGCGTTCCCTGGACATTAATCCGTTCTCTCCAATCGGCGTCGATGAAAATCAGGTTCGCTTCCTCGATTTGTTCCTGATTTGGTGTACGCTGGCAGATGCGCCGGAGATGAGCAGCGATGAACTGCTTTGCACCAAGACCAACTGGAACCGCGTAATCCTTGAAGGGCGTAAACCTGGCCTGATGTTAGGGATGGGATGTGAGGAAGCGCAGCATCCGTTGGCCGACGTTGGCAAAACGCTGTTTAAAGATCTGCGTCGCGTGGCTGAAACGCTGGATAGCCAGCAAGGAAATCATCTGTATCAGGAAGTGTGTGACCGTCTGGTGGCTTCTTTCGACGATCCGGATCTGACCTATTCAGCACGTTTCCTGGCCGCTTTGAAAGATAACGGCATTGGCGGCACAGGTCTGGCACTGGCTGAGCAGTATCGCCATCAGTTAGCGGAAGAGTCGTTAGAGATATTGACAGAGTCTGATTTCGAGCAGGAAGCATTACGCTCAAAAGCCAGTCAGCAGGAAATTGAAGAAAGTGATACGCTTAGCTTTGAAGATTTTTTGAAGAGTCGCAGTTAAGAAAAGAAAATGGCCACATTGCTGTGGCCAAAATAACATCTCTGTTGTCAGGGATGATGATAACAAAATGCGCGTCTTTCATAGATTCAGACCGGGCACGACAGAGAAAGTTTCACTGATTCAAAAATAAATTCATTCGTTGAGGTAACAATATGCCATTGCTGGATAGCTTTACTGTCGATCATACGATCATGGCGGCACCTGCGGTTCGTGTAGCTAAGACCATGAACACTCCTCATGGCGATACCATTACCGTTTTCGACCTGCGTTTTTGCAAGCCAAACAAAGAAGTGATGCCTGAGCGCGGGATCCACACGCTGGAACACCTGTTTGCTGGCTTCATGCGTAACCACCTGAATGGTGATGGCGTGGAGATCATCGATATCTCGCCAATGGGTTGCCGTACCGGCTTCTATATGAGCCTGATAGGGACACCTGACGAGCAGCGTGTGGCAACAGCCTGGAAAGGGGCAATGCAGGACGTGCTGAAAGTGACCGATCAGCGCAAGATCCCCGAACTGAACGAATATCAGTGCGGAACGTTTGAGATGCACTCTTTAGATGAAGCGCAGGACATTGCGCGTCATATTATCGACAACGACATTCGCGTGAACCATAACGACGAACTGGCGCTGCCGAAAGACAAATTGCAGGAACTGCACATCTAGTTTGTCAGGGGCGGCTCAGTTCGCCCCAGCCTCTTCAGGGCGGGATCTTTTCCGCCCTTCATTACTGCCAGTCCTTACGATCCCACTGACTCTTTTAACGACTTCTTCGGTGTGATCCGTACCTGCTTAATCATATTCTCCTGTACATCAAGAATATCAATCGCATAGTTACCGACCTTAACCCGGGTATCAGGTAACGGAATATCCTGGATCTCTTCCAGTATCATGCCGTTAACCGTGCGGGCTTCATCTTCTGGCAGTGACCAGTTGAACGCTTTATTTAACTCACGAATGTTGGCACTGCCTTCAACCAGCACAGAACCATCATTCTGGGGCACCACTTCTTCTGCCAGAGTGGGGGACATTGAGGTGGTGAAATCGCCGACTATCTCTTCAAGGATGTCTTCAATCGTTATCAATCCTTTGATATCACCATACTCATCCACGACAAGACCGACTTTCTTCTTGTTGCGCTGGAATTTGATCAGCTGAATGTTCAGCGGCGTGCCTTCAGGAACGTAGTAGATTTCGTCTGCAGCCCGCAGCATCACTTCTTTGGTGAACTCTTTCTTCTCGGTCATCAGGCGATAAGCTTCACGTACGCGCAGCATGCTGATGGTGTCGTCCAGAGAGTCACGGTAGAGCACAATGCGGCCATGAGGAGAATGGGTCAGCTGGCGAACAATCGATTTCCAGTCATCGTTGATATTGATGCCGGCAATTTCATTGCGAGGCACCATGATGTCATCAACGTTCACTTTTTCCAGATCCAGAACCGACAGCAGCATGTCCTGATTACGGCGGGACATCAGTGAGCGCGACTCATGAACGATGGTACGAAGCTCATCTTTGCTTAAGGCTCCGCTGATTGCACCGTCACTTCTGATACCAACCATGCTCATCAGCAGGCGAGTAATGGTGTTCAGTAACCACACCAGCGGCATCATCACTATCTGTAACGGGCCGAGCAGCACGCTGCTTGGAAAGGCCACTTTTTCCGGGTACAACGCGGCAATAGTCTTCGGCAGAACTTCTGCGAACACCAGCACGCCGAACGTCAGGATACCGGTAGCAATGGCTACGCCAGCATCGCCGTAAAGACGCATGCCGACGATAGTGGCTATCGCGGAAGCCAGGATATTTACCAGGTTATTACCAATCAGCACCAGGCTAATCAGGCGGTCAGGACGACGCAGCAGTTTTTCTACACGACGAGCGGCACGGTTGCCGTTTTTAGCCTGATGGCGGAGCTTATAGCGATTGAGGGTCATCATGCCTGTTTCGGATCCTGAGAAGTAGGCCGAGACAAAAATCATGATGACCAGCGTGATAATTAACGTGGTGGTTGAAACATGTTCCAACGAGGGAATTCCTTGTAGTGAAGGGTCATGAGGTCAGGAAGTGCTGCAACATCCGGCTACCGAAGTACGCCATGGTCAGCAGGAAAGCTCCACCGCAGTTGAACCAGGCTACGCGACGACCGCGCCAGCCTTCGTGATAATGACCCCAAAGCAAAACGATATAGACGAACCAGGCAAGAATCGACAGCACGGCTTTATCAACATTCTCGCGACTGAAAAGATCGTGCATGTAAAACAAGCCGGTGCAGAGCACCAGCGTCAGAAGCACCACGCCAACCTGAGTGATGTGGAACATCTTGCGCTCAATGGTCATCAACGGCGGGATGTCGCTATTGAAGGCCAGCTTCTTGTTTTTCAGCAAATAGTCAATCCACGCCAGCTGTAAGGCATAGAGTGCAGCAATGATCAGCGTAGCATAAGCAAACAGGGCAAGGCCGATATGCACCATCATTCCCGGCGTGGTTTCCAGGTGGGTGATAAAGGCATTAGGCACAAACGTGGCAAAGGCGAGGTTAATCAAGGCAAAGCTGTACACGATAGGCAGCATCATCCAGCCGCGATTGCGTGAAGCAACAATGGTCATGATGGCGCAAATCAGCAGGCTGACCAGCGAACCAATATTTAGCAGGCTAAGATTTTGCCCCCCGTCGATGGCAAAAATACGCTGTTGCAAGGCCACAGCGTGGCAAATCAGCGCGATAACCGCAGAGATCACCGCCAGACGACGCCATGCACTCTGCTTGCGCAGCAGGCTGGGAATAATCAAAGCAAGGCTGAAGGAGTAGGCGAGTAGCGCCAGGATCGCAAAAACGGACATAAATGTTGTCAGGTACCAGCCAGATGAGAAAAAAATCAGTATAGCGTTAGCGGCGGCTGGCTCCAAACGATCTCAACGCAGATGGCTGAGATCGCAGCGGCTTCATGTTATAATCCGACCCATTGTGTCGCCTGGCGACCTCTCATTACGTTGAGCGAGAGACGATGTTTGATAATTTAACCGACAGATTGTCGCAATCCCTGCGAAATATCAGTGGCCGTGGACGGCTGACCGAAGACAACATTAAAGACACGTTGCGTGAAGTTCGCATGGCATTACTTGAGGCGGACGTTGCGCTGCCGGTTGTGCGTGATTTTATCAACCGCGTTAAAGAGCGGGCGGTTGGTCAGGATGTGAATAAAAGCCTGACCCCAGGTCAGGAGTTCGTCAAGATCGTTCAGAGCGAACTGGTCACGGCGATGGGCGCAGAAAATAATACGCTCAACCTGGCGGCTCAACCTCCGGCCGTGGTGCTGATGGCAGGCCTGCAAGGTGCGGGTAAAACCACCAGCGTAGGTAAGCTGGGTAAATTCCTGCGCGAGAAGCACAAAAAGAAAGTGCTGGTCGTCTCTGCTGACGTGTATCGCCCTGCGGCGATCAAACAGCTGGAAACGCTGGCAGAACAGGTAGGTGTCGATTTCTGCCCGTCCGACCTCAGCCAGAAGCCGGTTGATATTGTTAAGAATGCTTTACAGCAGGCTAAGCTGAAGTTCTACGATGTGCTGCTGGTGGATACCGCCGGTCGGTTCCACGTAGACGAAGCGATGATGGATGAAATCAAACAGGTTCACGCCGCGATTAACCCGGTAGAAACCCTGTTTGTTGTCGATGCCATGACCGGTCAGGATGCTGCCAATACAGCGAAAGCGTTTAACGAAGCGCTGCCGTTGACCGGTGTGATCCTGACAAAGGTGGACGGTGATGCCCGTGGCGGTGCTGCGCTCTCTATCCGTCAAATCACCGGTAAGCCAATTAAATTTATGGGTGTCGGCGAAAAAACCGAAGCCCTGGAGCCGTTCTACCCGGAACGTATTGCTTCTCGTATTCTCGGCATGGGCGACGTTCTGTCGCTGATTGAGGATATCGAGAGCAAAGTTGACCGTGCTCAGGCTGAAAAGCTGGCGAGCAAGCTCAAAAAAGGGGACGGCTTCGATCTGAACGACTTCCTCGATCAGCTTAAGCAGATGCGCAATATGGGCGGCATGGCCAGCCTGATGGGCAAACTGCCGGGCATGGGTCAGTTGCCAGACAACGTGAAGTCGCAGATGGACGATAAAGTGCTGGTGCGTATGGAATCAATGATCAACTCCATGACGCGCAAAGAGCGCGAAAAGCCGGAGATCATTAAAGGTTCCCGCAAGCGCCGCATTGCAACAGGTTCAGGTATGCAGGTGCAGGACGTTAACCGCTTATTGAAGCAGTTCGACGACATGCAGCGCATGATGAAGAAGATGAAGAAGGGCGGTATGGCGAAGATGATGCGCGGCATGAAAGGTATGATGCCGCCGGGCTTCCCTGGCCGTTAAATCACCCGGAAAAGCACTTTGGCGAATTAGATTGCTTTTTGCGCCAAAATGAGTAAAATTTTCGGGCTTTTTATATTGCATTCGGGCCCCGTTCCCTCAATGGGGCCCGGATGTTTTATTAACTCAAGAGGATGTTATGGTAACAATTCGTTTGGCACGTCACGGCGCTAAAAAGCGTCCGTTCTATCAGGTAGTCGTAACCGACAGCCGTAATGCTCGCAACGGTCGCTTCATCGAGCGCGTTGGTTTCTTCAACCCGATCGCATCTGGTCAGGCTGAAGCACTGCGTCTGGATCTGGACCGCATTGAGCACTGGGTTGGCCAGGGCGCTACTCTCTCTGACCGCGTTGGTGCGCTGGTCAAAGAAGCTAAGAAAGCAGCTTAATCTGTCACGGTGGTCAACATGAGCAAGCAACTCGCCGCGCGGTCTCCAGCTAACCCGTTAATTCTGGGGAAGATGGGATCAGCCTACGGTATCCGTGGTTGGCTCAAAGTGTTTTCCTCCACCGAAGATGCCGAAAGCATTTTTGACTATCAGCCGTGGTATATCCAACGTGCGGGTCAATGGCAGCTTGTCGAGCTGGAAGGCTGGAAGCGCCACAATCAGGACATGATCATCAAAGTCAAAGGCATTGACGATCGTGATACTGCCGGTCTGCTGACTAATTGCGAAATTGTCGTGGACTCCGAGCAGTTGCCGGAACTGGAAGGCGGTGACTATTACTGGAAAGACCTTATCGGTTGCCAGGTCGTCACCACAGAAGGTTATGAACTGGGTAAAGTCACTGAGTTGATGGAAACCGGTTCGAACGACGTTCTCGTCGTACAGGCAAACCTGAAGGATGCATTCGGTGCGAAGGAACGGCTAATTCCGTTCCTTGATGGACAGGTTATCAAGAATGTCGATCTCACTACCGGCACCATTGAAGTAGATTGGGATCCTGGTTTTTGAGCTCCGGACAAGACGGTATGACTCCAGCTTCATCGCTGTGGATTGGCGTTATCAGCCTGTTCCCTGAGATGTTCAGCGCGATTACCGATTACGGAGTAACTGGCCGGGCAGTAAAAAATGGCCTGCTCAGCATCCAGAGTTGGAGTCCTCGTGACTTCGCTCATGACCGGCACCGTACCGTGGACGAACGTCCATTCGGCGGCGGACCGGGGATGCTAATGATGGTTCAACCCTTAAGGGATGCCATCCACGCAGCAAAAGCGGCGGCAGGAGAAGGCGCTAAGGTGATTTATCTTTCACCTCAGGGTCGCAAACTCGATCAAGATGGGGTTTGCGAACTGGCGACCAACCAGAAACTTATTCTGGTGTGTGGTCGTTATGAAGGGATTGATGAGCGCGTAATCAAAACCGAAATCGATGAAGAATGGTCGATTGGCGATTACGTTCTCAGTGGTGGGGAGCTACCAGCCATGACGCTGATTGATTCAGTCGCCCGGTTTATTCCCGGCGTACTGGGCAAGCAGGCGTCAGCCGATGAAGATTCGTTTTCAAACGGTTTGCTGGATTGTCCGCACTACACCCGACCTGAAGTATTAGAAGGGATGGAGGTTCCGCCAGTTCTGCTGTCGGGCAACCATGCTGAAATCCGCCGGTGGCGCCTGAAACAGTCGCTGGGCCGTACCTGGCTAAGAAGACCTGAACTTCTGGAAAACCTGGCTCTGACTGAAGAGCAAGCAAAGTTGCTGAAGGAGTTCCAAAAGGAGCTTCGCTAAGCAACATAACGATGATGGGCATGCACGGCAAACGCCGCGCGCCTGAATATCAGTTTACCCAGGATAAGAGATTTAATTATGAGCAACATTATTAAGCAAATTGAAGAAGAGCAGATGAAACAGGACGTACCTTCATTCCGTCCGGGTGATTCCGTGGAAGTGAAAGTATGGGTCGTTGAAGGTTCTAAGAAACGTCTGCAGGCATTCGAGGGCGTGGTTATCGCTATTCGTAACCGCGGTCTGCACTCTGCATTCACTGTTCGTAAAATTTCTAACGGCGAAGGTGTTGAGCGTGTATTCCAGACTCACTCACCAGTTATCGACAGCATTGCTGTGAAACGTCGTGGCGCCGTGCGTCAGGCTAAACTGTACTATCTGCGTGAGCGTACTGGTAAGTCTGCACGTATCAAAGAACGTTTGGGCGCTAAAGCAACTTCTTAAGTTAATAGCGAACAAGGGGCTGACCGAAAGGCGGCCCCTTTTTTTATGCCTGTTATCTGCCTTAGCGATTACGGTGGAAATGGTAGATGGCGGTATTCACCGGGCCATCGTCCAGCACGACCAAACCGTACTTGACCCCGATAAACTCCGCGCCACATTTCGTCGCCACACCGCGGCTGGCCGTGTTCTCTTCTACGGCAAGGATCTCCACAATCTCCCTCTCCGGGCTTTGCCAGGCCAGGTCTACCAGAAACTTGACCGCGAAGCTGGCAATCCCCTGACGCTGTTCACTGCTGCGTACCCAGTAACCGAGGGAGCAATGATTCTTCTGCGTTCTGGAGTAGCGCAAACCAGCGCCGCCAAGTAAGCGTCCATCTTCTGCAAATAATCCCAACTCATTGGCTTCCCCCTTATCCCGCAGCATATGTGAGAGGGTGAACCACTGACGAGCTTCCTCTTCGGTGAATCCTTCATGTGCCCAAAGTAGCCAGGGACGCAGAGTATCCATTGACTCATTTACGGCTTGAGAAAAAGCCTTGGCATCTTCATCGCGGTAGGGGCGTAGCAGGATTTTCATTGCAGATTCTCCTTCAGGGGGATTAATCCTTAGTTATCTTCATCATAGAACGACAGTTGGTCATTTACGAACCTATTTATGCCGTATTTGACGTGGGATAAGGCGGCTGAAAACGCGAAATGAGAGCGGAGAGGGAACAAGTGCCGGTGGTTAAATGTTTTACTGTAAATAAAATGGTACGCTTGTGTTGGTGGGTTGGGTGGTGTAAATTGCATTTATTGCATTGATTTATATGTAATTTATTTTTAATTGTCAGGTAAATTTTTGTTGTGGTAACAAAAGTGTACATAGATGGATTGAGTTTTGTATCGCTTATGATACATTAACGTTCACCCCATAGAGGGCTGACCTACGCATACCGAGAGAAACAGGATGACCATCATGCAAAAAGACGCGCTTAACAATGTCCATATCGCTGGCGAACAAATTCTGATCACACCAGAAGAGTTGAAAAAACAGTTCCCGCTGAATGCAGCCCTGGAAGCACAAATCACCGCTTCCCGCCAGACCATTGCCGATATCACCAGCGGCAAAGATCACCGTCTGTTAGTGGTCTGTGGCCCATGCTCTATTCACGATACTGAAGCCGCTCTGGACTATGCTCGTCAGCTGAAAGGTCTCTCCGATCAACTGAAGGATCAGTTGTATATTGTTATGCGTGTCTATTTTGAAAAACCTCGTACCACCGTTGGCTGGAAAGGCTTGATCAACGATCCGTACATGGATAACTCTTTCGATATGGAAGCGGGTCTGCACATTGCCCGTCGTCTGCTGTTGGATTTAGTTGAAATGGGCCTGCCGCTGGCTACCGAAGCGCTGGATCCTAACAGTCCGCAATACCTTGGCGACCTGTTCAGCTGGTCTGCGATTGGTGCTCGTACGACTGAATCCCAGACTCACCGCGAAATGGCTTCCGGCCTGTCGATGCCGGTTGGTTTTAAAAATGGCACCGATGGCAGCCTGGGCACGGCAATCAACGCCATGCGTGCGGCTTCGATGCCACACCGCTTTGTTGGCATCAACCAGAGTGGCCAGGTTTGCCTGTTGCAGACTCAGGGCAACCCGGATGGACACGTGATCCTGCGTGGGGGCAAAAGCCCGAACTACGGCCCGGAAGATGTCGCTCAGTGTGAAAAAGAGATGCTTCAGGCGGGACTCCGTCCTTCCTTGATGATAGATTGCAGCCATGGCAATTCTAACAAAGATTTTCGTCGTCAGTCCGGTGTGGCTGAATCTGCGGTAGCGCAGATCAAAGACGGCAACCGTTCAATTATGGGCCTGATGCTGGAAAGCAACATTCACGAAGGCAACCAGTCTTCCGAGCAACCGCGCAGCGATATGCGCTACGGTGTTTCCGTGACGGATGCCTGCATCAACTGGGAAACCACGGAAACCTTACTGCGTGATATTCATCAGGATCTGAACGGAGTGCTGGCGGCGCGTCTGTCGCAAGAGGATTAATTATGGTGGCTGAACTGACCGCGCTACGCGATCAAATTGATGAAGTTGATAAAGCGCTGCTCGATCTGCTGGCCAAACGTCTGCACCTCGTCGCTGAAGTCGGCGAGGTAAAGAGCCGTTATGGATTACCCATTTATGTTCCAGAGCGTGAAGCCTCAATGTTGGCTTCACGGCGCAAAGAAGCTGAGCTGCTGGGCGTTCCGCCTGACCTGATTGAAGATATTCTTCGCCGGGTGATGCGTGAATCCTATACCAGTGAAAATGATAAAGGTTTCAAAACGCTGAATCCCGATCTTCGTCCGGTGGTGATTGTTGGTGGCAGAGGGCAGATGGGGCGTCTGTTTGAAAAGATGCTCACGCTGTCTGGCTATCAGGTGAAAATTCTGGATAAAGAAGACTGGGATCAGGCTGACAGTCTGTTTTCTGATGCTGGCATGGTGATCATCAGCGTCCCGATCCATCTTACCGAGCAGGTCATTGCCGGGCTACCGCCGCTGCCTGAGGACTGTATTCTGGTCGATCTGGCTTCGGTTAAAAACAGTCCGTTGCAGGCAATGCTGGCCGCTCACAGTGGTCCGGTATTAGGCCTCCACCCAATGTTTGGCCCGGACAGCGGTAGCCTTGCCAAGCAGTTGGTGGTTTGGTGTGATGGCCGTCAGCCCGAAGCCTATCAATGGTTACTGGAGCAGATTCAGGTCTGGGGTGCGCGTTTACACCGTATCAGCGCGGTGGAACACGATCAGAACATGGCCTTTATTCAGGCACTGCGTCACTTTGCCACCTTCGCTTACGGTTTACATCTGGCTGAAGAGAATGTGCAGCTTGAGCAGCTACTGGCGCTCTCCTCGCCAATTTACCGGCTGGAGCTGGCGATGGTGGGCAGACTGTTTGCTCAGGACCCGCAGCTGTATGCAGACATTATTATGTCTTCAGAGAACAATCTGGCGCTAATCAAACGCTACTATCAGCGATTTGGTGAAGCTATCAAGCTGCTGGAGCAGGGTGATAAGCAGGCGTTTATCACCAGCTTCCGCAAAGTGGAACACTGGTTTGGCGATTATGCCCAACGCTTCATGCTGGAAAGCCGCACGCTGCTGCGTCAGGCGAATGACAGCCGACCGTAATCTCTGAGAAAAAGGCCGGAAACGGCCTTTTTCTATTCACTGCAAAACCCCGCCGCTTTAAATATCTGCTTAGCCTTTGCCGACAGTAAAAATGCTGCCAGCGGCCTCGCGCTTTCCTGGCATAAAGCAAATCCGTACTCAGCCTTAATTTGCCAGGGCGCAGGAATGGCAATGGTCACCACTTCTCCTCCAGCCTTCAGCAATGGCGCGTAGCTCTGGTAGCCAATAAACATCTCAGCTTGTCCACTGCTCAGTAGCCAGCTGGCGGCCAGCTCTCCGGGTGGAATGGCTGCACTTTGCGGCCCACCTACCAGCGTCATTGCTCGCTTTTTTAGTGCGTTACCTTTTCCAGGATGAGTCGCTTCAATGCGTTCAAACAGTTGCCAGGTATAGTCACCAGACGGATCGCTTAACGGCGTGGACGTAGCCAGGCGCAAGGTCGGGTCCAGCAGCAGATCCAACCAGTCTCGACCTTCAGCAGCCAGCTTAGTGGTTACGCTCAGGCAGAGTTTATTGTGGGTGAACAGGCCGATGTCCAACGCGCTTCCTTTGTTAACTAAGCTTTGTGGATGGGCTGAGTTGGCAGAAGCAAACAGATCGCAACGTTCGCCTTGTTCAATGCGCTGCAGAAGCAGGCCTGCAGGGCCGAAATCAGTCGTTACGGTAACGCCACTTTCCCGTTCGAATGCAGAAATTAGTGTTGGCCAGACGACCCGCAGGCTGCCTGCCGCTAATACCTTTATCCTGCTCATCAGTTGCTGCCCACATAGTGAGTTCGGTAGAAACGTTGATACCAGCTGTCTGCCCTCTTCTGCATATCGATATCGCTGAATTTCTCAGGATACAGCTTCTTCGCCATCCACAGTTCACCCAGCGCCAGCGCTTCCGGCATTGGGTAACCCCAGGCTTTGGCATACTCAGGCATCAGATACACGCGATGATTCCTGACGGCGTCAACGGCCCGCCAGGCTGGCTGCTGATTGATCTCATCGATTACCTTTGGATAACGGTCCTGCACAAAGATAACCTGCGGGTTCCAGGCGATGATTTGCTCCATCGAAACCTGTTTATAGCCCTTGACCGTGGAGGCAGCCACATTCAATGCGCCAGCATGAGCCATCATCAAACCGGTGTACTTTCCTGAGCCATAAGTAGTCAGGTCTGGATTGGCCAGATAAGCGCGGATGCGGCGATCGGCAGGGAGGTCTTTCAGTCGATTCGCCGTTTGCTGGCGTTCGTCAAAGGTCGCTTTGATCAAGGCTTCAGCCTGCTGCTGATGATTCACCACTTCGCCGATCAATTTGATCCCTTCCTTCAATCCCTGGTTATAAGCCTGATCTTCATTCAGTAATTCAGGGTTAAGTTTGTCCTGTTGTTTCCCATCGCCACTACGCAGTGAAATTGCAATCACTGCCATGCCGAGGTTTTGAATCTGATCGATCATCTCTTTTGGCGCGTAGTTGGTGACAAAAACCACCTGTGGGTGAAGCGCGACCAGTTTTTCCACATCAACATGCGTTAAATCGCCCAGTGCAGGAATGCTGTTCAGTTGGGGAACAAGACGTTCATAGCCGTCTCCCAACTGCTGTTTCCAGTTACCCAGAATGCCTACGAGGGTGTTAGTCGCGTCCAGCTGAACCAGCAGGTTCAGCGTCTGATGTTGCAGAACCACCACGCGATCAACCTGATCCGGGATAGTAACCTGTCGACCTAACTGATCGGTGACCTGACGGGAAGCCTGGGAACAAAAAGGGAGAAGGGTAAGTAAAACGGTGAGAGCAGCAGTCTTGAAAGCGCGCAACATGGAGGATCCCTGAGTGACGTTATATAAAACATGATATAGCGTACGGTCGAAAGGGGGAAATGATTCTGCGCAAACAAAGGGAAGATGGCTCAGCCGTCGGTGAGACGGCTGAGGGACAAAACGTTAAAGGCTTATTCAGGTTCCACCGGGATGACGTTTTCGCTTGGATAGCAGCCAAGTACTTTCAGGGAGCGGGTAATTGGCGTCAGCTCTTTTAACGCCTGCTGAACTTCATCCGAACGCAGGTTGCCCTGGAAGTCGATATAAAACATCTCTTCCCATGGATTGCCGTTGATTGGACGAGACTCCAGCTTGCTCATCACCAGATTGTGCTGACGAAGAACCAGAAGGGCTTCTACCAGTGCGCCCGCCTGCTGGCCGGTGGCCATAATCAGCGTGGTTTTGGCTGGGACCTGCGGCGTGACTTCTACAGGTTTACGGGCGAGGATAATGAAGCGGGTAATATTTTGCTTCTGATTCGCCAGGTTACGTTCCAGCACCTGAAGCCCATAAAGTTCTCCGCCAGCTTCGCTGCCAATGGCGGCGACTTTTGGCGAATTCATGGCAGCAACCTTTTCCATCGCGGCTGCCGTACTTTCGGTGTACTCAATTTTCCAGTGCGGATAGCGGTTGATGAACTGGCTACACTGCTGGAAAGGCTGCGGATGACTGTAAACCGTTTCAATTTGCTGCAGGTCAGTGCTGCCATTGACCAGCACGCAGTGATCGATCGGGATAGTCATCTCACCAACGATGGAGAGGCTGGTCAGCTGCAACAGGTCATACACATCGTTGATCGAGCCTGAGCTGGTATTTTCAATCGGCAAGACCGCGTAGTCCGCCTGGCCGGTTTCAACCTGATTGAAGATATCCTGGAATTTCAGGCAGCCGCTTTCAATGAACGTCTCGAAGTGGCGCGCTGCGTAATGACGGGCAGCCAGATGAGAGTAGGAACCTTTCGGGCCGAGGAAAGCTACGCGGGCTGATTGAGCGGTGGTCTTGTTAAGGTGCTTTTGTAGTAGAGCTTGCTGAGTCAGCACTGAGTCTTCAATGATCAGCTGAAACAGGCGGGTAATGTAATGTGCATCCAATTTGTGGCCTTTGCCAAGGGTAATCAGATGCTCAAGCAGGTCTCGCTCGCGGTCGATGTCGCGGATAGGGCGATGGGTTGCCATCTTCGCCTTCGCAACCTCAATCGCCAGCGCCCGGCGTTGGGCAAGCATGTTCAGCAGTTGTTCATCCAGCGCGCTGATTTTATCGCGCAGGCCCAGCAGGGGATTCTCAGGGGTCATAATGCTACCTGTCAGATGTTCATAAAAAAAAAGCCTCCCGCTTGGGAGGCTTTGTAGTTCGTCTTCGCATTCATTCTTACACGACGAATTGCCTCCCAAGTCAGGGGAAGGTAAAAAAGAATGCGAAGAAGAACGGCCGTTTTTTCATTGTGGTATCCGGAACTGAAGAGCGTTTAAAGTAACCGCTGCAATTTCTCTCTGTCAATAAAAAACGCGCCCTGGGGCGCGTTATCTTCTTTTTGACGTTTATTCCTGATCGATGACGCTTAGGTCTTTGACACTGGCACTGGCGCGGCGCGCTTCACCTTTGTGCTGAACCTTGTTCAGCTGGCGTTCCAGTTTTCCGATCAGATCGTTGATAGCCGTGTACATATCAGCATGTTTCGCGCTGGCCACCAGAGGGCCATTGGGCGTATTGATCGTGGCATCAGCGACAAATTCCTTCGGCTCCTTTGAAAGAACGATATGGGGTTTTATCAGGTCAGTTTGCCATTTTTCGAGCTTGGCGAGACGGTCTTCGACATGTTGGCGGATAGCCGGAGTGATTTCCATGTGCTTGCTGGTAATGTTCAGAACCATAGTGCTTACCTCTCTGTCATTTCCGTCGAATGTAGGTCCAGCATACCCTGAAAAAGCGGTTAATGCGTGATTCACATCACGTTTTTTTGTCACTTTTTGTCAAGGTGGGAAAATCTGTGAAGTAGGAGGGGAAATGCTTAAATGGGGGTTGTCGGGGCGGTTTTTAGCGGGCATTATTGACTGGATAACTCAGAAGGGAACCGGCCAAATCGCAGGTATTCTGAGCAAAAAAAATGGCAGCCACTGGCTGCCATTTTTCGTTTTCAACGCTTAAGCCTGATTTGCCGCAATCAATTTAGCGACTTTATCCGCTTCGGCTGTTAACTGCAGATGACGGTAAGCATTTTCCATCAGCGGCAGTGCCGTGCGCGTAGCCTGAGTGTCTGGATAATCTTTCATCATTTGCTCAACACGGTTAACTACTGCGACATAAGCCTCACGCTTAGTGTAGAATTGAGCAACGGATAATTCATATTTTGCCAGACGATCTTTCAGATACACCAGACGCTTTCTTGCATCTGTTGCATATTGACTGTTCGGGTAACCGCGCAGCAGCTGAGAGAAGTCATGGAAGGCGTCACGCGCATGCGTCGGATCGCGGTCAGAGCGGTCGATGCCGAAAAAGCCCTGCAGTGCGCTATCGTCCAGCGCCATATCCGTCAGACCACGCATATAAATCACGTAATCAATATTCGGGTGGGTTGGATTCAGACGCATGAAGCGGTCAATTGCGGCCTGCGCCAGCGGCAAATCGGCATTTTTGTAGTAAGCGTAGATCAAGTCTAGCTGAACTTGCTGGGAGTAAGGGCCGAACGGATAGCGGTTATCAAGCGCTTCCAGTTGCGTTATTGCTCCTTTAAAGTTACCGTCCTGCAGTTTTTGCTGGGCTGTGGCATAGATTTCAGCCGGTGGATTGTCAGGTACTGTTTCCTTCGAACCGGAACAACCCGCCAATGCCAGGCTCAACGTGGCTGCAGCCACCAGATATTTCATACGCGTCATGACGATTTGATTATCCTCAGAGTGTTATTCAGGAAGCTGTCCGTGTAGCTCCCGATAGTGACCAGGTACAATAGCACATTATATTAAACGGCATCGCCGTGAAAACCCAACGTTAACGAAGAAGCTGTTTATATGGCACAACAAGTAAAACTCAACGCAACGGTATCCGAATCGCAACTCGGACAACGCTTAGATCAGGCTTTGGCCGAATTGTTCCCTGATTATTCTCGATCTCGCATAAAAGAGTGGATTCTCGACCGTCGCGTCACCGTCAATGGCGTAATCATCGACAAACCGAAAGAAAAAGTGCTCGGTAGCGAACAAATCGCTATTGATGCCGAAATTGAAGAAGAAGCACGCTGGGAAGCGCAGGACATTCCTTTAGACATCGTTTATGAAGATGAAGATATTCTGGTCATCAACAAACCACGCGGTCTGGTTGTCCATCCTGGTGCCGGTAATCCTGATGGAACCGTGCTGAATGCCCTGCTGCATCACTTCCCGGCCATCGCTGACGTGCCACGTGCTGGTATTGTTCATCGTCTCGATAAAGACACAACGGGTCTGATGGTCGTGGCGAAAACCGTTCCTGCGCAAACGCATCTGGTGGAATCTTTGCAGTTAAGAGAAATCACCCGCGAATATGAAGCGGTTGCTATCGGTAAAATGACGGCTGGCGGCACGGTTGACGAGCCTATCAGCCGTCACTCCACCAAGCGTACGCATATGGCCGTTCACCCTACGGGTAAACCAGCCACCACGCATTACCGCATCATGGAACATTTCCGGGTACATACGCGTTTGCGTCTGCGTCTGGAAACAGGCCGTACTCACCAGATCCGTGTGCATATGGCGCACATTAACCATCCGCTGGTGGGCGATCAGTTATACGGTGGCCGTCCACGTCCGCCGAAAGGGGCGTCTGAATCCTTTATTGCTATGTTGCGTAAGTTTGATCGTCAGGCTCTGCATGCCACCATGCTGCGCCTGTACCATCCGATCAGCGGCATAGAAATGGAATGGCATGCGCCGTTACCTCAGGATATGGTCGACTTGATTGCAGAGATGAAAGCGGATACCGCCGAGTTCAAGGATCAGTTGGACTGGTAATGAGCCTGATCACGCCTGACTGGACGCGGCCTGCCAATGTGCGGGCATGCAGCTCAACCCGAACGGGTGGCGTAAGCTGCCCGCCGTGGAACTCACTGAATCTTGGCGCGCACGTGGGGGATAATTCTCTGCATGTGCAGACTAATCGTCAGCGTCTGGTTGATCTGGGCGAGCTGCCTGCAATGCCAGTCTGGCTTGAACAAGTTCACGGTACTGAAGTGCTTCACCTGACGGGCGACCAACCGGGCTCTTTGCGGGCTGATGCTGTTTATACTCGTCAGCGCGGAGTGCCTTGTGCGGTGATGACAGCAGATTGTTTGCCGGTTCTTTTTTGTTCTTCAGACGGCAAAGAAGTGGCGGCGGCACATGCAGGCTGGCGAGGTCTTTGCCAGGGTGTATTGGAATCAACGCTGGCAGCTTTTATTGCCCCACCTGAAGAGATACAAGTCTGGCTTGGTCCGGCTATCGGGCCAGCGGCTTTTGAGGTGGGTCCTGAGGTTCGGGATGCCTTTTTAGCGCAAAAAATGCACAGTGGCGGGGCTTTCCGGCCTGTCGGTGAAAAATATTATGCGGATATTTGGCAACTTGCCAGAGAGCGTTTAGTCTGCAGCGGAGTGCGCCACATCACGGGTGGCGGGCTTTGTACCCTTTCTAATCCAACCGAATTCTTCTCCTTTCGACGCGATGGCGTCACCGGCCGTCTGGCAAGTTTGATCTGGCTGATATAACCTAGCGCCATAAGACGGTCCAGATTGATGTATATTTCACCAAAATATTTGGGTCATTAAACTTGAAAATTTGAGGGATGACCTCATTTAATCTCCAGTAGCAATTTGACCTGAATGGGGGAATTATGCGTCTGGATCGTCTTACTAACAAATTCCAGCTTGCTCTCGCCGATGCCCAGTCTTTAGCCCTGGGTCGCGACAATCAATTTATCGAACCTCTCCACTTAATGAGTGCATTACTGACTCAGGAAGGCGGATCCGTTCGTCCTTTACTTACCACAGCCGGTGTTGATACCGCTGCTCTGCGCAGCAGTGTTGAACAGGCTATTGGCCGTCTGCCACAGGTGGAAGGAACGGAGGGCGATGTTCAGCCTTCGGCGGACCTGGTTCGTGTTCTGAATCTTTGTGACAAGCTGGCTCAAAAACGTGCTGATAATTTCATTTCATCCGAACTGTTTGTTCTGGCTGCTCTTGAGTCGCGCGGTTCGCTGGCCGATCTTCTGAAATCTGCTGGCGTGACTGGCGACAAACTGAGCAAGGCAATTGACCAAATGCGTGGAGGCGAAAACGTGAACGATCAAGGGGCTGAAGATCAGCGCCAGGCACTGAATAAATACACCATCGACCTGACCGAGCGTGCTGAGTCCGGCAAACTGGACCCAGTGATTGGGCGTGACGAAGAGATCCGTCGCACCATTCAGGTTCTGCAACGCCGTACCAAAAACAACCCGGTTCTGATCGGTGAACCTGGCGTGGGTAAAACCGCTATTGTCGAAGGGCTTGCCCAGCGAATCATTAATGGAGAAGTGCCTGAAGGTCTGAAAGGGCGCCGGGTGCTTTCTCTTGATATGGGTGCGCTGGTGGCCGGTGCGAAATATCGCGGTGAGTTCGAAGAGCGTCTGAAAGCCGTGCTGAATGACCTCTCTAAACAGGAAGGCAATGTCATTCTGTTTATTGATGAACTGCATACCATGGTTGGCGCAGGTAAAGCAGACGGCGCGATGGATGCCGGCAACATGTTGAAGCCTGCTCTGGCTCGTGGTGAACTTCACTGTGTGGGTGCGACTACTCTTGATGAGTATCGTCAGTATATTGAAAAAGATGCTGCTCTGGAGCGCCGCTTCCAGAAAGTGTTTGTGGCTGAGCCAACAGTAGAAGATACCATTGCGATCCTGCGTGGTTTGAAAGAGCGTTATGAGCTTCACCACCATGTGCAGATTACCGATCCGGCAATCGTGGCTGCGGCAACGTTGTCTCATCGTTATATTGCAGACCGCCAGTTGCCCGATAAAGCTATCGACCTGATTGATGAAGCGGGTTCCAGTATTCGTATGCAGATTGATTCGAAACCTGAATCTCTGGATCGTCTGGACCGCCGTATCATCCAGCTGAAGCTGGAGCAGCAGGCTCTGAAGAAAGAGACGGACGATGCCAGCCTCAAACGGCTCTCTATGCTGGAAGATGAGCTGAACCAGAAAGAGCGTGAGTACTCTGAGCTGGAAGAAGAGTGGAAATCTGAGAAGGCTTCTCTTTCTGGCACTCAGACTATTAAAGCCGAGTTGGAACAGGCGAAGCTGGCGATGGAGCAGGCTCGACGTCTTGGCGATCTGGCGCAGATGTCTGAACTGCAGTACGGGAAAATCCCTGAGCTGGAAAAACAGCTGGCTTTGGCAACGCAGTCGGAAGGCAAAACCATGCGACTGTTGCGTAATCGCGTGACCGAAGTTGAAATTGCCGATGTGCTGGCTCGCTGGACCGGGATCCCTGTCGACAGGATGATGGAAGGGGAGCGGGATAAGTTACTGCGTATGGAGCAGGATCTGCATAAGCGCGTGATTGGACAGAATGAAGCTGTCGAAGCGGTATCGAATGCTATCCGCCGTAGTCGTGCTGGTCTGGCCGATCCAAATCGCCCGATTGGTTCGTTCCTGTTCCTGGGCCCGACAGGTGTGGGTAAAACCGAGCTGTGCAAAGCGCTGGCTAACTTTATGTTCGACAGTGACGATGCGATGGTGCGCCTCGATATGTCTGAGTTTATGGAGAAGCACTCGGTCTCACGTCTGGTTGGTGCGCCTCCAGGTTATGTCGGATATGAAGAGGGTGGTTACCTGACTGAAGCAGTACGTCGCCGGCCATACTCTGTGATCCTGCTGGATGAAGTGGAGAAGGCGCACCCTGATGTCTTCAACATCTTATTGCAGGTTCTGGATGATGGACGTCTGACGGATGGGCAGGGTAGAACGGTCGACTTCCGTAATACGGTGGTGATCATGACTTCTAACCTGGGCTCAGATCTGATTCAGGAACGGTTTGGCGCGCTAAGCTATCCGGAAATGAAAGAGGTAGTCATGACGGTTGTAGGTCAGCACTTCCGTCCGGAGTTCATTAACCGTATAGATGAGCTGGTGGTCTTCCATCCGTTGGGTGAGCAGCACATTGCTTCTATAGCCAAGATTCAGCTGCAGCGGCTGTACGATCGGTTGGCCGATCGCGGATACGAGTTACATCTCTCTGATGCCGCGCTGCATATGCTGGCTGAAAATGGTTATGACCCGGTATACGGAGCTCGTCCGCTGAAGCGTGCTATTCAGCAGCAGATCGAGAACCCGCTGGCGCAGCAGATACTGTCTGGTGCACTGGTTCCGGGTAAAACGATCGAAATGGACGTAAAAGAAGGAGCCATTGTGGCTCAGCAGTAATAGCTGTCGTAAACAAAAATGGGCCTTCGGGCCCATTTTTGTTTAATAAGTAGTCATAAAAGCTCGTAATTCGTCGGTTTGGCATAAAAAGTGAGCAGTTGAATGTTTTTTTGCAATTAGCCCTTGTCAGTTCCCAGAAATTCCCTATACTGCGCCTCCACTGACACGGAACAACGGCTTACGAGTCACCGGGTCAGAGGTTCAGGAAGCTGAATCGCCAGAGAAAAACTTCCCAAAAAGATGTTGACTCTGAAGGAGGGAAGCGTAATATACGCCACCTCGCAGTAAGGCGCTAAGGCACTTACCGCAACGCTCTTTAACAATTTATCAGACAATCTGTGTGGGCACTCGCAGGATTGATATCAACGTCTCCGGACGTAAAAAATA
>NZ_JBAVTT010000039.1:0-17021 GCF_049696395.1 Erwinia sp.
CCCCAACGCCAGCAGAATCGCCCCGTTCATAATCACATCGGACTGGTAATGAAGCATATCGGCACGGATAGCCACGCTGCGAGTACGCTTGACCACCCACCGCTGGAACGCCACCAACACCAGGGTAGAAAACAGGGCAACCAATGTCACCACGATACCGATTAAGGGACCGCGCATTTCATTGGGGGTTGCCAGATGTTGTAAACCAGTGAGGAACAGAAACAGCGCGGAGCCGGAGATAAACATGCTTTGGGCCAGAGCAGCCAGCGATTCGGCCTTGCCGTGACCAAAGGTATGCTCCCTGTCAGCAGGCTGAAGAGAGTAACGGACCACAAAAAGATTGGTCAGAGAAGCGGCGATATCAACGAGGGAATCCACAAGCGCTGCCAGCAGGCTCACCGAACCGGTGTACCACCAGGCAAAAATCTTCACCAACAGCAGTACCGAAGCCAACGTCGTGGCGGCCAAAGCGGCTCTGTTCACCAGACGTGCGTAGTGTTGATCCATGCCACACTCCCCCTAAGTTGAGTGCGTAAGTATACTGGATTTCAGGCAAAAAAAAGCCCCGCCATCATGGCGGGGAAGACAGGGATGGTGTCTATGGCAAGGAAAAACAGGGATACTATGTTACTGGTTACTGCCGGTACTACTCACTGCCTGCAGCGATGAAGCCTGCTGCATGTTCGTTAGCTTGCGCATTTCACTCATGCGCTGCTGGTGTTTCTCGTTCAAAACGTCCTGCTGGGCTGGCGTTAACAGGTGGTACATCTGGTTGCGTACGCGGGCTATTTCTACCTGTCGCGCAACTTCCTCCTGTGCAATCTTATCCAGCTGAGCTTTGTAGGCCGCTTCGTCAAATTTATCTGCAATAATCTTCTCGTGCAGTTGTTCTAAATCGTTAATACTTATGGAAGAACGGTCATGACGCGCCTGTTGCATCAAATCTCGCATCTGTTGACGCTGCTGTTCGGTGAGATTGATGCCATCAAACATGTGACTCTGCGGAATTTGCGTCATACTGCGTGTCGCCGCGTTGTCTTGATGCATCTCGTCAGTCGTCGTCACTGCTGCAGAACAGGCGGCGGAGAAACTGATTATCAGCGCCGGAACCACAACGACGGCGGTAACTTTGCGCATCGTTAACTCCCAGGTTGGTTTCCATTTTCGATTCAACGAGAGCCAGTCTACGGCGCCCGCTGCAAACATGCGTCAGCCGGTGTAAAACTACGTAAAGTCATGGAATGACAGCATTCGTTCACGGTATTTTGCCTGCGGAGGGCAATAAAAATGAATAAAATCCTGTTGGTTGACGATGACCGCGAATTGACTTCGCTGCTGAAAGAATTACTTGAAATGGAAGGGTTTGACGTCCTGGTTGCCGGTGACGGCGAACAGGCACTCACCCTGATTGATAACACGATAGATCTCTTACTGCTCGACGTTATGATGCCGAAGAAAAACGGTATCGACACCCTGAAAGAATTGCGTCAGCAACACCAAACGCCGGTCATCATGTTGACTGCGCGCGGAAGCGAGCTGGATCGCGTTCTGGGCCTGGAACTGGGTGCAGATGACTACTTGCCTAAGCCGTTTAACGATCGTGAACTGGTGGCTCGTATACGCGCTATTTTACGCCGTTCAAACTGGAGCGAGCAGCAACAGCAGCACGATAACAGCTCACCTACGCTGGAAGTCGATCACCTGCGCCTGAACCCTGGTCGCCAGGAAGCGAGTTTCGACGATCTGACGCTGGATTTGACCGGGACAGAGTTCACCCTGCTGTACCTGCTTGCCCAGCACCTTGGTCAGGTAGTGTCCCGCGAACATCTGAGCCAGGAAGTCCTGGGAAAACGCTTAACGCCATTCGATCGGGCGATCGATATGCATATCTCCAACCTGCGCCGGAAACTGCCGGACCGCAAAGATGGCCATCCGTGGTTTAAAACACTGCGTGGCCGCGGCTATCTGATGGTTTCCGCTACATGATTTCAAGCCTGACCACCCGCATCTTCGCCATTTTCTGGCTGACCCTGGCACTGGTGTTGATGCTGGTTTTAATGGTGCCAAAGCTGGATACCCGTCAAATGACGCCGCTGCTGGATAATGAGCAGCGTCAGGGCACCATGATTGAACAACACGTTGAAGCGGAACTGATGCAAGATCCGCCCAACGACCTGATGTGGTGGCGCAGATTGTTTCGCGCTACCGACAAATGGGCTCCGCCAGGTCAACGGCTTTTACTGGTCACCAGTGAAGGTCGCGTGATCGGCGCACAGCATAACGAAATGCAGGTGATCCGTAATTTTATCGGCCAGTCTGATAACTCCGATCATCCGCAGAAAAAGAAATACGGCCGCGTTGAGATGGTTGGCCCCTTCTCGGTGCGCGACGGCGAAGATAATTACCAGCTTTACCTGATCCGCCCGGCGGGCAGCTCACAGCTGGACTTTATCAACCTGTTGTTTGATCGCCCGCTGCTCTTGCTGATTGTGACCATGCTGATCAGCTCGCCACTCCTGCTTTGGCTGGCCTGGAGTCTCGCCAAACCGGCCCGTAAGCTCAAACATGCTGCCGATGATGTGGCTGCCGGTAATCTGCGCCAGCGCCCTGAACTGGAAGCCGGTCCGCAGGAGTTCCAGGCCGCCGGTGCCAGCTTCAACCAGATGGTTAGCGCTCTGGAAAGAATGATGACCGGTCAGCAACGTCTGCTGTCGGATATCTCACACGAGCTCCGCACGCCATTGACTCGCCTGCAACTGGCAACCGCTTTAATGCGCCGCCGTCAGGGCGAAGGCAAAGAGCTGCAGCGCATCGAAATGGAAGCACAGCGGCTTGATGGCATGATTAACGACCTGCTGGTTCTCTCCCGTACTCAGCACAAAAATGCGCTGGTCAGTGAAGCGATGAAAGCTAACCAACTCTGGTCTGGCGTGCTGGATGATGCGAAGTTCGAAGCTGAACAGATGGGCAAAACGCTGGAAGTGCCTTATCCGCCAGGACCCTGGCCGTTGTACGGTAACCCGAGTGCGTTGGACAGTGCGCTGGAGAATATCGTCAGGAATGCGTTGCGTTACTCTTATTCCAAAATCGACGTCAGTTTTTCTGTTGATAAACAGGGCATTACCATCCACGTAGATGATGATGGCCCAGGCGTTAGTGCTGAGGATCGCGAGCAGATTTTCCGGCCTTTCTACCGCACGGATGAGGCTCGTGACCGCGAATCAGGTGGAACCGGATTGGGTCTGGCGATTGTTGATACCGCTATTCAGCAGCACCATGGCTGGGTCAAAGCGGATGACAGCCCGTTGGGTGGTCTGCGTCTGACAATCTGGCTTCCGCTCTATTCCAGCAAAGCCTGATTTTTTGCTATGCTACGGCCCTCGCTAATGAGGGCCGTCGTCGATGCTGAATATCGTTTTATTTGAACCTGAAATCCCCCCCAATACCGGGAATATCATCCGCCTTTGCGCCAATACTGGCTTTCAACTGCATTTGATTGAGCCGCTGGGCTTTGCCTGGGATGATAAGCGTCTGCGCCGTGCCGGCCTTGATTACCATGAGTTCACCGCCATCAAACACCACGCTGATTACGCCGCGTTTCTGTCTGCAGAAGCGCCACAACGGCTGTTTGCGCTAACCACGAAAGGCACGCCAGCGCACAGCGCGGTGAGTTATCAGCCGGGTGATTACTTGTTGTTTGGCCCGGAAACACGAGGATTGCCAGCAGACATTCTGAATGCGCTGCCAGCACAGCAGAAGATCCGCATTCCGATGCAGCCAGACAGCCGCAGCATGAATTTGTCTAATGCCGTTTCAGTGGTGGTGTATGAAGCGTGGCGCCAGCTGGATTATGCTGGCGCAGTGGTGAAGGCGTAGGCGTCAGATCCCGTCGCCAAATTCGAAGCCTGGAACCGTGCCGTTAAAATGCTGGTCCATTTCCATCGAAGGCTTATCACTGCTCGGCTTACCCACGATACGTGCAGGTACGCCAGCAGCGGTGGTGTGAGGGGGAACAGGTTGCAGAACCACTGAACCGGCACCAATCTTCGCACCGCGTCCCACTTCGATATTGCCGAGGATTTTTGCCCCGGCTCCAATCATCACCCCTTCCCGAATTTTAGGATGACGGTCGCCGCTGGTTTTACCAGTACCGCCGAGTGTGACCGATTGCAGGATTGAGACGTCGTCTTCGATGACTGCCGTTTCGCCGATCACAATGCCGGTGGCGTGGTCGAGCATGATCCCGCGGCCAATTTTGGCTGCCGGATGAATATCCACAGCAAAAGAGACCGACACTTCGTTCTGAAGATAAACAGCCAGCGCGCGACGCCCTTCATTCCACAACCAGTGACCGATGCGATAAGCCTGTAAGGCGTGAAAGCCTTTCAGGTACAGCAAAGGAGTCGAGTATTTGTCGATCGCCGGGTCGCGCTGACGGACAGCCTGAATATCACAGGCAGCCGACTGGATCATCGAAGGGTCTTGCTTATACGCTTCCTGCACGATTTCACGGATAGCGATGGCAGGCATGATCGGATTGGCCAGCTTATTGGCGAGCATGTAGCTCAGCGCACTTCCCAGGTCATCGTGCTTGAGCAGCGTTGCGTGGTAAAAACTGGCCAGCATCGGTTCGCAGTCAGCCAGAGCTCGCGCTTCCGCTTTGATATAATCCCAGACCAGTTCAGGTTCTACACACGGCATTGCTCTCTCCACATCAAAAAATAGCGCCCGGCGTTGGCCCAGCACGCTATATCAGTTTGCATCCCTTTCTCAACTGGCGCTGTTTTCGTCTTTCCTTGTGCGCCCAAGTAAGCTCAATGCTGCCTCTCGCGCATTTTTTTCGCAATACAGAACCTGATAAATTTGCTCGGTTATGGGCATCTCCACGCCGCAACGCGCAGCCAGAGCCTTAACCTCTTTCGTATTTCGGAAACCTTCCACTACCTGACCAATGGTATTTTGCGCCGTTTCCACGTCAATTCCCTGCCCCAGCATCATGCCGAAGCGACGGTTACGTGACTGATTATCGGTACAGGTCAGGACCAAATCACCCAATCCAGCCATGCCCATGAAGGTGGTTGGATCGGCGCCAAGGGCTGTCCCCAAACGGGTCATTTCTGCCAGGCCACGAGTGATTAACGCGGTACGGGCATTAGCACCAAAGCCAATCCCATCCGAAATACCTGCGCCAATAGCGATAACGTTTTTCACTGCGCCGCCGAGCTGGACGCCAGTAAAGTCCGGGTTGTTGTAAACACGGAAGCTTTTACCGCAATGCAGCAGCGTTTGTAAGTCATTTGCAAAGTCGGCATCCGTTGCCGCCAGGGCAATCGCCGTAGGCAGACCAGCAGCCAACTCTTTGGCGAAGGTCGGGCCTGAAATCACCGCCAGCGGAATATCCGGGCCGAGGATCTCACGCGCAACATCCTGCAGCAGACGCCCCGTCTCTTTCTCCAGACCTTTCGTGGCCCAGACAATTCGGGAATCAGCACGCAGATAGGGTTTGATTTGCTGTAAAACATCGCCGAACACATGGCTGGGAACGACCACCAGCAGATCGCGACTGGCAGCAATAGCACTGGCCAAATCGGTTTCAAGGCTCAACGAATCAGGGAAAGGAACATCGGGCAGGAAAGCCACATTACAGCGGTCAGCCTGAAGCTGAGCCTGATGGTGTGGGTTATGTCCCCACAACACCACGTTGTGCCCGTTACGGGCCAGCGTGATGGCTAAAGCGGTGCCGTAAGATCCGGCACCGAGGACGCTCATTGAAGCGTTAGCGTGAGGCATTATGCATCCTGTTGAGGAGCGGCGCCTTCGTTCGACTGCTGCAGATAGTTCATGAACAGCGCGTCAAAATTCACTGGCGCCAGGTTAAGCTGCGGGAAGGTGCCGCGTGAAACCAGGCTGGTGATGCATTCGCGAGCATACGGGAACAGGATGTTCGGCGCGTATGCGCCCAGACAATGTGCCATCTGGTTGCCTTCGATGCCGGAGATAGAGAAAATACCTGCCTGCTGAACTTCACACAGGAACGCAGTATCTTCACCTACGGTAGCCGTTACGGTTACGCGCAGCACGACTTCATAAACATCGTCTGCCAGCTGGCTTGAAGCGGTATCCAAATCCAGTTTCACTTCTGGTTCCCACTCTTTCTGGAAAACCTGAGGCGCGTTAGGCGCTTCGAAAGAGATATCCTTGGTGTAAATACGCTGGATTTGAAAAGCCATCTCGGTGTTGTTTTGCTCTGACATGTTACGTAATCCTATTGGTTAATAATCCGTTATTCGCCACTCGCCCGTCTTATTTAAGTAGCAGGTCGAGGCCAGAAAAGCCCTTTAGCGCGAACTGGTCTTCACAGCCAACAAAGTGCTGCGCATCACTGCCTGAGTCTTACTTACCACGCACCAGCGGCAGGTTTTCACCACTCCAGCCGGAGACGCCATCTTTCAGCACAGACACGTTTTCAAAACCGGCAGCGTTCAGTTGAGCAGCGGGTTCTGCAGCGGATGTGCCGTTGGCACAAACCACGATAATGGGTTGGGCTTTATGCTTCTCTAATTCGCCAAAGCTGCCTTTTTTAATGTCAGCGGCCAGCACGTTGATGGCATTGGAGATATGGCCTTTACGGTAGTCATCACGCCCACGCACATCGACCACCACGGCTTCTTCTTTATTAATTAAACGGGTTGCTTCACCGCGGCTAATCGTTTTTATCTTGGAAAACATACCCTTAACGGTAGTCACGATCACCAAAACCAACAGGACAACCCACGCCAGACTAAGAATGGTGTGGCTGCCTGCGAACTGCATAATATCTTGCATGAGGGGTAACAACTCCCGAAAGGGTTAATAAGCTAAAACAAGGCTTCTGAGTATACCTGCCAGTGTTGTCATGTACAGTCATGAAGCCGTCAGAGTTGCGTTTTCTGAGGCAGATTCCCAAAAAAAATTGCCTTAAGTGTAAATGCCCGTGTCAGCTTGAGTTCGCTGCAATCCTGAGCGGTTATTTGTTGTGCAAATCTGCCCCTGACTTCCCCGGAGGATCGCCTGCTCGCGGAGCGGTTTCAGGCAATGCTGTCACTGCTGGAAATGCAAAAGCCGGGACAGATGGCTGGTAAGCTGCTGTTCATCGTGGAATAATCCTGTCCTATGAGGGAAAAAGCGTCAGTTTCATATTTACGAACCCAGGGTAACGGATCGGCCACCGGCGTTCTGTTGCGATCTCAGGTGTTCACCCTGTCTGCCAGCGTACTTTGCGCCGGTCTTTTGCTGTCGTCTTTTGCCAGCGCCGCCGCCGATGATAACAAGACGCAGCTCTCAAGCCTGCAGCAGGATATCGCGGCAAAAGAGAAAAGCGTTCTGCAGCAAAAACAGCAGCGCGGCAAACTTTTAGCCCAGCTGACCAGCCAGGAAAAAATCATTGCTCAGGCCAGTCGCCAGCTGCGTGAAACTCAAATCACCCTCACCGGGCTGAATAAAGATATTTCCTCTTTGACCGCGTCTATCAGCAAGCTTCAGGCTCAGCAAGCCAGCCAGGAGAAACTGCTTGGCGAGCAACTGGACGCGGCTTTCCGTCAGGGGCAACACAGCGGAGTACAGCTGGTCCTGAGCGGAGAAGAGAGCCAGCGCAGTGAACGCATCCTGTCCTATTTCGGCTACCTGAACGATGCCCGGCAAAAATCAATCGATGACCTGAAAAAGACCCGCAGCGACCTTTCAGCCCAGAAAGCCTCCCTGGTGGATAAACAGGCTCAGCAGAAATCCTTGCTGGAACAGCAACAGTCGCAACAGCAGAAGCTGGAAGGGGCGCGAGTAGCCCGCAAGAAAACGCTGATCACGCTGGAGTCCTCACTCGAAAAAGATCAGGCTTTGCTGGTCGATATGCGGGAAAACGAAAGCCGCCTGCGAGACAAAATAGCGAAGGCGGAACGGGAAGCCAAAGCCAGAGCAGAGAAAGAAGCGCGCGAGGCTGAAAAGGTCCGCCAGCGTCAGGCTCAGGCGAAGAGCAAAGGGACAACTTACAAAACCACCGAAGGCGAGCGTTCTCTGATGGCGCGAACCGGCGGGTTAGGCCGTCCATCCGGTCAGGCTTTATGGCCGGTGCGCGGCACGATTGAACACCGCTTCGGCGAACAGCTGCAGGGTGAGCTACGCTGGAAAGGCCTGGTGATTGATGCCCCTGAAGGCACCGAGGTGAAAGCCATTGCAGATGGCCGCGTACTGATGGCCGACTGGCTACAGGGCTACGGCCTGGTAGTGGTGGTAGAGCACGGTAAAGGGGATATGAGCCTTTACGGCTACAACCAAAGCGCATTGGTGAGCGTGGGAACTCAGGTTAAGGCAGGACAGCCAATCGCACTGGTCGGGACCAGTGGCGGCCGGGGCACGCCTTCACTCTATTTCGAAATCCGACGCCAGGGACAGGCCGTCAATCCACTTCCGTGGTTAGGAAAATAACTTTTGTCACACCTCCGCAAAATGAGTGGCGTGCTGGCGGGCCTGCTGATGGCCTGCACAGCACACGCCGGAAAACTCTCTATCGTCATTGATGATTTTGGCTATCGTCCGAAACAAGAGAATCAGGTTTTGCAGATGCCGAAAAACATTTCTGTAGCGGTACTGCCTAACGCCACCCACGCTCGCGAGATGGCGACTAAAGCGCATCAGCTGGGTCATGAAGTGCTGATCCATCTGCCGATGGCGCCATTGAGCAAACAACCGCTGGAAAAAGACACCCTGCGCCCGGACATGTCCAGTGCGGAAATTGAACGCATTATCCGTGAAGCCGTGGCCGATGTCCCTTATGCGGTAGGTCTGAACAATCATATGGGCAGCGCAATGACGTCCAGTCTGCCAGGGATGCAAAAAGTGATGCAGGTTCTGGATCACTATAATTTCTATTTCCTGGACAGCATGACTATCGGCAACAGTCAGTCTACTCGCGCCGCTGCGGGTACCAGTGTCAAAGTACTGAAGCGTCGTGTGTTCCTGGACGATACCCAGAACGAGGCGGATATTCGCAAACAGTTCACCAGGGCCGTACGTCTTGCACAGCGTAATGGTTCAGCCATTGCCATCGGCCATCCGCATCCCACCACGGTGAAGGTGTTACAGGAAATGCTGCCAACGCTGCCGGCAGATATCACGCTGGTACGCCCGAGTCAGTTGCTGAACGAGCCGCAATCCGACGGCCATCAGTCGTTGCCACCTGTTGATAAACTACGTAATCCGTTCCGGGGCGTGAAAACCTGTCCAGTGAAGATTGAGCCGGTCCCGGCAACCCGCGCGTTGAACGTGGTTGCCGAAAGTATTGGCAACAGCGCAGGTATGCGCTATATCGATACTAACTTTAGCGGGTTGAAGTTCGATCTCGGGACCCAACCTTAATTTTTCTGCTGCGCCCCTCATTGAAGGGGCGCAGGCCCAGAGAGTCGCGGCCACATGGAAGATCAGCGTAAAAAAATTCTGTTACTGGATACCGGTAATGAATGGGGTGGCGGCACCAACAGCATGCTCGAGCTGTTAAAGCGCATTGACCGCAGCCAGTTCGATATCCGCTGCTGCTTCTACCATAATTACCGCCGCGGTAAAGGTGACACCATTGCAGAGGTGCTGGAAGCACTGAGCATTCCTGTGATGTTCATCCCGCAGCGCAAGCAGCCTCGCTGGGCAAAAATCAGTAAAGAGCTGCTGAGATCGCTGGTATTTTTCAATCGAACTTTAAGACTGAAAGCCACGCGCTGGGTAGATATGCTCTGGCGGATCAAGCCCAATGCCAGGCTCATCGGACAGGCGATAGCTCGCCATCATATCGATTTGCTCTACATGAATAACCAGCCGGGATCTAACGCTGAAGGCTATCTTGCTGCCGCAGACTTGCCAGTAACGCTAGTCCAGCATTGCAGGATTGAACCCGTCATGAACCGCGAGCTGGTAGACATGGTGAACCAACGCGCGGATGCCGTCATTGCGGTCTCTAATGGCGTGCGTGAGGTGCTGATTACCAATGGCGTCAACGCCGAAAAATGCTTTACCGTCTTCAATGCCATCGACATCTGGCAACCTTTGCCAGAACGCGACGCGATGCGACAACAGTTACTGGCGCTGGATAACAGCACCTTTGTTTTCGGTAGCATCGGATCGTTGATCCCCCGCAAATCTAATCACCATATTTTGCAGGCTCTGGCAAAATTTGCCGGGGAGTTCCCCGAGGCTGACTGGCGAATGGTCATTCTGGGCGAAGGCCCGGAAGAAGCCGCGTTGAAACGTCAGGCTGCTCAGGCGGGAATTCAGGATCGCGTGATTTTTACCGGTTTTCGCCCCAACGCGTTAGAGTATCTGGCCGCGCTTGATGTGTTTATTCTGGCATCCAAAAGCGAGGGCTTACCGCGCGTAGTGCTGGAAGCCATGCTGCTGAACACCGCGGTAATTGGCTCAAAAGTCACCGGCACAGCCGAGCTAATTTCGCCGGATAAAACGGGATTATTATTCGATTATGGCGACACGGATACCTTGTTTGAGCAGATGAAAACGCTGTATCTCGATGCGGATAAACGCACAACCTTATTGCAACAGGCCAACGCCAACGTAAAAGCGCACTATGCTATTGAGCATTATGTCGCCGGCGTGGGATCTATTTTGAAAAATGCGTCACACGGAAACTCTTCGCATGTTTGAATTCCTGAATCCTCAGTTCCGCTACATCCGATCCCGCCATAATCTTTCGTATCAGCAGAAAGAGGTGCAGGGAAATACGCCAGTCACTTCAATTGTCATTCCCTGTACGGGCGCTGACTTCGTGGAAGAGGCCACATTAAGCGCACTGTTTGCCTCGCGGTTTGCACCTGATGCTGAAGAGATCGTGATCGTCTCCGATCAAGCTGCGGAGCAGTTTGGTGAGCTACCGGCTAAGACCCGCGTTGTGACCTTAGAGGTGCCGCTGCGGGAAGAAAACTACCGGTATAAACAAATTTATCGCAGCCGCTTAATCAAACTACAGGCCCCCCTGCAGGCGAAAACGGACGGAGTTTTGATGATCGATTCCGATCTCAACCTGCTAAAAATGCCCGATATCCGTATGCATGACGGGCATATTTACTCGAGCTTCCGCCAGGGCAAGATGATCGCCAAACTGGCTAATGCGCCTGAACAAAATCGTCCGGCTTACTATCGCAACAGCGTCAGGCCTTTTATCGTCGACCATGTGAACGGCGCATTTCTTGCCGCTACACGTCAAACGTGGAAGCGCATTTGCCCACTCTGGTTGACACTTTTCCAGGATACGTGGGAATTAATGGATGACTCGCAGCCACCAACCGATCAGCTACCGCTGGCAGCACTTCTGGATATGCTGGATCTGAAGACGGTAAACCTTGGTGACTGGATGAACTGGCCGGTCTCGAAGAAGATTGGTGGCAGTACCGCCGTCGTGCCGAAAGAAGTGGTGGGCGCCCATGGCGGCTTCCCGCTTTCTGAATGGCAAAAATATCTGCAGGCGGCTGAAACGCCTTTAACCTTTAAAGGCCAGGATTACACCCGTAAAGTTCGCTATCTGACGGATGCGGAAAAGCTTAAGTAGCGCTATAAAAAGGGTCGGCACCTTGCCGACCCTGCACATCAGTTACCAGTCCAGAATCACTTTGCCTGATTGCCCTGAACGCATCTGATCAAACCCAGCCTGAAAATCATCAATGCCGAATCTGTGGGTAATGATCGGCGTGATATCCAGCCCTGACTGGATCAGCGCGGCCATTTTGTACCAGGTTTCGAACATCTCCCGGCCATAAATCCCTTTGATAAACAGCCCTTTGAAAATCACCTGATTCCAGTCAATCGACATCTCTGAAGGGGGAATGCCCAGCAGAGCAATTCGCCCACCGTTATTCATCACGCTTAACAGGGTTCGGAACGCTGCCGGTGCGCCGGACATCTCCAGCCCCACATCAAATCCTTCGGTCATGCCCAGCTCGTGCATCACCTCTTCGAGCTTCTGCTGGCCGACATTCACAGCCCGGGTCACGCCCATCTTACGGGCCAGTTCGAGGCGATAGTCGTTAACATCCGTGATCACCACATGCCTGGCCCCCACATGACGGCAGATAGCCGCAGCCATGATGCCAATCGGACCTGCGCCTGAAATCAGCACATCCTCGCCGACCAAATCAAAGGAGAGAGCGGTATGAACCGCATTGCCGAAGGGATCGAAGATCGCAGCTAGCTCATCCGAAATGTTATCGGGAATACGAAACGCATTGAACGCGGGGATCACCAGATATTCCGCAAAACAGCCCTGGCGGTTCACGCCAACACCCACCGTATTCCGGCACAGATGCGTTCTACCTGCCCGACAATTTCGGCAGTGACCGCAGGTAATATGCCCTTCCCCGGAAACCCGGTCGCCAAGCGAAAAGCCCTTCACTTCCTGGCCAATACCAACCACTTCGCCAACATATTCATGCCCGGTAATCATCGGTACGGGGATGGTTTTTTGTGACCACTCATCCCAGTTATAGATATGTACATCAGTGCCGCAAATGGCGGTTTTACGGATTTTAATCAGCAGGTCATTGTGACCGGGCTCAGGAATGGGCGCATCGTTGACCATCCAGATCCCTTCTTCCGCCCGCAGTTTCGCTAATGCTTTCATCACGGCTCCTTTCAGGCGATAACGCCCAGTTTTTTACCAATCCGCCTGAAAGCTTCCACCGCATGAACTAGCTGTTCATGGCTGTGTCCGGCAGAAATTTGCGTGCGGATCCTTGCCTGCCCTTTTGGCACAACCGGATAGAAGAAGCCGGTAACGTAAATGCCTTCCTGCTGCAAAAGCCGTGAAAACTCCTGAGCCACTTTTGCTTCCCCAAGCATCACCGGAATAATGGCGTGATCGGCCCCGGCCAGGGTAAATCCGGCTTTGGTCATTTCGGCCCGGAAAAACATCGCGTTGTCCCACAGGCGCTGACGCAAACCATCGCCTTCCGTCAGCATATCCAGTACCCGGATTGAGGCGGCTACAATTGCCGGCGCCAGTGAGTTTGAGAACAGATAAGGCCGCGACCGCTGGCGAAGCCATTCAATCACCTCTTTCCTGGCGGCTGTGTATCCCCCTGAAGCGCCGCCCAGCGCTTTGCCCAGCGTCCCGGTAAGGATATCGACCCGCCCCATGACTTCGCAGTATTCGTGAGTTCCCCGACCACCTGCCCCTACAAATCCAACGGCATGGGAGTCGTCAACCATCACCAGAGCCCCGTAGCTGTCGGCCAGATCACAAATGCCTTTCAGGTTGGCAATCACACCATCCATAGAGAAAACGCCGTCGGTGGCGATCATAATATGGCGAGCCCCTGCCCTTTTCGCCTCTTCCAGTCGCGCTTCCAGCTCAGCCATATCGTTATTGGCATAACGATATCGTTTAGCTTTGCAAAGCCGCACGCCATCGATAATCGAAGCGTGGTTCAAGGCATCAGAAATGATCGCATCTTCCTGCCCAAGCAGCGTTTCGAATAAACCGCCGTTCGCATCAAAGCAGGAGGAATAGAGAATCGCGTCTTCCATCCCCAAAAACTCAGCCAGCCGTTTTTCCAGCTCTTTATGGCTGTCCTGAGTGCCGCAAATGAAACGCACCGAAGCCATGCCAAATCCATGGCTGTCCATGCCTTCTTTCGCCGCGGCTATCAGCGCGGGATGGTTAGCCAACCCCAGATAATTATTCGCGCAGAAGTTAACGACTTTCCCGCCGCCCGCCAGTTCGATATTGGCCTGTTGAGCAGAGGTAATCAGCCGCTCAGACTTAAACAGCCCTTCAGCCTCTACTTCCCGTAATTGTTGCGTAAGTTGCTGATAAAATGGCAATGACATTTTCATACTCCGAAACAGGCTTAGTAACGGAATATCTTACTGAAGGGAGTGGATTGGGACGAGGATACAGATCGTGTAGTGTGATTTTCGCAGCATAATTAACGCCAGCTTCCAACAATTACATTCCGTTACGGAGTCATCTGGCTGCCTGACGCCGCATCAGATGTTATGATAAGAGGCATTAGCGTGTGAAACCTCCCGTTTCACCCCCCTCTTTAAAGGTTAATGCTCATGATTATCGTCACCGGCGGCGCAGGACTTATCGGCAGCAACATCATCAAAGCCCTTAACGAGAAAGGCCATACCGATATCCTGGTCGTCGACAATCTGAAAGACGGCACCAAATTCGTCAATCTGGTCGATCTAAATATTGCCGATTACATGGACAAAGAAGACTTCCTGATTAGCATTCTGGCCGATGAAGACTTCGGCGATGTGGAAGCGGTCTTCCATGAAGGTGCCTGCTCAGCCACCACCGAGTGGGATGGCAAGTACATGATGGACAACAACTATCAGTACTCCAAAGAGTTACTGCACTACTGCTTAGAGCACGAAATTCCGTTCCTGTATGCCTCTTCCGCAGCCACTTATGGCGGCCGTAACGACAACTTTATCGAAGAGCGTCAGTATGAAGAGCCGCTGAACGTCTACGGTTATTCCAAAATGCTGTTCGACCATTATGTCCGTCAGATCCTGCCGGAAGCGGGTTCGCAGGTTTGTGGTTTCCGCTACTTCAACGTCTATGGTCCGCGTGAAGGCCATAAAGGCAGTATGGCGAGCGTTGCTTTCCACCTGAATACCCAGTTGACCAACGGCGAAAATCCAAAGCTGTTTGAAGGCAGCGACACCTTTAAGCGTGATTTCATCTACGTAGAAGATGTGGCGTCTGTGAACCTGTGGTTCTGGGAAAATAATGTCTCCGGCATCTTCAACTGCGGTACGGGCCGTGCCGAGTCGTTCCAGGAAGTGGCTGATGCTGCGCTGAACTTCCACCAGAAAGGGGAAATCGAATACATTCCTTTCCCTGAAAAACTGAAGGGACGTTATCAGGCCTATACGCAAGCCGATCAAACTAATCTGCTGGCAGCGGGCTATGACAAACCGTTCAAAACAGTTGCCGAAGGCGTGGCTGACTATATGGCATGGCTGAACCGCAAGGCGTAACGGGGCCCGGCAATGAAAATTCTGGTAATCGGCCCGTCCTGGGTTGGCGATATGATGATGTCGCAAAGTCTCTATCGCACGCTGAAGGCCGCTGAACCTGACGCCGTGATTGATGTGATGGCACCTGCATGGTGCCGTCCTCTGTTGTCACGCATGCCAGAGGTCAACGAAGCGCTGGCGATGCCGCTGGGCCATGGCGCGCTGGAGTTAGGCGAGCGCCGTCGTCTTGGCAAAGCCTTGCGCAGCAAAGGCTACGATCGGGCTTACGTGCTGCCCAACTCTTTCAAATCCGCTTTAGTTCCGTTCTTTGCTGATATCAAAACCCGCACCGGCTGGCGCGGAGAGATGCGCTACGGGCTTTTGAACGATGTTCGGGTGCTGGATAAAGCCGCGTGGCCACTGATGGTCGAACGTTACGTGGCTCTGGCTTACGACAAACAGCGTTTTACCCATGCCGCACAATTGCCGCAGCCCCTGTTGTGGCCAAAACTGCAGGTCAATGAGGCGGAAAAGCTGACAACGGCGGCTGAGTTTGGCTTATCTTCAGAACGACCGGCAATAGGTTTTTGTCCGGGTGCGGAATTTGGCCCGGCCAAGCGCTGGCCGCATTACCACTACGCTGAACTGGCACAAAGCCTGATCAATCGTGGCTATCAAATTGTCCTGTTTGGGTCGGCAAAGGACAAAGAAACCGGCGAACAGATCCTGCAAAGCCTGCAAGCGGATTCGCGTGAACATTGCCGAAATCTGGCAGGTGAGACACAGTTGGAGCAAGCCGTTATTTTGCTGGCTCATTGCCGCGCGGTAGTCAGTAACGACTCCGGTCTGATGCACATTGCAGCCGCACTGGATCGTCCTCTTGTCGCGCTCTATGGTCCAAGCAGCCCTGACTTTACGCCACCGCTGTCTGACAAGGCGCGAGTCATCCGCCTGATCACTGGCTACCATAAGATCCGTAAAGGGGATGCGGAAGAGGGGTATCATCAGAGCCTTATCGATATTCACCCTGATCGAGTGATCGCCGAGCTGACGGCCCTGTTAGAGCATGACGAGGAAAAAACATGCACGTCCTGATAGTTAAAACCTCTTCAATGGGGGACGTGCTGCACACCCTTCCTGCGCTGACCGATGCCATGCGAGCCATTCCTGGCATCCGCTTTGACTGGGTTGTTGAGGAAGGCTTCGCTCAGATCCCTGCCTGGCATCCAGCCGTGGATAAAGTGATCCCCGTTGCAATCCGCCGCTGGCGTAAGCACTGGTTTGGCAGTGAAGTGCGTGAAGAGCGCTTCCTGTTCAAACGAGAAGTCCAGTCACGACACTATGATCTGGTGATTGATGCGCAGGGGCTGATTAAAAGTGCTGCTCTGGTGACGCGCATCGCTAAAGGCGTTAAGCACGGTCAGGACAGCCGAAGCGCGCGAGAACCTTTCGCCAGCTGGTGGTATGACCAACGCCACGAAATCAGCAAAAAGCAGCATGCCGTGCAGCGAACCCGTGAGCTGTTCGCTAAAAGTCTGGGTTACGCTCTGCCGGACAGCGAAGGTGATTATGCCATTGCTGACCACTTCCTGAGTGAGCCACCAGCCGATTCCGGACAGTATCTGGTGTTTCTTCATGCGACCACGCGTGATGCCAAACACTGGCCAGAAAGCCACTGGCGTGAGCTGATTGGATTACTGGCAGAGAGTGGGATGAAGATAAAACTCCCCTGGGGTGCTGAACATGAACACCAGCGCGCCATCAGGTTGGCCGAAGGGTTTAGTTTTGTCGAAGTCCTGCCTAAGCTGACTCTTGAGCAAGTTGCCCGCACGCTGGCTGGGGCCAAAGCTGTAGTCTCAGTGGATACGGGATTGAGCCATCTCACCGCTGCACTGGACCGCCCCAACATCACGCTTTATGGTCCGACAGATCCGGGGTTGATTGGCGGTTATGGCAAGAATCAGTGTGTACTGCGCCCTGAGCAGGGCAATAATATGGCCTCCATTACGGCGGATAAAGTC
>NZ_JBAVTT010000040.1:0-5525 GCF_049696395.1 Erwinia sp.
GGTAACGGTATAATCCCCAACGTTTTCCGCATACCCTTCAGTGCCGAAGTGGCGAAATCGGTAGACGCAGTTGATTCAAAATCAACCGCCGCGAGGCGTGCCGGTTCGATTCCGGCCTTCGGCACCATAGTGTATGAAAAACTAAGTCACCTTCTCGGTGGCTTTTTTTTTGCCAGCAATCCAGGCAAAGAACTCGCCACGTCAATGAAATCAGTATGATTCCGCATCATTTCCTGTGAACTGCTTTCCGTATTTACCTTTCTGACCTTCCCCTATTGTTTTTCATCCCATAATGTTTCTGGCTGCTACTTCTGCCCTGAAGGTACGGTGTCGAAACACTTTCCTGGAGGCTGGCTGTAAACGGGTAAGTGATGTTTTTATAAGCAAACCCATGCTAAATTAACAGGAGTTATTAAATGTTATTGAACGAGGTAATCCCTATGGGTTCGCTTACGAAACAAACCATCAGCGCACAAATACCCATTGAGTTGGCTGTTGCTGTCGAAAATCTGGCTACTGAATTGGATCGTTCCAAAAGCTGGATTATCAAGGAAGCATTGACCACTATGCTGGCCGAAAGAGAGCGGCGTCACCAAAGCATCCAGGCTGGTCTTGCCGATGTAGATGCCGGTCGTGTAGTTAGCCACTCAGAGATGATGGAATTTGCCAATCGCTTAAAAAAAACCTGATAAATGGAAATTTACTGGACGCTTAAAGCTCAGGATGACCTTGAACGTATCTACCTATTTGCCCTTCAATACAGCCGCCAGCATGCCGATGGCGTTTTAGACCGCTTGATAATCGGCAGTGCAAGCCTTGCCGCGCATCCAGCTATTGGCATATTGCAGCCCCGATATGAACCTCGTGAAGTTCGAAAAGCGCTGTTCGATGATTACGAGGTCCACTATGAGCTCCGCGATGATGCCATCTACATCGTGGATCTATGGCATACAAAAGAAGAACGATGAAGAGATGCTTTGTTCAGTATTGGTTCAGCTGTGATGTTGCGAATGGTGTTTGATGAGCCGGAGGCTGACCAGGAAGATGATGAGCAACTGAGTTTGACATATGAAAAAATTTATATTCGTCCGCATCTGAAGCCTGTAATGCAGCCTCTGCAAGCTTTCACATTATTTTCAGGTTGGCGATCATCACTATCAGGTAAGGGCACCATTAGCCAACTTAGAGGATAAATAAACCATGACTCACGGTTTAAGAAATTTTTTTTCGACAGTAACTATTGCTGCTTGTATAGTCTGCATCTAATTCGTTTTTGTATGCATGTGTAAATGCAACATTTTGAAAACGGATTTGAGAAAATATGTTATATCACGGTTACCACATTCCTAATATGGAGCCTGATAGTTTGGTAGATAACCTGGCAGGGAGCTAAATAATGAAAATATGTGTTTTTCTTGATAATCTATTAAACATGGGGCTATCTAGTGGCATTATAGAGATAAGACAAGTTTTTCTCTTTATATTTATCGTTGGGCCATTAGCTTTAGTAGTTTGGAAGATAAGTGCGATTATTGCATTCATTAATCATGTCAGAAACTCCAGAACTAACGAGCTGAAGCGTATTCTGGAGAGCCATGACCTTTCTGATGAAGTCCGTCATGGTCTAAAAGATGAGATTGAGAGGATCGTTGGATATCGTATTACAGGAATTTCAGATGTAGCCATACAAAAGGCTATAATGCAGCTTTATATGCTAAATAGACAGTCGATACAAGTGGGTTTCTTCAAGAAATTCAGAGCTTTTTTAGTAATGGAAAATAATGAGCTTGTTTTTAGAACAGGAAGAAAGTTTTGGATAGATAATGCTATTTTAGGTTTGTTTTCCTTTCAGTTTTTATTTATTTCCGTTTCATTGTTATTTTTATCATTATACAAAGGGCAACTAATCCCATTATGGGTGCATTTTTTCCTGTACCTTTCAGCTATATTACTATTTCTTTTATTTATCTCTTTTTTACAGATGATACCTCGTCCTAAAGAATACAAGTTATTAAAGGGAATGTTGCAACCTCAAAATGTTGATATTTAAGGTTGGTGGTTATGATCTTTGTGAATAGTGCACTCGAAGCCATTCACAGCGCAGCTTCCGGATTGTTCACCATTGATGCCATTCCACAGGAAACTATGGGTAGTTTCGATGCCGCATGCTTGGAGGATTTACCCGAGCTTCATCCTGCCGAAACCAAAGAAATACGTGAAAATTTAAACGTCAATCAGCCTGTCTTTGCCCGTTACCAGAATACCAATGTATCCACCGTACAGAAGTGGGAAACAGGCGCTAAACGCCCTGGCGGTATGTCGCTAAGGCTTCTCTCAATTGTGCGTAAACATGGGCTGGAAGTCCTGTTTTAACCCGTCACTTGTTCACAGTCTTGTGATGTTCAAGATTCATGAACATCACAAGACTGTGAACGCCATTCAAGCACTCTCCTGCTCAGATTATCGACAAATCACTCATCTCATATATAATGAATATAACCGATATACCCTGCTGTCAGTCGAGGTGAATGATGGTGTCGAAAGCCAACTCCGCACTGCGTGAAGATCACTCTTTAGATGTGAGAAGCCTGAGTGGCGACCAGCTCCACCGCCTGGAAACCCACGCCGATGCCGAATATTTAGTCATTGATTTAGGTAACGCGAAAACACGTAGCCCAGCGTTCAATGAAACGATGAAGGTAGCGATGCAAGCCGCTCTTAGTGCCGTGCTGGCTTCGTTAAGCCAGACAGAAGTCGCTCTTAAAAAGAGCACACCTTCGAGTAGAATGAAATCGCTGGCCGTCGTCCCTGAATCCCAGCAACAAACAAGCAAAGAGGCAAGGGCCGCTCGAAATGCTCAGCGCCGTGAACAGCTGAACGACCGTATCCTGGCGGACTCAGTCTGGCTGACAGCGCGTGAACTCTCCGAGAAAGCAAACTTCCAGAGCAGTAATCCCAGCGCAGGGCCAAATCGTTGGAAGTCGTCAGGCAGTATTTTTGCCCTGCAACTGCAAGGCAAAGACAATTACCCTGAATATGCGTTAGATGAAGGTTTCCGGCCAATTCCGGTAGTGAAGCAGGTTATCTCCCTGTTCGGCGAGAAGAAAACTCCGTGGGGGCTCGCCATCTGGTTTGGTTCTGAGAACAGCTGGCTTGGCGGTAAGAAGCCGAAAGATGTTCTGGCTTCTCAACCTAAACAGGTGCTGTTAGCGGCGCAGGCTGAGAGAGAAGGAGCCGTTCATGGCTGATGCCGATGACAAGGAAGTTATTGCCCGCAAGATACGTCAGCCCAAGAGTAATCTGCAGGTAAACTTTGTCACCTGGCCTGCTGGCAAACGTTTTTATCGGGTGCATTCAGCCGATTATCGCGCGGCGGAGTTCAACCCAGGAAAGGGGAACTCCCGCTTCAGCCCAATGAGTAACGGCGTCTCGACTTTGTACGGCGGTGAAAATACTGGCGTGGCGGTGATGGAAACGCTGTTCCACGATCTGCCGTCTGACTCTGCTGGTGCACCTTACGATCTGGGTAAGCTGGCAGGAATGGCTCATTCGGTTATCACACCGCTTATCGACCTTCAGCTTGTCGATCTCAATCCTAAAACGTTACGCAAAATGGGCGTAACACGATCTCAACTGCTGGACTCGCCTGCCGAACAATATATTTTCACTCGGGAATACGCGGTGGCGATCCATCAGGCATTTCCTGCCGTTCAGGGGCTTCAGTGGTCATCAAAACAACATGGTGATGCGGCTTTAATGCTGTTTGGCGATCGCATTGAGGTTGCTCAACTTACTGTTGAGATTGAATCTGAGGGAGTCACCGAGTCAGAGAATATAGTGGACGCCATCGAAGACGAAGCCGATCAGCTTGGTGTGGTGCTTATTGACGCTGGTGGCGGAAGTTGAGCCGGTAATAAATAGAATTCAATAAACTGCGTGACTTAACCCTTATGGAGAGTGGGAATGAACCCTTTTTATAAAACAATTCTGGTCAGTGTTATTGCCTGCAGCACTTCAGTTATAGCGGCTGAAAGTGGCGTTGCGTTTGAGTATAAAGACTGGGAAGTGGCCTGCGATAACACGCTGACTTGCCGCGTTGCTGGTTATGCCAATGAGGAAGGAAAGGGCGGTTCGATTTTACTGACGCGAAAAGCCGGGCCTGATACGGCAATCACCGGCGAAGTCGTGCTGATTGAGGATCAGTCTGAAGTCACGCCGCCTCAACCAAAACTGACGCTTTGGATTAACAACAAGTCTGCCGGAGCCCTTAAAGCGAAAGCTGATGACGCATGGCAGCTATCGGACGATCAGGTTAGCTCGGTCATTGAAGCCGTAAAAGGCAGTGGACAAGTGGTGTTCAAAGGTGGCCCTGCTCCTTTTGTCCTTTCCAACGACGGTGCCTACGCCGTGCTGTTGAAAATGGATGATGCTCAGGGACGCATCGGCACGCCAGGCGCAGTGACGAAGAAAGGAGATAAACCGGAAAGCAGTGTAATGCCAGCATTGCCTGCACCGGTTATTCAGGCCGCAGTAGTGAGTAAGGATGAACCGCGCCCGCTGACTCCAACGGAACTTGCTGCTATCAAACCTAAGTTATTCGTCACATTGAAAGGCGACGATCAGTGCGAAAAGCTTCAGTCACCCCAAGACAGTGGCAATAACATTGAAGGTGATGAGCCCACCGTTACGCCATTGGATGCCAGTCATGTGCTTATCAGCTCACTCTGTTGGAGAGCAGCCTATAACGAAGGTTACGGCTATTGGGTAACAGACAGCAAGATGACGGAAACGCCGGTACTGGTCACCGTCTCAGGAACAGATTACAGCAACGGATCCATTGAACTGGCACAAAAAGGCCGGGGCATTGCCGATTGCGTCAGCACAGCAAGCTGGGTATGGGATGGGACAGCGTTCCGTCAGGGCAACGTAGCAAACACCGGCATGTGCCGTTATATCCGCGCTGGAGGTACCTGGGATTTGCCTTCTTATGTTGCGGATGTGAAGGCAGCTGGTGGGGGTTAACGTTGTAGTTGTCCATATGAATTAAAATCACGGCTGCGTTGACCAGAAAGGGCATTCGACCTTTCTCACTTTGAATTCCCGGTGCAGTGTTTGCATTTGTCAAAAGACATCATCGGGAGTCCTCAGATTGCCTTTAATACCAGACAATTAATCCAGACATCATCACGGTCAGGCCGTCGATCGCCAGTCGTCCAGGCCTCTTTCACTTGAACACCCTCCAAAGCCGCAATAATTCCATGCAGCCGATCCTCATTCATATCAGTAAACCGTCTGCCATCCTTCTCCCGTTCGCCGGTTCCATACTTAAATGATAAATACCAAACCCCGCCAGGTTTCAGCGCTCTTGCCAGCAGCGCCATAACGTCCGGCAGCTCCTTCTCTGGCACATGAAGCAGCGAAGCGCAGCACCAGATGCCATCATATTTATCTACTGCAGTCAGCGCCTGAAAGCGCATCACCTCGACAGGTTTTCCTGACAAAAACTTCGCCCGCTCTACCAACTC
>NZ_JBAVTT010000041.1:0-22480 GCF_049696395.1 Erwinia sp.
GGTACATCGCGCTGGCGAACGTGTTCGTCTATCTGCTGCGTTACGGCATTCTCGACTGGTCCCCGACTTACCTGAAAGAGGTGAAACACTTCGCACTGGATAAATCCTCCTGGGCTTATTTCTTCTATGAGTATGCCGGGATCCCGGGTACATTGCTGTGCGGCTGGATGTCAGACAAAGTCTTCAAGGGCAATCGTGGTGCTACCGGCGTGTTCTTTATGGTGCTGGTGACCATAGCCACCGTGATCTACTGGATGAATCCCGCCGGGAATCCAGGAGTTGATATGGCCTGTATGATCGTCATCGGCTTCCTGATTTACGGCCCGGTAATGTTGATTGGTTTGCATGCCTTAGAGCTGGCACCGAAAAAAGCAGCGGGTACGGCAGCAGGCTTTACCGGTTTGTTTGGTTATCTGGGTGGGTCTGTCGCAGCGAGTGCGATTGTGGGCTATACCGTGGATTACTTTGGCTGGGACGGCGGCTTCATCATCATGATTGGCGGCTGTGTGCTGGCGGTGATCTTGCTGGTGCTGACTATGCTGAGTGAAAACAAACACAAACAGCAGCTGAAGCTGGCTGAATAAAGCGTTACCGCCCCGGATGCGGGGCGGTCATGAACGTCTTAAACGTTGTACATCTTGCGCAAATAGTGAGGTACCGCGTTATCTGCGTTGCTGCCAATCACTTCCAGCTCTGGCAACAAATCCTTCAGGCGCTGATGAGAGTTGCTCATGATGCAGCCTTTACCGGCCATGCTCAGCATCTCTTTATCATTCATGCCGTCACCAAACGAAATGCAGTCTTTCAGGCTGTAACCCAGAGACTGTGAAACGGCGTCCAGCGCGTGGCCTTTAGACACGCCACCAGCCATCACTTCCAGACAGGTCGGCAGAGAGAAGCTGACGTTAACACGATCGCCCCAGCGCGCAATCAGCGCCTCTTCCAGTGGGATCAACAGATCAGGTTTACCGCAGGTAAAGAACACTTTGCTGATGCCGTCGGTGGGCAATGACCCAGGCTGATAGATCTGATAGTTGAAGTCAGACTCACGGAAAAAATCCATCTCTTCAGGACGGTTGCGGTTCAGGAACCACTCTTCATCGCGATAGACATTGGTGAAAATGTCCTGATGGTCGTGGTGCATCGCAAACAGCTCACTGGCAATGTCTTCATCCAGGTTGTGGCTGAACACCAGCTCACCAGCGGTATTGTGCACACGAGCACCGTTGGAGGTGATCATATAAGCATCAATCCCCAGGCTGTCACGCATCTGAGCGACATCAATATAGTGGCGGCCGGTGGCGAAAATGAAGTTCACCCCTTTGCGGGTCAGCAACTGCAGCGTTTCACGGGCAAAAGGAGAGAGACGGTGATCCGGTGACAACAGCGTGCCATCAAGATCGGAAGCAACGATAGGGTACATAAAACCTCTGGTTTGTCTGTTATCGGGCACGTTTTCTTGCCCGCTAATGAGTCATATCTGAGTTGTGCACAATTAAGGATGTCTGGAAAAAAAGGCGACGATCGCGTCCAGCGCTTCGGCACGCATGCTGTCTTTTTCAAATAAGATCTCATGACGCGCGCCGTCGATAACCCAGGGTTTTCCTCCTTCACAAGGGTTCCCTGCGGTGGTCATGGCCTGACAGAATAAATCCTGGGCCCGGTTATCCACCACCTTGTCCGCACCGGCCTGCAGTAGCAGTAACGGTGTGGAAATTTCTTTCGCTTTCTCGAGAATACTCTGCCCGGCAAGCACCCCTTCACGCACCCAATGGTAAGTCGGCCCGCCAACTCGCAGGCCCGGGTCGTCTGCGTAAAACCGCAGGTTCCGCCGGTAACGTTCACGGCTGTGGGTCAGTGCATTAATACCAAACGGGCGCGCACGCCATTTCCCTGTCCCCATGGCATAACCATCGCGCAGTGCCGGGCGTTTCTCCGCCCAGTTGAGAATATGGTTTGCCATCCAGGCAGGCATCGGCAGATAGATGCCAAACATCGGCGAGGCCAGCACCACCGCATCGAAAGCTTTTGGCTGCCTTGCCAGCATCAGCGTCAGGATTGCGCCACCCATTGAGTGAGCGAGGGCATAGCGATGACGATAATTGCGGCTGGCAATTTCCTTCTGATACAGCGTTTCCAGGTCTTCAACATAGTGGTCGAACGCTTCTACATGCCCGCGATGGGAATCCTGTAGCAGACGGCCAGATCGCCCCTGACCACGGTGGTCGATGATCACCACGTCATAGCCGCAGTGAAACAGATCGTAGGCCAGTTCAGGGTACTTTACGTAGCTTTCAATGCGCCCTGGGCACAGCAGAATAACTTTATCGTGTTGCGCGGAGATGAAGCGGACGTAGCGGATCGCCACGTTTTCCACACCGGTGAATTCGCCCTCTTCCCGGCGCTTCCAGAAATCCAGCAGCGGGCCTGTAGCAAAAGCGGCAAACGCCTTTTCACGCGTTGGCCAGCCGTTTTTTGGACTCGTCATCGGCTTCAGCCCTCACTCCCTTCAACCGCCGCGAAAGACCTTACGTCATCCCGTAGCGCAACCGTAAACAATGACGTATTGTGTCACACTTCTGCGTTATCAGGGAGCGTTACCCATGACCATCGAGTGGTGGCTGGCTTATCTTTTAACTACCAGCATCTTAAGTCTTTCCCCAGGTTCCGGCGCCATCAATACCATGAGCACCGGCATCAGCCACGGCTATCGTGGCGCGGTCGCGTCCATTTCTGGCCTGCAGGTTGGTCTGTCGCTGCACATTGTGCTGGTCGGTATTGGGCTTGGTGCACTGTTTTCCCAGTCGGTTCTGGCGTTTGAGATCCTGAAATGGGCAGGTGCGGCCTATCTGGTCTGGCTTGGCATCCAACAGTGGCGCTCTGGCGGGGGGATTGATCTGCACGCCGTGGCGAAAGCGATGCCGCGCAGGAAACTGTTTAAGCGCGCGGTGTTGGTTAACCTGACCAATCCGAAGAGCATTGTTTTCCTTGCGGCGTTGTTCCCCCAGTTCATCATTCCGCATCAGCCACAGGCCATTCAGTATCTTGTGCTGGGTGTAACGACCGTAGTGGTCGATATTATTGTGATGATTGGTTATGCCACTTTAGCGACACGCATTGCTGGCTGGATTAAAGGGCCAAAGCAGATGAAGTTGTTGAACAGAACCTTCGGCGGGATGTTTATGGCGGTGGGCGCGCTGCTGGCCTCAGCCAGACGCATTGCCTGATTTGCCAGGCTGAAAGGCCGGGTAGCCAGCCCGGCCTGTTAACTAAAATCTTACGTCAGAAATTTGGCAAACGTCAGGATCAGGCTACTCTTCACCATCGACGTGATCTCTGATCATCACCATAAACGGTTTACCGAATCGCTCCAGCTTCTTCTGCCCTACTCCGTTGACACCCAGCATCTCTGAAGCGGTGATCGGCATCTGCTCGGCCATTTCAATCAACGAGGCATCGTTAAACACCACGTAGGGCGGAACGTTATTCTCATCAGCGATCGCTTTACGCAATTTCCGCAGCTTGGCGAACAGCTTGCGATCGTAATTCCCGCCGTAGGATTTCTGGCTGCTGCTGCGGGTTTTCACCGTCACCAGTCTTGGCACCGCCAGCATCAGCGAGGCTTCGCCCCTTAATACTGGCCGGGCAGCTTCCGTGAGCTGTAATGCGGAATGCATGGCGATATTTTGCGTCACCAGCCCCAGATGAATAAGCTGACGCAGCACGCTGACCCAGTGTTCATGGCTCTGGTCTTTGCCGATGCCATAAATTGGCAACTTGTCATGCTGCATATCGCGGATGCGCTGATTGTTTGCGCCTCTCAGCACTTCAACAATGTAGCCCATACCGAAACGCTGCCCAACGCGGTAAATACCAGACAACGCTTTCTGCGCCTCTACCAGGCCATCGTAACGGCGTGGCGGATCAAGGCAGATGTCACAGTTGTCGCATGGCTGCTGGCGACCTTCACCGAAGTAGTTCAGTAACACCAGACGACGACAGGTTTGCGCTTCCGCGAAGGCGCCCATCGCATTCAGTTTATGCCGTTCAATATCCTGCAGGGGGCCAGGCGCTTTCTCATCAAGGCAACGGCGCAGCCAGGCCATATCAGCCGGATCGTAGAGCATCAAAGCTTCGGCTGGCAGGCCATCACGCCCGGCACGGCCCGTTTCCTGATAGTAGGACTCGATATTACGCGGGATATCAAAGTGCACGACAAAACGCACGTTGGGCTTGTTGATGCCCATGCCAAAAGCGACGGTAGCCACAACGATTTGCAGGTCATCGCGCTGGAAAGCTTCCTGCACCTGAGCACGATGGGCATTGTCCATCCCGGCGTGATAAGCGCCGACACTCAGCCCGCGGCTTTGCAACCTGGCGGCCGTGTCTTCTACTTTCGCGCGGCTGTTACAGTAAATGATGCCGCACTTACCCCGTTGATCCTGCACATAGCGTATCAGCTGGTCAGTGGGTTTGAATTTTTCCACCAGGGTGTAGCGGATATTCGGACGGTCGAAACTGCTGATTTGGATCAGCGGATCGTCCAGTTGCAGCAGGCGCGCAATATCATTACGGGTGGTTTCATCAGCCGTAGCCGTCAGTGCCATAACGGGCACATCAGGAAGGCGCTGACGTAATTTGCCAAGCGCGCCGTACTCGGGACGGAAATCATGCCCCCATTGAGAAATACAGTGCGCTTCATCCACCGCAAGCATGGCCGGATTCCAGTGCAGCAAATTGTCGAGGAAGTTATCCATCATCAGGCGTTCAGGCGCGATATACAGCAGCCGCACTTTACCGGTACGACAACCAGCCATGACTTCCTGCTGCTCTTCACGCGTTTGAGTGGAATTCAGACAAGCCGCAGAGACGCCGTTCGCCAGCAGCTGATCGACCTGATCTTTCATCAGCGAGATCAGCGGAGAAACGACCAGGGTCAGGCCTTCTTGTACCAGCGCAGGGATTTGATAACAGAGCGACTTACCGCCGCCGGTGGGCATAACAACCAGGCAGTCACGCCCGTTCAGCGAAGCCTGAATGATGGATTGCTGTCCTGGGCGAAAGTGCTGGTAGCCGAAGGTCTCTTGCAGTACCTGTTCCGCCAGCGCTTCCTGAGTGATAACTGCAGCCGTAGACACGTATTCCCCAAATCTGATGAGGGGTGAGAGGCCGTAGCCACTCACCCAAAAACATTAAAACAGGTCGTTCAACATCACGCCCACACCCACTCGCGTCTGGCGGTGGTTGTAGTCAATCAGTGATTCACCATAGCCGCTGAACACCTGAGTGTAGAAGCGAACGTGATTGGTCATCGGGTAGCTCCAGCCCATTTCCGCGCCGCCATAACCGCTGTTCCAGTTATAGTTGCTCTTCACGCTGAAAATGCTCTCGCCCCACTGATAGCCAACGGTCAGGCGATAATACCCCATGTACTTAGTGATATCCGGGTTATCATCATTATTTTCATTTTCTGGGAGGCGGTACCAGGGTTTGGCTTCCACCATCCAGTTACCGTTCTGCGCCATCAAACGAGCATATACCCGGTTCCAGCTCCGGGACGTCGGTTCTGAACGTCCGTTAGACTGATGATTCAGACCGGTTTCGACGTCGCGCAGTGTCCAGCCAGCAAAGGTGTAATCCGTTGCCCAGCCTAAAAAGATCTGCGGCTGGTAGTCGGTTTCACGGAACGGCGAAGATGCGCCACGGTTAGAAAGCTGCCACCAGTTGTTCTGAGTATAAGAGGCCGCCAGCACCGAGTTATCACCCAAAATGCCACGCCACAGCGGGAACGCCAGGCTAAGCTGGAATTTCACTTCATCGTGCTTGGCTTTATCGCTCCAGCTATAGGAATCAATTGCCTCTTTATTGATGTTGCTGGTGGCGGTATACAGAACATAGTTACTTTCGTACGGGAACAGAACGAAAGGGTTGTCATGCTTTTCCAGCAGGTTAGCAATGATACTGCCACGCACGGCAGGCTGGTCATGAACCTCGGTTACCGTGGCTTCTTGTGCCAGAACTAACGTGGGAAACAGGAAGGCTGCAACCAGCAATCCTCTCAGCATTGGCATAATGTTCTCCAGAACGAAAAAAAGGATAAGTGGATAAAAAGCACGCCATTCTACACAGAAAGCTGGTGTGGCATTAGCGCTGTTTTTGTAAAGTAGACTCCAAATCTGCCTGAGCCTGAAATGGCCGGCGTTTTCTTATTAAAGTGACATTGCCGCAAAGGAATTCTCATGACGTCTGCAGTCCCTCTGACTCAGGAGGCCGCGCGCCGCCTGATCGGTGACATTTTTGTTTATGACATGCCTTTCAACCAGGCGTTGGGCCTGCAGTTAGCCAGGCTGGAACCCGATTATGCAGAACTGAGCTTCGCCAACCAGACTCAGCTGGTCGGCAATGTGGCCCAAAAGATTTTGCATGGCGGCGTGATTGCGTCAGTGCTGGATGTGGCCGCCGGACTGGTCTGCGTGAGCAGTGCGCTAACGCGGCAGGAGAGTATTACGGAAGAAGAGCTGCGCCAGCGCTTATCCCGCATGGGCACCATCGATCTGCGGGTCGATTATCTTCGACCGGGTCGCGGCGAACGTTTCATTGCCACCAGCAGTTTGCTGCGCGGGGGAAATAAAGTCTCCGTTGCGCGCGTTGAGCTGCATAATGACGCCGGCCTTTATATTGCCAGCGCCACAGCGACTTATCTGACTGGCTAAACGTCGCCGTTGCCTTGCGTGCAATGAACCGAATAAATGACCCTACATTAAAAAAACACCCCTCACGGAGCCCTTTTTCATGGATGCGCAACAAACCAGGCAAGGGATATTTTTTGCCCTCGCCGCCTACTTTATCTGGGGTATCGCCCCAGCCTATTTCAAGCTGATTCAACAGGTAGCACCGGGCGAAATCATGACGCACAGGGTTATCTGGTCCTTCTTCTTTATGCTGCTGCTGGTCAGCCTTAGCCGTAACTGGGGCAAAATGAAGCTGATGCTGCAACAGCCGAAAAAGGTGTTGATGCTGGCGGTATCAGCCACGGTGATCTGCGCTAACTGGCTGATCTTTATCTGGGCGGTGAATAATAACCATATTCTGGAAGCCAGTTTGGGGTACTTCATCAATCCGTTACTGAACGTGGTGGTCGGGATGGTCTTTTTGAAAGAGCGTTTTCGACGACTGCAATGGCTGGCGGTAGTGCTCGCCGCCTGTGGCGTGCTGATCCAGCTGTGGAAATTTGGCTCAGTGCCGATCATCGCTATCGGTCTGGCCATCACCTTTTCAGCCTATGGCCTGATCCGTAAAAAGATTGGTGTGGATGCGCAAACCGGGATGCTGATCGAAACCAGCTGGCTGCTGCCGGTTGCCGCTGTCTATCTGTTTGGCGTGGCCGACTCCAGCACCAGCCACCTCAGCCAAAATCCGCTGACGCTGAATCTGCTACTGGTGTCCGCCGGGATCATCACCACCATTCCGCTGATGCTGTTCACCGCAGCCTGTAGCCGACTGCGCCTTTCTACCGTCGGCTTCTTCCAGTATCTGGGCCCAACCCTGATGTTCCTGCTGGCCGTGATCTTTTATGGCGAGCAGATGACACCAGACAAAGTGGTGACCTTCAGCTTTATCTGGGCGGCGCTGGCGCTGTTTATTTTGGATGCGATGTGGACGCTGAAGCGAAGCAGGCAACCGGGTCTGGCCTGAGCCCTGAAACAAAAAACCCCGCTTTCGCGGGGTTTTCTTTCAGGCAGCCAGGATTACAGCCAGTTTTTACGCTTGAAGTAGGCGTAAGGCGCGAGCCCCGCCAGGATCATCAGCGTAATCGCTCCTGGGTAACCAAAGCTCCATTTCAGCTCTGGCATAAACTCGAAGTTCATCCCGTAGCTGGAAGCGACCAGCGTTGGCGGCAGGAACACCACCGAGACCACTGAGAAGATCTTGATGATGCGGTTCTGTTCGATATTGATAAAGCCCATCGCCGCCTGCATCAGGAAGTTAACCTTCTGGAACAGGGATTCGTTGTGCGGCAGCAGAGATTCGATATCTCGCAGAATTTCGCGGGCCTGCTCCAGCTGATTACCCGGTAAACGCGCCTTGCGTACCAGGAAGTTCAGCGCTCGCTGGGTATCCATCAGACACAGACGCACCTTCCAACCGATATCTTCCAGTTCAGCCAGCGTCGACAGCGCACCGTCAAACTCATCGCCCTGCTGACCTTCCATAATCACGCGGCTGAGTTTTTCCAGATCGCTGTAGATGTTTTCGATCTCATCGGCCAGCTGTTCAATTTTCGTTTCGAACAGATCCAGCAACAGCTCGTAAGCGTTACCGTCGATCAGGATCTGATTACGGGCACGCATTCTGTAAAGACGAAACGCAGGCAGTTCACGCTCGCGCAGCGTATACAGGCGTCCTTCACGAATGGTGAAAGCCACCGTGGAGTTTCCGGCGTGGTCATCCGCATCTTCATAAAAGAAAAAGGAGTGGATATGCAGGCCGTCTTCATCTTCGAAGAAACGCGCCGAAGCCTCGATGTCTTCCAGCTCAGGGCGAGTGGCCAGGCTCTGGCCCAGCTCGTTCTGGACGCGGTCACGCTCATTTTCTTCCGGCTCGATCAGGTCAACCCAAACGGAGCTGGACAGCTCGTCGTTCGGTTCTTCCAGCTCAAGGCGGGTTAAGCGGCTGTTATCCAGTTTAAATGCGCTCAGCATAGCTGTACTCCCAATTCACAGTCACAGAATGGGACAATACGCTTGTACACAGGAAACGAGAGTGTTTCAGTCAGCAACAGCATCTGACTCAGAGCGACGGGAAATGCGAGGTCGCCAACAACCGCGAAGGCTATCAGCAGAAGAGGATAGCCTTAGGAGTTGTACCTGATTTGCAGGTCAATGAGCCAGTATGTACTGGGTGTGTCCAAGGCGAGTGTCCTCTTAGGGTAATGGTGCGCGCATGTTACGCTGTGCTGAAAATGACGTCAACAACCCGGCCAGCATAAATACGCAACAATTATTGACAAGTGGTAACCGGACCAGAAAGGAGTACGGGGCGACTAAAATCGCCCCGTTTAGGGGATTAAACGGTTTCAAGCCTGGCATATGCAGCAACCAGCCATTTGATGCCCTGGCCCTGGAATGCCACCTGAAGACGGCTGTGTTCACCGCTGCCTTCAAGGTTAACGATGGTGCCTTCGCCAAACTTGGCATGACGAACCCGCTGGCCCAGCGCAAAGCCGCTGTCATTCTGTGCCAACGGCGTGCCCATACGCTGATGGTTGACCGGACGGCTGACGCTGGCTCGCAAACGCACTTCCTCGACACAGTCTACCGGCAGTTCGCCGATAAAACGGGAAGGCCGGTGATTGACCTCTTTGCCATACAGTCGGCGGGTTTCAGCATAGGTCAGCGTCAGTTTTTGCATCGCTCGCGTGACGCCTACATAGGCCAGGCGGCGCTCTTCCTCTAAACGGCCGCCTTCTTCAAGAGACATCTGGCTGGGGAACATGCCCTCTTCCATACCGACGATAAAGACCTGAATAAACTCCAACCCTTTGGCCGCGTGCAGGGTCATCAGTTGTACTGCATCCTGCCATTTGTCGGCCTGACCTTCACCAGCTTCCAGCGCAGCGTGTGACAGGAAAGCCTGCAGCGGCATCAAGTCCTCGTCTTCGTCCTGATAGCTGTACTGCCTGGTGGCGTTAACCAGCTCCTCAAGGTTTTCAATTCGTGCCTGGCCTTTTTCGCCCTTTTCCTGGTCGTACATCAACCAGAGACCTGAATCTTTGATCACCCGGTCAGTCTGCACGTGCAGCGGCATTTCACTGGTTTCCTGCGCCAGAGAATCCACCAGCTCGGTGAAGCGCTGGAGAGCTGAAGCCGCCCGTCCAGCCAGCGCTTTTTCCTGCAACAGCGCGCGGGTGCTTTGCCACAAGGTCAGCTGACGTTCACGGGCTGTCTGGCGCACCACATCCAGCGTACGATCGCCAATGCCGCGTGTTGGCGTATTCACAACACGCTCAAAAGCCGCATCGTCGTTACGGTTGGAGATCATGCGCAGATAAGCCAACGCATCTTTGATTTCCTGACGCTCGAAGAAGCGCTGACCGCCATAAATACGGTAAGGCATACTGGTTTGTAGCAAGGCTTCTTCCAGCACGCGCGACTGGGCGTTGCTGCGGTAAAGAATCGCGCAGTCTTTCAGCGCGCCGCCGTTTTCCATCCACACCTTGATGCGGTTCACCACAAAGCGGGCTTCATCCAGCTCATTAAAGGCGCAGTAAATCGAAATAGGCTCGCCGTCTTTGCCGTCGGTCCACAGCTCTTTCCCCAACCGGCCACTGTTGTTGGCGATCAGTGTGTTGGCCGCTTTCAGAATGTTATTGGTGGAGCGATAGTTTTGTTCGAGACGGACAGTCTCGGCCCCTTTGAAATCGGTCAGGAAGCGCTGGATATTTTCAACCTGCGCACCACGCCAGCCATAAATAGACTGATCGTCATCCCCAACAATGATCACCTTGCCGGTGTCACCCGCCAGCATGCGGATCCAGGCGTACTGGATGTTGTTGGTATCCTGGAACTCGTCCACCAGCACGTTGGTAAAGCGCTCGCGGTAATGGTTGAGAATATGCGGTTTGTTAAGCCACAGTTCGTGGGCTCGCAGCAGCAGTTCAGCAAAGTCGACCAGACCGGCACGATCGCAAGCTTCCTGATAAGCCTGATAGATACGCAGCCAGGTTTGCTCCACCGGATTGCCGTAGCTTTCGATATGCTTCGGGCGCAGCCCTTCGTCTTTCTTGCCGTTGATGTACCACATCGCCTGACGGGCGGGCCACTGCTTGTCATCCAGATTCATCGCTTTGATCAGGCGCTTCAGGAGGCGCAACTGATCTTCACTGTCCAGGATCTGGAAGTCCTGCGGCAGATTGGCATCCAGATGGTGCGCACGCAGCAAACGGTGCGCAAGACCGTGGAAGGTGCCAATCCACATGCCGCCCTGACTGGTGCCGATCAGCTGCTCGATACGATGGCGCATTTCTGCCGCGGCCTTGTTGGTGAAGGTCACCGCCATGATCGAATAAGGGGAGCAGTTTTCAACGGCCATCAGCCACGCGATACGGTGAACCAGCACGCGAGTCTTGCCGCTGCCAGCGCCTGCCAGCACCAGCAAGTTACTGCGCGGCGCAGCAACGGCCGCGCGTTGTTTGTCATTCAAGCTGTCTAGCAGGTCAGAAACGTCCATAAGCACCGTCAGGAAAGGGGGAGCGCCACGCGCTCCACTGGATATTTAACCAGTCTATTATATCAGCGCAGTCAGCGATGCCAACTGCGAAATTTCCAGCGTGGGAAGCAGGCGGGAATCAGCGATGTGCATCAGGTTGCCTTCACGCAGGTTGATCCAGCAAGCCTGCATACCGGAGCGCACCGAACCCGCTACGTCAGTAGTCAGATCGTCACCCACATGCAGGATGCTCTCCAACGGCAGATTCAGCTTTTCAGCAGCCACGTGATACATGTCTTCATAAGGCTTTGCACGGCCATCAGGACCGGCACGCAGGATAAACTGGAAGTACTTGTCCAGGCCAAACAGATGCGGTTCAGCGTTACCGTTGGTGATCGCCACCAGCGGAATGCGCTCTGCCAGGGTCGCCAGCGTCTGGTGCGTCTCTTCCGGCACCTCAATCCTGCTGCGCCACTGGGCGAAGTTTTCCATAACGGCACGGGAACCTTCATCAGATTCTCGCGGAGTCAGACCGGCATTGAGCATCGCAAGCTCTACCGCGCGGCGGCGCCATTCGCTGACATCATGATAAATGTCCGGCTCCCGCTCCCGCAGGCTGTCACGCAGGTGCTGATAATGCTCAACGCTGAAGTGATTTAAGGCGGGATGATAAGACTGCAGAAACGCGTGCGACTCTTCGGTTGTCCGCAGGATAACCGGATAGTTGTCGTACAGGGTGTCGTCCAGGTCAAAGGTCATCGCTGCAATGGGTCGCAGCGGTCGGTAAAAGTGCATCAGGATTTTCCTCGTTTGGCACGGGGATGGGCGGCATCGTAAACCGAGGCCAGGTGTTGGAAGTCGAGATGGGTATAAATCTGGGTAGTGCTGAGATTGGCATGCCCCAGCAACTCTTGCACAGCGCGTAAATCGCCGCTGGACTCCAGCATATGAGTAGCAAATGAGTGGCGTAATTTATGCGGATGAATGTGGCTGGAAACACCTTGCTTCACGCCCCACTCGGCAAAGCGTTTCTGCACATTGCGGGCCGACATGCGTTTGCCATATTTCGAGAGGAAAACAGCCTGGTCTTCCGGCGCGAACAGGTCACGCATTTCCAGCCAGTGTTCCATCCATTGCACGGCAGTCCGTCCAATCGGCAGGCGGCGCTCTTTAGAGCCTTTCCCTACCACCCAGACTTCGCCCGAAGCTAAGTCCAGATGGCCGGTATCAATGCCTACCAATTCTGACAAACGCAATCCGGCACCGTACATGATCTCGAGCATTGCGCGGTCGCGAACGGCCAGCGGATCGTTCAGATCGATATCCAGCAGTTGGCTCACTTCATCCACATCGATATTTTTCGGCAGATGACGCGGCGCGCGCGGCGTGGCAACGCCTTTCGCCGGATTGGCCTTCAGCACGCCCTGACTGATTTGCCAGTCAAGGAAGCTGCGCAGTGCAGAGAGACGTAAGGCCAGGCTGGCAGGCTTCAGGCCGCCACGGCGACTGCGGGCAGCCAGCGAACGAACCTGAGCCGCATCCAGCTTATCCCAGGCCGTCAGCTTCATCTCGGTGAGCAAAGCAAGGCAGGCGGCAAGCTGGCGTTGGTAATTGATTTGGGTCAGCGGACTGAGCTGGCGCTCTACTTTCAGGTAGCGCAGGAATCCCTCTACGGCGGGTTGTAGAGGCGAGTCGCTGCTCATGCGCGTTCAACCCAGCGCGTCAGCAGGTCAGGCAGCATCAGCGAGAGATGCTGTAACAGCACGGTTCCCATTCCTGACTGATAATGCTGGGTATCGCGGCTGCTGAAGATCAGTACGCCCAGATCGCCCTGCTCACCCATCAGCGACATGGCTACAGAACCAATCGCTTTGGCCTGAGGCAGCAGCAGCAACAGCTCAGGACCGTTGAGGCTCCCCAGATAGTGTTGCTGTTTACCCAGCCGCTGAATACGAACCGATTCAAATGACTGACGAGAAAGCGCTAACTGGGTGAAGTCAGAAGGTGCGCCAATCCGCCATTTCTCACTGAACAGGCGCACATTGGCACCGGCCAGCCCCAGCTCTCTTGCCCAGCGATGCAGACGATTCAACATATCGTGCAGGCTGTCCGCTGCGGCAAGGCGTGCCTGCAGGGCTAACAGACGATCAAACAGCTGCTGATTAGCACTGGCTTGCTCCATCAGCAGGGTGATCTCTTCTTCTAACTGAGTGATGTGGTTACGCTGACGTGCCAGCTGCCACTCCACCAGAGAGACCGTGCCGCGCACTGGATGGGGCACCAGCATCTGCTCAACCTGGCGGGCATTACGGATAAAGAAGTCCGGATTTTGCAGCAGGAACTCGCTGACCGCTCGATCGTCCAGCAGTATTTCGCTGGTCGCCTGTTGTTCTCCGACATTTTTCATAAATGAATAAATCCGTCATAAACGTGAGTGGCTGGACCGGTCATATACAGCGAGTGTCCCGGGCCTTTCCAGGCAATGTTTAAGCTGCCGCCGGGCAGATCGACTCGTACTTTTTCCGCCAGCAATGCCTGCTGGATGCCCACGGCAACAGCAGCACAAGCTCCGCTACCGCAAGCCTGTGTTTCACCAGCGCCCCGCTCATACACGCGCAGGCGGATATGTTCACGGCTGACCACTTCCATAAAGCCGACGTTCACGCGTTCAGGGAAGCGGTCGTGACTTTCCAGGATCGGCCCCAGGCTTTCGACAGCGGCAGTTTTCACACTGTCCACTTGCAGAACGCAGTGAGGATTGCCCATCGAGACCACACCACACATGATCGTCTGCTCGACAACGCGCATCAGATAAAGGTTCTCGGCTTTATTGGCGCGGAACGGAACCTGCTGCGGTTCGAAATTGGGTTCGCCCATATTGACGCAAACCAGCTCATCCTGCGTGACGCTAAGCACCATGCGGCCGGTCTGGGTGCTGACGCGAATATCATTCTTGTTGGTCAGCCCTTTCAATCGCACGAAACGGGCAAAACAGCGCGCTCCGTTGCCACACTGAGCCACTTCACTGCCATCGGCATTGAAAATGCGGTAATGGAAATCGAGATCGGGATCGTACGGCGGTTCGACGATCAACAGCTGATCGAAGCCGATCCCCAGATGACGATCCGCCAGACGCCGGATCAATTCTGGAGAAAAATAGACGTTTTGCGTCACGGCATCGACCACCATAAAGTCATTGCCCAGACCGTGCATTTTGGAGAACTGCATTTTTGGCTCCAACGAGTGCGTCATAGTTTACTGAGCCGTTTGCGTTTCCGGTTCGGTGGTCGAAGGCTGGCTCTGCGTTCCATTCTGAGCTGGCGTCGTGACAGCACGCTGATCCTGAGACGTCGCGGTTGTCGGTGTGGTGCTCTCAGTGGTTTGCTGCGTTGGCTTTTCCTGCGGTGGGAAGTACAAAGGTCCTTTCAGTCCGCACCCTGCCAGGCTGACTACAGCCAGCACCAGCGCCATCCGGCAAATCATTTTGTTCATGCTTATTCTGCTCGTTATCGGGGCCTGTTTGTTGCCTATCATCGCAGGTGAAGTGCTAAAAGCAACAGGAAAAGCTGATTCGATGTCACAGTCAGTGGCGGAAAGCATCCCGCCATGACATCAATGCATTTGATAGCGTTGAGCGTAGTCGCCGTTCGGATCGTTATCCGAGACGGTGGCACAAAGTTGGGCCAGCGTCTGGCTGCGGAAAGGAATAACCTGGAAACGGCCGTCAACATTCACGATCTGGTAGAACTGCGGCAGATTAAAGTTGATAAAGCTTGAGCCGTAGGTAAAGCGATCGTGTGAAGAGGAGTAGAAGCGACTGACATCGCGCACCAGATCTTCTTTACTGCCTTCACAATGGTGATAAATCTCTACCCGGTTGGTTTCATCCAGAATGTAGATATTAAAGCCGAAATCGTCTTTGGTATCTTCGAAGAAGAACTGAATGATCCCTTCACTGGCGTAACCATTCACCACGCCAGGCAGGCGCGTCTGATCGGTTTCTACCTTGATCGACAAGCCATGTAATTTGTTGTTGGAGATAGCCCCGTAGAACTCGACGGCATTTTCCAGCTTCTGAACTGACACGCTCAGACGTTCAAAGAACAGTCCCCATGTCTGGCCCGCAACACGAACCGCTTTAAAACGCCCAGGTTCAAGACGAGTGCTGGACAGGCGCAGCTCGATGCATTCCGACACCAACTGCTGAACACGGGTTCGGATTAACCCACGCAAATGCTGGCTGTAGCAGAACACTTCTACCGAATCTGGCGGTGCAGCATCCTGATGCATTTTGCCGAGAATGGTTTTCAAGCCTTCAATCATCGCCTGCTCGCCATTAAAGTGCAGCGTACGCACCTCATTCCACGAGTTACGATAAAGCAGGTCAATGCTGCCAATCAAGCACTGCTGTTGCTGACCGAAGCTGAACACGTCCAGCTTGCGGAAGTCAAAATGCACCACCTGGTTGCGGAATGCCGCTGTCGGGTCATATTCGAGGTTAACGATAATGGCCAGATGGCGAATTTCACAAGGACTGTAGAGTGCTTTCGGCGTTGGTGACGGCACCCGCAACGGGAAGTGGTGCGAAACGTCAGCGACCAACTCCTGCAATCTTGCGAGGTCGCAGATTTCATTGCCTTTAATGTGCAGGCGAGTTTTGCTGGTCAGCAGGCCGTTAAACCAGGCCCAGGCCACCAGCTTATTCAGGTAACGGTTATATTCCAGCGGCTGATGGCTGATGATCGACTGCATATCCGGCGACTGGTTATAGAGATACCAGCCAGCACGGTTCGCACGGCCATGCGGCACATGAATAAAGGTCAGATGCGATTCCGAGAGATCGGGCGAAATCTGCGGATTCACCAGCGTCACTTTGCCTGGCAGCGCTTCGAAAGCGGCATACAGCTTACGGGTTAATACCCCGATATCCTGCGGACTGGCGCTGACGCTAAGGTTGTTGCGACGCGCAAAGCGGATCAGATTGCGATAACTCTGCATCATCGCATCCAGCAGCTCATTGTGGGCTTCACGCACCCGTTCAATTTTCCAGTCGGCGCGGCTATCCAGCATCGAGATACGATCCGCATCCCAACCCCACTCCGTCACCAACTGGTTAAGAATTTCACGTCGCCAGCCCGACTTGCCGTTATCAACCGACAGCTTTTCGCAAACTTTCAAATAGAAGCAGCGGCGAACCAGGTCCAGACGGGCATGATCGTCAATGCTGGTGAGGTAATGCGTCACTCTTTCCAGCATCATGCAGTAAGGATCAAGGCCGTAAGAAACGATTTCACCGTCGTGCAGACGCTGCTTGATGTCCATCGCCAGCAGCTGAGTACTCGGGTATTCCCACGAGTAAGCTTCCAGCAGCAGGGTTTTCAGCACGGCTTTATAAGGCGAGTCGATACTTTTATACAGCTGCCACAAGCTGGCACCGAAATACTCTTCGGCAGAAAGCGTGTCAAGCCCGCCCAAATCAAGCCACTCGTTCGGGGTTAGCACACCCTTTTGATACAGTGACATGACATAGTCGTCGTAATGCTCTTCCTCTTCTCCCGGCACCATATTCCACAGAATACGTTTGCCCGCCAGGCGAACAGCGGTGCGGTAGAACTCATCAAGCAACAGGATATGCTGCGTGGAACCGCAATCTTCCCCACCGAGGCTGCCGCTCTCGTTATGGCGGAAACGGTTCTCATCAATCAGGAAGAAGCTGACTTCAACCCCCATTGAGGCACACCATTTCTGCAGACGAGTGCATTTTTTCTGCAGCGCCAGGCGCTCTTCATTATCCAGCCAGGACTGGTGACAGACCCAGATATCCAGGTCGGAAGTGAGGTTTTGTCCTACGGAAGAGGTGCTGCCCATGGAGTAAACGCCGGTGATCGGCAGTTCGCCGTGCGGCGGAATGGCAGCGAATGATCCAGATTTTCCTTCTAAATCATTAAGATAATCAATTTGGCTTTCATCAGGCGTGTAAAAGCTGATGCCATGTGGAACGTTACCTTCGAGGTAACCCGGCATCAGCGGATGATGATAATGTAATAAGGTTGGCAGCAGACTGTAGACCTGTTGGAACGAAGGTCCCATAGCAGCCAGAGCGCGATCTACGCGCAGCTGGTTGATAGCATCCAGTCTCTGTTTCAGTGTCTCTATGTAGAGGTACAAGACGTCTCGCCTGATTATCCCAGTGCTTACAAAAACCCTGTTTCCGTAATCCGCCGCTTGATTTAAAAATAGTCGGGCAAATTATTGCTGGAAACGTGATCAATCTAACACCTGGCAGATTGACCGTAAAGAAAGTTGCGCTACACAACAGTTTAGCACGTTTTACGATCCGCCTGGTTTTAGATGCTGTGATCCGTCCGCTGGCCGCCGTTTGAAAGCGTGGAAACTGACAGCATTCCCGTATCAATGATAGGATAATCAATGAGCGATCAAAACGGTAAGAAGCATGTTAGACAAAATTTTAAGAATTGCCACCAGGCAAAGTCCGCTTGCACTTTGGCAGGCACATTATGTTCAACAGCGTCTGATGGCTTGCCATCCGGGGCTTCGTGTCGAATTGGTTCCTATGGTGACCAAGGGTGATGTGATCCTGGACACACCGCTGGCGAAGGTCGGCGGCAAGGGATTATTCGTGAAAGAACTGGAACAGGCGATGCTCGAAGACCGCGCAGATATTGCCGTTCATTCGATGAAAGATGTGCCAATCGCCTTCCCTGAAGGACTGGGACTGGTCACGATCTGCGAGCGTGAAGATCCGCTTGATGCCTTTGTTTCTAATCAATATGACTCTGTTGATGCCTTGCCTCAGGGCGCGGTAGTCGGCACATCGAGCCTGCGCCGTCAGTGCCAGCTAAGCGCACGTCGGCCAGATTTGGTCATCCGTTCGCTACGCGGCAACGTGGGCACGCGTCTTGGAAAACTGGATGCTGGTGACTATGACGCAATCATCCTTGCCGTTGCCGGGCTGAAGCGTTTGGGCCTTGGTGAGCGTATTCGCCATGCCATGCCTGCTGAAGAGTCCTTGCCTGCAGTGGGCCAGGGCGCGGTAGGCATTGAATGCCGCCTGGCTGATGCCCAGACCATTGCGCTGCTCTCCGCCTTAAATGATGAAGAGACTGCGGTACGTGTCAAAGCGGAGCGGGCAATGAACACCCGTCTTGAAGGGGGTTGTCAGGTGCCTATCGGGAGCTTCGCACTGTTGCAGGGTGATGAACTTTGGCTGCGTGGCCTGGTTGGTTCGCCAGACGGGACTGCGATGATCCGGGGCGAACGTCGCGGGCCAAAAGCAGAGGCCGAAAAAATGGGCATCTCTCTGGCAGAAGAGCTGCTGAATAATGGCGCTCGTGAAATCCTTGCGGACGTTTACCAGGGAAATCCGCCCGAATGACGATCCTGGTCACCCGCCCATCGCCGGCCGCCGAAGAGCTGGTCAGCCGTTTGCGTACGCAGGGACGGGCGGCCTGGTCGATGCCGCTGATAGAGTTCACGCCAGGCGTCGATCTGGACAGCCTGGCAGGCCATCTGGCCAATTTGCAGGCGGATGACCTGGTTTTTATTCTTTCGCAGCAGGCAATTCACTACGCGCAGCCTGCTCTGATGCGAGCCAATGCTCCATGGCCCGCCAGCTTGAACTATTATGCTATTGGCCGGACAACGGCATTGGCGCTTCATGCGGCCAGCGGCCTTGATGTCGTCTGGCCGCATGAGCGTGAAACCAGCGAAATATTGATTCAACTCCCGGCCTTGCAACAGGTTGCCGGCAAGCGAGCGCTGATCCTGAGGGGAAACGGCGGGCGTGAACTGCTCGCAGAAACCTTGCAAGCACGCGGGGCTACTGTACAGTTTGTTGAATGCTATCAACGTTGTGCGAAGATCTATCAGGGTGCAATTGAAGGTCGGCGCTGGCGCGATCGTCAGATTGATACGCTGGTGGTGACCAGTGGCGAAATGCTGCAACAGCTTTATTCGCTGTTCCCCGAGATTGATCGTGAGGAATGGCTTCTGCACTGTCGACTGGTTGTCGTCAGTGATCGTTTGGCTACCCGCGCCAGGGAACTGGGCTGGCGAGACATTCAGGTAGCCGATGGTGCCGATAACGACGCGTTGCTGCGAGCGTTACAACAAACTTAAATATGGGATGTGCCACAATGACGGAACAAAAAAATTCCTCCGCCATGGTTGAAGAAACCACCCCAGCGGTAGAGACCACTACAGCAGAACAAAAACCCCCCCGCAAGCCGAAGAATACCGGCACGGCGTTGGGCGTTCTGGCTATAGCGATCGCGCTGGCGATAGGCGTTGGACTTTACATAAATGGTAAACATCAGGCTCAACAGCAGGCCGCGGCTAACCAGACGCTGGCGAATCAACTTTCTGACTTACAGCAGCAGGCCACCAGCGATAAACAGACGCTGGTGCAGCAACTGGCAACGCAGACCAGCGCGTTAGAGACCGCCCATCAGCAGCAAACGGCCTTGAGCCAGCAGCTGGATGAGCTGAAAGAGAAAGTCGCGACTATTTCTGGCAACGATGCCCACACCTGGCTGCTGGCTCAGGCGGACTATCTGGTGAAACTGGCTGGCCGCAAGCTTTGGAGCGATCAGGATGTCACCACCGCCGCGGCACTGCTGAAGAGTGCCGATCAGAGCCTGGCCGATATGAATGATCCGAGCCTGATCGAGGTGCGACGCGCCTTAACTCAGGACATTAGCGGACTGTCCGCAGTCAGCCAGGTGGATTACGACGGCATCATCCTCAAGCTGAATCAGCTGTCGAACGGGGTTGATAACCTGCGCCTGGCAGACAATGACAGCGACGGCAGCCCGATGGATCAGGACAGTGGCGAGCTCTCTTCCTCTCTGCGTGAGTGGCGCCAGAATCTGGTGAAAAGCTGGCACAACTTTATGGATGATTTCATCACCATCCGTCGTCGTGATACCACTGCGGAACCGCTGCTGGCACCAAACCAGGATGTCTATCTGCGTGAAAATATCCGCTCACGCCTGCTGATTGCCGCGCAGGCCGTGCCACGCCATCAGGACCAAATCTATAAGCAGTCTATCGACACGGTGTCGACCTGGGTTCGCGCCTGGTTTGATACTAACGATCCAGCGACGAAAGCGTTCCTCAGTCAGCTGGACGATCTGAGCCAGCAAAGCGTCTCGATGGACGTTCCGGATGCACTGCAAAGCCAGCCAATGCTGGATAAACTGATGCAAACGCGCGTGCGCAATCTGCTGGCACAACCAAGTGCCGGGCAACAGCAGCAGGGAGAATAAGCATGCTTAAAGTCCTGATACTGTTTCTCCTGCTGATTGCGGGCGTAGTGCTGGGCCCAATGCTGGCCGGACACCAGGGTTATGTGCTGATCCAGACCGATAGCTGGAATATTGAAACCAGCGTGACCGGCTTAGCGATCATTCTGATCCTGTCACTGATCGTGATCCTGGTGGTGGAATGGGTGCTGCGCCGCCTGTTACGTACCGGCGTCAGAACCCGTGGCTGGTTTATGGGCCGTAAACGTAACCGTGCACGCAAGCAAACCAATGCTGCGCTGGTTAAACTGGCGGAAGGCGATTATCGCCAGGTTGAAAAGCTGCTGTCACGCAATGCTGATCATGCAGAGCAGCCTGTCGTGAACTACCTGCTGGCTGCTGAAGCTGCTCAGCAACGTGGTGACGAAATCCGCGCCAATCAGCATCTTGAACGTGCGGCTGAACTGGCTGGTAACGATCAGCTTCCGGTTGAGATCACTCGTGTTCGTGTTCAGCTGGCACGTAATGAAGATCATGCGGCTCGCCATGGTGTTGACCGTCTGCTGGAAGTTGCGCCTCGCCATCCTGAAGTCCTGCGTCTTGCCGAACAGGCTTATGTGCGTACCGGAGCCTGGAGCGCCCTGCTGGATATTCTGCCTGCAATGGAGAAATCCCAGGTCTCTGATGAAGCACATCGTCTGGCGCTGCAACAGGAAGCCTGGCTGGGCTTAATGAGCCAGGCCATGGCCGATCAGGGTAGCGATGGGCTGAAACGTTGGTGGCAGGATCAGAGCCGTAAAACGCGCAATGAAACTGCCCTGCAGGTGGCCATGGCGGACCATCTGATTGTCTGTGATGACCATGAGACAGCGCAGCAAATCGTGCTGGATGGCCTGAAGAAGGCTTATGACGAACGTCTGATCCTGCTGATGCCGCGGCTGAAGACCGGCAACCCAGAGCAGCTTGAGAAAGCTCTGCGCCAGCAAATTAAGCAGCATGGCGCTACGCCGCTGTTGCACAGTACGCTGGGTCAGTTGCTGATGAAGCACGGTGAGTGGGAACAGGCTGCCGAAGCGTTCAAAGAGGCGCTTAAACAGCGTCCAGATGCCTTTGATTATGCCTGGCTGGCTGACACGCTGGATCGTCAGCACAAGCCAGAGGAAGCGGCACAGATGCGGCGTGACGGGTTGCTCCTGACCCTTAAGAACGCGCCTTAACGCTTTAGCCATTGATAACCGGGCCTTGTGCCCGGTTTTTTTACGCCTGTCGTTTGGCTACCGACAAAAAAAAACACCTGCCAGACTGGCAGGTGTAAAGATCAGGTCGGTAAGACAATTTGGCTGGTACCTGACTCAACGTATTGTCCCTTGGACTCCAGTAAGGCGTGAGCGAGACTGGCGGGTGGACAACAGGTACCGTAAAGGGCTCTGCATCATTCCTGGGTTTATGAAGCGTTAGCAATCATAAGGAGTGGAATGAGCATCTACAGTCAGGATATTGCAGGAGACGTGCCAGATTTTCTTAAAACACAGATAATAAACCCATCACATTGATAAATAGACGATTTATTTTCCCGATTGCCGTGGTACTTTCTTGTTGGTCGTGGCTAATCAGCGACATACAGCGTTGGCACCGTCGTGGATTAGAGACACCGTAAACGAAGTTACGTAAAGTTGATAATTAACAATGCGTTAGCTGTCTCTTAACGGAGACAAAAGACGGAAAAAAAACGACAGGGCAAAAAAGGGTGTGGACGTCAGGATGCAAAAAGGCCAGCTCGAAAGCTGGCCTTTTCTAAATTGGTCGGCGAGAGAGGATTATTCCCCTGCGGGCCGCTGCTAAAGCAGCGTTGTCTCGCTTTGCTCGGCTCAAACCTCCTTCGGAGATTCTCATCCTCTGTCGGCAGCAGGATGCAAAAAGGCCAGCTCGAAAGCTGGCCTTTTCTAAATTGGTCGGCGAGAGAGGATTATTCCCCTGCGGGCCGCTGCTAAAGCAGCGTTGTCTCGCTT
>NZ_JBAVTT010000042.1:0-45296 GCF_049696395.1 Erwinia sp.
GCGAGGTGGCGTATATTACGCTTTCCTCCTTCAGAGTCAACATCTTTTTGGGAAGTTTTTCTCTGGCGATTCAGCTTCCTGAACCTCTGACCCGGTGACTCGTAAGCCGTTGTTCCGTGTCAGTGGAGGCGCAGTATAGGGAATTTCTGGAAGGCCGCAAGTGTTTCTCAACAAAAAAGATCTGACCGCCTCTTTTTTCGCCAAAAGGCGAAAAAACACCCTTTTAACGCTGTTTTTTGCAGCAAGCCCCCGTTTAAAAGCCCTTTTGCTCTTCATATAACTCTGTCAGCTGATGCTATTCTTTAGGCATTGCAGGTTTCCCCTGCCAGCATTGAACACAAAAAAGGATGCTAAATGATAAAATCCGCGCGCAGTATGGCCGGACTTCCGTGGATCGCTGCCATGGCCTTCTTTATGCAGGCGCTGGATGCCACGATACTGAACACCGCCCTCCCCGCTATAGCCCAAAGTCTTAACCGCTCTCCGCTGGCGATGCAATCCGCCGTAATCAGCTACACCTTAACTGTTGCCCTGCTCATTCCTGTCAGTGGCTGGCTTGCCGATCGCTACGGCACCCGTAAAGTGTTTATCGTCGCTGTCTCACTCTTTACCCTGGGTTCTCTCGCCTGCGCACTCTCAGGTTCATTAACCTCGCTGGTTGCTTTCAGGGTTGTGCAAGGTGTGGGGGGCGCAATGATGATGCCCGTTGCACGTCTTGCCCTGTTAAGGGCTTATCCAAGGAGCGAGCTGCTACCGGTGTTGAATTTTGTCACCATGCCGGGACTGATTGGACCGGTTTTGGGGCCGATGCTGGGCGGCGTGCTGGTTACCTATGCAACCTGGCACTGGATCTTCCTGATTAACATCCCGATGGGGATTGCCGGAATTATCTATGCGCGCAAATACATGCCGGATTTCACCACGCCACGCCGTCGTTTCGATTTCCTGGGCTTTCTGCTCTTCGGGGTTGGGTTGGTGCTGCTTTCAAGCGGCATTGAGCTGTTTGGCGAGAAGATAGTGGCAACCAGCATCGCGCTGGCGGTCACGTTGGGGGGTGTTCTTTTACTCCTTCTTTATATAGTGCACGCAAGACGCTACCCAACTCCGCTGATCCCTTTGCCTATGTTTAAAACCCGAACCTTCTCGGTTGGCATACTGGGCAACATCGCTTCACGCCTCGGAACTGGCTGTATTCCTTTCCTGATGCCACTGATGCTGCAAGTTGGGTTTGGCTACTCTGCAATTCTGGCGGGCTGCATGATGGCACCGACTGCGCTGGGTTCCATTATGGCGAAGTCGATGGTGACTCAGGTACTGCGCTGGTTTGGCTACCGCAAAACCTTGGTATGGATTAGCGTGATAATCGGCGTGCTGATTGCCAGCTTCTCATTACAGACGCCGGAGATGGGCCTGATTGTCCTGCTGCTGCCCCTGTTTGTTCTGGGGATGGGAATGTCGACACAGTTCACGGCGATGAACACCATCACCCTGGCGGACCTGACTGATGCGAATGCCAGCAGCGGCAACAGTATGCTGGCAGTGACCCAACAGCTGGCGATCAGCTTTGGGGTGGCCGTCAGTGCCGCAGTGCTGCGCTTCTATGAAAACTTTGATGGCACCACCGTTCAGCACTTCCACGCCACGTTCCTGACGATGGGTGTGGTCACGGTGATCTCAGGGCTGGTGTTTATGATGTTGAAACCCGGCGACGGAAGGCATCTGATCAGCAACCGGGAAAAAAAGAAGAAAGCGGCTTAAAGCTCTCCGACTGAACCACGCTCGACCAGTTCCGGTGTCAGCACCAGCAGTTGCTGGCTGCCACCGGGCTCAGCCAGACGGTGCAGCAGCGTATCAATGGCCAGCTCACCCAGCTCATCTTTCGGCTGATGGATAGTCGTCAGAGGCGGTGTCATATAGCGAGCCAGCTCGATATCGTCATACCCGATCACCGCAATGTCCTGCGGCACAGACAACCCAGCCTGATACAAAGCATGATAAACCCCGACGGCCATCGCATCATTACTGGTAAAGACGGCCTGCGGAAGAGGATTCAGCGCCAGCAGTTGGTTCATGGCGTTGTATCCACCTTCAAATTCCAGATCGCCATTTACGATGTAGCCAGGCAGCACGGACAAGCCAGCCTGAGACATCGCCTGATGAAATCCCTCAAGGCGTAATCGCGCTGGCGTTTTGTCCTGAGGCCCGGCAATACAAGCAATGCGCGTATATCCACGGGAGATGAGATGTCGGGTAGCCATTTCACCGCCCAACAGAGAGTTATCCTGAATAATGTCGCTGCCGCCTTCAAAGGGAGACCAGTCCATCATCACTGAAGGAATAGAAGGATAACGCGTCAGGATCTCCACCGAAGGGATGTGACTTTCGGTACACATAATTAAGAGCCCATCGACGCGCTTTTGCAGCAGCGTCTCCAGACTGCGGTTCATGCGGTTTTCATCGCCATCGGTATTGCACAGCACCAGGCTGTAGCCGCGCTCATAGCAACTTCTCTCAACACCCCGCACCACTTCCGAATAGAACGGGTTGCTGCTGGCGGTCAGCAGCATGCCAATCGTGCGGGTCTGATTAAGTTTCAGGCTTCTGGCCAGGGCTGAAGGCGCGTAGTTGAGCTGAGAAATCGCCGTTGTCACCTTTTCACGCACCGCGTCACTGACAAAGCGGTTGTTATTGATGACGTGTGAAACGGTTGACGTTGATACTCCCGCCAGCCTTGCGACATCTTTCATGGTGGCCAAGTGCTACCCCTGCTGCTGCAAGAAGCTGTCGGTTTCGCTACGCCAGGGTACCGAAGGCTGCGCGCCGGAACGGGTCACTGAAATAGCGGCCGCTGCGTGGGCAAACCGCACGGCCTGCGCCATGGGTTGATCTTCCAGTAGAGCGGTAATCAGCGCACCATTAAAGGTATCGCCCGCGGCGATGGTATCGACGGCTTCGACTTTAAAGCCAGCAATACGCTGACCCTGGCCTTGTTCACTAAGCCACACACCGCGACTTCCCAGCGTGATCAGCACGCTGCTAATGCCTTTATCATGTAAAACCGCCGCCGCACGTGCTGCATCCTGATCGTTATCAATGTGGATGCCAGTCAGGATCTCGGCTTCGGTTTCGTTAGGGGTGATCATATCCACCAGCGCCAGCAGCTCATCCGAAAGTGGGGTTGCCGGGGCGGGATTGAGGATCACTTTAGTCTGATGCTGATGGGCAATTTTTGCCGCCGCCAGCACGCTCTCAAGCGGCGACTCAAGCTGCATCAGCAACGCGCCAGCCTCAGCGATAGTCTTCTGGTGCTTCTCAACGATTACCGGCGTCAATGCTGCGTTGGCACCGGAATGGATAGCGATACTGTTTTCACCTTCGGCGTTGACGAAAATCAGCGCCACGCCGGTTGAGTCACCGGCAATGACTTCTACAGATGAGACATCAATTTTGTCTTCATTAAGCTGTTCGCGAATGCGCTGACCAATATCGTCTTTACCCACACAAGCGATAAAAGCGATATCAGCGCCGCTGCGTCCGGCCGCGACTGCCTGGTTTGCCCCTTTGCCGCCGAAAGCGATTTGATAATGCTTGCCGATCACCGTTTCACCGGGACGAGGGAAAGTGTTCAGGTTAAGGATATGATCTGCGTTGATGCTGCCAAGGACTGCCAGCTTGCCGGGTGTTTTCATCAGGGTGTCGTCCAGAATAAGGCGCCACCTGCAGGAGGTGGCGCGGATCGTGCTGAATTATTTGGTGACCAGTTTCAGATCAACCGGGTTGATCGCCTGAACCTTCTGGCCTTTCAGCACTTTATCAGCGATATCCACGCCGATAACGCCGATCTGCTCTGGCTGCTGCGCGACTGTCGCGGCCAGCTTGCCGCCTTCAACAGCCTTCACGCCATCTGCGGTGCCGTCGAAGCCAACCACCAGAACATCAGATTTACCCGCGGTTTGCAATGCACGCATCGCACCCAACGCCATTTCATCGTTTTGCGCAAACACGGCCTGCACATCTGGGTGCGCAGTCAGCAGGTTTTGCATCACGTTCAGACCTTTGGTGCGGTCGAAATCAGCTGGCTGACTGGCCAGGATCTGGAAATGGTGCGCATCGGCAGCCGATTTGAAGCCTTCGCCACGCTCACGGGCAGCAGAGGTTCCTGCAATGCCTGCCAGCTCAATGATTTTGGCTTTATCGCCCAGTTTTTTGGCAAGGAAATCACCGGCCATTTTACCGCCGAAACGGTTATCAGAAGCAACGTGGCTCACCACTTTGCCCTGTGAAGCCACGCGGTCGAGGGTGATCACCGGGATATTAGCCTGGTTAGCCATCTTCACGGCGTTACCCACGGCGTCAGAATCAGTGGGGTTGATCAGCAGCAATTTGGTGCCGCGAACGGTCAGGTCCTGCACGTTAGCCAGCTCTTTAGCCGGGTTGTTCTGTGAATCCAGCACCACCAGGTTGTAGCCCAGTTTGTCCGCTTCTTTCTGCGCGCCGTCTTTTAAAGACACGAAGAACGGGTTATTCAGTGTGGAAACCACCAGCGCGATGGTGTCTTTTGCCAGCGCGTTAGCGCTGACGGTTACGCCGAGCAGAACAGCAAGTGCAGTCAATTTCATTTTCATCATAAATTCCTGTAGGAGAGAGTTATTTACTGCTTTTGTTATCTACCAGCACCGCCAGCAGTATCACCACAGCTTTGACGATCATTTGGTAGTAAGACGAAACACCGAGTAAATTCAAACCGTTATTAAGGAAGCCAAGGATCAGCGCACCGATCAGCGTGCCCATAATGCGTCCTTTGCCGCCAGCCAGGCTGGTGCCGCCAAGCACCACAGCGGCGATAGCATCCAGCTCATAGCCTGTTCCCGCCGTCGGCTGAGCCGAGGAGAGACGAGCCACTTCAATGGTGCCAGCCAGCGCAGCCAGCATGCCGCACAGCGCATAAACGATAATTTTGACGCGGCTGACACTGATACCAGATAAACGGGTTGCCGCTTCGTTGCCGCCCAGCGCGTAGATATAACGGCCCAGGCGAGTGTGATGCAGCATGTACCAGGCCGCGAAGAAGACGATCGCCATAATCCAGACCGGCGTTGGAATGCCCAGCGGCCGGCCAATGCCGAACCAGCCAAACAGATCGGCATTGTCATTAAAGCCGGTGTTCACCGGGCTGCCGTTGGTATAAACCATGGTCACACCCCGCAGCAGCAGCATCATCACCAGCGTGGCAATAAAGGCCTGAACCTTCCCTTTGGCGACAATCGTTCCGGTCAGCGCGCCAATGGCTGCGCCAAGAGCCAGAGATCCCGCAACGGCCACTAACGCATTCACTTCCAGACCAACGAGCGAAGCACCCACCGCGCCGGTTAAGGCCAGCAGGGAACCGACAGAGAGATCGATACCTGAAGTCAGGATCACCAATGTCATGCCCACGGCCATAATGGCGTTAACCGACGTCTGCTGGAGGATATTGAACAGGTTGTTCACGGTGAAGAAGTTCGGACTGAGGCTCGACACAATGGCGATCAGCACAATCAACGCAATCAGCGATTTTTGCTCCAGCAGCCAGCTTTTGCTGAAGATGCGGTTGGCACGAAGGGTTTGGGTACTCATAGTTTTGCTAGCTCCACGCTATGTTGCTTGCCTACCGCCGCCGCCATTAACACTTCCTGCGTGGCTTGTTCAATTGGGAAGTCACCGCTCAGGCGGCCTTCATGCATCACCAGCACGCGGTCGCTCATACCCAGCACTTCAGGCATTTCAGAGGAGACGAGTATGATGCTCAGCCCTTCTTCTTTGAACTGGTTGATTAACTGATAAATTTCTTTCTTCGCCCCAACGTCTACACCGCGAGTAGGTTCATCGAGGATCAACACTTTTGGCCGGGTCATCAGCCCGCGAGCGATGGCGACTTTTTGCTGATTACCGCCGGACAGCAGCCCAATCGGCTGGTCCATTGACGGGGTTTTCACATTGAACAGCTGAATGAAATCGCCAACGGCCAACTGCTCCTCAGCGTGCTTCAGGCGTCCGCCGTTGTGGCTGAAGTAGTCCAGCGCGGTTAAAGACATGTTCTCTTTTACCGACATGCCCAGCACCAGACCATCGCGTTTACGGTCTTCAGAGATATAGACGATGCCGTTTTTCAGCCCTTCTTCAGGCGAACGCGTGGTGACATCTTTACCGTCGAGGTGCACGCTTCCGCTGGTGCGGGGCATTGCGCCGTATAACACTTTCATTAATTCGGTACGGCCAGCACCCATCAATCCGGCAACGCCAAGAATTTCACCTTTACGCAGGGTGAAGCTCACGTCGTCAACACCAGGCCCGGTGAGATGGTCTACTTTGAGGCGAACCTCGCCAGGCGCTTTATTCAGGCGCGGGTATTGTTCTTCAAGCTTGCGGCCAACCATCATTTCAATCAGTGAATCCTCATTCAGACTCTCCACTGTCCGCTCGGCAATAAACTGTCCATCACGGAAGATGGTCACGTCATCGCAGATTTCGAAAATTTCCTTCATCCGGTGCGAGATATAGACAATTCCACATCCCTGCGCCTTCAGCTCGCGGATGACGCGAAACAAAGAAGCGGTTTCGGTGTCGGTCAGCGCATCGGTTGGTTCGTCCATCACGATCACTTTCGACTCATAACTCAGGACTTTAGCAATCTCGACCATTTGCTGATCGCCAATCGACAGATCGCCCACCAGCTTGTGGCTGCTGAAACGCAAGTTGAGTCTTTTCAGCAGCACGTCGGCTTCCGCGTGCATTTTCTTCCACTGGATACGGCCAAACGCATTCACAAACTCGCGACCAAGGAAGATGTTTTCCGCAATGCTGAGCTGCGGGATCAGATTCAGTTCCTGATGGATGATGCCGATGCCGGCTTCCTGCGAAGCTTTGGGGCCGTTGAAGGAGACTTCATTGCCCAACCAGCTGATGCTGCCCGCATCACGCGGGTAGATGCCGGTCATCACCTTCATCATGGTGGATTTCCCGGCGCCATTTTCGCCCACCAGCGCCATTACCCGGCCTGCATAAACAGACAGAGCCGCACCGGAGAGCGCCTTCACGCCCGGGAAAGATTTATCAATGCCTTGCAGTTGCAATAAAGGGTGCATCATGGCCTCAGAAGGTCACGCCAGCATTCAGGATGATATTCGCGTAGGGGGAACATTCCCCACTGCGAATCACGGCCTGGCTAAGCTGGGTTTGCTGTTTGAACTGGTGATGACTGACGTACTGGATCGAAAGGGTGTTTCCCTGATGTTGTTGCAGCAAGTCGAGCAGGGCTAACAGGTCACTGTGAAGCTGAGGATTGTGAGTTTTGATCTCTTCCGCGATGACGACACTTTCTACCTGCATCTCCTCGGTCACGGCCTTTACCACCTGCATAAAGCTGGGAATACCTTTCATCAGCGCCAGATCGATACGCTGTGGGCCAGCCGGGATCGGCAGGCCAGCATCGCCGATTGTCAGGCTGTCGGTATGCCCGAGGCGGGAAACCACGGACGAAATATCAGAATTCAGTAAGGTGCCTTTTTTCATCTTTCACTCCAGAGCGAAACGTTTCGCTGACTCGGAGTGTAAGAGAGGCAGGGGCGAAAACAACCGCCAAAGTGCGAAATTGTGATCGCCATCGAAACGTTTCGCTGCAGCCTGGCTGGGGTTTGGCTTAAGGCTGAAAACGTGGGTGGGCGTTAAAATCAACCGGACCGAATTTAACGCCAGAAACACGCTGATATTTCTTCTGCTCCTGCATCGCCACCCTGTTGTACTCCTCATCAACCCAGATGATGAGCAGGATAGTAGCCTTGAGCCTGACCGCGGTTTCCAGCGCCATTCTGGAGAGAAAGTTGGATAGATCCCCTGCGGTTCTGCATCTTGTCGCTACCCTTACCGGAGGTCAGCAGGCGTAATGGTACGAAAGCGCCATTTTGGTGCGCATGTCGTCTCTTACAGCGCACCATTTCCGTTCACGAAATTAAGCAGTGAAACTTTTGGATCATTCAATAAAAATAAAAATACATTAAATATCAGAAACTAATAAACACAGCGATGATTCGCTGCACTCTGGCTTGTTTCATGCATGAGACAAAGTCTGCCGATCCATGGAGTGTAGTTATGTCTGCTAATGAACCTTCTGATTTGATTTATGGCCTGGAGGAGAAACCGACTCCCACGGTCGCCCTCTTTACCGCGCTACAGCATGTGCTGGCCAGTTTGGTCGGAATTATCACGCCACCGTTAATTATTGGCACCGTACTGGGATTGAATGCCTGGTTGCCTTATCTGATCAGCATGTCGCTGTTTGTTTCCGGGATTGGCACCTTTATTCAGGCTCGCCGGGTGAGAAAAATAGGCGCCGGGATGATCTGCCTGCAAGGCACCAGCTTTGCCTTCCTTGGGGTCATTCTGGCGGCAGGGTTCAGCGTGAAAAGTCGGGGAGGTAGCCCGGAAGATGTCATGGCGATGATTTTCGGTCTGACTACAGTCTCCGCCTTTATTCCGATGATAGTGAGCCGCTTTCTGGGTCAGCTTCGTCATCTTATCACGCCGCTGATCAGTGGCACCGTAGTGTGTTTGATCGGCATCAGCCTGATCAAAGTCAGCATCACCGACTGGGGTGGCGGGCACAACGCGGCAAACTTTGGTTCTGTGCCAAACCTGCTGCTGGGCCTGCTGACGTTGGGAACCATCGTGCTGTTCAGTCACGCCCGCAACCGCTGGCTGCGCCTCTCTGCAGTGATCCTTGGGATGGCCGTTGGCTGTGCTGCTGCTGCACTGAGCGGCAACCTGAGCTGGCATCCGTTTACTGAATCCTGGATTGCCGTTCCGCAGCCTTATCGCTTCGGCTTCCAGTTTGATTTCTCGCTGTTTCTGCCCATCGCGCTAATTTCACTCATCAGTATTCTGGAAGCCGTTGGTGACCTGACCGCGAACTGCCTGCTGTCCCGCCAGCCCGTTGAGGGAGAAAGCTACGTCAGACGTTTAAAGGGCGGTATTCTGGCAGATGGCGTTAGCTGTATGCTGGCGGCCATCTTCTCTGCACTGCCCAGCACCACCTTTGCGCAGAATAATGGCGTGATCCAGATGACGGGCGTAGCGAGTCGCTATGTAGGGATGTGGATTGGCTGTTTGCTGGCGTTATTAGGCCTGTTCCCGGCATTTGGTGCCATTATCCAGCAAATTCCGCCCGCGGTTTTAGGTGGCGCCACGCTGGTGATGTTTGGTAGCGTCCTGGCAGCCGGCATTCGCATCATGACGCAATCGCCGCTGACTCGCCGCGACATGATGATCATTGCTGTTTCATTCGGCATTGGTCTGGGCATTGAAGCCCAGCCTGAGTTCCTGAGCCATTTACCCAAGGTGTTCGCTAACCTGTTTGGGTCGGCTATCACCGCTGGCGGTATCGTTGCCATAGTGCTGAACCTGGTGCTGCCAACCGAGACGGCGGTTCGCCAGGCGACCGACAGCAGACTGGCGACAGAAAAATAACGTCGTTGCGCATAAGCGCGCCCTGGATCAGCAGACAGGGTATAACTGAGCTGGCTTATCTTATTAATTATAAAGGAGAAGCTGGCTATGCCCGCACACCGTATCTGGGTGAAAAACCCGCTCGCCATTTTTACCCCTGAAGGCACCGATGGACGAGGTGGACTGGTTATTGAAGATCAGGTCATCACGGAAATCCTGCCGTTGGGCCAACGCCCTTCCCAACCCTGCGATGAGATAAAAGACGCCAGTCAGCACGTCGTGTTGCCAGGTCTGATCAACACTCACCATCACTTTTACCAGACGCTAACCAGAGCCTGGGCACCGGTGGTGAATCAACCGCTCTTTCCCTGGTTGAAAACGCTGTATCCGGTCTGGGCCAGACTGAAGCCTGATGCGTTAGCGTTAGCCAGTAAAGTCGCGATGGCCGAACTGTTACTGTCTGGCTGTACCACGGCCAGCGATCATCACTATCTGTTCCCGGACGGACTGGAAGAAGCGATTGATGTTCAGGTTGAGGTGGTGAAAGAGCTGGGCATGCGGGCGCTGTTGACCCGTGGCTCGATGAGCCTTGGTGAAGAACAGGGCGGACTTCCCCCGCAGCAAACCGTGCAGAGCGGCGAAGACATTCTGGAAGACAGCGTCCGGCTGATTAAGCGTTACCACCAGCGTGGAGCGGGCGCACAAATTCAGATCGCCCTTGCGCCTTGTTCTCCTTTCTCGGTAACAGAAGAGATTATGGTGGAAAGTGCCAGGCTGGCTGAGCAGTGGGATGTCAGGTTGCACACCCATCTGGCGGAAACGCTGGATGAAGAGCAATTCTGTCTCGATCGCTTTGGCCTGCGCACCGTGGATTATCTGGACAAGGTGGGTTGGCTGGGGCCACGAACCTGGCTGGCGCACGGCATTCACTTTAATGCTGACGAAATAAAACGCCTCGGCGCGGCCGGAACCGGCATTTGCCACTGTCCAGTTTCCAATATGCGACTTGCTTCGGGTATCTGCCCAACGCTGGATTTGGAACAAGCTGGCGCAACCATCGGGCTGGGAGTAGATGGATCCGCCTCTAATGATGCCTCAAACCTGATGTACGAAACCCGTCAGGCGCTCTATTTGCAGCGGCTTCGTTACGGCGCTGAGCGTATTACTCCGCAAAAAGTGCTCGGCTGGGCGACAAAAGGTTCCGCGCGATTATTGGGCCGAGAGGATATTGGCGAGCTACGGCCAGGTATGCAGGCCGATCTGGCGCTGTTTAAAATGGATGAGTTACGTTTTAGCGGCAGTCACGATCCCATCGCAGCCTTGATTCTCTGTGGCGCTGAAAAGGCTGATTACGTGATGGTTGGCGGGAAGTGGCGGGTGATTGAGGGGGTTATTCCTGGTCTGGATATTGCTTCGCTGATCGCCCAACACCGCACGGCGGCCAGTGCGCTGGTAGGCTAAAATATCGCGGCGGGGGATCACTTCCCGCCGCAGATCCCTATTACTGAACTTTACGAACCTGTTTCACGTCCAGTTCAAGCGAGTTGAAATCTTTATCAATCTTGCCCTGAAGCTCAACTTTATCCTGCGGTGAAATAGTCTGGCCATCCCAGCGCTTATGATCAATCTCAACCGTCATCGTGCCTGTGGCATCGCGGAACGTGTAATCCTCATCACCCACACGCTTTTCAATATTGCCGCGCATCGTTACCCAGGCATCATCCTTCATATCCTGAGCCTGTTTTACCGTGGCTACCGTGCCGTTTGGTCCGGAGAATCCCCCTTTTTGCACCACGGCAGTTGGGGCATTTGGGTCAACGAATCCCCCTGTCTGAGCAGCCAGAACAGGCAGTGAAACCAGAGCAGTAATAGCTAATAAAGCAGCGGACTTTTTCATCATTGTCACCTTTATTCCTTTGAGGGTCGGCAGGTAATAGAGTGCCTTGTTTGTCTCTTCGGAAACTAGTAAAGCAAAGGATTCTTAACAGGTTCTTAAGAGGTCCTGCGGGAGGCTTATCTTTATTATTATTGCCGATAAAACGCGAATTCCGGCGATCTGCGCTGTACAACCGGTCTGCCAGTTTCGTATAAAGCGGGTAATCACTGAGGAATGAATCATGCGCATATTAGTCATTGAGGACGATCGGTTAATTGGCGACGGGATCAAAGCCGGGCTGATAAAAATGGGATTCAGCGTCGACTGGTTCACCGACGGTAAAGAGGGGCTGGCGGCTCTTGGCGCAGCACCTTATGACGCCGTGGTGCTGGATTTAAGCCTGCCGGGAATGGACGGACTGGCTATTTTGCGTCAGTGGCGTCAGCAGGGGCAGGATGAGCCAGTGCTGATCCTCACGGCCAGAGATGCGCTTGAACAGCGGATTACCGGGCTACAGCAGGGAGCCGATGACTATCTCTGCAAACCCTTCGCCTTAAGCGAAGTGGCTGCGCGACTGCAAGCTTTGATACGGCGTCGGCACGGCCAGCTTCATCCTGTCCTCAGCCATGGTGCGGTGGTGATGGAGAGCGGATCGCATACCGTGACGTTAAACGGCGAACCTCTTGAGCTGAAATCCCGCGAGCTGGCTCTGCTCGAACTGTTTCTGATGAATACGGGGAGAGTCCTGACCCGCGCGCAACTGGAAGAAAAGCTCTACGGCTGGGACGACGACGTGTCCAGCAACGCCGTTGAAGTGCACATTCACCATTTGCGGAAAAAATTGGGCAGCCAGTTTATCCGTACCGTCCACGGCGTGGGTTATACACTGGGAGAACCGGTTTGAATCGTCTGAGTTTACGCCTGCGCCTGATGCTGGGTTTTCTGCTGCTGACGCTGATTTGCTGGGGCATTGCCAGCCTGGGCTCATGGTGGCAAACGCGGCATAAGATCAATGAGCTGTTTGATACCCAGCAGATGCTGTTTGCCAAAAGACTGGCAACGATGAACCCGGAACAGCTCAGCCACGAACCTCTGACGCTGCCCAAAACCAAAAAGCTGGTTAAGCACCATCGCGGGGATCAGGAAGACGATGCACTGGCCTTTGCGGTATTCACCCGAGACGGGAAAATGGTGATGAACGATGGGGATAACGGTAAAGACTTCCTCTTTCATTATCAGCGCAACGGCTTTACTGACGGCAAGCTGAAAGGCGACGATGATTTGTGGCGAATGGTCTGGCTGAGTACGCCGGATCAACAGTATGTGGTGGTGGTCGGTCAGGAGTGGGAATACCGCGATGATATGACCCGCGATATTGTGCAGACCAATTTCTGGCCGTGGCTCTTTGCCTTGCCAGTGATGCTGATCCTGCTGCTGTGGCTGATCACCCATGAGCTGGCCCCGTTGAAACGCATTGCCAGTCAGCTGCGTACCCGCTCTCCAAACGATCAAACACCCTTAAGAGAAGATCGGATCCCTCAGGAAGTGCGTCCGCTAGTGGACGAGCTGAATTCATTGTTTACACGCATAGCAGAGATGCTTACCCGCGAGCGGCGTTTCACTTCAGATGCCGCACATGAACTGCGTAGCCCGCTGGCCGCGCTAAAAGTGCAGACAGAGGTGGCTCAACTGGCCCATGACGATGAAGCGATGCGCCACCATGCGTTAACCCATCTGGATGCCGGTATCGACAGAGCGACAAGGCTGGTGGATCAGCTGCTGACCCTCTCCAGACTGGACAGTGAGCAGGATCTGGAGACACAGCCGGTGAATCTGCAACAGCTTTTACAGCAGGCTGTGGTGGATCATTACAGCAAAGCGCAGGCGGCAGGAATTGAGCTGAGTCTTGAGGCTCCTGAGGTTCCGGTCATCAAAAAGGGACACCCTCTGCTGCTGGCGTTGATGATGCGTAATCTGGTCGATAACGCTATTCGTTACAGCCAGCCAGGCGCAAGCGTACAGCTGATCTTGTCACCACGCGGTATCGAAGTGCTGGATAACGGGCCTGGGGTCAATGGGGATGAAGTGGCGCGGGTTGGCGAACGGTTTTATCGTCCTCCGGGCCAGGAAAAATCCGGCAGCGGCCTGGGACTGTCCATCGTCAGCAATATCGCTCAGCTCCACGGGATGCGGGCTGGCTTTGCTAACCGTGACGTTGGGGGCTTTGCTGTTTCAATCAGCTGGTAATGCCCCTCACCGTGAACAGCAAAAAGGGGCCCGAAGGCCCCTTTTTGTTGATGGACGAGAACTTAAATCTCGACCTGTGTCCCTAACTCAATCACCCGGTTAGGCGGGATTTCGAACTGGTCTGGTGCGCGCAGCGCGTTCTTCTGCAGCATCAGGAACAGCTTGCCTCGCAGGCGCAGATACCACGGACGTTTTCCGATAATCAGCGACTCATGCGACATGAAGAACGAGGTTTCCATCATCCGGCAGCTCAGCCCTTCCAGCCCACAGCGGTGGAAAATCTCTTCCACGTTCGGCGTTTCGCGCCAGCCATAACTGGCTACCACACGCCAGAAGGTTGGCGAAAGCTGTTCGATTGTCACACGGCGGACGTTATGCACATAAGGTGCATCTTCCGTTCGCAGCGTCAGCAGCACCACTCGCTCATGTAACACCTTGTTGTGCTTCAGGTTGTGCAGCATGGCGAACGGAATAACGTTCAACGCACGGGACATATAAACCGCGGTGCCAGGCACACGCACCGGCGGCGATTTCTCTAACGACGCAATCATCGCTTCCAGTGAATTGCCGTGTTCATGCATACGGCGCAGCAGGCGGAAGCGCTCGCTTTTCCAGGTGGTCATGATGATAAACATCACCAGCGCCAGGCACAGCGGCAACCACCCCCCAGAGAACACTTTCACCAGGTTGGCAGAGAACAACGAAACATCGATACAGAGCATGCCCACCAGCACCGTCAGCACCAGATAGCGGTTCCAGTGCCAGTTTTTAATCGCCACAGTGGAACAAAGAATAGCGGTCAATACCATGGTTCCGGTCACGGCGATGCCGTAAGCCGCCGCCAGGTTGCTGGAGTGCTGAAAACCAACAATCACAATCACCACGGCGAAATAGAGCAGCCAGTTGATGACCGGGATATAAATCTGACCAGACTCTTCTTCGGAAGTGTGCACAATGCGCATCGGCGGCAGATAGCCAAGACGGACGGCCTGCCGGGTCAGCGAGAAGACACCTGAAATCACCGCCTGAGAGGCGATCACTGTCGCCAGCGTCGCCAGGATCAGCATCGGGATCAGCGCCCAGTCGGGTGCCAGCAGGAAGAAGGGGTTTTTAATCGCTTCAGGGTTTTTCAGCAACAGCGCGCCCTGACCGAAGTAGTTCAGCACCAGCGACGGCAGCACCACAATGAACCACGCCAGACGGATCGGGAATTTACCGAAATGCCCCATATCGGCATACAGCGCTTCCACACCGGTGATCGCCAGCACTACCGCGCCCAGTGCAAAGAAGGACACCTCTTTATATTCCATAAAGAAATGCATCGCCCAGTAAGGGTTCATTGCATGCAGGACATCAGGATTGTCGATAATACTGCGCGCGCCAAGTACCGCCAGCACGATAAACCACAGCAGCATCACCGGAGCGAACAGCTTACCGACTATACCGGTGCCATGCTTCTGGATAATAAATAGCAGCGTCAGGACGCCTATTGCCATCGGCACAATATAGGTGTCGAGATTTGGCGCGATGATCTCCAGACCTTCAATCGCCGAGAGCACCGATACGGCAGGCGTTATCACCACTTCTCCGTAGAAGAAGCTGCCGCCAATCAGTCCCATGATCACCAGCACCGCCGTGGCTCTGGCCCCGGTATTGCGGCCAGCCAGCGACATCAGAGTCAATATTCCGCCTTCCCCGGCGTTATCTGCACGCATCACGTAGCTGATGTACTTGAGAGAGACCACCAGGATTAACAGCCAGAAAATCAGGGAGAGAAAACCGAACACCGCGTCACGTTCTACCCCAAAGCCAAACTGGCCGGAAAGGCATTCACGAAGGGTATATAAAGGGCTGGTACCGATATCGCCATAGACGACGCCGATGGCCGCTAAGGTCACTGCGCCAAGGGACTGCTTCTTTTCAGAACTCATAAACTAGTCTTTTGTTGGAGCCGACTGACGCGGGATTGCGCACAGCTCATCAAGCCATCAAAACGCGCACAGTATGCATGAATCATGATGAATGCCTATCCTTATTACGTTAAGAGAAATGACTTCACTGCCCTACGTCACTCTTTGACAAGAAAAAAGCTGACTCGTATCAACTCTTTCAAGCATCATAGCCAGTAGTGTTTGCGCTCGCCAGTCACCCTGCTGGCCAGACCGTAGAAAAGGATGAATGTTTGAATATGCCCCAGCCCCATTTACTTGCGGAAAGAATCGCCCGCCTCAGCAATGCATTAGAAAAGGGACTTTATGAGCGGCACCACGCGATTCGCCTCTGCCTGTTGGCTGCGCTGAGCGGCGAAAGCGTCTTTTTACTGGGCCCGCCGGGCATTGCCAAGAGTCTGATTGCCCGCCGCCTCAAGTACGCTTTTCAACATTCCCGCGCCTTTGAATACCTGATGACCCGCTTTTCCACGCCGGAAGAAGTGTTTGGCCCTCTCTCTATTCAGGCACTAAAAGACGAAGGTCGCTACCAGCGTCTGACCAAAGGCTATCTGCCAGATGCCGAAATCGTGTTCCTGGATGAAATCTGGAAAGCGGGTCCGGCGATCCTCAATACCTTGCTGACAGCCATCAACGAACGTCGTTTCCGCAACGGTGACAGCGAAGAAAAAATCCCAATGCGTTTGCTGGTTACCGCGTCGAACGAGCTGCCAGAAGCTGACAGCGGGCTGGAAGCGCTGTATGACCGCATGTTGATTCGCCTGTGGCTGGATAACGTGCATGAGAAGCAAAACTTTCGCAGCATGCTCACCCACCAGCAGGATGAAACCCTCAACCCAGTGGCAGACTCCCTGTGCATCACAGATGAAGAGTATAGCGAATGGCAGAAAGGCATTGCTCAGGTCTCGCTGACTGACGATGTCTTTGAACTGATCTTCCTGCTGCGCCAGCAGATGGAAAACCAGCCCGAAGCGCCTTATATCTCCGATCGCCGCTGGAAAAAAGCCCTCCATTTACTGCAAGCCTGCGCGTTTTACAGCGGGCGTAACAGCATTGCTCCGGTCGATCTGATCCTGCTGAAAGATTGCCTGTGGCATGACGTTTCCTCAATGAAACTGCTGGATCGGGAAATCGATAACCTGATCACTCAGCAGGCCTGGCAGCAGCAGCCGATGCTGATTAAATTGCAACAAATAGCGTCACGCCGGTTGGCGTTACAGCAGGAAAAAAGCGTGGAGCAGGCGATCCGCCTGGAGAAACACGGCGGGATGTTCAGCCGCAAGCCTCATTACGAACTGCCAGCCAGCCTGGCGGAGGACTCCCTGACGCTGATGCTGCAAAAACCGCTGATGCTGCACGATATGCAGGTGACTCACGTAGTGATAGCACGCGAACCGCTGCATCACTGGCTGCAAAAAAGCGGCGATATTCGAGGCAAGCTTAATGGGATTGGCTTTGCACAGACGCTGGATCTGCATGTAGACGGCAACGACTGCCTGACGCTGCGGGATGTCAGTCTGCAATCCACCCGATTGATGCTGCCGGGTAAACAACAGGCCAGCGGGCTGCCGGAAGAGATTGTGCAGGCGCTGGACGAAGTGGACACGCTACTGCGCAGTCAGCGCACGCTGTTCAGCCAGCATCAGCGTTGCCTGTTTATCAGCGATGACTGGTTAGCAAAAATCGAAGAAAGCCTGCAGCAAGTTGCCGATCAGTTGAAGCAGGCGCGCCGGTGATTTCGTTAGATACGCTGAGCGCACTTCTGACGATCAGCGAAGGTGATCTGCTCGAAGAGTTAGTTATCGCCCTGCTCGCCAGCCCACAGCTGGCGCTTTTTTTTGAAAAATTCCCCGGCATGAAGAAAGCGCTGCTGCGCGATCTCCCGCGCTGGAAGACAGAAGTCCTGGAGCAGCTGAAAACCACTTCAGTGCCGGAAGATCTGGCGGCAGAATTTGCGCTTTTCCAGCAGTTTCAGGGTTTTAGTCATACTCAGTTTTGCCAGAAACTCCCTGAACTGCTGGCTTACCTCACCGAACATCACTCTCCCTTTGGCGAAAAAGCCCAGCAACTGGTGGATAATGCCGATCTCGCCGCTATCAGCCAGGCCCAGCAGACCCTGTTTTTGCAGCGCTGGCGATTAAGTCTGACGCTGCAAACACTGACGCTGAATCAGCAACTGCTGGATCAGGAGCGAGAAAAGCTGCTGGCTGAGCTTCAGCAGCGTTTGGCAATGAGCGGCCAGCTGGCGGAGGTTTTGTCTGACAATGATGAAGCCGCTGCAGGCAGGCTGTGGGATTTGACTAAAACGCCGCTGCAACGGGGCGATTATCAGCTGATCGTTGAGTACGGCGACTTCCTGGCGCAACAGCCGGCCCTGCTGAAGCTGGCTGAACAACTGGGTCGCAGCAAAGAAGCGAAAGCGGTGCCGACAGAAGATGCCCCGCTGGAAGAGTTTCATCAGCTGGTTCGTGAGCCTGAAAGCGTGCCGGAAGAGGTCAGTGGCCTGCATCAAAGCGACGACATTCTGCGCCTGCTGCCCCCCGAACTGGTCACCCTTGGCATCAGTGAGCTTGAAATAGAGTTCTACCGTCGGCTGGTGGAGAAAAGGCTGTTGACCTATCGCCTGCAGGGCGAAGGCTGGCACGACAAAGTCACGCTCAGGCCGGTCAGTCATCAGCATCATGACCAACAGCCACGTGGACCTTTCATCGTCTGTGTGGACACCTCTGGCTCAATGGGCGGCTTCAACGAACGTTGCGCCAAGGCATTTTGCCTGGCCTTACTGAAAGTGGCGCTGGCAGATAACCGGCGTTGCTACATTATGCTGTTCGCCCATGAAGTGGTGGCCTATGAACTGACGGCTGGCGATGGCATCGCTCAGGCTATTCGCTTCCTCAGCCAGCGTTTCCGAGGCGGTACCGATCTGGCTGCCTGCCTGGATTCCGTTTTGCTGAAGCTGGCCACGCCAGTGTGGAACGATGCCGATGCGGTGATCATCTCCGATTTTATTGCCCAGCGCCTGCCTGAAGAGCTGGTCAAAAGAATTAAACAGCACCAGCTGAAACAGCAGCAGCGCTTTCATGCCGTTGCGCTGTCCGATCATGGAAAACCCGGCATCATGCGAATTTTCGACCATATCTGGCGCTTTGATACCGGCCTTAAAAGTCGCCTGCTGCGTCGCTGGCAGCGCTAGTTCTCCCTGAGACACAATCTGGAAATGCTTATTTGCTATAGTCATGTGTACGCTTTAGCCAACAGGCAGATTGGGAGCATTACGTGACAGCAAAACAACAAGACACCGCATCAGGATTACCAGCACCTACCCGCACACTGCTTTTGAGCGGTGGCAGCATTGACCAAAAGCGTCAGGAAATTCTCGAGTACTTCAATCAGACCTGGTCTCTGTATGAGAGCCTGTTTGACTGCCTTGCCGATGAAAAAGCTTATTACACCAAGGCGATCTCCCTGCGCCATCCGCTGATCTTCTATTATGGCCATACCGCCACGTTCTATATCAATAAAATGATGGCTGGCGGGCTACTGGATAACCGCGTAGATGACAGCATCGAAGCGATGATGGCGATCGGCGTAGATGAGATGAGCTGGGACGATCTGGATACCAGCAACTATCAGTGGCCGACCGTAGCGGAACTGCGCGACTATCGCGGCAAAGTCCGTTCACTTATCGAAAACTTCATTAAAGAGATGCCGCTTGCCTTACCGATTGGCTGGGACAGCCCAGCCTGGGTGATCCTGATGGGCATTGAGCACGAGCGCATCCATCTGGAAACCTCCAGCGTGCTGATCCGTCAGTTACCGATTGAGTGGGTGAAACCTCAGGCGCACTGGCCAGCTTGCCCTTCCGCTCGTCATGACCGCAACGCAGTGCCTGAGAACTCGCTGGTGCCCGTTGAAGGCGCAAAGGTCACACAGGGGAAAAGCGACGATACTTACGGCTGGGATAACGAATACGGCACGCTGACCACCGACGTGAAGCCTTTCAAAGCCAGCAAGATGCTGACCAGCAACGCCGAGTTCTTTGAATTTGTCACCGCAGGCGGTTATCAGAACGCCCGCTGGTGGGATGAAGAGGGTCTGGGCTGGCGTGACTTTGCCAAAGCCACTCAGCCGACGTTCTGGGTAGGCTCTGCCACCAAACCTGACGCACTGAAATTGCGCCTGATGGCGGAAGAAGTGGCCATGCCGTGGGACTGGCCAGCAGAAGTGAATCAGCTGGAAGCGGCCGCGTTCTGCCGCTGGAAAGCGAATGAAACGGGACAATCCGTTCAGTTACCCGCAGAGCCTGAGTGGCTGCTGCTGCGTGAGCAGGTGAAAAGCGACCAGACAAACTGGCCCGAAGCGCCGGGCAATCTCAATCTGGCCTGGTGGGCTTCCTCCTGTCCTGTCGATCATTTTGCTCAGGGCGAGTTCTACGATCTGATTGGTAACGTCTGGCAGTGGACCACCACACCAACCAATGGGCTGGAAGGATTCAGGGTTCATCCTTTATATGATGACTTCTCCACGCCGACCTTTGATGGCAAACATGCGCTAATCAAAGGCGGCAGCTGGATTTCTACCGGTAACGAAGCGCTGAAATCCGCTCGTTATGCCTTCCGTCGTCACTTTTTCCAGCATGCAGGCTTCCGCTATGTCGTCTCCACGCACCAGGAAAAACAGATGCTGAACCCGTATGAAACCGACAGCATGGTTTCGCAGTATCTCGACTTCCAGTACGGTCCGGACTACTTCGCCACGCCTAACTACGGCAAAGCGCTGGTCGATATTGCCTGCCAGATGACCGATAAACGCGGTCGCGCGCTGGATATCGGGTGTGCAACAGGCCGCGCCAGCTTTGAACTTGCCCGTCACTTCAGTGAAGTAGTGGGGATGGACTACTCCGCCCGCTTTATTGATGTTGCCATTCAGCTGACCAGCGGCGAAGACTTCCGTTATGTCACGCAGGAAGAAGGCGACCTGGTGGAATACCGTCAGGTGCGTCTGAAAGATTTCGATCTGGGCCCGGAACAGGCCAACCGCATTCAGTTTGTGCAGGGAGATGCCTGTAACCTGAAGCCGCAGCCCGATCGATATGATCTGGTGCTGGCTTCCAACCTGATCGACCGCCTGCGCTACCCTAAACGCTTCCTGCAGGACGTCACGGCAATGATCCGATCTGGTGGCGTGCTGATGCTCTCCTCGCCTTATACCTGGCTGGAGGACTTTACGCCGAAGGAGAACTGGCTTGGTGGCCTCCGCGAGAACGGAGAAGCCCTGACAACCTATCAGGCGTTGCAACGTCTGCTGGCCGTCGATTTCGAAGAGATTGCCGCGCCACAGGATGTGCCTTTCGTCATCCGTGAAACAGCCCGTAAGTATCAGCACACCGTTGCCCAGCTGACAGTGTGGCGTAAGCGATAACCCTCTCCAGCGGGCACGCCCTGTGCCCGCTGTTTATTCCACAATAATATTGCCTGCCTGCTCTCTTTCCTGCACATTATCCTGCTATACACTGAACATTCCTTAACTCAGGAGCCATCATGGCGGATAACCTGCAAATTGACAGTCTCGATCGTGGCATCCTTAATGCGTTAATGGAAAATGCCCGAACCGCCTATGCTGAACTGGCTAAAGTGTTCAACGTCAGTCCGGGCACCATCCACGTTCGAGTAGAGAAAATGAAACAAGCCGGGATTATCAAAGGCACGCGCCTGGAGATTGATCCCAAGCATCTGGGCTATGACGTCTGCTGCTTTATCGGCATCATTTTAAAAAGTGCCCGCGACTATCCCGCTGCGGTAGCAAAACTCGAAGCGCTGGATGAAGTGGTGGAAGCCTGGTACACCACCGGACACTACAGCATCTTCATCAAGGTGATGTGCCGATCGATCGATGCCCTGCAACTGGTGTTGATCAACAAGATCCAGACCATTGATGAAATCCAGTCCACCGAGACCCTTATCTCCCTGCAGAACCCTATTATGCGCACCATCAAGCCCTGATCTGTGCACAAAATTATCCACAGCTGATCCTTTGATTTTTATCCCACAGACATATGCACCGTCGGTGTCGCAGTCAGTTTCGATTTGGCCAGCGCGCAGCTCCCGCAGCAGACTTTAGTCTGTGAGGACAGCGAGCACTGCCCGAATTGAAAATGGCAAGTAAACCAGGTGCCCCTCATAAAACCCCTTTTTTCCACAGGTAGATCCCTGCTTGATCACAGCGTACAATACCCGCCTTTGCCGTACAGGGATCTTCAATAAATGGCTGACATTACGTTAATCACCGGTAGCACCTTAGGCAGCGCTGAATATGTGGCTGAACTTCTGGCGGAGAAGCTGGAGGACGCGGGCTTTTCAACCGAGTTACTTCACGGTCCGGAACTGGAAGAACTCAGCACTGAAGGCACCTGGTTGGTGGTTTGCTCTACTCACGGTGCGGGCGATCTGCCTGACAATCTGCAGCCTTTGTTTGATGAACTGTCAGAGAAGAAGCCCGATCTGTCTCAGCTACGTTACGGTGCAGTGGGAATTGGCAACCGAGAATACGATCTCTTCTGTGGTGCAATAGAGAAGATCGACGAGCTGTTAATCTCCTGTGGCGCTCAACGGATCGGCGATCGTCTGGATATAGATGTGCTGGAACATGAGATCCCTGAGGATCCCGCTGAGGTTTGGGTGGAAAGTTGGAAAAACCTGCTCAAATGAGGATCGCTGGCAGCAGGATCGTGCTGATTTTGGCCGCCAGATCGAAAAAAAGTGGCCAGGTTTTGTAAATATTGTCCCTTTTTGTTCATTTAAGTGGCGATCGTTTGTGTATAACTATGCTTAAAACCCGGTAATAACCGGTTGTTATCCCAAGAACAACTTCACTACTCGCCGGAGCCTGTGGATAAAGTGCCATTTAGATCCCAGCTTATACGCCGTAGGATCACCGATCTTTCACAGCTAACGATCCTTAATAAGATGATGATCGTTATCAGGAAAAAAGGCTTATCCACAGAGATCGTCGATCCTAATAGAAGATCTAACAAAGAGATCTCTAGATAAAAAAGATCTTCTTTTTAATACACACCGGGCAGTGCGCTTTCCCCATCGTCTAAAGTTGAGTAGAATCCACGCCCTGATAACACTCTCCCTAAATCGCACAATCGCGAGGTGCAGTTCCATGTTTTATCCAGATCCTTTTGACGTCATCGTAATCGGTGGTGGTCATGCGGGTACCGAAGCCGCAATGGCGGCTGCCCGTATGGGTCAGCAAACCCTGCTATTAACCCATAACATTGATACGCTTGGACAAATGTCCTGTAACCCGGCGATCGGTGGTATTGGCAAAGGACATCTGGTTAAGGAAGTGGACGCACTTGGCGGGCTGATGGCACATGCCATCGATCAGGCTGGCATACAGTTTAGGATACTAAACGCGAGCAAAGGCCCTGCAGTTCGGGCTACCCGTGCTCAGGCAGACCGCGTGCTGTACCGACAGGCCGTTCGTACTGCGTTAGAGAATCAGCCAAACCTGATGATCTTCCAGCAGGCGGTAGACGATCTTATCGTTGAGAACGGTCGTGTTGTCGGTGCTGTAACCCAGATGGGACTGAAATTCCGTGCTAAGTCTGTTGTTCTGACGGTCGGAACTTTCCTTGATGGCAAAATTCATATCGGACTGGATAACTACAGCGGCGGTCGTGCTGGGGATCCCCCTTCGATCCCTCTGGCTCGTCGTCTGCGTGAACTGCCTTTGCGTGTCAGCCGTCTGAAAACCGGGACACCTCCACGTATCGATGCCAGAACCATTGATTTCAGCGTGCTTGATCCGCAGCACGGTGATACTCCAATGCCGGTCTTCTCGTTCATGGGCAATGTGTCACAGCATCCGCAACAGGTGCCTTGCTATATCACCTACACCAATGAGAATACCCATGATGTGATCCGCAATAACCTGGATCGCAGTCCGATGTATTCTGGCGTGATTGAAGGCATTGGCCCACGCTACTGCCCTTCAATTGAAGACAAAGTGATGCGTTTTGCCGATCGTAACGCACACCAGATCTTCCTGGAGCCGGAAGGCCTGACCAGCAATGAGATTTACCCAAATGGCATCTCTACCAGCCTGCCGTTTGATGTTCAGATCCAGATCGTGCGTTCGATGAAAGGGCTGGAGAATGCGAAGATCGTTCGACCGGGCTATGCCATCGAGTACGATTTCTTCGATCCTCGCGATCTGAAACCTACGCTGGAAAGCAAACATATCCAGGGTCTGTTCTTTGCCGGACAGATCAACGGCACCACCGGTTACGAAGAAGCGGCGGCTCAGGGTCTGCTTGCTGGCATGAATGCCGGTCGCCTGTCTGCTGACAAAGAGACCTGGGCACCGCGTCGCGATCAGGCTTACCTTGGCGTACTGGTTGACGATCTCTGCACGCTTGGTACCAAAGAACCGTACCGCATGTTCACCTCTCGTGCTGAATATCGTCTGATGCTGCGTGAAGACAACGCCGATCTTCGTCTGACAGAAGCGGGTCGTGAACTGGGGCTGGTTGATGATGCTCGCTGGGCTCGCTTCAATGAGAAGCTGGAAAGCATTGAGAAAGAGCGTCAGCGTCTGCGTGATATCTGGGTGCATCCGAAATCTGCAAGCGTGGAAGAAGTGAACACCGTGCTAAGCGCGGCCCTGACCAAGGAAGCCAGCGGAGAAGATCTGCTTCGCCGTCCGGAAATGACCTATCACCAGCTGATGACGCTGAGCACCTTTGCTCCGGCACTGACCGATCCTCAGGCTGCTGAACAGGTTGAGATTCAGGTGAAGTACGAAGGGTACATTGCGCGTCAGCAGGAAGAGATTAATCGCCAGCAGCGCAATGAAAACACCTTGCTCCCGGCAGAACTGGATTATCAACAGGTTAGCGGCCTCTCTAATGAGGTTATTGCCAAGCTCAACGATCACAAACCAGGATCGATTGGCCAGGCCTCCCGTATTTCAGGGATCACGCCAGCAGCCATTTCCATTTTGCTGATCTACCTGAAAAAGCAGGGCTTGCTGCGTAAAAGCGCCTGATTCTTCACTGACAGTCAGCAGGTAAGAGGGGCGGGATTTTTCTCGCCCCTCTTGTATTTGTCAGGCGGGACGAATAAATTCCCCCAAAATCCCTCACAGGACCTCATTGTGATCACTAAACTCACTTCGCTGCTCAAAGCAGCCGCTATTTCTCTGTCCGATCAGCAAAAAAAACAGCTGGTGGGCTATGTTGAGATGCTGAACAAGTGGAATAAAGCCTATAATCTGACGTCGGTACGCGACCCTGAACAGATGCTGATCCGCCACATTATGGACAGCATTGTGGTTGAGCCTCATCTACGAGGCAGCCGCTTTATTGATGTTGGTACCGGCCCAGGCTTACCAGGCGTGCCGTTAGCCATTGTTCGCCCGGAGGCGCATTTCACCCTGCTGGATAGCTTAGGTAAGCGTATACGCTTCCTGAAACAGGTTCAGCATGAACTCAAACTGACGAACATTGAGCCAGTGCAGAGTAGGGTAGAGGACTTTCCAGCCGAACCCCCGTTTGATGGCGTGATTAGTCGGGCGTTTGCGTCTTTGAATGATATGCTCAGCTGGTGCCACCATTTGCCAGGTCAAACGGGCCAGTTTTATGCTCTGAAAGGGGTAGTTCCTGACGACGAACTGGCTTCCTTACCTGCCGGATTTTCTGTTGATCGGGTAGTGAAATTAGCGGTGCCGCAGCTGGAAGGTGAGCGTCATCTGATCGTGGTCAACGTGGCGAAATAAGCAGCAGTTGCGGCTTTTTCAGTCATTCTACCGGGTGCGAAATCGCCGTTTTTGCGGCCAATTATCCCCTAAAAGCTGAATAGGCTTATTGTTTGTAAGTGCTTTATGTTACTGGATTTTAGTTAAGTACAGTGACTATCTTTTGGGGTGACAACATTCGGTGTGTCTGGCGAACCTGGGTGTTGTCTGAAAATGCATCGGTTGAACGATCTCATCGACACTTTTTTCCGCCGCCTGTTGTTTCGACAAGGTTAAAAGTACAGGCTGAAATTATCCGACACGATTAGCAATATTTAACCTTAATTTCACATTTCATTATCATAAGCATCACCTTTCGCCGTCATCATCCTCGCCTGAGTCGTCACACAGGAAAATATATCCCCTTTATAAATCGGCGTGAGTAATGGCTTTAAGGGCAAGAATTAGTTGCCATGAATGTCAATAAGCGCTTTTAATTAACAACAATTGCCATATTTACATTATTTCAAGTTAACTTATTGATTTTTAATTATTTTTATAATTTTGTTTTCACTGGTTTGGGATTAACCCTGAACAGAAGTTAAGCATTAAGTTACTGAAATGTGATCGCACGCACGCTTTATGAGCAAGCTTTGTCGGCTATTGCAGGAAATTTCACTCGGTTTGCTGTTCTTTACAATTTTGAAAAACAGGCCTGTGGAAAGAAATTTAAATAATTGTTCACCTTTTCGCTACTTATCCATTGAAATCGCAGGGGCGCACCGTATAATTTGCTCGTTTTTTGCTGCTTGACTCAAAAGAGCAAAGGCAGTTTTATACGACACGCGACATACCCCTATCGGGGCAGGAGAGTTTCAGCGTCATGTCAGTGTCCCTTTACAGAGTAAAATTTGCCCGAACCGTGCTGATGCTTCAGCTGGTGACCTTCGTCGTAATCGGCGCGTTGTTTGCCCTGAAAGATCTGGCGTGGGGCTTGTCCGCCCTCGCGGGTGGACTGGCGGCCTGGCTGCCAAATATTGTGTTTATGATTTTTGCCTGGCGTCATCAGGCAGGAGATCCAGTGAAAGGGCGCATAGCCTGGACCTTTTTACTGGGTGAGGTACTGAAGGTTCTGGCTACCATTCTCCTGTTAGTGTTGGCGCTGGCAGTATTTGGGGCGGCGTTTACACCGCTCGGACTGACCTGGTTATCGGTGCTGATTGTGCAAATCGTCGCACCGGCTGTAATTAACAACAAAGGGTAAGAGGCATCATGGCTGCAGGAGAAATCTCTACGCCGCAGGAATACATAGGTCATCACCTGAAGAACCTTCAGCTTGATCTGCGTACCTTCGAGCTAGTGAATCCACACGACGCACCGTCGTTCTGGGTACTAAATATCGACTCCATGTTTTTCTCTGTGGTGCTCGGACTGGTGTTTCTGGTGCTGTTTCGTCAAGTTGCGAAATCAGCCACCAGCGGCGTACCGGGTAAAATGCAGGCCGCGATTGAGTTGGTAATTGGTTTTGTCGACGACAACGTCCGCGACATGTATCACGGTAAAAGCAAATTAATCGCACCGCTGGCCCTGACGATTTTCGTCTGGGTGTTCCTGATGAACTTCATGGACCTGCTGCCTATAGACTTCCTGCCGTACATCGGTGAGCACGTCTTAGGTTTGCCAGCGTTGCGTGTGGTGCCTTCTGCAGACGTGAACATCACGCTGTCTATGGCGCTTGGCGTATTTGTTTTGATTCTGTTCTACAGCATCAAGATGAAAGGCATTGGCGGCTTTACGAAAGAGCTGACTCTGCAACCCTTCAATCACCCGATTTTCATTCCGATCAACCTGATTCTGGAAGGTGTGAGCCTGCTGTCCAAACCGGTATCTCTGGGTCTGCGACTGTTCGGAAACATGTATGCGGGTGAATTGATTTTTATCCTGATTGCCGGTCTGTTGCCGTGGTGGTCACAGTGGATCCTGAATGTGCCTTGGGCCATTTTCCACATCCTGATCATTTCGTTGCAGGCTTTCATTTTCATGGTCTTAACGATTGTCTATCTGTCGATGGCATCTGAAGAACATTGATTTTTTACTTAAACTACTGCGTTTTAACTGAAACAAACTGGAGACTGTCATGGAAAACCTGAATATGGATCTGCTGTACATGGCTGCCGCTGTGATGATGGGCTTAGCGGCAATCGGTGCTGCAATCGGTATCGGCATCCTCGGAGGCAAATTCCTGGAAGGCGCTGCGCGTCAACCGGATCTTATCCCTCTGCTGCGTACGCAGTTCTTTGTTGTAATGGGTCTGGTGGATGCAATCCCAATGATCGCTGTTGGTCTGGGTCTGTACGTGATGTTTGCTGTCGCGTAATAACCGATAGTTCATCGCCGGATGTTATGTCAGGTGATGAACGGATTCTTCCGGTTGGCTTGCCAGCCGGAGAAAAAGTTAACTTAACAAGAGGCATTGTGCTGTGAACATTAACGCAACAATCCTCGGCCAGGCTATCGCGTTCATCCTGTTTGTCCTGTTCTGCATGAAGTACGTATGGCCGCCTTTGATGGCCGCTATCGAAAAGCGCCAGAAAGAAGTTGCCGAAGGCCTTGCTTCCGCTGAACGTGCCAAAAAAGATTTGGATCTCGCGCAGGCTAATGCGACCGATCAGCTGAAGAAAGCGAAAGAAGAAGCTCAGGTAATCATCGAACAAGCTAACAAGCGCCGTTCGCAGATCCTGGACGAAGTCAAAGCTGAGGCTGAGCAGGAACGTAACAAGATCGTCACCCAGGCGCAGGCTGAAATTGATGCTGAGCGTAAACGTGCACGTGAAGAGTTGCGGAAGCAAGTCGCGATGCTGGCAATTGCCGGCGCCGAGAAAATCATTGAACGTTCCGTGGATGAAGCTGCTAACAGCGACATCGTTGATAAACTGGTCGCTGAACTGTAAGGAGGAAGGGGCTGATGTCTGATTTTACTACTGTAGCTCGCCCCTACGCCAAAGCAGCTTTTGACTTTGCTGTTGAGCATCAAAGTGTCGAAAGCTGGCAGCAGATGCTGGCGTTCGCTACCGAGGTAGCCAGCAATGAACAGGTAGCAGATCTTCTTTCCGGCGCAACTGCGCCGGAAGCGTTGTCTGCACAGTTCATCGCTATCTGTGGTGATCAACTGGATGAAGCCGGTCAGAACCTTGTTAAGGTCATGGCTGAAAACAAACGTTTACCAGCGCTTCCCGCTGTACTGGCTCAGTTTATCCAACTACGTGCCGCATATGATGCGACCGCGGACGTTGAGGTAATCTCATCCATTACACTGAGTGACGAACAGCTGACCAAAATCAGCGCCGCTATGGAAAAACGTCTGTCACGCAAAGTTAAGCTGAATTGCAAAATCGATAAATCTGTATTGGCAGGCGTAATCATCCGAGCGGGTGATATGGTCATTGACGGCAGCGTACGCGGCCGTCTCGAGCGTCTTACAGACGTCTTGCAGTCTTAAGGGGACTGGAGCATATGCAACTGAATTCCACCGAAATCAGCGAACTGATCAAGCAGCGCATTGCTCAGTTCAATGTAGTGAGCGAAGCTCACAATGAAGGCACTATTGTTACCGTCAGTGACGGCATCATCCGCGTAAACGGCCTGGCCGATGTTATGCAGGGTGAGATGATCGCACTGCCGGGCAACCGTTACGCAATCGCACTGAACCTGGAGCGTGACTCCGTGGGTGCAGTAGTGATGGGCCCCTACGCTGACCTTGCCGAAGGCATGAAAGTTAAGTGTACTGGCCGTATTCTTGAAGTACCCGTTGGTCGTGGCCTGTTAGGCCGCGTGGTGAACACCCTGGGTGCACCAATCGACGGTAAAGGCGCAATCGACAACGATGGCTTCTCGCCAATCGAAGTGATTGCACCAGGCGTAATCGATCGCCAGTCCGTTGACCAGCCTGTACAGACTGGCTACAAGTCAGTCGATGCGATGATCCCAATCGGCCGTGGCCAGCGTGAGCTGATCATCGGTGACCGTCAGACCGGTAAAACCGCGATGGCGATCGATGCGATCATCAACCAGCGTGATTCTGGCATCAAGTGTGTGTACGTCGCTATCGGTCAGAAAGCGTCGACTATCGCTAACGTGGTTCGCAAACTGGAAGAACACAATGCGCTGGCTAACACCATCGTTGTTGTGGCTACCGCTTCTGAGTCTGCTGCTCTGCAGTACCTGGCTCCGTATGCTGGTTGCGCCATGGGCGAATACTTCCGTGACCGCGGTGAAGATGCACTGATCGTGTACGATGACCTGTCTAAACAGGCTGTTGCTTACCGTCAGGTTTCCCTGCTGCTGCGCCGTCCGCCAGGTCGTGAAGCGTTCCCTGGTGACGTGTTCTATCTCCACTCCCGTCTGCTGGAGCGTGCTTCTCGCGTTAACGCTGAGTACGTTGAAGCGTTTACCAAAGGCGAAGTGAAAGGGAAAACCGGTTCACTGACCGCACTGCCAATTATCGAAACTCAGGCTGGCGACGTTTCTGCGTTCGTTCCGACCAACGTAATCTCGATTACTGATGGTCAGATCTTCCTGGAAACCAACCTGTTTAACTCTGGTATTCGTCCAGCAGTTAACCCGGGTATTTCGGTATCCCGTGTGGGTGGTGCAGCTCAGACCAAGATCATCAAGAAACTGTCCGGTGGTATCCGTACCGCTCTGGCACAGTATCGTGAACTGGCAGCGTTCTCTCAGTTCGCTTCCGATCTGGACGAAGCGACCCGTAAGCAGCTGAGCCACGGTCAGAAAGTGACCGAGCTCCTGAAACAGAAACAGTATGCGCCGATGTCTGTAGCGCAGCAGGGTCTGGTGCTGTTTGCGGCCGAGCGTGGCTTCCTGACTGACGTCGAACTGGCGAAAATCGGTAGCTTCGAAGCGGCGCTGCTGGCTTTTGCGGATCGCGATCACGCTGAGCTGATGGCTGAAATCAACCAGGCTGGTAACTATAACGGCGAAATCGAAGAGAAGCTGAAAGGCCTCCTCGAAACGTTTAAGAAAACCCAGTCCTGGTAATGTCTGGCGGCTTGTCTCTTAGGGGACAAGCCGCAAGGCTTTGAGGAGAAGCTTATGGCCGGCGCAAAAGAGATACGTAGTAAGATCGGAAGCGTCCAGAACACGCAGAAGATCACCAAAGCGATGGAGATGGTCGCTGCCTCTAAAATGCGTAAATCGCAAGAACGCATGGCGGCCAGCCGTCCTTATGCAGAGACCATGCGCAAAGTGATTGGTCACATTGCGTTAGGGAATCTGGAGTACAAACACCCATACCTGGACGAGCGTGACGTTAAGCGCGTTGGCTATCTGGTCGTGTCTACCGACCGCGGGCTTTGTGGTGGTTTGAACATTAACTTGTTCAAACGCGTGCTGGCAGATATGAAAAGCTGGTCTGAGAAAGGCGTTGAGAGCGATCTCGCGATTATCGGATCGAAAGGCCTTTCGTTCTTCAGCTCTGTCGGTGGCAACGTTGTTGCCCAGGTGACCGGCATGGGAGATAAACCTTCCCTGTCCGATCTGATTGGCCCAGTGAAAGTGATGCTGCAAGCCTATGACGAAGGTCGTCTCGACAAGCTGTTTATCGTCAGCAACAAATTTATCAACACCATGTCCCAGTCTCCACAAATCGTTCAGTTGCTGCCGTTACCGCCAGCAGATGAGAGCGAAGGCGTGGTGAAGAAGAGTACCTGGGATTATCTGTATGAGCCGGATCCGAAAGCGCTGCTGGACACATTACTGCGTCGCTACGTCGAGTCCCAGGTTTACCAGGGTGTTGTAGAGAACCTGGCCAGCGAGCAGGCCGCACGTATGGTGGCGATGAAATCCGCAACCGACAACGGCGGAAACCTGATCAAAGAGCTGCAGTTGGTATACAACAAAGCTCGTCAGGCCAGCATCACCCAGGAACTTACCGAGATTGTCGGTGGGGCCTCCGCGGTTTAACCAGGTATACCCTGCCAGCTGTTAGCGGCGGGGTATGAACGAATTAGGTAGAGGATTCAAGATGGCTACTGGAAAGATTGTCCAGGTAATCGGCGCCGTAGTGGACGTCGAGTTCCCTCAGGACGCAGTACCACAAGTGTACAGCGCCCTTGAGGTTCAAAATGGTGATGCTCGTCTGGTGCTGGAAGTCCAGCAGCAGCTGGGTGGTGGCGTTGTTCGTACCATCGCCATGGGGTCTTCCGACGGCCTGAAGCGCGGTCTGGAAACGGTTGACCTTGAGCACCCGATTGAAGTGCCAGTGGGCGTTGCCACACTGGGCCGTATCATGAACGTGCTGGGTGAGCCTATCGATATGAAAGGCGACATCGGCGAAGAAGAGCGTTGGGCTATTCACCGTCCTGCTCCTTCTTACGAAGATCAGTCAAACTCGCAAGAGCTGCTGGAAACCGGCATCAAAGTTATCGACCTGATGTGTCCGTTTGCTAAAGGCGGTAAAGTCGGTCTGTTCGGTGGTGCTGGTGTAGGTAAAACAGTAAACATGATGGAGCTGATCCGTAACATTGCGGCTGAGCACTCAGGTTTCTCTGTCTTTGCCGGTGTGGGCGAGCGTACCCGTGAAGGGAACGACTTCTACCACGAAATGACCGACTCCAACGTTATCGATAAAGTGTCACTGGTCTATGGCCAGATGAACGAGCCACCAGGAAACCGCCTGCGCGTAGCGCTGACCGGTCTGACCATGGCTGAGAAGTTCCGTGACGAAGGTCGTGACGTTCTGCTGTTCATCGATAACATTTACCGTTACACCCTGGCCGGTACTGAAGTATCAGCACTGCTGGGTCGTATGCCTTCTGCAGTAGGTTATCAGCCAACGCTGGCGGAAGAGATGGGCGTTCTTCAGGAACGTATCACCTCTACCAAGACCGGTTCAATCACTTCCGTACAGGCCGTTTACGTTCCTGCGGATGACTTGACTGACCCATCACCAGCCACCACCTTTGCTCACTTAGATGCAACCGTGGTACTGAGCCGTCAGATCGCTTCTCTGGGTATCTACCCAGCGGTTGACCCACTGGATTCTACCAGCCGTCAGCTGGATCCACTGGTTGTTGGTCAGGAGCACTACGACACTGCGCGTGGCGTTCAGTCCCTGCTGCAGCGTTATCAGGAACTGAAAGACATCATCGCCATCCTCGGTATGGACGAACTGTCTGAAGAAGACAAACTGGTGGTAGCACGCTCTCGTAAGATGCAGCGTTTCCTGTCCCAGCCGTTCTTCGTGGCAGAAGTCTTCACCGGTTCACCTGGCAAATATGTGTCTCTGAAAGATACCATCCGTGGCTTTAAAGGCATCATGGAAGGTGAATTCGACCATATGCCAGAGCAGGCTTTCTACATGGTTGGTTCCATCGAAGAAGCTGTAGAAAAGGCGAAGAAACTGTAATAACGGTTTCTGTGGAGGGTAATTATGGCTATGACTTTTCACCTGGACGTTGTCAGCGCAGAACAGCAGATGTTCTCCGGTCTGGTACAAAGCATCCAGGTATCAGGAACTGAAGGTGAGCTGGGTATTCGCCCAAATCACGCTCCACTCCTGACCGCCATTAAACCTGGTATGGTTCACATCGTTAAACAGCAGGGTGACGAAGAGTATATCTATCTCTCCGGCGGCGTGCTGGAAGTGCAGCCTGGCGCGGTTACCGTGCTGGCTGACACTGCGATCCGTGGTACCGACCTCGATGAGGCCCGTGCAATGGAAGCAAAACGCAAAGCCGAGGAGCACATGAACAGCTCCCACGGTGATGTGGACTTTGCAACCGCGTCGGCTGAACTGGCTAAAGCGATCGCCAAACTGCGCGTGATCGAGTTAACCAAAAGAGCGATGTAACTCAGGTTTAATCTGCATGAATGCCAGTCAGGAAACTGACTGGCATTTTTTTTGCCGAGAAAAATGTAGTATTTTCACCGTTAAACCGTTTTACTTCCGTTTAATAACTGAATTTCAGGATGTCTATGTCTACCAGCGCAATGAGCGTGGTGATCCTTGCTGCCGGCAAGGGAACCCGCATGTACTCCGACTTGCCTAAAGTGCTGCACCGTCTGGCTGGAAAGCCGATGGTGCAACACGTCATTGATGCCGCTACCAAGCTTGGCGCTGACAAGGTTCACCTGGTCTATGGCCACGGCGGCGAGCTGCTGCAATCAACCTTAACGGACCCGGCGCTGAACTGGGTATTGCAGGCCGAACAGCTGGGAACCGGCCATGCGATGCAGCAGGCTGCGCCGTTCTTTGCCGACGATGAAGACATTCTGATGCTGTATGGCGACGTGCCGCTGATCTCTGTAGAGACGCTGCAGCGTTTGCAAAGCGTGAAGCCAGCAGGCGGTATCGCGCTGCTGACGGTCATTCTGGATAATCCCACTGGTTACGGTCGTATCCTTCGTGAGAACGGCTCAGTAGTGGGAATTATCGAGCAGAAGGATGCCTCGCCTGAGCAACTGGCGATTACCGAAATTAACACCGGTATTTTGCTGGCAAACGGTGCCGACCTGAAGCGCTGGCTGAGCAAGCTGACCAACAACAATGCTCAGGGCGAATACTACATTACCGATATCATTGCCCTCGCCCACCAGGAAGGCCGTGCAACGCAAGCGGTGCACCCTTCCCGCTCTACTGAGACCGAAGGGGTGAATAATCGCCTGCAGCTGGCAACTCTGGAGCGTGTGTACCAGGCTGAACAGGCTGAGAAGCTGTTGCTGGCAGGTGTGATGTTGAAAGATCCAGCCCGTTTCGATCTGCGGGGTGAACTGACCCACGGACGAGACGTGGAGATCGACACCAATGTGATTATCGAAGGCAAGGTAACGCTGGGCGATCGGGTCAAGATTGGCAGCGGCTGTATCCTGAAGAACTGCGTGATAGGTGATGACTGTGACATCAGTCCTTACAGCGTGGTAGAGGAAGCCGAGCTGGCCTCAGCCTGTACGATTGGGCCCTTTGCCCGTTTGCGTCCGGGTTCACAGCTGGCTGAAGGTGCCCACGTGGGTAACTTCGTCGAAATGAAAAAAGCCTCTTTAGGCAAAGGCTCCAAGGCTGGTCATCTCAGCTATCTTGGCGATGCGAAGATCGGCTCTAATGTGAACATTGGCGCTGGCACCATCACCTGCAACTACGACGGCGTGAACAAATCGCTGACCGTGATTGGGGATGATGTGTTTGTGGGGTCGGATACTCAGCTGGTGGCTCCGGTCACTGTTGCTGCCGGTGCGACCATTGCCGCCGGAACCACGGTGATGACAGACGTTGCCGCCGCAGGCCTGGTGTATAACCGCAAAGACCAGAATCTGAAAACAGACTGGCAGCGCCCGGCTAAGAAGAAGTAAGCACTAACCGGGTAACGCAGGTTGCCCCCAAATTATTCAGAGGAGGGACTCATCCCTCCCGCAAAAGCAGTTATAAATATAATCCCCACTCTCTACAAAGGCTCGGGGAACCGGAGAAATCCGGACTAATCAGGTCAGAAGACAAAGTTAATGACCCTGTGGGTCATGACGTAGGAATAACATTATGTGTGGAATTGTTGGTGCAGTAGCCCAGCGTGATATCGCTGAGATCTTGCTTGAAGGGTTACGCCGTCTCGAATATCGGGGCTATGACTCTGCTGGTGTTGCAGTAGTTACCGCAGAAGGCCAGGTTACGCGCCTGCGTCGTGTGGGGAAAGTGGCCATGCTGGCCGAAGCGGCTGAAACCAGACCATTAGTGGGTGGTACAGGCATTGCGCATACCCGTTGGGCCACGCACGGCGAGCCTTCCGAGGCTAACGCGCACCCTCATATCTCTGAACACATCATCATCGTGCACAACGGCATCATTGAAAACCATGAGCCGCTGCGTGCCCTGCTGATCGAACGTGGCTATAAGTTTGCCTCCGAAACTGACACTGAAGTGGTTGCTCACCTGGTTCACTGGGAGCAGAAGCAACAGGGCGGTTCACTGCGTGAAGTGGTGCAAAGAGTGATCCCTCAGCTGCGTGGTGCTTATGGCATGGTGATCATGGACAGCCGCGATCCGTCCTTGCTGGTGGCGGCACGTTCTGGCAGCCCGCTGGTGATTGGCCGTGGCGTGGGTGAGAACTTCATCGCTTCCGATCAGCTGGCTTTGCTGCCTGTTACCCGTCGCTTTGTCTACCTTGAAGAAGGCGATATTGCTGAGATCACCCGCCGCGACGTCACCATTGTTGATCGTCAGGGTGAGCAGGTAAAACGCACCGAAATCGAATCCAACGTGCAGTACGATGCTGGCGACAAAGGCCAGTTCCGTCACTACATGCAGAAGGAGATTTACGAGCAGCCGATGGCGATCAAAAACACCCTTAGCGGGCGTTTTAGCCACGGTGAAGTGGATCTCTCTGAGCTGGGGCCGCAAGCCAATGAGCTGCTGAAGCAGGTTGAGCATATCCAGATCGTCGCCTGCGGGACGTCCTACAACTCCGGCATGGTGTCGCGCTACTGGTTCGAAGCGCTGGCAAACGTCCCTTGTGACGTAGAGATTGCTTCCGAATTCCGCTACCGCAAATCCGCCGTACGTAAAAACAGCCTGTTGATCACCCTTTCCCAGTCTGGTGAAACGGCGGATACGCTGGCTGCTCTGCGCCTGTCTAAAGAGCTGGGTTATCTTGGTTCTCTGGCGGTGTGTAACGTGGCCGGTTCTTCGCTGGTGCGTGAGTCCGATCTGGCGCTGATGACCAAAGCAGGCACCGAAATTGGTGTGGCCTCGACAAAAGCTTTCACCACTCAGCTGACCGTGTTGCTGATGCTGGTGGCTAAAGTGGGCCGTTTGAAAGGCATGGACCCGCAGATTGAGCAGGATATCGTTCACGGCTTGCAGGCACTGCCAAGCCGTATCGAGCAGATGCTGTCGCAGGACAAGCTGATCGAGGCGCTGGCAGAAGACTTCTCTGACAAGCACCATGCGTTGTTCCTGGGCCGTGGCGATCAGTATCCGATCGCGATGGAAGGGGCGCTGAAGCTGAAAGAGATTTCCTATATCCACGCGGAAGCCTATGCGGCAGGTGAACTGAAGCATGGCCCTCTGGCGTTGATTGATGCCGACATGCCGGTCATTGTGGTGGCACCGAATAACGAGCTACTGGAAAAACTGAAGTCGAACATCGAGGAAGTCCGCGCGCGTGGCGGTTTGCTGTACGTGTTTGCCGATCAGGATGCAGGTTTCAGTAATTCGGAAGGAATGCGGATTATCCCTCTGCCGCATGTAGAAGACATTATCGCCCCCATTTTCTACACCGTTCCACTGCAGATGCTGTCTTACCACGTAGCGCTGATTAAAGGCACGGATGTTGATCAGCCGCGTAACCTGGCGAAGTCAGTGACGGTGGAATAACCTCTCTCTTCAGCTCATTGCCACGCTGGGATGACTGAAGCGCAGGAACGAAAAACCCGGCTCTGCTGTAAAAAGCAGAACCGGGTTTTTTATGGGAGCCACTCAGGTTCTGGCAAAATACCGCTGAGCATTGTTGTAGCTGATGTTCTGTACCATCTCGCCAACCCATTCCATCTCGTACGGGATCTCGCCCTGTTCCATCAGTCCACCCAGCAGGTTGCAGAGGATGCGGCGGAAGTACTCGTGGCGTGTATAGGACAGGAAGCTTCTGGAGTCGGTCAACATGCCGACGAACTGGCTCAGTAAGCCAAGCTGCGAAAGTTGCTCCAGCTGGCGCTGCATCCCGTCTTTCTGATCGTTGTACCACCAGCCGGAACCGAACTGGATTTTGCCTGCAATGCCACCCCCCTGGAAATTACCGGTCAGCGCAGCAATCATCTCGTTATCCCTTGGATTCAGGCAGTACAGGATGGTTTTTGGCAGTTGGTCGGTTTTATCCATCTCATCCAGCAGCTGCGACAGCTCAAGGGCGTAAGTGCGGTCGCCAATCGAATCAAATCCAGTATCTGCACCCACCAGCTTAAACATCCGGCTGTTGGTATTTCGTAATGCACCAATGTGGTACTGCATGACCCAGCCACGTTGTGCATATTGCTGACCTAACCACACCAGAACGGCAGTAGTGAAGCCAGCGACTTCCTGCTCATCAAGTGTCTGCCCGGCAACACGGCGTTGCAGCAGGCTGCTTAGCGTGGCTTCTGCGGGGACTGGCGCAAAGCGCACGACTTCAATGCCGTGATCGGCCGCGCGGCAGCCATGTGCATCAAAGTGATCAAGACGGCGAGTTAATGCGGTTAGCAGGCTGTCCCAGTTAGTGATCTCGCAGTCCGCCGCTTCCCCAAGCTGATTGAGATAGTCGGCAAACCCTTCCAGCTCGATTTTAAAGGCACGGTCCGGACGCCAGCTTGGCAGGATCTCCGTGTCGAACGAGGTATCGCTGGCGATCTGGCGATGAAAGCGAAGGTCGCTGATCGGATCATCGGTGGTGCCCACCATTTTCACCTTCATCTGCCGCATAATTCCGCGAGCGGAGAATTCAGGCGTGGCCAGCTTCTCTTTGCACTGCAGCCAGATGCTTTCTGCAGATTCAGGGGTGAACAGCTTGCCAGTGATACCAAACGGTCGCTTCAGCTCCAGGTGCGTCCAGTGATAAAGCGGATTCCCCAGCGTTTTCGGCACGGTCTGTGCCCAGGCCTGATATTTATCGTAGTCGCTGCCGTTGCCGGTAATGAGCGATTCGGCAACGCCTGCGGCACGGAGCGCGCGCCATTTATAGTGATCGCCCTCAAGCCAGATCTGGCTGAGGTTCTCAAACTGACGATCTTCAGCAATATCCTGCGGATTCAGATGGCAGTGATAGTCATAGATTGGCATATCAGCCGCATAGCGGTGATAAAGCTCGCGTGCTGCATCACTGCGCAGTAAGAAATCTTCACCCATAAACACTGTCATTGATTACGCTCCGTTTTGCCAGACACCCCATTTCAGGGATATTTGGTTGACCACTTTTCGCTGTAATGCTCGCATTCGCTCATTTAATGGTCGAAGAAAGGCTGTTAACCGTCATAAAACACCAAATTCGCGTTTTGGTCGACCAATATTGGTTATTGTTGTGAGTGATATCACCCATCTGCACATTTCTTGTTGACCACTTTTTCACCTTGTCCGCAAGATGCGGGCAACCAGGGTGATGGTGTAGATCAGAAATGCGGCTGCTAAAGGACATGACTGACCGCCGCTGTTACCTCTTTCGACCGGAGATAAGCGATGAGCCTGGCTGCAAATAGTGCGCAAGAAGCGGTGGGTAGTAAGAGAAAAGTCAAAAAGTTACGCTGGTGGATCCTGGTGCTGTTCTTGCTGGGCGTCACCGTTAACTACCTGACCCGAAACTCACTGGGCATTCTGGCCCCGGAGTTAAAAACCAGTCTGGGGATCACCACTGAACAATACTCCTATATTGTCGGCGCCTTCCAGATAGCCTACACGCTGTTCCAGCCAATCTGTGGCTGGCTGATAGATGTCATTGGCCTCAAGATGGGCTTTGTCATTTGCGCCAGTATCTGGGCGGTGGTCAGCCTGTTACATGCTGGCGCGGGAAGCTGGATCCATCTGGCGTTCCTGCGTTTCTTCATGGGGGCAGCGGAAGCGGCCGCCACGCCGGCTAATGCCAAAACCATCGGGGACTGGTTCCCGAAGAAAGAGCGCCCGATAGCGGCTGGCTGGGCTGGCGTCGGCTTTTCTGTGGGTGCGATGCTGGCTCCGCCCATCATCTACGTCACGCACTCCTACTGGGGATGGCAGGGCGCCTTCCTGTTCTCTGGCGCCCTTGCTGCTGCCTGGGTTGTGCTTTGGTTGCTGTTCTATCATGCCCCGGAAGATCACCCTCGCCTCGACAAAGATGAACTGGCTTTTATCAAACAGGATAATGAGCCAGAACCGGTCAGACTGCCGTTCTTTACCGCGCTGAAAACCGTGGGCAAAAACAAGCGTTTCTACGGCATTGCCATCCCGGCCTTTATGGCCGAACCTGCCTGGGCCGTTTTAAGCTTTTGGGTTCCGCTCTATCTGGCCAGTGAACGCGGTATGGATTTAAAACAGATCGCCATGTTTGCCTGGCTGCCGTTTCTGGCTGCCGATCTGGGCAGCATCGCCAGCGGTTATCTGACGCGCCTCTACACCCGCTGGTTTGGCTGCTCGCTGGTGAACTCCGTGGTTGCCAGCTCCGTCACCGGTGCTTTCCTGATGCTGTCACTGGCGCTGGTGGCGCTCACCAAAGACCCTTACATCACTATCATCCTGATCTCGATTGGCGGCTTTGGTCATCAGGTGATCTCCTGCATGTTAAGTGCGCTGGTGGTGGAATCCTTTGATAAAGGCCAGATGGCCACCGTCAACGGCATGCGTGGCTCCTTTGCCTGGATCGCCAGCTTCCTGTTCTCGCTGTTGATTGGCGTCACTGCAGACACCATCGGATTTAACCCACTGTTTGTAGCGATGGGCTTCTTCGACCTGATTGGTGCGGTGTTCCTGGTCGCGTTTATTGCAGAGCGCCGCAGCAAGTCGCGCGTGGCCTGATTTAAGACTGACAATTTTGAAGAGTAAATGATGAAAACATTGAAAAACTGGGTGTTACAGCAGAAAACTGCCGAATTTGTTGAGCTTTGCGTCGATGAGAAGCACCTGTTCCGCCTGTATGTGCTGGAGCAGGGATTATGCAGAGTGCTGGTTAAGCAGAAAGGAGAACTGGCACTGGATCGGACCTGGAGTATTGCGCCAGAAGCTGACGTGCCGTGGGAAGGTCGTCTGCGTGAAAGCTGTGAAGGCTTCTCGCTGCCGGGTTATCAGTGTGAGGCTCAGGGCGACAAGCTGGTGGTGACCACCGATTGCCTGCGTGTCACTCTCCACCAGCCGTTGTGGCTGGAGTGGGACTATCTTAGCGAAGACGCTGGATGGCAGCCGCTTTGCGCTGATCGCCCTACGGGCGCGTATCTGCTTAATGCGCACGGTGATGGCGTGGCGCATTACCAGCGCCGTTACACTGAAGATAACTATTACGGCTTAGGCGAAAAAGCGGGCGATCTTAACCGCACCGGTGGGCGCTATGAAATGCGCAACCTGGATGCGATGGGCTACAATGCCGCCTCAACCGATCCGCTCTATAAGCACATTCCTTTCACCCTGACTCGCCACGATAAGGTCAGCTTCGGGCTGTTTTATGACAACCTGAGCACCACTCAACTGGATTTGGGCAACGAGCTGGATAACTACCATCTGCCTTATCGCCGTTACCAGGCAGAAGCGGGCGATCTGGACTATTACCTGTTCCTCGGGCCAAAAGTGCTCGATGTAACCAAGGCCTTTGTTCGTCTGACCGGGAAAATGCTGTTCGGGCCGAAATGGAGCCTGGGTTACAGCGGATCGACCATGCATTATACCGATGCGCCAGATGCGCAGAACCAGCTGATGAACTTCATCACGCTGTGTCGTGAAAATGCTATCCCCTGCGACTCGTTCCAGCTTTCTTCAGGCTACACCTCCATTAATGACAAGCGTTACGTCTTTAACTGGAACTACGACAAGGTTCCACAGCCAGAAGTGATGAGCGGCGCATTCCATGAAGCTGGCATGAAACTGGCGGCTAACATCAAACCTTGCCTGCTGCAGGATCACCCGCGCTATGACGAAGTGGCACAGAAGGGCCTGTTTATCCGTGATTCTGAATCAGATGCTCCTGAACGCTCGGTATTCTGGGATGACGAAGGGTCACATCTGGACTTCACCAATCCAGCTGCCGTTGCCTGGTGGCAGGAAAATGTCACCAGCCAGCTGCTGGAGAAGGGGATAGATTCTACCTGGAATGACAACAATGAATATGAGGTGTGGGATGGTGAGGCTCGCTGCCACGGTTTTGGTCAGCCGTTGCCGATCAAGCTGATCCGCCCGGTGATGCCTTTGCTGATGATGCGTGCCTCCATGGAAGCTCAACAGCGGTTCGCACCAGAGAAACGTCCTTTCCTGATCTCCCGTTCTGGCTGTGCCGGGATGCAGCGTTACGTGCAAACCTGGAGCGGGGACAACCGCACTAACTGGCAGACGCTGCGTTATAACACCAGGATGGGCGTAGGCATGAGCCTCTCCGGCTTATATAACGTCGGGCATGATGTTGGCGGCTTCTCCGGCGTGAAGCCCGATCCGCAACTGTTTGTCCGTTGGGTCCAGAATGGCGTGATGCACCCGCGTTTTACCATTCATTCATGGAACGACGATCACACCGTTAATGAACCCTGGATGTACCCGGAAGTGACGCCAGCCATTCGTGAAGCGATGGCGCTGCGCTATCGCCTGATGCCTTACCTTTATACTTTGCTGTGGCAGGCCAGCCAGGACGACGAGCCGATGCTGCGCCCTACGTTCCTCGATCATGAGCACGATCCCCGTACCTTCGAAGAAACCGATGACTTTATGTTGGGTCGCGATCTGCTGGTGGCCAGCGTGGTCGAGCCGGATCAGCTTCAGCGTTCGATCTACCTGCCAGCAAATACCTCGGGTTGGTACGATTATTACAGCGGTCAGTGGCACCAGGGCGGCCAGACTATTACCGTTGAGGCACCCCTGGACAGGCTGCCATTAATGGTCAGAGCGGGCGCGGTGCTGCCGCATGCCAGCCGGGTGGGGCATATCGATAATGGCAAGGATGACCAGCGTACGCTGTTGCTGTTCCCTGCTAAAGGCTGCGCTGAAGAGACCGGTATGCTGTTCGAAGATGATGGTGAAAGCTGGGAGTGGCAGCGCGATGGCGCGCTGTGGCTCAGCTGGACGGTGTGCAGTGATGCAGAACGGATCGACATCCAGTTCACTCCTCGTGGAAGCTATCGCCCGGCATGGAAAACGCTCCGCCTGCAGTTGCCAGCAGGAGAAACCCGTACGTTGACCCTTAACGGCGAGCAACAGGAGAGCTGGACGCTGCCGTAAGCGGCTGAATGAGTCAACCAGAGAGGCATTCTGGTTGACCACTCTACGGCATTTTCCTACTATCTGAAGCTGTATTTCCTGATCGGGGCTGGGGTTATGAGTGTTGAAGTAAGGCGTCAATACCGGGAAGTCGGTGAATACCTGAAAGGAGAACTGCATTCAGGAAAATATCTCATCGGCACCCGTCTACCGCCTGAGCGGGATATTGCTGAGCTGGTGGGCGTCGGTCGATCAGTGGTGCGCGAAGCCCTGATCATGCTGGAAATTGAAGGCTTCGTGGAAGTGCGCAAAGGTTCCGGTATCTATGTGATAGCGGTGCCTGGCGATCGTCAGGAAGAGAGTGGGGCTTCACTGATTGGGCCTTTTGAACTGCTGCAGGCCAGGCAGCTTCTTGAAAGCAATATCGCCGAGTTTGCGGCGTTACAAGTGACGCCTGCAGATATAAAGAAGATGCGCGCCGCGCTGGATGCCGAGGTTAAAGATATCGAAACCGGTGGCGAAGAGGATGGCGACAAACTGTTCCATCTGGCGATTGTCGAAGCTACCCACAACAATATGCTGACCGAGATGTGGAAGCAGTGCTGGGCCCAGCGGGAGAACAACCCTATGTGGCAACAACTGCATGAGCGCATCTCCAGTAAGGAATACCGCCGTGAATGGCTGAAGGATCACCAGCTGATTCTGGCTGCGTTACAGAAAAAAGATGCCGCCGCGGCTAAACTGGCGATGTGGACGCATCTGGAGAATGTAAAGTTACGTCTGATGGCCCTGTCAGATGTGGATGCCCCTGAATTTGATGGCTATCTTTTCGGCTCCTGGCCTATCCGCGTGACTCCCTGACTGAATATCACCCATCGTCACAAAACTGTCATAAAGCGTACATTTTACTGTCATCAAACTGTCCTATTTTGCCTCCAGCAGCAATGATTATTCATTATTAAAATGGCGTTAAGCCAGACTTTTAATCCCCTGGAGGGAACATGACACTGATGCAAAAAACCCTGGCTCAATGTGTAGCTGTAACCCTTTCGTTGACCGCGGTTTCTGCTTTTGCAGCCACCAATCTGACCGGTGCTGGTGGAACTTTCCCTGCGCCTGTTTACAACAAATGGGCCGCAGATTACAACACAGCTACCGGCGCTCAGGTTAACTACCAGGGCATCGGTTCTTCCGGTGGCGTTAAGCAAATCATCGCAAAAACGGTCGATTTCGGTGCTTCTGATGCGCCAATGAAAGATGAAGATCTGCAGAAAAACGGCCTGTTCCAGTTCCCTACCGTGATCGGTGGCGTGGTTCTGGCCGTGAACATCCCTGGCATCAAATCGGGTCAGCTGACGCTGGACGGTAAAACTGTCGGTGACATCTACCTGGGTACCATCAAGAAGTGGAATGACCCGGCTATCACCAAACTGAACCCAGGCGTAAAACTGCCAGACAGCAACATCAACGTAGTTCGCCGCGCTGACGGTTCCGGGACTTCATTCGTGTTCACCAGCTACCTGGCTAAAGTGAACAGCGACTGGAACAGCAAAATCGGTAAAGGCAACACCGTTAACTGGCCAACCGGTCTGGGCGGTAAAGGTAACGACGGCGTCGCCGCTTTCGTTCAGCGTCTGCCTGGCTCAATCGGCTATGTTGAATACGCTTACGCCAAACAGAACAACCTGGCCTACACCAAGCTGATGGATGCAGACGGTAAAGCGGTCTCTCCAAGCGAGAAGAGCTTCAGCAACGCCGCTAAAGGCGCTAACTGGAGCGAATCTTTCGCCCAGGACCTGACCTTCCAGAAAGGTGACGATGCCTGGCCAATCTCTTCCACCACCTTCATCCTGGTGCAGAAAGAGCAGGCTAACGCTGAGAAAGGCGAAGCTGTGCTGAAATTCTTCGACTGGGCTTATAAAAACGGTGGCAAAACCACTAACAGCCTGGACTACGCTTCACTGCCAGACTCTGTGGTTGAGCAGATCCGTGCAGCCTGGAAAACCAACGTGAAAGACAGCTCAGGTAAAGCTCTGTACTAAGCTGTTGTAGGGGCTGGAATGATCTGGCCCGTTCCCTCGGGCGGCACCTTCGTGCCGCCCCTACACTTTCAACATCGAGAACTTTATGGCTGCAACCAAGCCGACATTCAAAGCCCCCGGCAAGCAGGGTGACATCATTTTCGGTGCGCTGGTAAAACTGGCTGCGCTGATTGTGCTGCTTCTGCTCGGCGGCATTATTGTCTCTCTGATCATCTCCTCCTGGCCCAGCATTCAGAAGTTTGGTTTCTCGTTCCTTTGGACCAAAACCTGGGATGCGCCTAACGAACAATTTGGTGCGCTGGTACCGATTTACGGTACCGTCGTGACCTCTGTTATCGCGCTGATTATTGCCGTTCCGGTCAGCTTCGGTATCGCCCTGTTCCTGACTGAACTGGCACCTAACTGGCTGCGCCGCCCCTTGGGCACGGCGATTGAGCTGCTGGCCGCCATTCCCAGCATTGTGTACGGCATGTGGGGCTTGTTTATCTTCGCTCCGCTGTTTGCCACTTACTTCCAGACTCCGCTGGGCGACCTGATGGCGAACATTCCCATCGTCGGTACGCTGTTCTCGGGTCCGGCATTTGGTATCGGTATTCTGGCTGCCGGGATTATCCTGGCGATTATGATCATCCCTTACATCGCTTCGGTGATGCGTGATGTGTTTGAACAAACACCGGTGATGATGAAAGAGTCGGCTTACGGCATCGGCTGCACCACCTGGGAAGTGATCTGGCGCGTCGTGCTGCCGTTCACCAAAAACGGGGTGATTGGCGGTGTGATGCTCGGTCTGGGCCGCGCTTTGGGTGAAACCATGGCCGTAACTTTTATCATCGGTAACACCTACCAGCTCGACAGCCCTTCGCTGTTTATGCCGGGTAACAGTATTACTTCCGCGCTGGCTAACGAATTTGCTGAAGCGGAATCAGGCGTGCATACCGCAGCCCTGATGGAGCTGGGCCTGATCCTGTTTGTGATTACCTTTATCGTCCTTGCCTGCTCAAAATTCATGATTTTGCGCCTGGCGAAAAGTGAAGGAGCGCGCTCATGACCACGATGGAATTGCAGTC
>NZ_JBAVTT010000043.1:0-21469 GCF_049696395.1 Erwinia sp.
GAAATGGTGGTGGGGGAAGGATTCGAACCTTCGAAGTCGATGACGGCAGATTTACAGTCTGCTCCCTTTGGCCGCTCGGGAACCCCACCTGGGGTATTTCGTTACTTGATGGTGCCGGCTACCGGAATCGAACTGGTGACCTACTGATTACAAGTCAGTTGCTCTACCAACTGAGCTAAGCCGGCATCAAGTGGTGCGCATTCTAGGAAGACCTGGCCTCCGATGCAACAAAAAAATTGCGATAAATGTTCTTATGCTTACTATTTGTGCAATTCTTCGCAAATTATCGCTCTGACCCAGAAAAACCGTTCAAAGAAGCGCCGTTTTAGCGATTTTTTAACCAGTACTAAAGCGCATGATTTTGCGATTGCACTGCACGAAGTTGTTAACCTGCCGCCAGAACAAGACTAAAAAGTCATCAAGCCAGAAAAATAAGCTTAGTAGAGTAGATAAGTCAGGGACAGAACCCAGTGAGAAGGACGGGTAAGAACGGCTTTCGTTCAGGCGTCTTCATTCGTAGGGGTAATCAGTTTCTTTTGCTGATTGCCAGCACATTATTCAATAAATGCGGGTGCCGTTGCGTTTGCGCTCGCAGAATTTATTTTTCCTTCAGCTACCGTCTCTCTGGTGGTAACCTCCTGCCCATTGTTTTCTGAAATTTACCTTAGTCACATGAGCTGGAAAAGGCGGGTTTATCCCCCTGGACAGAGTAGTTAACTCTACGACAGGCAAATTCTTGCTGGCAGAAGCATGCATATGAGCAAAAAAGACCCCTTGTTGACCACCCCCTATTTACAATTCAATCGTGATCAATGGGCTGCGCTCCGCGATTCAGTCCCTATGACACTGAGTGAACAGGAAATTGCCCGTTTAAAGGGGATAAACGAAGATTTATCTCTTGAGGAAGTGGCAGAGATCTACCTTCCACTCTCACGTTTGCTCAATTTCTACATCAGTTCTAACGTCCGTCGTCAGGCTGTGCTTGAGCAGTTCCTGGGAACCAATGGCCAGAAAATCCCTTATATCATCAGTATTGCTGGCAGCGTTGCCGTGGGGAAAAGCACCACGGCCCGCGTATTGCAGGCATTGCTGAGCCGCTGGCCGGAACATCGCCGTGTAGAGTTAATCACCACCGACGGCTTCTTACACCCCAATGAGGTGTTAAAAGAACGCGGCCTGATGAAGAAGAAAGGCTTTCCGCAGTCTTATGATATGCACCGCCTGGTGAATTTCGTCTCAGATCTGAAATCAGGCGCTTCGCAGGTCACGGCTCCTGTCTACTCTCATCTGATTTATGACGTTATTCCGCAGGGCGACAAGGTTGTGCAACAACCTGATATCTTAATTCTTGAAGGGCTGAACGTGTTACAGAGCGGGATGGATTATCCTCACGATCCGCATCATGTCTTTGTCTCTGATTTTGTGGACTTCTCTATTTATGTTGATGCCCCCCAAGACCTGCTGCAAAGTTGGTACATCAACAGGTTCCTGAAATTCCGTCAGGGGGCATTTACCGATCCAGACTCCTATTTCCACAATTACGCCAAACTCTCAGAAGAGGAAGCGGTAGGCGTGGCAACTCAGCTCTGGGAAGAGATTAACCTTATGAACCTTAAGGAAAATATCTTACCAACCCGGGAACGAGCCAGCCTGATAATGACCAAAAGCAGCGATCATGCTGTAGATTTGGTCCGCTTGCGGAAATAAAAAAAGAGGGGCATCAGCCCCTCTCTTATTGCGATCACTCTTGCGGTCGAAGCGATATTTCGCCCCCCACCCAGGATTTTCTCACCCCGTCCTGCTCCAGAATTAACCCACCCTGCTGATCAATCCCTCGCGCAATCCCCGGTATTTCTTTATCACCAATCAACAATTTAACCGGCCGGTTGATAAAGTTATCCAGCTCACCCCAGCGGTCGATAAAGGGTGCGAGCCCCTCACGTTCAAAGAGCGGTAACGATTCACGCATATTATTGATCAGCTGTGCCGTTAATGTATTCCGGTCCACGCTCACCCCGGCTTCCTGCAAGTTTATCCACCCCTGATTAACGATACTGGCATCCGGTGAGCGCATAGCAAGGTTGATACCCGCGCCGATCACCAGCTGAGCCGCATCGCCGGTTTTCCCCGTTAATTCAACCAGAATACCGGCCAGTTTACGGTCGTTCAGATACAGATCGTTTGGCCACTTAACGCGAACGTCTTTCGCCCCCAGAGATTGCAGCACTTCAGCAATCACAATACCAATCACCAGGCTCAAGCCCATTGCGGCCATTGGACCCTGGTCAAGTCGCCAGTACATGGATAAGTAGAGATTAGAGCCAAACGGTGAAAACCACTGGCGACCACGTCTGCCTCTGCCTGCCTGTTGATATTCCGCCACACAGGCATCGCCTGACTGCAGCGTATCCATTCTCTCCAACAGGTACTGGTTAGTAGAATCAATGACCGGGATAACGGCCAGACGCCCTTCCTTCAGCTGCGCCATGATGTTCTCTTCATTTAGCAGCTGCATAGGGGCTGGCAGGCTATAGCCTTTACCGGTGACGGTGAAGACATCAATCCCCCAATCCTTTAGGGTCTGGATGTGCTTGTTAATCGCGGCACGGCTCATGCCCAGCTGTTCGCCGAGTTGTTCGCCAGAATGGAAATCGCCATCAGCCAGCAGGCCAATCAGCGTTAACGGGACGGTATTCGCTTTCATGCAATCACTCCGACAGCATCTTTCTCACCCTGAGCGCCGATAAAGCGCACTTCAGGCTCCAGCCACACGTTGAATTTCGTGCCCACCCGTTGGCGGACTTCATGCGCCAAAGCCACGATGTCACTGCCCGTAGCGTTCTCTTTATTGATCAGAACCAGCGCCTGCTGTTGATGAACTGCCGCCCCGCCAAAGCTAAATCCTTTTAATTCACACTGCTCAATCAACCAGCCAGCAGCGAGTTTCACTTTGCCATCAGGTTGAGGGTAAGAAGGAAGCGTTGGGTAACCCGTGCGAATAGCGTCCGCAACTTCGGCGCTGACTACCGGATTCTTGAAGAAGCTGCCAGCGTTACCTGTTACAGCCGGGTCAGGCAGCTTACTGCTGCGCATAGCGCAGACGGCATCGAATATCTGTCGGGGAGTGACCGTCTGTGGATCAAGCGTTCTCAGGTCGCCATAAGTCATGACCGGAGACCACTGCTTCTTCAACACCAGTCCTACGGCAATAATGGCATAGCCCAGTTGATACTGTTGCTTGAAAATGCTGTCACGATAGCCAAACTGGCAGGCTGCTGCCGTCAGCCGCGTTATTTCGCCACTGTTCAGATCCACTACCTCAACGTAGGCACAGACATCCTTAAGTTCAATGCCATAAGCGCCAATATTTTGAATCGGTGCTGAGCCGACACAGCCTGGGATCATCGCAAGATTTTCCAGTCCCGGAATCCCCTTCTCCAGCAGCACCTGCACCAAATTGTGCCAGTTTTCACCCGCACCGATATGCAGATGCCAGCTTTGCTGGTCTTCCTCAATCTGGATGCCTTTAATTCTGTTGACGATCACGCGACCGGAAAAATCCTCTAAAAAGAGAATATTGCTTCCTTCACCCACTAACAACACGGGCTCTTTCTGCCGCAGGCTCTGTTGCCAGGCGTGCAGCAGCGACTCCACGCTGGTCACCACATCAAGGTTAGCGGCATGGGCATGAAGACCGAAAGTATTCCAGGGGTGTAGAGAGTTATGTTGAGAGGACATGCTCAAACCTTAATAAAATAATCTACTGAAGAGTGTACCCCATCCCTCCGTAAGCTTGCAGAAGATTTTAGGCTAATACAAATTTTTCTGGTGATGACTGGAAATAAAAAACAAAAAAACTCAAAACAAATCATATTAATCCTCAGAAATAGAATTAGTCAAAGCCAGAGAAAAGAAAACTAAATACCACTACATTCCTCCACCATTAAAACCCTCAATTTTATTTAACAATGAGCATTTCAAAGCCTTTCTGAGGTTTAATGAGGTGCACGATAGCCTTAAGAGCGTTATAGTTACTCAATACCATCAGATAATTACCATTTGATTAGGCTTAGATTTTCCATAAGTTCCACCTCTGTTTGAACAGTCATAAACCAGCATGGATACTCAATCATCAAAATGTTTTCTGATGAATGTTATTAGGGAAATTTCATGACATTTTTATTAGACAATGGTGTTAAATTCGTGCCAGAAAAAAGGTTCTTGATTAGCGTATCAGGTAACATCGTTAGCTTGTCAGAAAACAGTTACCGTTTTCTGATCCTGTTACTGGAAGGTGAAAATGATAAGCAAAAAATCATCAATCAAATCTGGCATGAGCAGCGTGGAGTAGTCAGTGACAGCAGCTATTATGGCCAGATCTACACGCTCAGAAAATCATTCGAACTGGTTGGTCTTTCCAGCTCGCTGATAAAGACTATCCCTCGCCGGGGTGTAAAATACGTTGGTAAAGTCTCAAGGAATGAAGAGCTATCCGTCCCCTACCACGATGATAAGGCTTACACAGAAACACCTTTATTATCACCTTTGGACACCCAATCCTCTGTTCTCGCTCCTGAACAAGCAAATACTCAGCCTGATAGCCAGAAAACCAGCCGCAGTAAAAAGTGGGATATATTTATATCGACTTTGGCGGTGCTAGCGGTTTGCTGGTTAACAACATTAACCATGATGGTTCTCTCTCTTCTTTCACAATCAGCATAATTAATGAATGATAATAAAAATTATACTTAATTTGAGGACTACTGAGGCCAGATATTATTAACTCTGCTTGCCATCAGTGAGGAACGGTTGGCTTCACACTGACATCACATCCAAAAATGGATAACTAAAAACGAAAGGATTAACGCATGAACGACTTCATCACTAAATACTCTATTCTGACGTATGTCCGCATGGAACAGCTGGTAAAAGACCAGCGAGGTGTCACAGCCATAGAGTATGCCTTAATCGGTGTTGCTATGGCGACATTACTGTCAGTCATTCTTGGTAATACCGAGTCAGGATTCCTGGGGAAATTAAATGAATCATTTAAGAAAATAGCTGATGCGATAGAAAGTGTCACTAGCAGTAATCCCGGCACACCTTAATCTCTGTAGCTTATAGATACGTTTTTCACCCTGTAGCCGCTGCAAGGATAATGTAGCTCTAAAACCTTGCAGATCCTCCTCGCTACTGAATTCAGGAATGAGAAAATGGACTGGCTGATCAAAATGGACTTTTTGCTTGTCGCACTGATGCTGATGTTCATCTCATGGCGGGACATCACCACCAGAATGATTAGCCACAAAAACCTTTTACTGCTTACCGTGGCTCTGGTTCCCTTGTTTATAGTTGAAAAAAAATTTCCTAACTTCATTTCCGCATGTTGGGTTTTTGTTGTCTGTTTCATCCTGTTCACGCTGCATATCATTGGCGGAGGCGATGTGAAGCTACTCACTTTATTGTCTCTTCCCTTTTCCAGTTCTGCGCTCACCGCATTTTTACTCACTACTGCCTTCTGGGGCGGTGTGATCGCTTTATTCGGCTTGATCTTTTTTAACCGGAACGTTCGCCTGCACGGGGTTCCATATGGATTAGCCATTTCTTTGGCATTTATCAGTATTTATCCGATTACCGTTGCGCCTTACTAAACTACCCAGGGCCATTATGAATAACAGAACACTCTTTTATCTTTCTCTCATTGTCATCTTTATTGGGCTGGCGGGTATTTTTCTGCAAAACAGATCACGTGATATCCCACTTCAAAATCAGCGCATTCCTGAGCTTAGCGCTGTAAGAAAAACCATTTTTGTTGCAAAATCCACCAGGGAACTGCATGCCCATGAAATATTATCACCAGCTGACTATAAGATTACCGAAGTTGAAGTTGAGGAGGAAAGCCAGACAATAACGGAAACCCCGGAGCTGCCGCCGACCAGTCTCAAAGGTTATCTTATTCTGCATTCGGTCGCAGAAGGGAGCACATTATTACCTGAAATGCTTGAATCTCCGCTGAGTGCAACATTCGTCAAAAACAGCCTCAAGAAAAATGAACTTCCCTACTCAATTAAATTGAAGTCTGATGATGCCTGGCTGCTCAATTTTCTTAGCGTAGGTGATGACGTCGTCCTTTATCTGAGAATAGCAGAACATAAAAATACACGACTTACCAGAAGTAGTGAAGGGCATGATAGCAGCCCGATATCAGACAGCGAAAGGTCTGGATCTACCCTGACCCGATTCCTTGGACCGTTAACAATCATCTCCTTCTCTACATTACCAGAGAAAAGATTCAATTCAGATGAAACCGTCGGTGAAGTCATCGTTCGCCTGACCCAGGATCAGATGAAGAAAATCCGCGTTGTGGAGAAATATGCAGAAATCCTGATGTCACCGGCTTCAAACGAGGATGATTTTGATAACTCGAAGCTCTCGCTAAATGAGGTCTTACCTCAGTTAACTCCTTTGCTGCCTGTCAGAGAATTACGAGGCAATAAGTGAACATTAAAACCCTTCACAACTGCTCTTTCTCTCTTTCAATGAAAGCAGGCTTATTCATTTTACATTCACTTCTCTTCACCTGCGCAAGCTATGCTACTGAGATCTATCTGTCACCTGGAGACTCTCAGGTGTTTGATGTGGGTGACAATATTGATACCGTATTCATCTCATCACCCAAGATTGCTAATTACGAAGTCATCGGAACTCACAGCCTGATCGTCTTTGGTCAAACCGATGGCCGCTCTGAACTGACCGTCTTCAATAAAAACAGTCAACAGATCCTTAAAGTCACGCTGATCGTCGACCCTTTATTAAGCTCACTGGAAAAACAGATCCGTGCCCTTATCCCAGAACACCAGATTACGCTGCATAAAGTGGTCAATACCTATGTCATCAGTGGCACAGTTGCCACAGAAGAAGAGCGGGACAACGTCTATAAAATCGTTGGCGAAGGTGTCTCGAGCAGCAGCAGCAGCAGCAGTGACTCTTCCCCCATTGCCTGGTTAGATCATGTTATCTATCCCAATGTTATTAACAACCTGAAATTATTATCGACCAATCAGGTCAACGTGAAGCTGTCGGTGGTCGAGGTAACCAAAACCTTTAGCGACAACCTTGGTATTGATTGGGGCAGCATAACGGGCAATACCGGTAGCATCACGCCTGGCGCCTTTCGTTTTGTGAAATTCAATGCGGATACGCTCAGTGGGATGATCCATGCCATCCGCAATGACAGCATAGCCAGAGTGCTGGCTGAGCCAAATCTCTCCGTGCTTTCCGGGGAAACGGCCGAATTTCTGGTCGGTGGTGAAGTCCCGGTGCTGACCAGTTCGGCAAATGGCACCTCAGTTCAGTACAAAGAGTTCGGCATCAAACTCAATGTTGGCGCCAAAGTCAGCAGCAGCGAACGGATCCGCGTCACCCTCAGTGAAGAGGTCAGCAATGTTCAAAGTGCTTTTAATATCGCTTCCGGAGAAACCTTTCCTACCTTTCAGACACGCAGGGCAAAAACCACGGTTGAACTGGCCGATGGGGAAAGTTTCTTGCTGGGTGGGCTGATCAGTAATAACGAACGCGAAGAGTTGGCCCGCCTGCCCTTTATCGGTGAAATCCCGATATTAGGTGCCCTTTTCCGCCATGCCCAAACCGAACGTTCCCGAACAGAACTGGTCGTTGTGGCCACCGTGACGCTGGTTAAGCCACTTACGGCTGATGACGTGGTCTTTCCTGATTTCCGTCGAAGCTCAACGATGTCGCGCTTTTTCCACGTCAACGGGATTCAAAACGTGCGCCAGCGAAAATTAGCGGGAGAGTTTGTAGAAAAAGGAGGATTTATTAAATGAAACCTCTTATGGGAGCGATCCTTTTTCCGCAAAAGGACGGGAAATCGACGCAGGAAAAACCCTTTATTGTGCTGTCCACACGCCAGGAAGTGAACAGCGAGCTGGCGCGTTCGCTGCGTCTTGCCGGGTTCACCCAGGTGGAGATGCTCAGCCAAACGCTGGCCAGTGTGGTGCCGTTGCAAATTTCGGCTGATGCTCACGGCGTGATAATAGACATAGGCCCACTCAGCTGCTCAGAGAGTGTGGTAACCACTTTATTAGCCATCATTCCGCGTAATGTCTGGTGCTGTGTGGTCGGTGACAGTGATTCCATCACCCTCGCGCAATCCTTCGCCAACTATGGCATCCATTATTTTAACCTCAGCGCGCAACGCGAGATGGTCATTCAGGCTGCCATTTCTGGTGCCACCTTAGCTGTCCGCCGCTGGGCGCTGAGCATTAGCGTGCTTGGGTGTAAAGGAGGTGTGGGGAATACCTGGATAGCCTGGCAACTGGCAACCCGTATCCTCCAGTTACGCCCTGCCCCTACCTTATATATTCAGGGGAGTGCAGCTTCACAGGACCTTGACCTGCTGGCTGGGAAGAAACTTCAGCAGGACGTCACGCAGGTCAGCAAGAACCTCGACGCGCTTCGCTCAGGGGAGGCTTATTTACCGGATCTCAGTCAGGAAAGCTTCCTCAGCTATAACTTCGTGCTGTTTGATCAGGCTATCCATACGGCAGATAAGGAAACGCTGCGCCAGATTGCCGGACAGTCTTCCTGTCTGGTGCTGGTGATGGACCGGTCAATGACCTCGATAAGACTGGCGCGCCGGATGATTGACACTGTTGAGGCTATCAACCGCGCAGGCCTGATGTCCCGCCGCTTATTACTCTGCCTGAATGATACCCGCCCACCAGCGCCAGAGATGCTTACGCAAGAAGACATGGAGTCGCTGCTGGGAAGAGAGCTTCATTTCGTCATTCCCTGGCACGGTCAGTCGCGCTCCTTGTTCCGCCGTCGTAGCACTCGCACGCCACTGGAAAGTCTTACTCTACAGATCCTTGGCGAACCGGCTAAAACCCTCTCAGCCTCTCGTTGGGCAGTAAAGAACAAGGACCGTTAAATGGATATCAGCATCGAATTACAGGAAACCCTGCGGGAAGGTGTGCTGAATACGATGGAGGTGAACAAAATCGAGCATCTGATTCAGGACCGAACGTTACTGCTTACCGAGACCAACCGACTGCTGGAGCGAGTGCTTACGGAGAAAAATATCTACCTCCACCACCAGGCCCAGCAGCTGATGGCTGAATTGATGGCTGATGAGATAGCCGGATTTGGCCCGCTTCGGGCGCTGCTCGAAGACGATCAAATCAGCGATATCCTGGTCAACGGCCCGGCACAAATCTACGTCGAACGCTTTGGCAAACTCGAATTGACTGCCTGTCGTTTTATCAACAATCAGCAGCTCACCGATATCGCGAAACGATTAGTACAAAAGGTGGGACGTCGCCTGGACGAAGGCCAGCCTCTGGTGGATGCCCGGCTGCCCGATGGAAGCCGACTGAACGTCGCCATTCCTCCTGTGGTGCTGAATGGCACCGCTATGTCTATTCGTAAATTCGGCAAAAACACGCTGGAACTGGAGAGCCTGATGGCCTTAGGGGCCCTCAGTAGCCAGATGGCCAACTTCCTGATCATTGCTACCCGTTGCCGCGCCAACATCATTATTTCTGGTGGCACCGGCTCAGGCAAAACCACGCTTCTGAATGCGCTGTCGAAATACATCGACGCCTCTGAACGCATTATCACTCTGGAAGATGCAGCAGAGCTGCGACTGATGCAGCCTCATGTTTTGCGCATGGAAACCCGGATGGCTGGCGTCGAAAATACAGGAAAAATCACTATGCGCGCCCTGCTGATTAACGCCCTGAGAATGAGGCCGGACCGCATTATTGTCGGCGAATGTCGTGGCGAAGAGTCCTTTGAAATGTTGCAAGCAATGAACACTGGCCACGACGGATCGATGTCAACGTTGCATGCCAACAGCCCCAGAGATGCCCTCTCCAGGCTGGAGAACATGGTAATGATGGCGGGGATGCATATCCCGATCGACTCAATTCGCCGCAACATCGTTTCAGCGGTCAATATCGTCCTGCAAGTTTCTCGTCTGAATGATGGTTCGCGAAAAATTATGAACATCAGCGAAGTCATGGGGATGGAAGGAGATCGTGTCATCTTGCAGGATATTTTCTCCTTTCGCAGTGCAGTGGATCGCACAGAAGAAGCCAAAATCAGCGGGGAATTTATTAATCACGGTCTGCTAGTCCGCTCGGTGGTGATGCGTAATGCCGCGATGTTTAAGCTGAGCGATGAGCTTAAGCAGATTTTTGGGATGGAGTAGCTTATGGCCTATCTGATGGTGTTGGTCGGTGCTGGGCTCCTGACGGTACATCTTTATCAGTGGCGAAAGTTGACTCGGTCAATGAGCCAAAACAACACGCCGCAACGTGCTTTTCCGCCCATTCTCTACCTGCGCGCACGCTGTAATGAGTGGCACCACTATGCGCTGGGTGACCGTTCGTTGAAGGGGATGAAAGGCGCTTTGGTCTCGCTAAGCCTGCTGTTGGCGCTGCTGTTCCTCAATGCTAACTGGCTTGGATTTAGCCTGATATTTTTCCTGCCGGTTATTTTGTTCCTGCTGTTCATCTTCCAGTTACGGCTCGGTCGTTCCGCGCAGCGCCGCTATTTTGAGGACAGTTTTCCGGAAGTGCTCTCCGTCATCAATGCTGCCGTGTCGGCAGGGAACAGTATTCATCAGGCGCTGCACCGCTGTGGCGAGAGTATTTCCGGGCCATTGGGAGAAACCTTCAAACGTATTGACCGGCGGCTCTCGGTAGGAGAAGAACCCGAACGCGTCTTCAGCGATGCCTGTAAATCCTATCCTTACAACGAGTTCTACTTTTTTATGGTGGTGATGTTGGTCAGTCTTCAACACGGTGGCCAGCTAAGAATGCTAATCGGTCGGCTAATCCGCATCATTACCAACAGCAAGAATATGACGCGCCGTAAGCTGGCAATGACCTCAGAAGCCCGTAGCTCGGTAAAAATCGTGGCGGCTATTCCCCTGCTCTTTTTCTGTGGAATGAAGTACTTCAGCCCGGAGAATTTCGATTTCATTTTTAACGATCCTGCCGGCCAACTGATCCTTTATTACGTGCTCGCCAGCGAAACTCTCGGCATCGGCATCATCTGGATGTTGCTGAGGAGGGCGCTGTGATGATCTTTTTTTATCTGCTGATGGTGATGCTGGGGAGCTGGATTGGCTTCAGGTTTGTTCGCCAGCAGCGCCGGGTGGCACGCCAGCGGCAGCTTATCGACAATCACCACGAAACAGAGCTGCAAACCCGCCGGGGCACACTTGACCTCCGGGCGTTGATCGTGGCTGACGTTGCCTGGTTACTGTTCCTGCAGCGTCTGGATCAAAGTCTGTCGCAAAAATTATTGTTGTCCTGTGGCATTACTGTCGGGCTGATCGCCTTAAAGCTGATCGGGCTTATCCGTTTCGACTGGCAAAGTGCAGCCATCAGCCTGTTGCTATTGATGATGATCGGCATCGTTACTCCAGCCATCCTGCTGACGGCAGCAGTGAATACCCGCACAAAGAAAATGTCTGCAGCTCTCCCCTATTTCATCGATCTGCTGGCGGTTTGTGTGCAGGCCGGGATGACGGTTGAAAATGCCTTAAAATTCACTGCCTGGCGCAGCGATGACATCGACCCAGTCCTGACCGGGATGATGCAGCAGCTGGCTAAACGTGCCGAGGTCAGTGGACTGGAAGAAGCATTAACAGATTTGTACCACTCCGTTGATCTCACTGAACTCAGGATGTTCTGCGCAATCCTGCAACAAAGTGTGCATTACGGCACCTCGCTATACGAAAACCTGATCGAACTTTCACAGGATATTCGTGAAATGCAGTTACTCATTGCGGAAGAGAAGATTGGCAAACTGGGCGCCCGCATGAGCATCCCGCTGATCCTGTTCATTATGTTCCCCGTCACTGTATTGATTGCCGCCCCAGGCGTTTTAAGGATTATGAACAATGCGATATTTTAACGCTTCCTGCACCACCCTGCTGCTGTGCGCAGCAATGCTGACTGGGTGTAAGACTCCCCCAGCGATGAACACCTCAGAGGCAAAATATCAGGAGGATATTCTGCTCAACGTCAAAAATTATGGCGGGCTGATTACCCTGTACCGAAGTTGGCTGAAGCAGAAAGAAGATCCACAAACCCGGTTAAAACTTGCCCACTATTACTCTCTTTCTGGTGACGCAGAATCTTCGCTTTATTATCTGCAACCGCTCCTGCAAAGCCCAACCCTTCCCCTCTATTCCCTGCAAGCCAGGGACCTGATCGCGCTCGGTCATTACAGCCAGGCGATCCAGGTCGCCGACAGGATGATCCAGATGGCCCCCAGAGAGGCTGATGCCTGGAATCTGCGGGGGATTGCGCAGGCAATGAATAATCAATTGGGGGAAGGACAGCGATCGCTGGAAAAAGCCCGCTCACTTTTCATTGCCGATGAAGTGGCGCTGAATAATCTGGCCATGCTGGCCATGCTGCAGCAGCGATATCAGGAGGCCATTGACCTGCTGCTGCCGCAATATTTACAAGGTCACAAGCAAGAGCCGCTGTTACATAACCTGATCCTGTGCCTGGTTAAAGTCGGCGAAACCCGTTATGCCCATGAGATCATCCGTAAGGAGAAATTGTCCCGCAATCCAGAGGCACTGACAGAAGCCCTTGCACAGCTCACCCCTCTGGGTAAAAGGATCGAAGGATGAACCGCTTAACAAGCCTGTTTATCAACCAGCGAGGAGCAGCTTCGATAGAGTTTGCGTTCACCCTCATCGCTTTTCTGTTTATGGTGTTTTTTATCTTCGAAACGGCCCGCCTGGCCTACATTTCTGCCGTTATCGATCTGGCCGTATCGGAAGCAGCAAAAGAGGCAAAGAATGCGCCAGCCGCTTCAAACAGCAGCTATCGGGATCGCTTCAGCAGGCGGCTGACGGAGGAAGGTGGCGTGTTATGGCGATCGGTGACCACTGCTGATGCAGTACAAATCAACATCACTTACTCCTCAACATTGCAGGAGATGATCAGCACTGGAGGCAGCCCTTCCTCATCCCTGAATAAACCGATCGCACGCTACCAGCTTGCCTTTCGTTATACCCCCATGTTTTTTCCTTTCCCGGAATTCTGGGCCACTAACTTATTAGTCCGTGAGGTGATCTTTGTTCAGGAGTATGAGCGTTCCAAATTTATGCACTGATCGTCGGGGATCCGTCTCGATCGAGTTTGTGATGATCTCTCTGGTCCTTTTTGTCCTGTTGATGTTTCTGACCGATCTGGTCATCCGCCAGGCAACCGTCGGCAAACTCGATCGAACGGCCTATTCCGTTGCCAGCTTGATGCGTGAGCGGATACAACTTTTCGAAGGGCGTGAAAGGTTGAATCAACAAGATGTTGATATTGCTGCGGGACTCGCCAGACGAATGCTGAGTGATATGCACAGTAAAGCCGACCTTTCCAGGCTGCAAATCCATGTGGAGGAGATGCATTTTAAGGACCCCACTGGTCAGACTGACCTGCGCAAAGAGATCCAAACCTATGCCCGCTGGAACAATGGCAAAGAAGGGGCACAGTGCCTGCCGCCTGAACCACTTACCAACCAACTGCAGCTGACTCCACGCGGCAGTTATGGCCGCTGGGTGCCGCTTTATCAGGTCACCGTTTGCTTACCCACAACCAGTTGGTTTGTTCGCCTTTTCGCGGGCGAGGAAAATCCGCTGCTAACATCTTTTGCTATCGTGATGCTGCGTTAAGTCAGTTCAACGTTGAAGGCAGGCTGCCTTCCCGAGACCAAGTAAGGAACGCTATGAATTTACTCTCTCACTCGCTGATGTCTTTGCAGAGACTTAGAGACGATCAACGCGGGGCGTTTGCCGTGACGTTCGTCATGCTGTCTGGCTTTCTGTTAGGCGTAATCGCTTTAGGGCTTGAAGGCTCGCGCTATATTATCGAGCGTGCCCGCCTTTCGGATGCTATGGAACAGGCGGCGCTGGCGTTATCTGCTGAAGATAATGGTAACGGTGCCGCGCGGAATGACAGGCTGGCCGCAGACTATTTGAGTGCTTATATGCGCCATGACATTGCTGTCTATCGACCAGACATCACTTTCAGCTCTGGGGTCAGTAGCACCAATCTCTCCTACGTGGAGTACCGTGTCCGCGGCCAGACCCTGCAGGAGTCATGGTTTGCCTCTTCGCTGTTTCCCAGCTTTGACCAGCAGCAAAGGATTGGTGAAAACGGGGCAGCGCGAAAATATCGCTCCAGCATTGATGTGATTTTCGTTACGGATTTCTCGGGGTCGATGAAAGAGATATTTGCCGGTCGAGGCAGCAAATTGTATGAATTGAAACGCATCGTATTAAAGCTGGCTCGAGAGCTTTACAGCTATGATGCTGGAAATCAGGCTGGCTTTATCCCTTTTGGCTGGGGAGGCAAACAGGGCAACAGATGCGATTTTCCCTTTGTTATTACTTCACCCGTCCCTCCCAACCTGCTGCAAGAAGGCATTTCCAGTGAGATTGAGGATTACATTGATATCAAAGGCACGGTGGCTGCCATTCCTAATGAAGTGAATGAAATCACTTTCCCGTTGAGCAACGTCGGTGAGAGTGCCTGCCTGAAGGGCAGCGTCAGTTCTCAGGTGCCACTCACTTCCGAACTGGCAAAATTCAGTAAGATTGAGAGTATGACCGCAATGGGGGGAACATTGGTCAGTTCGGGCGTGCTGCTGGGGGCAAAAGAGCTGGTTAAAGGCAAAGCGACCAGAAAGGTATTGGTGATTGTTTCCGATGGTAAAGATGATCCCGCAAAGATTACGCTTACCCCCAGGTTAATTAATGCCGGGATGTGTGATCGCATCCGCCAGGCAATCACTACGCCAGAGTCAGTTGGGAAAATCGCATTTATCGGCATCGGCTATAAACCCACCGTCGACTGGAAACGGTGTGTTGGCGATAAGAATTTTTATCTTTCCCATAATGTGAGCTCGCTTGAGGACTATTTACATCGGGCAGTCTTTGAAGAAGTGGGGCATAACGTCATTAAGGATTAATGATAATCAACCTGCCAGTAAAGAAACGATAGCGACTTTAATTAACTTGAACAATTGCCAACAATAAGAATTTAAAAGAGTAACCAGGAAATAATAGTGAGACGAAAAGGGAAAAAATCGCTATTGTTCTCCAGTGATATTTATTAGGGGGGATAATTAAGCCAGCCAACTCCCCTTTTTATTATCACTCGTAGAACCTCGTCTCTTTAAAAGTACCAGCGAGTTTCTTTTAGGGAGAATGGTTGTTTTTTTATCAAAGGAATAGTGAAATGAAAAAAACAGTAACAGTTTTAGGTGCCATGGTTTTTTCTGCGTCTGCACTCGCAGCAGCACCCGCGAGTTATGACACTAAGTTCAATGTTAGCGCCAATGTTCCGGACAGCGCAATGATCACCGATGCAGGTGGACGCCCGATATCAGATATCAATGTGGAAATGGTTGCCGCCGCCTCTGGTCGCATGGAGGCAACTGTACCTGCGCTGAAACTCTGGAACAATGACCCTCAAAAGTTAGAGGTGACACTGACGCTGCATGACGGTAATGTTAGTGATAATCAACCTTTTAACCTCTTTAGCACTCAAGGTGACGTGCTGAATAGCATGACCTATGAAATCCATGCAATTACGTCCGGTGCACCTAAAAAATTCGCCACCTCTGGCAGCAACAATGATTTCACCCTGTTAAGCACGGGTTCTCACGGTGAACTACCCGTAGTATTCCGCTTCGTTTCAAATGAAGAGTATAAAGACCTTGGACAAGGTCACTATTCAGGTACCGTTTACGCGAATCTTTCCGCCAAACTTTAATTTCTTATAAAAGGAACAGGGGTAAATCACTTTACCCCTGCCTTATGGATATGAAAAACAAAACAGCAGCGATCTATATCTTGCTAATAATCTCTGGGAGCCACAGTGCCTGGAGTATACGTCCTTCCCAGATAGAGCTTGAGGTAACCGCAGATTCCGTGGCCAGAATTGCACTTTATTATCAGGACAAACCGGTGGCAGGAAACCGATTTGATTTTTATCTTCCGGTTAATGGTTTGAGCCAGAAATTCGAACACACATCTGCTTTTTTTCACATTGTTGGCAACGTTGAAAAAGTCAGTGTGGCATTCGAAGAACAGAATTTTTATCTGCATCAGGTTACAGGTGGGAGCGATAAAGTCACCCTCGCAGGCGGATTTATTTTCAGAGGGGTTGAGACCGATGCCAGCAAACTCTTGCAGTTGCCTGTCATTCATTCCATAAGCCAGGCCACGACTCACAATGGCATTAAAGTGCATTTCACTTCTGAATTTTTAGCTGGTCGTTACACCAAGGGCCACTACGCCAACACTTTCACGCTGCTTCTAACACCGGTTATTTAGGGATTAAATAATGAATGGTCAGAAGACCCCCGGTTCACTGCTCTTTATCATTACTCTGGCCCTGTTTTTTCCGGCAAAAGCGGCAGAAATAGCCGTGCCAAAAGGGTTTGAGGCGATTTTCAACTCCAGACAACAAGAGGTTGTCGAGATCCTCTACAGTGATGAATCTCTGGGAACCTTAAGTATTGAGTATGATCGTAACCAAGTCTTGCTCCACTCGCCCAACTTACTGGTTGAGCAGATAACGGCCGTTGAAATGCCGCCCTTGAAGATAACGGCGGCAGAGCTGCTGGCATTACTTTCCCGTCCACTCGAAAGAGTCGGGCCACAGGGTTCAGCTGACAAAGATATTGTCGTGTGGCTGGATGAATCTAACTCCTCTCTTTCTCTGATTTTTCCGGGCAGCTTATTCAGTACCGAACGCCCTGACCGGCAACACACTTATCTTCGTCACCTTTCGACCTCAGGTTTTGTTCACAGCCATAACCTTAATTATCTCACCGACTCTTATGGCGACTCATACAGCATAAGTGCCAGCGAGACGTTGAACCTTACCGGCAACAGTTACCTGAAAAGTGACTGGAATTATGCCAGTAATGTCGATGTGCAACTGGAGGAGTTTGCCCTCTATCTTGAACATGAAAATAAGCGGTTTAAAGCCGGTCGCCAGAGAATGAGCGACAATCTGAATAACAGCACGCCGTCCGTAAATTACAGCTTTTTTAATCCGGTCAGTTTTGACGGGATTTCGTTCGGCTACATGAGCGACAATTTTGTCTTTCAGGGCAGTGGCGCTGCCTCACCAGTTGTCTTATATCTGGCGCAAGCCGGAACGGTGGAGATCTATCGTAATGGCCGGTTGATCGATTTACAGCATTTTCCCGCTGGTTTGCAGCATCTTGATACCCGTAGCTGGCCCTCCGGAGGCTATAACGTCTTACTGGTAACCAAGCTTGCTAATGGGGCCCGAGAAGAAACGACCCAATCATTTTTTAAACGCACCGGAGCCTTTCGTGCGGGGGAGATTGAGTATATAACGCAGTTTGGTCGCTACGATCCGCATCAGGGTGAACGTAGCCCTTCAAAGACACAAAACTGCCGGGACTGCCTGTCCAACACCCACAGTGAAAGTTTCAATAATCACACTTTTGCTAACCTGGCTGTTGCCTGGACTACCGAGTCGGCTTTTTCTCTGGGCAGTGGCGTACTCGTTGATGACCGACTGGTTTATGGCACAGGCAGCCTTGATATTCCGATCAACAGTTGGTTGACAGAAAGGGTCTATATCGACGGGATCTTCGGTGATAAAAATAGCCTGGGATATCAGCTGGGAATGATGAAGAGTCTGCCTTACCTGGGGCTGAACGCCAGCTATCGCCACTATCAGTATCGCGGAGAGAAACAAGCTTATCGCCGTTATGGCCTGGTTCCAGCTTATGACTTAGAAACATTGCAATTTGGTGCAAACACTTTTCTCCCCTGGAATATGGCATTAGGGCTCAATTACGGTCTGAATACTTTTTATCAGGAGTTTGGTCGTCAACATAAAACAGAATTTGAAAACTGGGACCTGACGCTTAACCGCGATTTCGTTCTCAGCACGCAGCTCAACTTGCGGGTAGACCTCGGGTATCACCATGGTATTAACACCTACAGCAGTCGCCAGAACCACAACGCTGTCACTGAAAACCGTCTGTATACCCAACTCTCTCTCGGCATGCGCGAGCGTAGCCATAACCATTATCAGGCCTTACACCTGCGATCCAGAATGACCGACAACCGCAGTGATAATGTTTACAGCGCGGACTATACGCTGGATCTTGATAACCCAGAGTTCGATCGTGGTAGCAAATACGCCTTGGGCATCAGCACTGACAGGGGGCCAGGCAACACCACTAACACCGGCGTCAGTGCTACGGTTGATAACCGTTTTGGCTATACCTCCGCAGGGACATCCCGATCTTTTGGATCTTCTGACTACAACCAGCACTATCTTTCACAACGCAGTGGTTTTGCCATCGGCGAGGGTGTGATGGCATGGGGAAAAGTGGAAAGCGATGCGGCGCTGATCGTCGATGCTGATACTCTGCCGGAAGATCACTACTACGTGGTTAGTAATAGTCATCGTGAACCGGTGGTGATTAAAGGAGGCCAAAGCACCACGCTGAATATTACCCCCTATCAGAAAGTGGCGCCTGAAGCCGAGCAGCTGTTCACCTCCGATCTCAGCGCCTTCTATCATCTGAGCACCCAGACTCAGTCAACAAGGGCCATGCCTGGCCAGGTCTATCACGTAAAACTTAAGGCTACCCAGAATCTTACCGTCATTGGTCGACTGCTCCACGGCGGGCAACCGCTGTCTGAGGCCAGGATAGTTGGCGCCAATGCCTTATCCGACGAAGAAGGGCTGTTTGTCGGTGATTTCAGCCTGGAAACCCAACACCAGTTGACTTCACTTTCAGTCAGCAAAGAGGGGCAAACCTACCGCTGCCCACTAAATGCACAGGAGATAAAAATGACACAGGGAATTATGCAAATTCGGGAGGTTAATTGTGAAAGTCAATAAATGGCTACTTTGCTCTGCCGGGGCAACCTTACTTATTCCGGCGATAAAGGCTGATGCTATCGAAGTGTTTCCTATTGTTAAAGAGATTAGCCAGGAAACACCGCGCGAGAACTATATCTCAGTCAAGTCAGGAAGCCGCCCGGCTGAAAATGAGGAGTTAAGTCCTGTCGATAGCCAGCGCTATGAGTTTGTCACGCTGGAACTTTTTCACATTACTAACCCAGGTGACAGTAACGAGAAACGGGTTAAAGAATCGGGGAAGGCGGACCCTGACCTGATTTTCTCGCCCACTAAACTCGTCGTTCCCTACAGTGAACATCGTAAGGTTCGCCTGCTTCCCCTTAAAGAGATCAAAGTTGAAAAAGTTTATCGTTTACGTGTCCGTCCCAGCTATCCCGAACAGGAAATGGATAAGGGGAAAATTCGCTTTGCCGTTGGTTATGATGTTTTAGTTCGCTACCTGCCATCAGGTAGCCACGTTCAGGCAATTAGTCTTAGCTGCGAGGGCAATCAGTGGACCATTTCTGCTACCGGGAATGTCCGTAGCGAGTTGCGTGACCTGGTCGTTGATGGTCGAAAAGACCAAAAAATCTTCAATATCTATCCTGAATATGCCCGTTCGGTTAGCGTCAATAAACGCCTTGTTTTTGAGTTTGAGGGTAAGCAGCAGACTTACGAAGCTTGCCAACGGAAGGTGTAAACCATGCGAACCTCTCTCTTATGGGGATTATTACTGATCCCAGCACTGGTGAGTGCTGATGGCAGCCTGGTGATCCATCCACAGCCGAACGGCACGTTACGACTGATCGTAGAAGGAGGGTCTGGCGGAGCAGGCCGGTTAATTCAGCGTCAACCAGCAGGTGAAGCCATTACCCTGCATATTCTGCCTACCGGCCCAGCCAGGTGTGAAAATGGCAATTTAGCCGTGCCGCCATTAACCCTCATATTGCAGGTGCAACAGGATGATCAACGCTTGATCTGTGGCCAGCCAATAAGGTTGGAAGCCGTTCACCAGGATCGCTTGCTCCTGGTACTAGCCTCAGCCTCGTTGAAGGGGCCCCCGTCGGCGCTGCTGCAACAGGCAGGATCACCCGTCACCCAAATTGGCAGAGTTAGCTTCACCGTTGGCAATCGTCCTCCGGTCTTGTTCTCAGTGTCTCTGGACCTGAACGAACTGCAGCAGCAATCGGCTAAGGTTTCTGCAACTTTTGACAGTCCGACAGTGTCCCTCGGCCTGATTGGAGACAGGCAGAATAACAACAGCAACGCCCGGCTGCGTGTCACTAAAACCGCTTTGGCCCCCAGTGCGGCATTAAATTACAAGCTGAGCTTCGAATCCAGTCAACAAAGGGATAATCAGTGGAATTTACGTGCCCAGACAACAGAAAGACTGGTGCCCTATCAAATCCATATTGGGAAAGAAACCCTTGTTCCGGGCAGTGAGTATCAGCGAACTCTGCCTGCAGGCAAAACCACAAGTGATGTGATTATGCTTGAGTTTTCCCTCGCCGGAAAACAAACATGGGGGCTGCCGGCAGGCACAAGGCTTCTGGACACATTGACGGCCGTTATCACCCCTGACAGTTAAAGGAATAATGTATGAAAATCAGGCTTATCCCCACGTTATTGCTGATGATGACCTCTGCCACACCAGCTTATTCAGCCGTGACGGTGAAAACATCGATCGATGTACTGGCTGAGATCAGTACGGCTGTACATATTTACGTTGATGGTAAAGATGTGACTGACTCCGCTTTTAGTCTGAAGCTGGAAGATCAAGAGGGATATATGAAAGGTGTCACACCAATATTTCATTTCATTGGTAATGCCAGCTCTGTTTCGCTCTCCCTAAATACGCCGGCCAACAGTGAGCTTATTTCAGATAATAGCGATCGGATGAAGCTTTATACCTACTGGTTAAGGGTTGATGGAGGTGCCGCGAGTGCCGATTATAGTTTGAATAATCAGCAAGTTTACGCCACGTTAGCTGATGTACCTGACCAACAAAAGGGGATTAAGGTCGGTTTTCGTTCAACACAACGCAGTGAAACCTATCCTCTGGGATCTTATCGGGGTACTTTTGACGTCATTGTCAGCCCCTCAGTCTGAATTTTGCCTACAAAAAGCCCCATGTTTTCACATGAGGCTTCGTTTTAGAGGCAAAACAGACCTTTCAGGGTAACTTTTATCCGTCCCGTAAACGCAAAAAACCCCAACCTTCCGGCCGGGGTTATTGCCTGTTTGATGCCCGGCAGTTTGTGAACGTCCGTTCACCCTGCGGGCCTCAAACTTCACCCTACTTTGACGTCATTGTTAGCCTCACAGGCTGAATTTTGACTGAAAAAAAGCCCCATGTTTTCACATGAGGCTTCGTTTTAGAGGCAAAACAGACCTTTCAGGGTAACTTTTATCCGTCCCGCAAACGCAAAAAACCCCAACCTTCCGGCCGGGGTTATTGCCTGTTTGATGCCCGGCAGTTTGTGAACGTCCGTTCACCCTGCGGGCCTCAAACTTCACCC
>NZ_JBAVTT010000044.1:0-12193 GCF_049696395.1 Erwinia sp.
GTCGCGGATCTCTACCGTTTTCTGATCGTTAAAGCCGATGCCATGCCCGGCAGAGATACAGAAGTTGGCGTAATCCGGGTGTGCCGGGCCGGTCAGAATGGTTTTGAAGCCCTGACGGCCTGCCGGATCATCATGGATATAAAGCTCCAGTTCGGCCATACGTTCCTGGGTGTAGCGAATCGTCCCTTTGGTGCCAGTGACGACGTAGGTCAGCCCCATTTTACTGCCGCAGGCAATGCGTGAGGTTTCAATCACGCCGTGGGCGCCATTGGCAAAACGCAGCAGCGCGCTGGCCTGATCTTCATTTTCCACATCGCGAAGCAGCGAGGGATCTTTCGGATCGGGTCGCTGCTTGATCACCGTCAGCATATCGCCGGAGACTTCGGTGATATTGCCCACCAGGAAATGAGCCATGTTGACGATGTGCGCGGCAAGGTCACCCAATGCCCCCAGTCCGGCCAGCGCTTTCTGGCAGTGCCAGTCCAGCGGCGTATTCGGATTCGCCAGGTAGTCTTCGTTGTGCGTGCCATAAAAATGCACCACCTCGCCAATTTCGCCGCGGGCAATAATTTCCTGTGCCAGCTGGCTGGTCGGGTTTTTCATGTAGTTAAAGCCCACCAGCGTTTTCACGCCTGCGGCTTCTGCTGCCCGCGTCATCTCTTCAGCATCGACCACATCCAACGCCAGCGGTTTTTCGGAATAGACATGCTTACCGTGACGAATGGCTTCCAGCGCCATCTCTTTATGCAGGAAATTGGGGGCACAGATGTCCACCACGTCGATATTCGGATCGGCCACCAGCTCACGCCAGTCACCCGTTGAGCGAGAAAACCCCAGTAACGCGGCCTGTTTCTTCGCCACTTCCGGGTTAACCTCCGCCACCATCTCACGCACTATTTCACCTTTCAGCGCAAACACTGTCGAGGCCTGAGCGTAAGCAATAGCGTGACAACGGCCGATATAACCGGTTCCAATCAGTCCAATTCTGACCTTTTCCATACAGGTTCCTTGCAGGTTAACGATGCGAATGCATGGAATGTATATTTCAAAATAAGTCTTCACAACGTCAAAATGAAATAAACGTGATCATTCTGACGAAACTGACTGCAACGAGTGCTGCAACAACGAAAGGCGTTGCGTGACGTTACGCAACTCTGACAGGGCGGCTAACGCGCCCAACCTGAGGAATTTTAGGAAAAATGCTGCTTTATTCAGCAGTCAGAACAAAATCAGTAAACAGGCTTTGACATCCCCCACCCCGCTAGATATTATGCGCCCCGTTCCAACGATTCCTCTGTAGTTCAGTCGGTAGAACGGCGGACTGTTAATCCGTATGTCACTGGTTCGAGTCCAGTCAGAGGAGCCATATTCGAGAAGCCCGCTCAGGGAAACCTGAGCGGGTTTTTTCATGTCTGAATCTTATTATCTGACAAAAGCCCCAGGCTTAATCGCCCCCTATATCCTGAGCTTCAGTAACATCACCCCGGTAAATATCTGCCAGAAGGTAATGGGATAAACCGATGCCCTTTCGATAATCCCCACGGAAACCAGGTTTAGCGGGATAAGGAACATGCTGAGCAGACCTACGCAGCCGAGCACTCCGCTGAACAGACTGTAATCACGTATTCCACTGCGTTTTCGCACTAACCAGCCAACGGTAATCAGACAGAGATTCCCGCCGCCAATAGCCATTATCGCGCCAGCCTGATGCACAGTGAATCCGCTGGCTTCTGTGCCGCTGTGAAATAATGCGATCGTTACTCCGCCAATGCCATGTAACAGGCCGGTCAGCAGAAAGAGAGACCGCCCGAACCCGGTGAAGTTTGCACGCAGTAACAGGCAAGCGAGGAAGAAAAGCAGCCCTTCCGCAGCGAAACCACTGTTCATCACCGCATGCAGAGGCGAGCAGACATCGCGTCCATCAGGCAGCACGCCGCACTGAGCAATGCCCAAATCGCTGATGTAGTTTTTACTGAAGAAGTACGGTGGAGTGGTCCAGGCGCGGGAAGAGACTTTCTCGGCCAACAAATATAACAGGCCACCCAGTGCAAAACTGAGTGCGCCCACTTTCTTCCAGTGCAATTGCTTGTTCATACCTGTCCGTTATTTAACGATCCCGGCCAAGCGTCCAGTATGCCATAAAGTTAACCACTTCACGGTCCAGCTGAAATTCATCTATCAGACAGTGGCGAAGCTTTTTCACCACTCCCGACTCTGCTGCTACCCAGGCATTGAATCCGTGCTTACCTTCCGCACGTTCCCAGATGCCATCTTCAATCAGACTTTTGTTTTCAAGCGATTGCTCTGCGACCCGGGCGCTGGCTGGAATAGTCAGATGGTCGCGAAGCGCTTGCAATAGCAGCTCGCCCAGCGTTGAGTGGTCATCGCGCCCCAGCCAGTGAATTTCCGCGAACGGAAAGGTATTCTGCTGGGCATCTGCCCTGTGCGGCACTTCGAAGAATGCCTGCACTTTCGGCGGTTCAGGCAACTTTGCCAGTTGCTCAAGAATGCCCACGGCCGCAGGCACAGCGGTTTCATCGGCAATCAGTAACGCCTGGTGGATGCCATCGTGCCAAATCCACTCATAGCCGCCGCTGTCTTCCGGAGAAGCCGCGTTAGGGGCAACAATTTGCATCTTAGCCCCGGTTCCTGCGTGCATCGCCCAGCGCGAAGCAGGACCCGTTTCGCCGTGCAGCACGAACTCCACGTCGATCTCTTTTTGCTCGCGGCGCAATTCCCGCAGGGTATAAGTCCGCATGACCGGACGCTGGTTTTTTGGCAAGGCCAGATAATCCTGATACCACCCTTCGCTGACCGGCATCGCCGGACAGGAACCGTCTTCACCGGCAAACATTAGCTTGATGCGCTGATCGGGGGATTCGTGCTTCATCTTCAGCACATCGTCGCCGGTGAACACACAGCGCAGTAAGGAAGGCGTAACCTGTATGCGTTGTTTGAGCGTAACGTTAAATATCCGGTAACCCGCGGCCATGGTGCTGCTCCTGTAGGGAAGGTAGTGCGATGTGTTAACCGTCTGGCGGTTTTTATTGGTTGCAATATAACGATAATCATTATCATTTAAAAGATGAAAATGATCGCATCTCTTCACATCGCCCTGACATCAGGGCAGCAGATTGCTATCAATTTACTCGTTATGCAGCCGCTGGCGGCGACGCAGCCCAGGGAACCACACCATCCACAGCCCTACCACAATCAGCGTACCAATCCCGCCGACCGCTGCGGCAGGTGCAGCGCCAAGCCAGGCCGCTAACATGCCTGACTCAAACTCACCAAGCTGGTTGGAAGTGTTGATAAAAATGGAGTTCACCGCGCTAACCCGTCCACGCATCTCGTCAGGGGTATCTAACTGAACCAACGAGCCACGGATAACTACGCTGACCATATCAAACCCGCCCAGCGCAAACAGCGCCAGAATCGATAGCCAGAGCTCCTTCGACAGCGCAAAAATCAGCGTCGCCACGCCAAAACCGGCCACAGAAGCAAACATCGTCATGCCAACGTTGCGCTCCAGGGTGCGGCGGCTGAGCCAGAACCCCACCAACAGCCCTCCCACTGCTGGAGCACCGCGCAATAGTCCCAGCCCCCATGGCCCGGTATGCAGAATATCCTTGGCGAAAATAGGCAGTAATGCGGTCGCCCCACCCAGCAGGACGGCAAACAGATCCAGCGAGATCACCCCAAGGACATCAGGCCGGTTACGAATAAACCGCACGCCCGCGAAGACGCTTTCAAAGGTCGCTGGCGTCCTTTTTGGCGGCGCATGCTCATAACGCAGACGGCTGACCATCACAATCGAGATCAAATAGAGAACACCAGTCGTGACGTAGACCACGCCAGGACCAGCAACGTAGAGGAAACCGCCCAACGCCGGGCCTAGCATTGAAGCGGTTTGCATCGAAGCCCCGTTCGCAGCGGTTGCTCGGGCAAGCATTGCCGAAGGCACAAGCGCAGGAAGCATCGACTGCAGCGAGGGAGCTTCCAGCGTTCTGGCTACCGAGATAATGAACACCAGCCCAAGGATAATGACCTCATCCGTTCGCTGTGCCAGCGTCAATCCAGCCAGCACCGCAATGGCTATCCACTCGGTTATCTGCCCGAAAAGCACCACTCTTCGGCGATCGAACTGGTCGGCAACATGCCCTGCGGGCAACGCCAGCAAGACGGCAGGCAAAAATTGCACCAGACCAATCAGCCCGAGATCCCAGGCCCGGCCGGTAATCGAATAGATCTGCCAGCCCACCGCGATGGAGAGCATCTGAAAACCAAAGCTGGAGGTGGTGCGGGCCAGCCAGAACGCGACAAACGAACGGTGTTGGAACAGGGAATCCGCCCTGGCGGGTGAAGAAGAGTGCATAGCTTTCTTTTACCTGACTGTTTTTATTTTACTGCGCAGATGAAGCGGCAGGTTTTCTGTATTTCCACAACCAGCGGCCGCTGTTCAGACGGCGCCAGAAGAAGGCTCCGCGAACGATCCAGTCCAGGAACATGCCAAGCCAGATGCCGACCACGCCGAAGCCCAACACTACGCCGAGCGTGTACCCCGCCACAATTCGGGCTCCCCACATACCCAGCAGCGAGACCCACATGGTGAAACGTGCATCTCGTGCCCCTTTCAGCCCGGCGGGCAAGACCCACGATGCCGCCCAGAAAGGCATAAACGCCGCATTTAACCAGACCAGAATTTTCACTACCTGAATCACGTCATCTTCTTTGGTATAGAAGGAGGCGAGGATCCCGGCGAACGGCACAGTGATTGCCGCCAGAGCGCATAATCCAATCGTTGAAAGCCAGAAGATATGCCTGAGCTGGCGCTCCGGTTGCAGCAACTGCCCTCGACCTAATCGCGTCCCCACAATGATGGTGGCAGCTGACCCCAGCGAGTTACCCGGCAGGTTAATCATGGAGGCTATCGAGAAGGCAATAAAGTTACCCGCTATCACGTCTGTGCCCATCCCGGCCACAAAGATTTGGGTCAACAGTTTGCCGCCGTTAAACAACACCGATTCGATACTGGCAGGCACGCCAATCCCCAACACTTCCATCAGGATGCTGGTGTTCAGGCGGGTGAAGTAACTTTTTAGGGTAATTTTTAAACGTGGGTTGAAGCCGATCATCAGCACGTAGATGACGGCCAACGCGCCAATATAACGAGAGATGGTTAAGCCCACCGCCGCACCGTCAAAGCCTAATCCTTTCCAGCCAAAGCAGCCGTAGATCAACGCGGTACTGATCACGATGTTCAGAATGTTCATTCCGCCGTTGATCAACATTGGAATTTTAGTGTTGCCTGCTCCGCGCAGCGCACCACAACCAATTAAGGCTATAGCCGCCGCAGGATAACTCCAGGCGCTGATCGTCAGATAGTCGAGGGCAAGGGCTTTTACCGCCGGTTCAGCGCTGCCTGCAATGACATCAATAATCTGGACACCAAAGAACTCAATCAGCAGCGCCAGCAGCACCGCAAACAGCGTCATTAACACCAGCGACTGTCTGGCCGCGGCTTCCGCCCTTTCGCGATTGAGTTTTCCCAGACTGAAAGCGACCACTACCGTGGTGCCCAGATCGATGGCGGCGAAGAAGGAGATGATCACCATATTGAAGCTGTCTGCCAGCCCGACGCCAGCCATCGCCTCTTTGCCCAACCAGCTGACCAGGAAGGTGCTGAGCACCCCCATCAACAGGACGCAAAGGTTCTCGAAAAAGATCGGCACGGCCAGCGGAGTGATCTCTCGCCAGAACAAAACCCGGTAGGAACGTCTTTTGGGATACCACGCGGTATTTTTGATCGCCTGCAGCAGAGAAACTCTGAAATTTTGCAAGGTAGTTCCAGCCAGGAAAAGGTAAGTAGACCTGATTGATGATGGTAAAAGCCTGACAAATATGCAAAGTCTTTTTCTTCGCGCTGCACAAAAAGGCGGTTAGCGGTGAAAGAAGTCTCCGCTCCCTGCGGGCTTTATTGCTAAACTGCCGCGACGATTTTCAGGAGAAAGCCATGAAGCCCCGTTCCGTTACGCTGGATGATGTTGCCGCCGCCGCCGGAGTCTCTTATCAGACGGTTTCCCGCGTGCTGAACCATTCTGCCAGCGTGGCTGAAAAAACCCGGCTGAAAGTGGAATCGGCGATGGTCGCCCTGAATTATGTTCCCAATCGCGTGGCGCAGCAGTTGGCTGGGAAACACGCCCGCACCCTCGGTCTTGCTACCAGCGATCTGGCTCTGTTTGCCCCTTCACAGATGGCTTCCGCTATTCAGCAACGCGCTGCCACTTTGGGCTACCGGCTGGTGATTGCGATGGCCGGGGATCAGGGTGCCGAAGTTGCCGTGCAGGAGTTACTGGCACAGCGCGTAGATGCCCTGCTGATTAACCTGCCGCTGACCACTCCAGGTGCCAGCAAAATAGCCACTATCGCCGGTCAGGTTCCGGGATTGTTTCTGGATGTGCCTGACGACGCGCCGGTGCCGGTTTGCCAGTTCAGCGCCGAAACAGGCGCACGTCAGGGAATTGAGCATCTGCTGTCATTGGGGCACCGAAAAATCGCCCTGCTCAATGGGCCAAAGAACTCGGTGGCGGCTGAAGCGCGCCATCAAACCTGGCTGAAAGTGTTAAATGAGCATCAGCTAACGCCGCACAGTGAACTGACCGGTGACTGGAGCGCAGAGTCGGGCTATCGTGCCACACTGGCTCTTTTAGGGCCTGACTTGCCCAGCGCGCTTTTGGTCGCTAACGATCAGATGGCTCTGGGCGCGCTGCGGGCGATCCATCAGGCCGGTTTGCAGATCCCTGCGGATATTTCGGTGGTGGGCTACGACGACACGGCAGAGAGCGCATGGTATCAGCCGCCGTTAACCACGGTTCGTCAGGACAGTAAAAAGCTCGGGGAACGTAGCGTAGACTGGCTGGTGCAGACGCTTAGCGAGGGGGAAAATCCGGCGCTGATGCGGCCGTTTGCTACCGAGTTGATTGTCAGAGAAACCACCGCAGCCCCGCCAACTAAGCTGGCAAATGCGGCAGAACTTCAGCGGACTCGCCTTGCTGGAGGCAAAATAAAGGGCGATCGATGATCGCCCTTAGAAAGTCAGCAGAGAGCCTTACTGTGGTTTAGGCTCGCCCATCACTTTCAGTTTTTTCGACAGTTCACGACGCTCTTTCGACAGGTCGGCATTTTTGATGATGTAGTCATCAACACGATCTTCGTAATCGCTACGCATGCTGCCAATGATTTCCTGGATGGCTTCAATGCTCATGCCCGGTTTGATGTATTCGCCCAGGTTATCGAGCAGCAAGACACGCTTCTGGTTATCACGAATTTTCTTTTCGTTATCGTGAATCTCGCGCTGCAGCTTGTTCTTACGACGGAACATCCGCACGAACTCCAGCACGTCCTGAAATGATTGCTTTGCATTTTCCATGAAGACACCTTTCATTTAGGCCTGTTCGCACAGGCGTCATTATCGTAGCTCTCAGCTTAGCGGCTCACCGCGGCCAAGGGCAATTTTGAAATTGTAGAGTCGGACCTTATCTTAACGCGAACGACTGTTTCCCGCAGTAAGTTGTTGCATATCGCTTATTTACGCAAGACCAGCCGCATTAAATCAGACAATCTTTCTAGCTGCCCCGCCATCTCCAGGCTCAGCCAGACGTAGCCGTGGATAGCCGTTTCCACCCGTTCATCGCTGCCATATTCGTTGATCAACTGCCGCAGCTCACGGCTTATCTCCTCCAGCTCGCCACTGTAAGAGGCGATTTTGTCGGTGTTGCCTTCCACGATAGCTTTCGACAGTTTGCGCAGCGTGCTCTCGGTCATCTCTTGTGTATGACGCAGTGCCGGTGCGTTCAGCAGGATCAGATGGCTCTCGCGCGAGTTCCACCAGGCATTCAGCTGCAGTTCCAGAGTACAGACCATATTGCGGTTCAGCGTCTGGATACCTTCAAACACCGAACGGGGAATTTTGGTTTCTTTGCTGGACGGCTCAATCAGCGCGCGCATTTTTACCACGCCAGTTAACAACCGCTGTAATGGCCGCGTCAGCCGGGGCTTCTCGACCAGGTTTGGCGAAAAACCGGCGTGATAAATTTTGGCGGTTTCCAGTAAAGAGTCCGACAGTTTAATGCGCCAGTGGGTATAGGCTTTCTGAGGATAGATGCTGGTAAACAGCAGTGCCAGCAGCGATCCGAAGATCACATCGCCCCCACGCCATAACGCCGTGGTCAGGTCTCCGGGCGGCGCTCCGCAGATCACAGCCAGCGTAATCCCAATCAGCAGCGCCATATAAGGGTGTTTGCCTAGCGTCAGAAAGCCGCACAGAAACATCACGATGGTGCACCAGACCAGCATGACAGGCAGGGAGATAACTTCAAGCTTCAGCGCAATCAGGCCCGAGACAGAGCCAAAGATGGTGCCGCCGATGCGTTGCAACGCACGAGGAAAGACGTTTCCCCAGGAGGAGATCGGCCCCATTACCACCACCAGCGTAATCAGCGGCCAGGTCCCTTCCGGGATCTCCAGCAGGCGCACCAGCAGAAAGGTCAGCACGAAGGCCAGCGCAATTCGGATGCCGTGCACGGTACGGTAGTTGCGGTAGAGGGTGAATTCGAAGGCCGATAACGGCTTATCCGGGCGCACTCAGTTCTCCTGACGTCAGTTGAAGCTGGGCATCATACCCGATCAAAAAAAGCGCCGTTATTGATTCTGCACTATTTTTGGTGAGGTATTTCCTTACATCTTTTAAGGAATAACACTAATTAACAAAACAACAACATCTGTTATACATAATACTGTCTACTTGCTCATATTTTTACACTTTAGATATAACTTTACAGACTGGAACAATAGGAAGCTCAATGCGCAAACCTACTTCAACACTGCCCGGTGTCACCCGACGGCAGGTTTTGACATGGTCGACCGGGGCAATCGCTGCTACCGCCACCGGCGTTGCCAAAGCCGTAACGCTGACCGGAGCCCCAAGCTGGACACCGTTTTCAGATAACCCACCCGAAACCTTCGATTCGCAGGCCCTGCTGTTTTTCACCGAGGAAGAAGCTGCCACGATAGATGCCATCGTTGACCGCCTGATCCCGGCGGATGAGCTGAGCATGGGCGGGAAAGAAGCCGGATGTACCGTCTTTATCGATCGCCAGTTGCACGGTTTTTACGGCACCTTTGAACGACTTTATATGGAAGGCCCTTTTGAAAAGGGGGTTCCAGAGCAGGGAGATCAGTCCCCGCTGGTTCCCCGCCAGCGTTACCGTCTTGGCATCGCCGCCCTCAACAAGTATTGCCAGTCTACCCATCAAAAAGCCTTTAAAGACCTGACCGCCGACCAGCAGGACGAAACGCTGCAGGGTCTGGAGAACGGCAAGATCGCGCTGGACGCTTATGACAGCGCCTCCTTCTTTGCACAGGTTCTGAGTAACGCGATGGAAGGCTTCTTTGCCGACCCTATTTATGGCGGCAACAAGGGCATGGTCTCCTGGAAGATGCTGGGCTTCCCTGGCGCTCGTTATGATTATCGCGACTATATTGGCCGCCATAACGAAGACCTGAAGCTGCAACCGGTCGGCATTGCCGATTTGCCAACCCAGAAAAAAGGATCCTGATATGGCGACCAAACTGCCGAAAACTGATGTAGTGGTCATAGGCCTGGGCTGGGCTGGCTCGATCATTGCCAATGAACTGGCCGACGAAGGGCTGAGCATTGTCGGGATCGAACGTGGTCCGTGGCGCGATACCGCACGAGACTTTAACGTGGCCACCGTGACCGATGAGCTGCGTTATGTTCAGCGTGAAGAGCTGATGCTGCGTACCCGCCAGAACACCTGCACCATGCGTAACAATCCTTCACAAACCGCTTTGCCAATGCGTAGCTGGGGCTCTTTTCACCCAGGTAACGGGACGGGTGGCGCGGGTAACCACTGGGCAGGCATTACCTTCCGTTTCCAACCGGAAGAGTTCCGCCTGCGCAGCCACCTGACCGAACGTTACGGTGCAAATGCTATTTCTTCCGATCTGTCGCTGCAGGACTGGGGCATGGAGTGGGATGAGATTGAAAAGCACTATATGCAGTTTGAACGCGTTGCCGGCACCTCCGGGAAAGCAGGCGTACTGAACGGCGTGAAGCAGGAAGGCGGCAATCAGTTTGAAGGCTCCCGCTCTGGTGAATACCCTACTCCGCCGATGAAACAGCCTTACGGTCCGACGCTGTTTGCAGAAGCGGCCCGCAATATGGGCTACAACGCTTTTGCCGTGCCTTCGTCACTGGTTTCTGAGGCCTACACCAACCCCTATGGCGTGACGATGGGGCCTTGCACTTTTTGTGGCTTCTGCACTAACTACGGGTGCGCTAACTACTCCAAAGCCAGTGCCATCACCACCGTTCTGCCAGCCTTGATGCGCAAACCTAATTTCACCGCGCATACCAGCAGTGAAGTGATGCAGGTATTGACTGACTCCACCGGTAAGAAAGCCACCGGCGTCACCTTTATCGACTCCAGCGGGGACGAATGGGAACAGCCTGCCGATCTGGTGATTGTGGCGGCCTACACCTTCGAAAACGTGCGTCTGATGCTGCTTTCCAACATCGGTAAAGCTTACGATCCGGTGTCCAATACCGGCACCACCGGCCGCAACTACGCCTATCAGACGGCGAACGGCGTGACGTTGTTCTTCGACAATAAGAACTTTAACCCGTTTATCGGTGCGGGTGCCGTCGGCATGGGTATCGATGATTTTAACAACGATAACTTCGACCACAGCGGGCTGGGCTTCTTCGGCGGCGGCAGTATCCGGGTAACGCCAATCGGTGCCGCCCCAATCAACAGCCGTCCGGTTCCTCCTGGTACACCAAAATGGGGATCGGCCTGGAAGAAGGCCACGGTGGACAACTACCTCAGCACCCTGTCCATCGGCTGTGAGGCCAGCAGCTATACCCAGCGCACCAACTATCTGTCGTTGGATCCAAACTACAAAGATCCTCACGGTCGCCCGCTGCTGCGCATTACTTTCGACTTCCCGGAAAACGATCTGCGGATGGCGCAGTACTGCACCGGTAAAGTGGCGGAAATTGCCAAAAGCATGAACCCGCGTCAGCTGGTCTCGAAACCCACCAGCGGACACTGGAACAGCGTGCCCTATCAGTCTTCCCACGTTTGTGGCGGCTTTGTCATGGGTGCCGATCCTTCTACCAGTTCGGTGAATAAGCATCTGCAGGTCTGGGACGTGCCGAATCTGTTTGTGGTTGGCGCATCCGCCTTCCCGCAAAATCCCGGCTATAACCCTACAGGCACCGTTGGCGCATTAGCTTTTAAAGCCGCCCACGATATCCGTCAGCACTATCTGAAACGCCCTGGGGAGATGATCACCGCATGAAAAAGCACACGCTTTTCGCACTAGCTGCGATCTCACTCTCCGTGCTTAGCGTCTCTCAGGCCTGGGCGCAGCCGGAATACGATCAGATTGAACGTGGCCGTTACATCGCCACGCTGGGTGACTGTACGGCCTGCCATACCGTTGATCCGAAAAAACCGTTCGCCGGGGGCGTTGGTCTTAACACCCCTTTCGGTAAGCTGGTCGGCGCTAACATTACCCCAGACCGCGAGACCGGGATCGGCAACTGGAGTTTTGATGACTTCCAGCGCGCCATGTCTGAAGGCGTGGGCCATGGTGGCAAACGTCTTTATGGCGCAATGCCCTTTACCGCATACACCAAAGTCTCCCGTCAGGATAACGCCGATCTCTGGGCATATCTGCAGAGCCTGCAACCTGTTCATCAGGAAGTGGAATCCAACCAGCTGCCCTTCCCGTTCAACGTTCGTACCAGCCTGATAGTCTGGAACTGGATGAACTTTGATCGGGGGGAATTCAAGCCGGATATGAGCAAATCCGCTGAATGGAATCGCGGTGCTTATCTGGTTGAAGGCTTGGGCCACTGCGGAACTTGCCACACGCCGAAGAACGTTTTAGGTGGAGACAAGAACAGCGAGTTTCTCTCGGGTGCCGTGGTTGAAGGGTGGTGGGCACCGAATCTGACCAGCAATGAGCATGACGGTCTAGGCAAATGGACGCAGGAAGATATCGTCAGCTATCTGCGTACGGGTGTGAACCGTTATGACATCGCTTCCGGGCCGATGGCTGATGCGGTGAAGAACTCCACGCAGCACTGGCGTGATGAGGATCT
>NZ_JBAVTT010000045.1:0-17345 GCF_049696395.1 Erwinia sp.
ACGTAAAGCCCACGGGCGAATAAACACTCTAAGGAATTTGCAAAATGGCAAAGATTAAAGGTCAGGTTAAGTGGTTCAACGAGTCTAAAGGTTTTGGTTTCATCACCCCTGCAGACGGCAGCAAAGATGTATTCGTACATTTCTCTGCAATCCAGGGCAATGGCTTCAAAACTTTGGCTGAAGGCCAGAACGTTGAGTTCGAAATTCAGGACGGCCAGAAAGGCCCTGCTGCTGTGAACGTCACCGCTATCTAATTTTCGATCTGAGCCTGCTACAGCCCGCGTGGCGCGTAACCCAGGCACGAATCTGAATGCAAAAGCTCTGCCAGCAATGGCGGAGCTTTTTCTATTCTGGCCCGAATAAGGTCTGCCGCTGAACGTCGCTTTCCGGTAAACTGCCGCCCGGACCGTTTATGGAGAGTTGTTATGTCTTACCTTTGCCCCCTTTGTCGTCTGCCCTTGCTACCAGAAGCCAACGGCCTGCGCTGCGAGAACCGGCACCAGTTTGATCGGGCTAAAGAGGGCTATATCAATCTACTGCCAGTCCAGCACAAGCGCTCTAAGCAGCCTGGTGACAGTGCCGATATGATGCTTGCCCGCCGCGAGTTTCTCGATGCCGGGCACTATCAGCCGTTGCAGCAAAAGGTCTGTGAGATCTTCGAACGGATCCTTCCTGCGGATTCTTCATCTGTACTGGATATTGGCTGCGGTGAGGGCTACTACACGCACGCTGTAGCCAACAGATTGCAAGCCAGGGGAATGAGCGCGGTTTTCGGTCTGGACGTCTCTAAAGTGGCCGTGCGCTTTGGCGCAAAGCGCTATCACAACGTGGAGTTCTGCGTTGCCTCAAGCCATCGTCTGCCTTTCGCCCAACAGCAGTTTGACGCTGTACTGCGAATTTACGCCCCTTGTAAAGCTGAAGAGCTGGTGAGAGTGGTAAAAGAGCAGGGCTACGTGCTGACCGTAACGCCGGGTCCTCGTCATCTGATTCAGTTTAAAGAGTTAATTTATCAGGACGTAAAGCTACATGATGAGACGCCAGAAGAGATGGCCGGATTTGAGCTGGTAGAGCAACATTCGCTGAATTATCCGATGCAGTTGAACAGCGAAGAGTCTGGTGCGCTGCTGCAGATGACGCCGTTTGCCTGGCGTGCCCGCCCGGAAGTGTGGGGCGTGCTGGCGACCACCACGCAGTTTGATTGCGAAACGGACTTTACCCTGCGCCTGTGGCAACGAAAAGACGTTGAAATCGTCGTTGATGCTCCGCTGGAAGTGGCCTCAGCCGAAGCTTCAGCCACTGCGGCATCTGATGATGATGCCGATGTGGAACTAGTCCCCTGATCGGCAGCCGTACGCGGCTACTGCTGTTGCACCATGTAATGATAGATACTTTCCAGGTCATCCAGCTTTCTGACGTGGATTAACAAACGGCGGCTTTCCAGCTCAATCACCAGGATGCCGTCTTCTGACAGATTCATCGCCTTGATCCGCCGGTAGTCGATAAAGATATTGGCGTAGTAAAACCCCTCGGGTTTGAACAGCAGCTTAGGCAGGCGGATCCAGAACAGGTACACCGACAGGAAGGCCAGCACCATCAGCAGTGTGGTGGTGATTTTCGGTCCCTGATTGTTGACGTTCTGGTAAATCAGAATGGCAACCAGTCCAACAAAAATCAGGCTGTCCAGCTTGTTACGGCGCTTCAGCAGCACCTTAAGTTGAGTAGGGCCCTTCAGCCGGTTCATTATAAATTCATCGTAAATCGCATAAGCCAGAAATAAGGCGATAAACAGCACGATGACGTAATCAGTTAATGACATCTTATCTTCCCCTGAAAGAACAGCCGGCATCGTTTTATCCTAAGCGATGCCGGCTGGTCTCTGAAAGCCGGGGTTTCCCCCGGCTGCATAACTTACAGACCTAACAGGCCAATCCAGTAGCCGAAGATCCCAATCACAAAGAAGCCGATAATAATCCACAGCGCATTCACTTTACGACGCAGTAGCCACATACAGCCGAAGGTCAGTAACAGCGGGATTAAACCAGGCATCAGCTGATCGAGGATCGACTGCACGGTAGTTACCGTGGTTTTTCCTGTCTGATCGGTAATGCGTGAGACCACAAGCGGTACGTTTACGTGCGTCCACTTGTTGACCAGCGCCCCCATCACAAAGAGGCCAAGGATCGATGCCCCCTCTGTCAGTTTCTGCAGGAAGCCGCCGCCCATATCGCTAACGATATCAACGCCTTTACGGTAGCCATAAGCCACGCCGTAATAGCGCACCAGCAAACGTACCACGTTGAACAGCACGAAGAACAGTAATGGACCCAGCAGGCTTCCGCTCATCGCAATACCTGCGCCCAGAGCAGCAAATACCGGACGCACAGTCCCCCAGAAAATCGGGTCACCTACGCCAGCCAGCGGTCCCATCAGACCCACTTTGATGCCGTTAATGGCGGCATCATCGATTGGCGCGCCGTTCGCACGCTGTTCTTCCATTGCCATAGTCACACCAAGCACCGGTGCGGCAACGTAAGGATGGGTGTTAAAGAACTCCAGGTGGCGTTTGATCGCCTGCTTACGGTCGTCGTTATTCTCAGGATAGAGGCGACGGATCACTGGGACCATGGAGTAACAGAAGCCCAGCGCCTGCATACGTTCGAAGTTCCACGACCCCTGGAACAGGTTAGAGCGGAGGAATACACCACGCACATCGCCTGGCGTCAGTTTTTTCAGCGGAGCTGAGGTAGTTGTAGTTGTTGCGGTATCAACCATTTTACTCACCTTTTCCCTAGTCTAATTCGTTATCAAGGTCGTTGGTTGCCGGGCCGGAAGCCTGACCACCCGCCACGCGGTTATATTTCGGCGCCAGCTGGATATACAGCACCGCCATCACCACACCAATCACACCCAGCGCAACCAGGTTAAAGTTGGTGAAGGCCGCGGTAACGAAACCGAGGTAGAAGAAAGGCATCAGATAGCCCGCACGCATCATGTTGATCACCATCGCATAACCTACGACAACGATCATGCCACCGGCAATATTCAGGCCGTTGGTCACCACATCAGGGATGGATTCCAGCAGACCCTGAACAACGCTGGTGCCTACTGACACGGCTACGATAATCGCAGGGATAGCGATACGCATCGCTTGCAGAACCAGGGCCGAAACGTGGATCCAGGAGATGGCAGACAAGTTGCCTTTTTCCGCCGCTTTGTCAGCAGCATGCTGGAAGGCAACGGTAATGGTACGAACGATAATCGTCAGAACCTGACCAGCAGCGGCCAGTGGAATAGCCAGCGCAATACCAGCACCGACACTTTGCCCGCCGGCAATAACCAGGATGGTCGAAATAATAGAGGCGAGAGCGGCATCCGGTGCCACGGCTGCACCAATGTTCATCCAACCCAGGGCAATCATTTCCAGCGTACCACCGATGATAATACCGGTTTTCATATCGCCTAAAACGGCACCAATTAAGGTACAAGCCACAAGTGGACGGTGGAACTGAAATTCATCGAGAATTGATCCCATACCTGCAATACAGGCAATAATAAATATCAGCACAATTTGAAGAGTGGAGATCTCCATTGTACTTCTCCTCTGACATTCGAGAACTGAGTTAAACCTGACAGATCAGGCAATAATAAGTGAAACTTACTGAGCCACTTTGGCTATCAGGTCCATCATTTTCAGGCGCTGGTCACTGGAGACTTTACGCACTTCCAGTTCAATGCCACGTTCATTCAGCTTTTTGAAAGCCACAATATCCTTTTCATCAACTGAAACGGCATTGTTAACCTGCGTTTTCCCCTGACGGAATGCCATGCCACCTATATTGACGCTAGGGATTTTTACTCCAGCTTCAACCAGACGTACTACATCGGTAGGGTTGGTAAACAGCAACATTACGCGGTCGCCGGCGTATTTCGGGTTATTCCAGACGCGGATCATTTTATCGACATCCACCACATGGGCAGTGACGCCAGGAGGCGCAACCTGAGTCAGCAGTGTTTTACGCACATGGTCGGCAGCCACTTCATCACTGACCACGATAATACGGGTGACGTTGGTTTCTTTAGTCCAGCGGGTAGCAACCTGTCCGTGGATCAAACGGTCATCGATCCTCGCCAGGGCAATCTTCATATAATCGTTTGGCCCCATCGCTTTCTGGGCCACAGGAGCGGCTTTAACTGGCGCTGCAACGACAGGGGCAGCTGCAACAGCAGGTTCTGGCTCTTTGGCTTTTAACGCTCTGACACCTTCGCGGCCCGTCTCAACGGCAACGGCTACCAGCTCATCAAAGCTTGGGTCATCATCACGGGTCATAAAGACTTCAACCAGCATCGGAATATTGACGCCAGCGATCACTTCATAATTCTCTTTATCTACAACGATACGGCTGGCGGCATTAAACGGGCTGCCTCCCCAGGTATCCACAAGGAAAAGTACACCCTTGCTGGTCTCTAAATCGGTCAGTCTCGCCTGATATTTCTCGATCAGGGTTTCCGCATTTTCGCCGGGAACGAAATCAATCCACCCAACGTTTTGCTGTTCCCCAAGGAGCATTTCAGCTGTTTTTATCAGCTGCTCCGCGGCCCAGCCGTGCGTGCCGATCACAATAGCAATAGTCACTTGCTACCCTCCTTATCCAATTTTCAGCGACCCGATAAGACAGATGAGCCGCGCGAGTATCCTGTTTCAGGTTTTCACCCTAACGTGGATCGAACGTACTGTTATGCTGCTGAATAAGTAAAACCCCTAAAATGACTAGCTGGTTTTGTCTGACCCAGAGTTAAGACGGGATTTATTTTAGTCTGCGAAAAAATAAATTATGTGACCTTGCTCAGTTATTTAGATGCTGAATCCCCACGAAAGCGCTATCGCTCAAAAGAGCAGCACGAAAAGCAGGCTTTCAATGTAAATGTAATAAAATATTTTGACGAAATCCGGGCGCCTGTTTACAGTAGGGATCCTTATTTAACACAGGAGTAACGGGCCTCAGCCCTCCCTATGGACTGTCACCGACGTCGCTTAATCATCTTACCGGGTCAACCGGCCAGTTTTACCTTGTCATCTGACAACAACACTCACCCCCTCTGCGTTACCGTCCGCATCGTGTCTGTTCGAACGCCTGCTGCGCTTTCCCGTACCTGTTTCCGGAGTCTGTAATGGAATTTCTTTTAGACCCCTCAATCTGGGCCGGTCTGCTGACGCTGGTCGTGCTCGAAATCGTTCTGGGTATTGATAACCTGGTCTTTATTGCCATTTTGGCGGAAAAACTGCCACCAAAGCAGCGTGATAAAGCCCGACTGATTGGTCTTTCGCTGGCGCTGATCATGCGTTTGGGCCTGCTGTCATTGATCTCCTGGATGGTGACGTTAACCCGTCCGTTGTTCAGTGTAGGTGACTTCAGCTTTGCCGGGAGGGATTTGATCCTGTTGGCGGGGGGGGTATTCCTGCTCTTCAAGGCCACCATGGAACTTCATGAACGGCTGGAGAACCGTGAACACGAAGCGGATGGCAATAAAGGTTATGCCAGCTTCTGGGCCGTTGTGGTGCAGATTGTGATCCTCGATGCCGTCTTCTCGCTCGATGCCGTGATCACCGCCGTAGGGATGGTGAACAACCTGGCGATCATGATGACCGCCGTGGTGATTGCGATGGGTGTGATGCTGTTGGCATCGAAACCGCTGACTAACTTTGTTAACCAGCATCCAACGGTAGTCGTGCTCTGTCTGAGCTTCCTGTTGATGATAGGTCTGAGCCTGGTTGCAGAAGGGTTTGGTTTCCATATTCCGAAAGGTTACCTGTACGCGGCGATTGGTTTCTCAATCCTGATTGAGCTGTTCAACCAGATAGCGCGGGTCAATTTCATGCGCCATCAGGCCAGAAAACCGATGCGAGAGCGCACCGCAGAAGCGATCCTGCGTCTGATGGGCGGCCGCCGTGGTCAGGAGATGGTAAGTGCGGAAGGCAGTGAAGTCGCCGCTATCATGCCGCAGGAAGCGTTCAAGGATGAAGAGCGCTACATGATTAACGGCGTGCTGACGCTGGCCTCCCGTTCCGTACGCAGCATTATGACGCCGCGTGGCGAGATCTCGTGGGTTGATGCTGAGCGTCCGCTGGATGAAGTGCGCAGGCAGTTGCTGGATACTCCGCACAGCCTGTTCCCGGTTTGCCGTGGTGAGCTGGATGAAATCATCGGCGTGGTGCGGGCAAAAGAGCTGCTGGTGGCGCTGGATCACGGCATTGACGTGGCCACCTTTGCCGCCGCAACGCCGCCGATCATCGTTCCAGAAACGCTGGACCCGATCAATCTGCTGGGCGTGTTACGCCGGGCTAAGGGCAGCTTCGTGGTGGTGACTAACGAGTTTGGCATGGTGCAGGGCCTGATTACGCCTCTGGACGTGCTGGAAGCTATCGCTGGTGAGTTCCCGGATGAAGATGAAACGCCGGACATTATTGCTGATGGTGAAGGCTGGCTGGTCAAAGGCGGGACGGATCTACACTCGCTGCAACAGTTGCTGAACACCCAGGTGCTGGTCAATCCTGAAGAGGATCACGCTTCTCTGGCAGGCTTGCTGATAGCGCAGAAAGGGCAGTTACCGGTTCCCGGCGAAGTGATCGAGTTGCCACCCGTCACTTTCCAGATTATCGAAGCCACGGATTACCGTATCGATCTGGTGCGTGTGACGCGGGCGCGGGAACGTCATGAAGAAGATGAAGACGAGTAATCGTTGAGAACAGGGGGGAAGGATCCCCCCTTATTGATCAGGCTGTCAGCGTTAACTTATGCTGGTTCAGCCATTCCGGGAAGTCGCCAAGCGGCATCGGACGAGCATAGAAATAGCCCTGCAAGACATCCACGCCTTTCTCCCGCAGATAGTCAGCCTGTTCAGCCGTTTCCACGCCTTCAGCCACCAGGCTGATATTCAGGCGCTGTGCTAAAGAAATCACCATATCCGTTACCGTCGCGTTGATCGCATCCGTGCCGATTGCCGCCGTAAAGACTTTGTCGATCTTCAGGACGTCCGGGCTCAACGTTTTCAGGTAAGACAGCGAACTGTGACCGGTACCGAAGTCATCAATCGCCAGCTTCACACCAATCTTATGCAGATGGGTCACCACACGCTGATCCACCTCTGGCAGCGAATCCCTTTCGGTCAGTTCCACAACCAGTTGCGGAACCGGATTGGCTGGCCACCACAGACGTTGTAGATCGTCAATAATCTCACGGTTATGGAAATGACTGGCAGCAACGTTAATCGCGATATGGAACGTTGGACAGGTCGGCATTTGTGGCAGATGACGCACCATCTCACGCAGCACGAAGCGCGTCAGAGGGGCGATAAGTTTTTGCCTTTCCGCCATTGGAATAAAGACATCCGGCGGGATCCAGCCCTGGCGTGGATTGTGCCAGCGCAGCAACAGTTCTATACCGTCACAATCACCGGTCTTTGAATTGATCAACGGCTGGCAGTAAACCATAAATTCCCGCGCGGTGATGCCATAGCTGATTTGCCAGGAAAGGCTCATGCGGTTTGCCGTCGCCAGCCAGACGATATACCCCATCAGCAGGCTTAACAGCAGGGCCAGCGGAAGTTGGGAAGGCAGGGTCGACAGCGCAAGTTTAGAGGGCGAAGGTCCGAAAAGGGTTATTGAAAACGGATAGCGTAAAGAGGCTTTTTCATAGCTGACTTCATCTTCAGAAGGCAAAGCTTCCTCTATCATTGGGTTGCCGTATTCAAGGCTTTTCCCGCCAACATTGATCACCGCGCGTTCTACCCAGGGAAGAGTAGGTTCGAGCAGATAGGTGCTCATCATCTCTATATTGATGATTTGCAGGATCCCGGAACGGTTATTGTTATCGTGGGGTGTCCACAACAGCAGGACCGGCGACCCTTTCAGGAGATGTTCATCTGTGCTCAGGATCATGCGTTGATTGTTCACTGCCAGCTCCGGATAGAGCTGACTGAAACTGATATTGCTGGCACCAAAAATGCTGGAGCAATACATTTCATCTTTATCCACCAGGATAATGGAGCGCACCGTTTGCAGCGAGGCCAGTTTTTCAATCAGCGGAAAGCGAACCTGATCGCAAGGTAGCCCAACCAGACCCAGCGTATTATTGGCAGCCACATCAAGCGGAGAAAACAGCCGATCAAAACGCTGAATCGCATTATCCGCAAACCCCCGCGAGTGCTGCTCAATTCGCCCTTTTTCTTCCATATAACGGAAGGTCAACGTAAGAATAAGCACCAACGCGGCAACCACCACAGCGATCAACAATCGCTTGCGGCGAAACTGTCCGAAAACTTCCTGGGACATTTGCATCAGTAACCACCCTTAGATCAAGACGCACACACAGAGACCGAATCCATGTTATCGGCAAATAAAAAATTAAGTTTAGTCTTAGAAGTGAGAAAAGCAGAATTAACTAAAACAGTCACTTATCCTGCTTTATTCGCCAGAACACTCTAGCTGTTTCCAGCAAAATCGGATAGCGGGGGAATGAAATTTATTTAGTGAAACGAGTAAAAGCGCCGCCGCACGGGCGGCGCTGGGGATCAGAGAGGAGTAAACCGATCGAAATTAGTCACACTGAACCTTAATCGCCAGCCCACCGCGAGAAGTTTCACGGTATTTGGCATTCATGTCCTTGCCTGTTTCGTACATAGTTTCAATGACTTTATCTAATGAAACGCGGGCTTCGCTGGTGCGACGCATCGCCATGCGCGCTGAGTTGATCGCTTTCACCGAGGCAATAGCATTACGCTCAATGCAGGGAACCTGAACCTGACCAGCAACCGGATCACAAGTCAGCCCCAGATTATGTTCCATACCAATTTCAGCGGCGACGCAAACCTGCTCCGGGCTGGCCCCCAGCAGTTCTGCCAGTCCGGCAGCGGCCATTGAGCAGGCAACGCCCACTTCGCCCTGACAACCGACTTCTGCGCCGGAAATGGAGGCGTTCATTTTATAAAGGATGCCAACGGCACCGCAGGCCAGGAAGTAGCGGATAAAAATATCCGGGCTGACTGACTCGATGAAATGATCGTAATAGGCCAGCACCGCCGGAACGATACCGCAGGCACCGTTAGTGGGAGCGGTAACCACACGTCCGCCAGCCGCGTTCTCTTCATTAACGGCCAGCGCAAACATGTTGACCCAGTCGATGACGTTCATCGGATCTTTAGACAGTTTGTCTGAAGAGACCAGCAGACGGCGCAGGGCAGAAGCACGGCGAGGCACGCGCAACGGACCGGGCAACACGCCTTCGGTATTCAGGCCGCGATCGATACAGTCGCGCATGCTCTGCCAGATGTCAGAAAAGTAGGCTTCGATTTCGGCACGGCTGTGCAACGCCAGTTCGTTCTTCATGATCATGCCGGAGAGTGACAGACCCGTCTGGTGACAGTGATCCAGCATCTCTTTGGCTGAGTTGAACGGATAGGGCACGGACACTTCGTCCAGCGTTGACTGGCCAAAATGCTCTTCATCAACGATAAAACCGCCGCCGATGGAGTAATAGGTTTTGCTGAAGATCGCCTTATCCCCAGCCAGCGCGGTGATCCGCATGCCATTCTCATGCAGTGACAGATTATCACTGCGGAAGACCATGCCACCTTCGCGTGGGAAGTCGACCTCATGGCTGCCATTGGCCAGCAGCAGGCGCTGACGATCTTCCACATCCCGGATAAAAGCCGGGATGCCATCGATATCCACGCTCTCCGGCGAGGCGCCAGAAAGGCCCATAATAATGGCGATATCGGTATGGTGGCCTTTACCGGTTAAGGAGAGAGAGCCGTAAACGTCCACCGCAATGCGCGTCACGCTGTCCAACATGCCGTTAGCCACTAAATCGTCGACAAACAGTTTACCGGCTTTCATCGGCCCCACAGTGTGGGAGCTGGAAGGACCAATACCGATTTTGAACATGTCGAAAACGCTAATCACACTACGCTCCTTAACTGAGCCTGAAGGTCGGTAAAATACTGCTTTAATAGTAATCATCCTGAGAGGAATGATCGCATGAAATTAACTCATCATTGTCAGACAAGAAAGTTATGACAACCACCGTTTGGACTGAGTTGATGCTGAAGTTTGCCCAATTTCTATTAGGGCAAAAATAATCGTCATCCGCAGCAGTCACCTCTTGCTGAGTTAATGCGGTGCAATATAAATGATTCCTGCCTTTTATGCAGTGATTTAACGCATGGTATAAGGAAGGAGCAGGTGAAAAATACTGTCTGAGGCGAAGGTTCGTAGCGGTTATGTCGGAAAATCAATCAATTCTGACCTGATTGGCCACCTGAAGACTTAACTGTCGAATGATCCCGGCCGTCATTCCCCAGATGAAATAGTCTTCAAACCAGGAGAGCCAGACGCGGTGCGAGGTGCCGTAACGCTGAATATCGAGCGGAGAGTAACGGCCAAGACGCAGCGCTTCCTGCAACGGCATCTCAAACAAAGATTCAACTTCACCTTCATTCGGGTGCCAGTCCAGAGAGGGTGAAATAATCCCGACAACGGGAGTCACCTGGAAACCGGTGCTGCTGGTGACCGCTGGCAGCACACCAATCACCCGAACGCTCTCAGGTTGAATGGCGACTTCTTCCTGAGCTTCACGCAAGGCGGTGGCGATTAAAGAGGCATCTTCCGGGTCCATCATCCCGCCGGGAAAAGCGACCTGACCGGCATGTTTGCGCAAGGTGGCAGAGCGGCGAGTCAGTAACAATGTTGGGCGGGGACGATCAACGATTGGCACCAACACCGCAGCCCGCCGGGTAGGCAGTTGGGTCGGGGAGATGTCAGGCCGCTGCAGCGAAAAACGGCTGAGGAAGTCGTTAAGCGTCAGGTGCGCATCAGACATCTGGTTGCTCCAGACAGGGCAAAATTCGGTTCACTTTATCAAAAGTTTCCTGATACTCAGCCTGTTCCTGGCTGTCTGCAACGATCCCTCCGCCAGCGGTGCAGTAAAGGTTTCCCTGCTCGGCGGTGAGGGTGCGAATGGTAATGCTGGTATCCATTTTGCCACAAACGCTAAGGTAGCCAATGCTGCCACACCAGGCATTTCGCCGGTGGGGTTCCAGCTCATCGATAATCTCCATCGCTCTGACCTTTGGCGCACCGGTAATAGAACCGCCTGGGAAACAGGCGCGCAACAGATCGCAGGCGCTTAACCCCTGCTTCAACCTTGCTGTGACTGTACTGACCAGATGATGTACTGCCGGGAAAGGCTCCACGACGAACAGTTCCGGCACCGCTACGCTGCCAGGTTGGGCAACACGGCCAATATCATTGCGTAGCAAATCAACAATCATTACGTTTTCCGCGCGATCTTTTGGTGAGTTCGCCAGTTTCTGCGCTTGCAGGCGATCGGCTTCGGGATCGCTTAGTCTTGGAAGCGTGCCTTTTATAGGCCGGGTTTCGATCCTGTCACCGGTCATTTTCAAAAAGCGTTCAGGTGACAGGCTGAGAATAACGCTGCCGGGCAGACGCAGGAAAGCGCTAAAAGGCGCACGATTCTGCTCATTCAGCCGTTTAAAAGCCTGCCACTCATCACCGCAATAGCTGGCCTGGAATCGCTGAGCGAGGTTGATTTGATAGCAGTCGCCGCTGCGCAACCATTGCTGCACATGGCGGAATTTCTCACCGTACTCTTCACGCGTCAGGTTTGATTGCCATTGGCTGGTCAGGCGGAAGGGCGCGATAGATTTGCCAGCACTTAACGCCTGCAACCAGTTGAGCCGGTTTTCACCCTCACCATGAACAATTAAGGTCAGTGCTTTGAGGTGGTGATCGGCGACTAGTGCCCAGTCATAAATACCTACAGCCATATCGGGCGTCGTCAAATCGGCCAAAGCCAACTGAGGCAACCGTTCAAAGCGGCGGCCTAAATCGTAACCAAATAAACCAAGTGCACCGCCCTGGAAGGGAAAATCCGCGTGCTCTGCTGCCTTTAAGCCGCTCTGTTGTAGCGTTTTGTCCAGTAAACTGAGCGGGTCTTCCTCACTGGTTTCCACACCATCGCCGTGCTGAATTCGGGTGATTTTCCCTTCAGTAATCAGCGTGGTTTGGGGATCGGCAACCATAATATCGAAGCGATTATCACTGTGCTCGGCAAAACCGGAATGCAGCAGCATTGCCCAGGGTTGATGGGCAACAAAACCAAACAGATTCCCGATGGCTTCCGGCGTATACTCAAGAGGATAATAAACAGGTGACATGATAATTCAGCAGGTCAGATCAATAACAGGTGCTAAGCCTGACATATTTTTTTGCTGCAGGCATCTGTTTGTTGCGCGTGGAATACGCCGCGCGAGAGACCAGGAGTAGATATGATTACAGGTTTACCTTCGCTGTCCTATGAGCAGCAGCAACAGGCCGTTGAACGCATCCAGCAGCTGATGTCTGAAGGCATGAGCAGTGGACAGGCGATCCAACTGGTGGCTGCTGAAATCCGCGAAAACCACACCGGCGAAATGATCCCGATGTCTTTCGACGAAGATGATGAAGAAGAAAACAATCAACAAGACGAAGACATTGAGCAGGATTACGGCGACGAAGACGAAGAAGACGAAAACTATTAATGAGCAGGCTGCGGACACTCGGTAAATCACTTTTCCGTTTGGCGCAGCTGATGGTGCTGCTGGCCTGTTGGATGCCTGTCATCCCGCAGGCTTCAGCCGCTAAGCAGATCTGGCCGGCCAGGGCGTATGAACATACCTTTGCACTGCCTGCCAACGCTGGCAATTTTCACTACTACTCGCTGACTCCTGCCAGTAGCAATATAAGCAGGGTGCTAATTGTCCTGCACGGTCATCCTCGCGATGTTGGCAACACCTTAACGGCAGCCTCGCAGGCGGCCGCTGCCTCACCCGACACCAAAGACATCGCCATTGTCGCCCCCCTGTTTCAGGTATCCACTGCGGATGCCAGCCATTGTTGGTCCTCAGGCTTGCCTGCTGCATTACCTGAGGATGCGTTATGGAATTGTCACTCCTGGCTGGATGGCGGGAAAGATAGCGCCGAAAAGATTTCTGCCTTCTCTGCGCTTGATGCCCTGATCGGTCATCTTAAACAACGCTGGCCTGCAATTCGCGAAGTCACCGTTGCTGGTTTTTCTGCTGGTGGGCAGTTTGTGCAACATTACATCGCGTTCTCCCATGCTCCTGCAGGGGTGACGCTACGTTATGTGGTGGCGGATCCAGGTAGCTGGCTCTATTTTGATCCTTTAGTCGCCAAAGCCTGTCCTGCGGCTAACGACTATAAATACGGAATCAGCAACCTCCCGGCATGGCTGGCGGAAAACGCCACTGAGGCGAGAGAGCGTTACCGTTCAGCGTTGGTTCGTTATCTTGAAGGCGGAGACGATCACGGCAAGGGGAAAGGGCGTTACTGGCGGATTCTGGATAAGTCGTGTGCGGCAATGGCTCAGGGAGAGTTCAGGTTGGATCGCGGTGAGAACTACGCGAAGTACGATCGGAAAGTGTTAAAACCTGCCAGCCCACACACATTGACGGTCGTAGCGGGATGTGCACATGATGTGCGCTGCGTGTTCCCTTCAGCAGAAGGGCGGCAGGCGTTGTTTAAGCCGTAAACAACACCTGCTAGCGACTTATTTGGCCGCAATGACTTTGATTTCTACAAGATATTTCGGGTTCATCAGATTGGCCTGAACGGTGCAGCGCACCGGTGCATTGCCTGGCGAAACCCAGGCATCCCAGGCACGGTTCATCGCCTGAAAATCTTCTTTGTGGACCAGGAAAATGGTCGCATCAAGAATTTTGCTCTTATCCGAACCTACACGGGTCAGGATCCTGTCAATCACTGCCAGGGCATTGGCAGTCTGCGCTTCTGCATCTTCATCCAGATTTTCCGGCACGCTGGTGTAATACACGGTGTCATTGTGGATGACGGCCTCGGACATACGGTGTTCTGGATCGAGACGTTCAATAGTCATTAGCTTTCCCTCTAAAGTGCTGTCTGAAGTGGGCGATAGCCTGGCACAGTTTCCGCCTGACTGTCACCTAAAGGGTGGAGCGTGAGCGCGGATACTGACATAATTACAGTGTCGTGTTTTTTAACCGCAATTATATCAGTATCTTAAGTCCATCAATTCAAAATCATTCTAAATTAACTCTAAACTTCCACCCAATCCGAACCCCGGTTATCGATGTACTTATCGGTCATCTGAGTGTTCTTGTGGCCCAAAATCTTCTGAGCGAAGTCCTTTCCCTTTTCTTTTTCGTAAAGTCGCGCCGACAAGCTCCGAATTTCATGGAAGGATGGCGGCGTTCCTGACCATTCGATGCCCGTAGCATTCCTGGCTGCTGCAAACGTGTTAGTGATTAGGGCGAGGTTTGAAATAGGCAGGACTGACAACCAGGTGCGGTCGGTAGAAGTTCTGAGCGCCTTCAACTCTTCAAGCACCACAGAAATTGTTTTGCCGAGGGTGTTCAGGCCAGTCGCTGTATCGATCGCGATTTTCGAACCGGTCTTCTGCTGGGTGATGTGCAGTCTCTTGTTCGGTATGTGCTGCCACATCATGGCGAAGATATCTGAACGGCGCTGAGCAGTAAGTAGGGCCAGCTCTATGCAGGGTTTAGCCCAATCATTTAGCCTGGCAGCCTCTTTGCAGATTTCTTCTAAAACCGCAAAGGTTAGTCGCTCGCGGGTGATTTCTACCCGGCCACTTTTGATGTGCTCCATTGGGTTTTCTTTTGCAACGCCTTCCGCAATTCCTGTAGAGAAGAAGTCTCGTAAGAATGAGCGCAGGTGATTGTACATAGTGGTCTTACCTTCATCCCGCCACCGTGACAGGAACTTGACGAGCATGCGCGTATCTGCACCAGAAATTGAAGCCTCTCCCAATGAAGAGGTCACTGTTTTTCCCATCCTCACATAGTCTGAAAGTGTTTTAGGCTTAACTCCTCTTAGCTCAACCAGCTTGAGATACTCGGGCATCCATTCCCCAATACTCAGCTGAGTTACACCCTCGATTCGTGCGAGAAGCCCTGGACTTGGCATAGAACCAATCATCGACATATTGGCCTCTACAGCTTGGTTTACCGCGTAGCGTTTATCCCTCCCTAAGCCGTACTCCTTCCCCGTCCTTGGGTCGCGAAAACTGTAATAACCATCATTTCGAACGTATAAATTTGGCGGTAGATCGCGCGTACTATGGCTTCTTCTCCGTGCGGCCATGCTTAATCCTTGATGTTAATGAGCCAGTAACTGGCGATGACGGTAGGCAGCCAGGCTTGGCTGGGTTAATTTTGACTGCATTTTCTTCTACCAGATATTGATAACCGTCGAACGTTGGGGCCGGGTAGATTTTACCGGCCCGATTCCACCGACGTAATGTTTCCTGTGAGCGGGGTACAGGCAGCCTCTGGCCCCACTCGTTGAGCGTTATAAGTGGCATAAAGGACCTCGTTCAGAGTTTGTTAAACACCGCCCAGGCGATGATTGCGAATGCTATTGCGATGATGATGTGGGGTAGGGTGATCAATTGCAGAAATCAACCTTGAATTCATGCCCGCATTTGGGGCATTCGACTTCTACATCTGTGGTTCGTGGGGTGTCGTGCTCACATATCTCAGCCCGGCCGCCATCTACCCAAAAATCATCATCTTGTTCGATGAGGTCGAAATACTCTTCGCACTTTGGGCAGGTGGCATAGAGAGTGATACTCCAATCGGCGTAATTTTTGCTCATTGCATCTCCTCATCCACGCCCCAACCGCTGACACACACAATTCAGCCACAACCATGCCCGGCCACGATGCTTTGTGGGTATCAGGGTTTCAATTCGCTTGGCGTGTTTATCGAGTATCTGGCGGTAGGTGAGCGTATTGGATTTGTTGGTGAATTCTTTAACTGCAGCTCGGGCTGTGCTGTTGATCGCGTTCTGAGACTCTGGCGACATTCTGCCTCTCCATGCAATCGACCCAGACCTGAGCGGCTATCGCTTTCCAGCCAAGCGCGTGGACGTGTCGCCGCTTACCCGTGGCACCGGCATGGGTTATCACCTCATCCAGATAGTTTTCGAAGGCCTGCTCTGCTTCAGTCATGAAACCCTCCGCTGCTGCTCAGCCCGTACAAATCGCTCATGGTCAGCGCGACACTCAGCATCACAAAAGTGACCGCTGTCGATCGGCTCCTCGCAGTAGTGACACTCACCGGTGAATACCATTTTCGGCTTCTGGCGATTCGCCAGCGCCTGCTCAATCATCTGTTGTTCGCGTGCTGCTGCTTCATCAATTGGGTCTGGATGCGTCATTTGGGTTTCCTATAGATAATAAAAAACCCGCACTTGGCGGGCTTAGGAATGTTAGAAATATCTCACAGGCCTTGGATTTCGAACCTGTATCCATTCAGTGATTTCCTCACGGCTTACGCCTGCTTTGTTAGCAACAATAAACAAGGCTGGCTTTCCGGTTGATTTCTCAATCTCTTCGATTCTCGTAATTGAAAACGTCTCATACACGCTTCGGGCTGTATCGACAATTTCAAAACTTCCAATGTCAGATTTAACATCCCAAATAAAAGGTTCCTGCCCATCTTTGAAAATTAAACAGTCAAAGCTCATCACTTCTCCTCCTTTAGATAAACCGGGGCGATCCCCGTGAAAAGTTCATCGGCCCAACCATAGGAATCTTTAACACAAATAAACCATGCCATGCTAACTGTCACAACCCACTCATTGTGCTGCTAAGCTCAATGCAGGAGGTACCTATGTGCGGACGATTCACTCAGTATCGAACCAGAGAAGAGTACCTGAAGGACTTTGCCGATCAGGTAGAGCGTGATATTGCCTACGACGATAACCCTATAGGCCGGTACAACGTTGCGCCGGGCACTAACGTCCTTCTGCTCAACATGCGCGATGATTCCCTTCATCTTGACCCGGTTCACTGGGGGTATGGGCCCGAGTGGTGGGATAAAGCACCACTGATTAATGCCCGAATGGAAACAGCTGCCACCGGCCGCATGTTCAAACCGCTATGGAACCACGGCAGGGCGATTGTTATGGCCGATGGCTGGTATGAGTGGAAGCGTGACGGCAGCAAGAAGCAGCCTTACTTCATCTATCACGAATCTGGAAAACCGATATTCTTCGCTGCAATCGGCAAGGCTCCCTATGACAAGCAGAACGAGAATGAAGGCTTTGTGATTGTCACCGCTGCCAGCGATAAAGGTCTGGTCGATATCCATGACCGCCGCCCGCTGGTTCTGAACACATCCGCTGTGCTGGACTGGCTCAAACCTGAAACCACTTCGGAACAGGCGCAGGAAATCGCCAAAGAGCACTCCACGCCCGCTGACGAGTTCGCCTG
>NZ_JBAVTT010000046.1:0-5717 GCF_049696395.1 Erwinia sp.
CCTGGTCGGAAACTGGCAGAGCATGGGGCCGCAGAAAGGCCTGGTCAGTAAGGACGCCATCGCCAGCCTGATTATTACCGCAGAAGGCGATACGCTGGATTGCCGTCAGTGGCAGCGGGTGATTGCCCAACCCGGCCAGGTGACGCAGTTTAGAGGCGACTGGGTTAATGTAAATAAAGAGGTGCGGGTGATGCCGCTGGAGCTGGAAGGCACCGAACTGCACTATGACAAGCTGGTTTTGCAGCGGGTTCATCAGCCAACGGCAGAGTGTCAGCAAGCGCTGGCCCATGAAAATGATGCAGTAACAACGACGAATGAAGCGAAGTCTGAGGACTCCGGCAGCAAGAAACACCACCAAGCGACGTTCAAAAACGCGAAGTCTTAATGGCAACAGGCCGCCTGAGCAGAGTCAGACGGCCTGTTGTTGATCAGATAAAGTCGGTCGCAAGCTAAATATCTTCCCGCTCTCTCTCCGTTCCTTTTGTCTCGTTTACTTTCGCCCAATCCAAATAATTATTCAGCGAGTACCCAGACACTCACGCTGCCTGCATTACAGCGGAAGACCGCATTTCCCTGGTCGTCGGCGGTGACATTCTCCGTCTGGTGCCCCAGATAATCCTTCCAGCTTTTTCCTGCCATCGCTTCGCCCATCGGCAACGACTTCTCTCCGGCTTCTCCGTTTGACAGGATCACCACGCAGCCAGGCAGGTCTTCCGTTCCGCTTCGGGCAAATGCCACACAGTTAGGATGATCAAACCACTCCGTTTGGACTCCGTGAGCAAAGAGCTGACGGGCGCGGATCAGGCCCTCCAGCTCCGGGATCACCGGCATATCAATTTTATGGTTCTCGCCGTCGCCGCCTTCATCTTCATAGCTTGCGCCGAATAAATCCGGATAGAAAACGACAGGTACCCCTTGTTCGCGCAGCAGAATAAGGGCATAGGCCAGCGGTTTGAACCAGGCCTCAACCGGCGCTTCAAGAGATTGCAGCGGCTGAGTGTCGTGATTCGCTACTATGGTCACCGCGTGCCAGTGATCCTGCTCGACTAAAGTGTCGTTAAAAATCTGGCTGAGGTCATAATTGGCGCCTTCGCGTGAGGCATTGTGGAATTTCATCTGCAGCGGGGCATCAAACAGCATGGTCTTGCCCTCCACCTGATGAATGTACTGCTGCAGCTTATCCACTTCGTGCGACCAGTATTCCGCCACAATAAACAGCGGCTGATCGGCCACTTCCTGAATATGCTCAATCCACTCTTTATAGAACCAGGCGGGAATATGTTTAACGGCATCCAGGCGGAAACCGGTGCAGGGCAGTTGTTCCATCATCCAGCGAGCCCAGTATTTCAGCTCTTCGGTGACGGCATGGTTACGAAAATCGATATTCGCGCCCATCAGATAGTCGAAGTTACCCAGTTCATCATCCACCTGATCGTTCCAGCCTTCGCCGGTGTAATCATTGACGATTTTAAATACGCCATTTTCGTCCGGGTTTTCGATGTAATCGACGCCGCTGAAACACTTATAGTCCCAGATGAATTTTGAATACTGGCCCGCGCGAACCGGGAAGGTAAATTTGGTCCAGGCCTCGGCCTCAAACACTTCGGGATCGATCTCATCGCGATTATCCGGGTTGGTGCGATTTAACTGGATGCGTTCCTTTTCATCGGCACCCATTTTATGGTTGAGCACCACATCCATAATCACGCCAACATGGTGAGCGCGAAGGGCTTCCACCGCCGCTTTCAGCTGTTCCTTGTCGCCATATTTGGTGGCGCGAGAGCCTTTCTGATCGAACTCGCCCAAATCAAACAGATCGTAACTGTCGTAACCTACGGAATAGCCGCCGGATTCGCCTTTATAGGCGGGCGGTAGCCAGACATCGGTGATGCCGATTTCAGCCAGTTTTTCCGCTCGTTCGGCGGCTTCGGGCCAGAGTTTACTGCCGTCTGGATAATACCAATGGAAGAATTGCAACAGGGTAGTATTAGGCATGTCCTTGCTCCGGGTCATCAGGCTGGGATCTGAAGTATGGAGCAGGCGGGGAGAAAAGCGCGGGTCAGAAGCTAAAATACTTTAGCGTTCTGCCCGCCGACTGGTGTGAGTTAAATTCATACTGAAAAGGCCTTGTTAAATGCCTTGTGATCCCGGGAACAGCACCACCCCTTGCATTCCACTATAGGCTTTATTCACGGATTTCTGCCGGCCTGCCTGGCTAATCAGCGAGGAGAGCTCGCTCATCCGCGACTGCAAAAGGCTTTTCACTTCGGCTTCGTTGTTAAGGATATGGCGCAGTACAGGACGCAACTGGTCCTGTGTCTGATCCGGAACAGGGGAAAGCTTGGTGCTTTCCGCCAGGATTTCTACCGCACTGACGTAATCGACTTCCATTTCAATGAGTTCATCCCATTTACCTTCGCTTGCCAGGCGCAACATAGACTGGCTGAGGACTAATAACTGTTGGTAAATCGTGAGCAGCTGCGGGGCAATATTCATTTTAAACGGCGTCCTGAAGGGCGTTAGTTGCAGAAACTTCTTTCCAGGCATCGGCAATGTTGCGCAGCAACGTTTCGACTTCCAGAATCGCTTCGGCGTCATTATGCAGATTGGCTTTGAGCAGCCGTTGGACCATATAGCGATAAAGGCTGGCCAGATTATCCGCCAGTTCATCGCCTTTATTCTCTTCCAGACCCTGTTTAAGGCCGTTTTCAATAATGTTGATGGCTTTGGAGAGGGACTCTCCTTTACCCCCAATGTTGCCATCCAGCAAAAATAACCGGGCACGAACCAGGGCGCTGAGCGCCCCGTCGAACAGCATGGTGACCAGTTGGTCCGGGCTGGCGCTCATCACTGCGCTTTCCACCCCGATTTTCGCATAGGCTTTAGTACCGCTGGCGCTATACATGTTGTCTCCTTTACTTAGTGCTGGAACTGCTTGAAGTGTCGAACTGCGACGTCAGATAGCTACTGGTGTTGTTCAGCTTGCTGATCATGACGTCGAGTGCAGTAAATTGGGTTTTGTAACGCGCGATGGTGGCATCGATGCGTGTACTGGCTGCGTTGTACTGCGTAGTCAGGTTGTTCAAAGTCTTGCTGACGCCGTCAGTTGCCGCCTGCAAAATACCGGTGCTGGATAACCAACCGGTGATATTGGTAGCGATGGTCGTGGCAATACCGTTCGTTTTCCCGTCACCAATAATCATCGCTTTGACACCGTCCGGATCATTGGTCAATGCGGTAGACAGCTTGTCATCATCCAGCTCCAACGATCCGGTTGTTGGATCGGTAGTGACACCAATCTGCGACAGTGATTTGTAGGTCGAGGAACTTTGCGCATTGGTCAGCATCGTCTTCAACTGAGACTGAATAGTACGCAGAGTACTGTCACCCAGCAGGGCACCGTTGCTGGTGTCTTGCGCAGTGGTACCTGTATCCACCGCAGTGTATTTGGTCAGGCTGTTAAATGAATCTTGCAGGGTATTGTAGGCATCCACCCACGAACTGATGGCACTGGAGGCTTTCGAGGTATCTTTAGTAATGGTCAGCGTCTGGTTGCCCGTCGTTACATCGCTCAGGTTCAGCGTAATGCCTTCCAGCGCATCGCTGATAGTGTTGCTGCTGTTTTCAATGGCAACGTTATTCACCGTCAGTTCAGCATTTTTCGCCGTGACGCTTTCCGTCATATTACCGGTTGCAGTGCCATCGTAATTCAGCATGCTCTGCATGGCGCTGTCGCCGCTGACGCTCACCGTGACAGCATTATCCTTTCCGGTTTCATCAGAGGTCATCGACAAACGGTACTTGCCATCACCTGTCTTGATAATACTGGCGGTAACACCGGTATCCGCTTTGTTGATCGCATCACGAATGCCGGTCAGCGAAGAACTGCCCGCAGGGATAGAGACGCTAACAGCCGCATCACCTTTAGCATTCTGGAAGGTGATGGTGCTATCAGAGGTGGCTAATGCGGTGGTGTTACTGGTCTGCACGGCCGAAGTCAGCGTTTGAGCGGCTGCCAGCTGGGTCACGCTCACTGTATATTTACCGGCTACGGCACCTGCGGCAGTGGTGGCGCTAAAGGCAGTTGAACTGCTGGTGGTTTTCGTCGAGCTAAACAGGTCAGCATTGTTCAGCGTGGTGTTAGCCGTCTGGAATGTCGTCAGTGCGCTTTTCAGTGTGCCGTAGGCGCTCAGTTTTGCTGTATAGGAAGACTGCTGCGTAGAGATTGGCGTTAACGCTGCTTTCTCTGACGCTTGCAGGCTATCCAGGATGTCAGCTAGCTGGAGGCCTGAGCCGATACCCAAGTTAGAAATACTGGCCATAAATGTTTCCTTTATAGAGTCAACACGGAGAATGAATACCGTGGTTATCGGCCACTGATGAGTAAAGTTTACGATTTTTTGTGCAGGGGTAATGACGCGAATAGCGGTAATAGAGAGGGGTATTTCTGCGAGTAGGGGGAGGTAAAAAAATTTGGCTCTGGAACTAAAATAATTCTAAAGGTTGGTTAAGGGCTGACGATAATAAGTTTGACGGCGATGAAGCCGGGTGGCAAACAAGCCCCACTCCCTTAACAAGATTCGATTTAATAGGAAACTTTATCATGGCACAAGTAATTAATACCAACAGCCTCTCGCTGATCACTCAGAACAACATCAACAAAAACCAGTCTGCTCTGTCTACTTCTATTGAGCGTCTGTCATCTGGTCTGCGTATCAACAGCGCGAAAGACGATGCAGCGGGCCAGGCGATTGCCAACCGCTTCACCTCTAACATCAAGGGCCTGACTCAGGCTGCTCGTAACGCTAACGACGGTATCTCTGTTGCACAGACTACTGAAGGCGCACTGTCAGAAATCAACAACAACTTACAGCGTGTTCGTGAACTGACTGTACAGTCTCAGAACGGCACCAACTCCGATTCTGACCTGTCTTCAATCCAGGACGAAATCAAATCCCGTCTGGACGAAATTGACCGCGTATCTGGTCAGACTCAGTTCAACGGCGTGAACGTGCTGGCTAAAGACGGCACCATGAAAATCCAGGTTGGCGCGAACGATGGCCAGACCATCTCCATCAACCTGCAGAAAATTGACTCTTCTACTCTGGGTCTGAGCGGTTTCGGTGTTGATAAAAATGCCCTGAAAACCAGCGATGCTATCACTCAGGTTGGTGCCAGCGGTTCACTTAAAGATGTTGACCTGTCAGCAGTAGCTACTGCATTGAAAGTTGATGCAAGCACCCTGTCTCTGAAAAACGTTCAGGACTCTGCTGGCGCTGCAACAGCTACCTATGTAGTCTCTTCCGGCAGTGATAACTATGCCGTTTCCGTTGATGATTCAACTGGTGATGTTTCTCTTAACACAGCAACTGTAGCTTACGCCGATACTAATAGTACCGGTACTTTGACCGGCGCATTCGTTAAAGTGGGTGCGGACTCAGCTGGTGCAGCTACAGGTTTCGTGACTGTTCAGGGTAAAAACTTTGCTTTAACTGCAGCTGCAATTGTCAACGGCAGCGCGGCTGGTACTGACTCAACTGGTGAAGATGTGGGTAACATCGATACTGATCCTCAGTTTACCGGTACAGCAACTGCTGACCCACTGGCTCTGTTAGATAAAGCCATTGCACAGGTTGATACTTTCCGTTCAAGCCTGGGTGCGGTACAGAACCGTCTGGATTCAGCGGTAACTAACCTGAACAACACCACCACTAACC
>NZ_JBAVTT010000047.1:0-55347 GCF_049696395.1 Erwinia sp.
CTGTCACCCCTCTGTCATCTCCGCAGGATAGTGTTTTAAGCCGTTACTGTGACGAACCGCACAGACGGGAGACCACAAACGTTATGTCTGCAATCCATATCCAACGCCTTACCAAAACCTTCGGCACGCAAACGGTGCTGAACGAGGTCACGCTGGAGATCCACCACGGGGAATTTATTGCCGTGCTGGGCCCATCCGGCTGTGGCAAAACTACGCTGCTGCGCACGCTGGCAGGGTTTGAATCGCCCGACAGCGGGACGATTACCGTTGGCGACCAGCTCTACTCCTCCGTTGATCACCATCTGCCGCCAGAAAAACGTGACCTGAGCATCGTCTTCCAGAGCTATGCGCTGTGGCCGCATATGACCGTGGCGCAAAACGTCGACTACAGCCTTAAGGTCAAAGGGATCGGGCGGGAAGAGCGCAGGCTGCGGGTGCATACCGCGCTGGAGACGGTGGGATTGTCGGGCTTTGACGAGCGCAATCCGGCGGAGCTTTCAGGAGGACAGCGGCAGCGCGTGGCACTGGCCCGTTGCCTGGTTGCCCGCCCGCAGGTGGTATTGCTGGATGAGCCTCTGGCTAACCTGGATGTGCATCTGCGCGCGGCGATGGAAGAAGAGTTCAGCCGTTTTCATCAGCACGCCGGGGCCACGCTGATTTACATCACCCACGACCAGCAGGAAGCGATGGCAATTGCCGATCGGGTGGTGGTGATGGAAGCCGGGAAGGTGATGCAGTTTGCCACGCCGCAAACGTTGTACCGCGAACCTGCGAACGAGATGGTGGCACGATTTATTGACGATGGGCGTGTGGTTCCTTTGCAGGAGATTGAGCCGGACCATCAGGGCCGGGCCTGGGTTTCCCTGTTTGGTGCGCGTTTCAACCTGCGCGCTTCGCCTGCTCAGGCCGATGTTCCTGCGGGAAAAGCCTGCCTGCACGCAGCCGATCTTCGCCTTGCTGAGCCCGACGAATCGGCCTTTCCGGTACTGATCCGTCGGTTAATTTACCGTGGTGGTTTCAGCCAGCTGGATGCGGTGGCCGAAGCCGACAGTCAGACCGTTTTAACCTTCCACCTGACCGACACGTCCTCTTTGCGTTGTGGCGACCGCCTGATGCTGACGCTAACGGACGGTTGGGTCATTCCTTCTACTCATTGATATTTTTAAGGACTTCAGGGATATGCGCACACCTAAAATCACCCTGGCTTTATGGCTGGCAGCCAGCACCTTTACCGCCACCGCGGCGGACGGAAAACTGGTTATCTACACTTCGCAGGCACCGGAAATTGCCCAGCAAACGATGGATGCTTTTAAAGCGGCAAACCCAGGCATTGAGGTGGAGTGGACGCGAAATGGCACCACGCAGTTGATGAACGTGCTGCGCACCGAGAAAATGAGCGGTCAGGTTAAGGCGGATGTTCTGCTGGTGGCTGATGCCATCAATCTGGGCGCACTGAAAAAAGACCAGATGTTAATGGCCTATCCGGATGCGCCGGTCAGCCACATCAGCGCCCACTTTTATGACAAAGACAAAACCTGGTTTGGCACCAAAATCATCGCCACGGTGATTGGCTACAACACCAAAAATGCCAAACCGGTCGACAGCTGGATGGCGTTAACCACGCCGGATAACAAAGGCCAGGTTGCCGTGCCAAGCCCGCTCTATTCTGGCGCTGCGCTTTACCATCTGCACACGGTAATTAACACGCCGGACATTGGCTGGAGCTTCTATCAGAAGCTGGCAGAGAATGGCGTCACGCCTGAAGGGGGCAATGGCCCGGCGCTGAAAGCGGTAGCCAGCGGCATGGATAAATACGGGGTGATCACCGATGCCGATATTATCCGCGCGAAAAAACAGGGCTCGCCAATCGACCTGATCTACCCAAAAGAGGGCGCGTCATTTGTGACTGAACCGGTAGCGATTCTCTCTGGTGCGCAGAATGTTCCGGCGGCGAAAGCCTTCGTGGACTTTATGCTGTCGGAGAAAGGGCAGCAGCTGGTAGCCCAACAGGGCAACCGTCCGATTGATGACCGAGTGGCCGCTCCGGTAGGGTTTGCTCCCCTCGGCAGCATCAAACTGCTGACGCTGGATGCGGATAAAGCGGTGGCCGACGATCGGCAGGTCCGAGCGAAGTTTAGCGACATGTTTGGCGGATAAGCAGATGAGCGTCCTGCAGGTGTTAGCACGCAAATCACCAGCAAAGGGCGGGCGCTGGCCCGGCAGTGAGCTCGGCGTGCTCTGGCTGCTGACGCTGCTGATTGGGCTGTTGTCGATAGCGCCGCTTAGCCGCCTGGTCTGGGCGGCGGTAGCCCCTGAAGGCGTGCCGGATCTGGCCAGATTACTGCAAGTTGTCGGCACGCCACGAGTGCTGCGGGCAATGGGTAATACCTTAACTATCGCTGTGGCGGCTACAGCCATGGCGGTGGTGCTGGGTACGCTGGCCGCCTGGCTGGTGGCTCTGACCAACATGCGGGCGAAGCAGGCTTGGGTATTTGCTTTTATTCTGCCGTTGATGATCCCGCCGCAGGTCACCGCACTGGCCTGGCTTCAGGCGTTATCCCCTTCTGGTCTGATGGTGATGGGACTGAAGGCGCTGGGGATCTCGCTGGAGGCGCAAGGCCACCAACCGCTTTATTCGATGTGGGGCATTATCTTGTTGCTGGGGCTGCACAATGCGCCGCTGGTGTTTTTGTCGGTGCGGGCAGGATTACGCCGTTTGCCAGCCGAGTTAGTGGAAGCGGCGCGGGTCACTGGCGCTTCTCCGCTGCGGGTGATGTTAACGGTGATCCTGCCGCTGGCTCGCCCGGCTATTTTTGCTGGTGCGGCGCTCTCCTTTGTCGCCGCTGCTGGCAACTTCGGCATTCAGGCGATGCTGGGGATCCCCGGACGCGTCCCCACGCTGATCACCCTTGTTTATCAGCAGCTGAATAATTCGGGCCCCGGCGCGCTGCCGGACATGGCCGTGCTGTCGATTTTGATCGCGGTGATCACCCTTGCCGGTCTGTTGGTGAGCGGTTTCCTTGGCGGGCGTCATGATGTTCGCGTCACTGGCACACCGCGAAAGTTACAACAGCCGCTGAACCGCTGGCGTTTTCCGGTAGAAGTTCTGGTATGGGTGGCGATAGTGCTGACGCTGGTGATGCCGCTTTCGGCGCTGGTCACCACCTCACTGACCAGCGGCTTTGGTCAGGCGCTGACCTTGCAATCTCTGACATTGGAAAATTACCGCAACGCGCTCTTTGCTTATCCGGCCATCCGCACGGCGTTCTTTACCAGTCTTGGTCTTACGCTGCTGGCGGTAGTGATCCTGACGTTTGTCGCGCTGTTTATGGCTTTCTTCCTGACCTGGCAACGAACGCGGTTAGTCGGGCTGTTGCATCTTTCAAGCGAGCTGGCTTATGCCCTGCCGGGGATTGTGACCGGAATCGCGGCCATTCTGTTCTTCCTGAAACCTTTGCCGCTGATCAACGTCAGTCTGTACGGCACGGTGTGGATCATCCTGGCAGCTTATCTGTCTAATTTCCTGGCGCTGGTGTTGCGTCCCACGCTGGCAGGATTTGCCCAGATTGAGCGGTCGCTGGATGAAGCGGCGCAATTAGCCGGGGCCGGTTTCCTGCGCCGCATGTGGGACATTTTATTGCCGCTGGCGGCGCCTTCGGCCATTGCCGGAGCGGTGCTGGTGTTTCTCACCGCGCTGAACGAAATCCAGGTGTCGATCCTGTTGGTCACCTCGAAAACGCAAACGCTGGGGCCAATGATCGTCTTTCTGGATGAAGGCGGCTCTTCAACCTTAGCGGCGGCGGTGGGCTGTCTGATGATTGTAATCGTGCTGCTGTTTATGTTGCTGGCCACCCGGCTGGTGAGAAAACTTCCTGAAGGGGTTCTGCCATGGCAAGCGTAACGGTGATCAGTGGCGTGGGGGACAAACTCCCTGCGGCGTTTCTGGTAGAGAATCATGGCTACCGTTTGTTGCTGGATCTGGGTGAAGGCCCACAGTCTGGCGTACGGCCAGATATCGCTGCCATTGGCCGGGTGGATGCCATTTGTCTGACACATTCGCATGGCGACCATATTGGTTCACTGCAGGCGCGAGAGGAGATGGGCAATCCGCCGGTTTATGCCACTAAGCAGACCTGGCAACACATTCCGGAAGCGTGGGTAAACGTTCGCGACCGTTATGTGCTGCCGTTAAAAGGCCACGTTTCAGTGGGGCCGCTCCCTCTGCTCTGTGGCCGCAGTGGTCATGCGCCCGGAGCCGTCTGGTTTCATCTGCCGGACAGCGGCGGGTTGACCTATATGGGCGACTGGAGTCGGGAATCTTTGCTGTTGCCATTTGATCCTCCGCCTGCGGCAGACTTGCTGATCACGGATGCCTCTTATGGCGACCGCACGGAACCGCTTTCCGAGCAGATTGAGCAGATAGCTTCAGCGGTAAAAGGTGGCGCAGTGCTGCCGGTGCCGGTTAACGGCAAAGGGCCGGAAATGGCGCTCAGGCTAATGGCGCGGGGGATTAAGGTTTTGCTATGCCCGGAGATCCGTAAAGAGGTGGCAAGCTTACTGAGTGAACCGAATAGCATCTGCTCGCGGCTTCAGCTTCAGCTGCTTGAAGTGTTACACCATCAGCCTGAACAGCCAGATTACACTCAGGGGCAGGTCATTATTGCCACCGATGCCATTGCTGACAGTGGGCTGGCCGCGCAGTTGAGCCGCAGGACCGGTTTCCGTTTTATTTTCAGCAGCCATATGGCGGCTGGCACCCGTGCCCGTGAAATGCTGGAAGCAGGACAGGCGCGCTCGATTCCGTGGAACGTTCATCCGCCACTGAACGATCAGCTGGAGTTGATCCGCAGCACGCGTGCCAGGCAGGTGATTGCGGCTTTTACGCCAGCCAGCGACGTTCAGCAACTGACTGCCCGTTCCTCTGCTCCGCTGAACTGGGCGCGGGAAATCGCCTTTTAGCCTGTTCCGTGCGGGTAAAGGGTAACAGAATATGCCTTGCCACATTTCTGCCATAATTGTCTTCTACTCTGCCTCACAGGCACTTAACCCCTTCAAATTCATAAGGAACGGCAATGCGATATCGTTACTCTCTGCTGGCAGGCGCGCTGGTCTTCAGCCAGTTGAGCCTGGCTAAACCGGCAACCCTGACGTTGGAACCACTTCGCGCTATCGCCGATACCACCACACCAGCCAGCGACAGCCCGCAGTTTGTGGCTTTTGATGCGGCTATTCAGCAGGCGCTGATTACGGCTCTGAAGGGCGATGAGGATACGCTGACGCGCGATCGGCTGGAAGACAGTAAACAGAGCAAGACGCTTGCGGATAAAAAGTGGCTGAAAGAGAGTGGCTACGACTTCCAGAAGAAAGAGAATCAGCAGGCAGGCTTGCAGCTGTTAGCGGCCTTCCCCGCGTTGCCAAAAAGCACTGTCGATGCCAGCCTGAAAACGGTGGAGAACGTTAACCTGAATGCCACGCAGGGGCAGCGCACTCAGGCGCTGATCGATGCAGAAGGGCAGGACCATCTGTTCTTCCTGGCCGATGCGCTGGGGCCTAAACTGGGTCAGGCCTTCCTGAATGCCTATAACAAAGGCGAGATCGGTAAAGCAGCCGCGCTGATTAAAGCCAGTGAAGTAAGCACCAGCGCCGCCAAAAAACAGTTTAACAATCCGCGCCCGTTCCTGATTGAAGGCAACACTATCCACTTTGTGCCGGACACGGCGGTGATCAAAGACAACAAGCCTTACAGCGCCACCCAGGGATCCTATCCAAGCGGCCACACCAACACGGCGTATACCGATGCGTTATTGCTGGGTGAGATGCTGCCAGAGCGCTTCGTTCCCCTTGTCGATCGTGCGGCCCGCTACGGCTATTCCCGCATGGTATTGGGCGTACATTACCCGATTGATCTGATGGGATCGCGCATGGTGGCACAAAGAAACGTGGCCCATTACCTGAATGATGCGAAGTATCGCGGCCTGTTTATTGAAGCGCGGGATCAGCTTCGTCATGCGCTGGAAAAAGAGTGTGGCACTTCACTGGAAGTCTGTGCTACACCCGCCGGGGAAGCCGATCCTTATACCGCGCCAGAAATGAAAGCCTTTTACCGCTTCACTATGACCTACAATTTGCCGCAGCAGAAAGTGAAGTATTCACCGGTGGTAGTGCCAGAAGGGGCAGAAGTGTTGCTGAAAGGCCCCTTGCCAGACCTGACCGACGCGCAGCGCCGCAAGCTGATGGTATCTACCGCCATTGCTGGGGGTTACCCGCTTTCCGGCAACACGCCAGAGCAGAACTTCTGGCAGCGCCTGAACCTGCATGACGCGGTGGTTGCTGCGCACCCATAGTCGTCTTGCTGAAAACAAAAAGGGGCAACATTCGTTGCCCTTTTCACATTTACATCTGGTGGAAATTATCCCTGCGCAGGCATACCAGGCCAGACGCCAGGGCCGATTGGCAGGCCCAGCGCGTACCATGCCAGCAGCAGCAGGATCCACACGCTAAAGAACACCAGCGGATACGGCATAATCAGCACGTAATAAGTGCCCAACTGCGCATCCTTGCGGTAGCGCTGCAGGAAGCCGAGGAACAATGGCAGGAACGGTGACATCGGAGCCAGCGGCAGGACGGAAGAGTCCGCAATGCGGAAAATCATCTGCGCAAAGGCCGGGTGGAAGCCCAGCAGCATAAACATCGGGACGAAGATCGGGGCCAGAATCGACCAGATGGCCGAGCCGCTGGCGATAAACATGCACAGGAAAGCCGACAGGAACATCAGCCCGATAAAGGCCGGAGCGCCCGTCATCCCGGCGGACTCCAGCATATCGGTCAGCCCCACCGCCATAAACTTGCCCATGTTGCTCCAGTTAAAGAACGCCACAAACTGCGACAGCGGGAACACCATCACGATAAAGCCAGCCATGCTCTTCATCGGTTCGATCAACTGCTGCGGAATATCATCCGGACGCTGGATCTGTTTAGTCACCACGCCGTAGGTTATTGCCACCACAAAAAAGAACAGAATGATCAGCGGCACAATGCCCTGAATAAACGGCGAAGGGATGATCGAGCCAGTGCCAGGCTGCCGCAGCGGGGAGCCTTCCGGCACCACCAGAAAAGCGACCAGAGCAGCAAAAATCAGCCCTGCGATGCCGCTCATCATCAGGCCCCGGTTCTGTATCGGCGTCAGTTTTGCCAGGTGCTCGTGACTGTTGCCTTTCCATGCAGGCAGGCGCGGTTCAACAAACTTATCGGTCAGCAGGCCGCCAGCAAGGGTCAGCACGACAACGGAAGAGGCCATAAAGAACCAGTTATCCACCACGCTGACGTGCACCGTGTCGCTGACCGCTTTTGCGGCCTCAGTGCTAATGCCGGAGAGCAGCACGTCAGTGGTTACAATCAGCAGGTTGGCCGTAAAGCCGGAGGCCACGCCAGCAATAGCGGCCAGCAGGCCCGCAACCGGATGACGCCCCACAGCGATAAACATCAGTGCACCCAACGGCGGCATCACCACCAGCGCGGCATCCGACGAGATATGGCTGAAGAATGCGATAAACAGCACCATATAGCTGGCATAACGCGCGCTGACAAACGAAGCCATCTTATGCATCAGCGCCTGTAACAGGCCGACTTTCTCCGCCAGCCCGGCCCCGATCATTAAGGCCAGGATCGATCCCAGTGGCGCAAAGCCGCTGAAGTTCTTGATGATGTTCGGCAGGATCCACTGGATCCCGGCCACGCTTAGCAGGTTCTTTACGTGGATTATCTCGCCATTCGCTGGGTTCTTCACCGAGACGCCCAGCCAGGAGATGACCGCCGTAGAGATCATCAGCACGACGATCAGATAGACGAACAGCAGGAAGGGGTTGGGGATCTTATTGCCGACTCGCTCAATCCAGTAAAAAATCTTGCCTGGGCTTTTCCCCGGGCTGGTTGCTTCACTCATGCTTTACCCTCGGTCTCAGTTGTGTTTGCTAATGCTTATAATTTTAGGGCTGGGATCGAGCCCAGCCTCTGGGTCGGACGGTGGAACTAAGCCAGCGGTGAGGGTTTCACACCAGCCGGGATCGGGCAGCTATAAGGGCGTTGTTCACGAGCCTGACGGAACTCCTGTTGGGCTTTATCCAACAGCGTTTTATCGCTGAGCAACGCAATGGCGGTGGCTGCCAGGGTTTTACCTGCAAGACACATGCCTTTATGGGCGATTGGCGTACGGCCTTGTGCCACCAGTTGCCAGGTGTGCAGCGGCGTTCCCAGTGCAAAGCAGGGCGTGAAGCACTGCGCGGTAGGGGCAATCCAGCTGACGTCACCCACATCCGTTGAGCCATACATCACCTCTTCAGATTCGCAGTAGGGCGCAACCTCATCCATCAGCTGTTTGTCACCCAGTGCGGCTACCCAGGCTTTGCCTGCCTGGCCGCCAGTGCGGGCAATGTTCAGCTTCGCGTTCTGCAAATCCTCTTTGCTCAGGGTCTGACGGATTTCGTTAGCGAACTGCCTTTCACCAGCGCTGTAGTCTGGAATACCGTACTCACACAGGTAGCCGTACATCACCTGTTCTAATGCCCGGTTAGGGACGTAATTAGAGCAGGCTTTATCAAAGCGCAGGCTCAGGGTGGTGTCGGTCATCAGCGCCGCCCCTTTGGCAATATTAATGACGCGTTGATAAATATCCTGGGCCTGATCGAGCTCTGGCGCGCGGATCAGATACAGCACTTCCGCATCGGCTTGCACCACATTGGGGGAACTGCCGCCGGTATTGGTCACCGCATAGTGCAGACGGGCTTCCTGAATGATGTGCTCGCGCAGGAAATTAGCGCCAGTGTTCATCAGCGTCACCGCATCCAACGCGCTGCGACCAAGGTGAGGAGAGTTGGCCGCGTGGGCCGCAACGCCTTTGAAGTGGAAGGCGGCCTGAATGTTAGCCAGCGTGCTGGTATTAAACATGCCGCTGAAGCCTTCAGGGTGCCAGGTTAACGCCGCATCAACGTCATCAAACAGTCCTTCACGCACCATAAAGGTTTTGCCGGAACCGCCTTCTTCACCCGGGCAACCATAAAAGCGCACGGTGCCCGGCAATCCTTGCTCGGTCATCCAGGCTTTCACCGCAAAGGCACCAGCCAGCGCGGCTGTGCCCAGCAAATTGTGGCCGCAGCCGTGGCCGTTGCCGTTTTCAACCAGCGGATCTGGTGTAGCACAGCCTGACTGCTGGCTGAGACCGGCCAGCGCATCGTACTCACCCAGCAGCGCAATCACCGGTTTGCCGCTGCCAAAACTGGCGATAAACGCGGTGTCGATATTGCCCACGCCGCGTTCTACGGCAAACCCTTCCTCTTCCAGCGCGGTAGCCAGCAAATTGGCGGAGAAGGTTTCGGTAAAGCGGGTTTCGGGATGATCCCAGATCGCATCGCTCAGCGCGGTGAAACGGGACTGATTGCGATCGATATAATGCGCGACAAAGGCGCTGAATTCGGCAGACATTACGCCTCCTCCCTGAAGTCCTGAATATTCAGCGCCAGCGCGGCGAGGGTTTTCACCGCCGTGGTCATCACCTGCTCATTAAAATCGAACTTCTCGTTGTGGTGCCCGGCGCTTAATTCGGTGCCGAAGATGATGTAGGAAGCCTGTCCGCCCAGCTCTTTCACCCGCTCCATCATGTACGTTGCATCTTCCGACCCGGCCGCCTGGCCACGTTGATCGACCAGCGATGTCAGTTCCGGAATGCGGCTGGCCTGCTGGCGAATAAAGTTGACCCACGGCTGAGTCGGTTTGCTGCTGCGGGCTGCGCCCATCAGCGTGACTTCATGCTGAACGCCATACATCGCGGCGGCACCTGCCAACGCCTGCAGCGTTTTCTGGTAGATAAAGTCGTTAATGTCGTTGGTTGCGCCACGGGTTTCCACCTTCATAAAGGCACGATCCGCCACGACATTGCGCCCGGTTCCGCCCTGAAGCACGCCAACGTTGATGCGAGAACTGCCGCCGCTGTGCTGCGGTAAAGTATGCAGCGCCAGCGTGGCCTGAGCCGCAGCCAGCAGGGCATTATTGCCTTCTTCAGGCCGCGCACCCGCGTGGGAAGCTACGCCACGGAAGGTGACATCCAGCTTGGTGGTCGCCATAAAATTATCGCTGCCGCAAACCAGTTCTCCCGCTGGCACACCAGTACCGATATGGATAGCGGTAAAGAAGTCGACATCATCCACCACGCCCGCAGCGACCATCGATTTAGCGCCGCGCGTGCCTTCCTCGGCTGGCTGGAAAATCAGCTTGATGGTGCCGCAAAGCTGCGGCTCAAACTGCTTCAACACCTGAGCCAGACCAAGGCCAATGGTAGTGTGACCATCGTGACCACAGGCATGCATCATGCCCTCGTTGCAGGAGGCAAACCCTTCGGCGAACGGACGGTGTTCTTCTGCCTGCAGTTCAATCACGTCCAGCGCATCCATATCCACCCGGAAAGCCATTACCGGACCTGGACGACCGGTTTCTAAGGTGGCGACGATGCCACAAAAGCCGCCGGAAAAATGTGACAGCCATTGAGGCAGTGCGCCCTGGCTCAGCGCTCGCTGCTCTTGTTGTGCCAGCACTTCAGCAGAAGGCAGGCCCATGCGGGCTTCGGCATTGATCACCTCTTTTCCCAGCTTAAGCGGGTATCCCAGCCGGTGCAGCTCTTCGGCGACCAGCGTTGCGGTGCGGAATTCTAACCAGCCGGACTCGGCATATTTGTGCAGGTCGCGTCGTCGGGTTTGCAGAGTGGGGGCGATTTCACGGACGAAATCAGCAACAGCTTGTTCCATTTTTTCTTCCTCAGAATGACAGGATAAATTTTGCAGGCAGCAAAACAGGCCCGAAATTTATCAGGGACAGGTAAACAGTTGTCTGGGTGTTAGCGCAAAACAGGCGCGCCATAGTCAGTCAAAAACGGTGTTGCCGGGGGAACCAAAGGGCCATCAGAAGGGCCGGGTGGAGAATGTGTCTTTTTTTGACTGTACACAGTGGCAGCAGGGGGAAGAAGATGACAATATCTTTGCATTGATAAACGATAGTTATCACTCTCGCCGAGGTTCTGTGCCTGCATCCATCAAGCTTCATCAGCTCCGCGCGTTTGTTGATGTGACCCGCGCTGGCAGTATCCGCGGGGCCGCTCGCGCCTCTAATTTATCGCAACCTGCGTTAACTAAATCGATTCAGGAACTGGAGGAAGTGCTTGGCGCACGGCTGTTTATCCGCCGCAGGCAAGGCATTGAGCTCACCGATGTAGGCGATAATTTCTTTCAACATGCCAGCCTGATCCTCGAAGAGTTGCGGGTGGCTCAGGAGGATATTCAACAGCGGTTGGGCCATGCGGGCGGCACGGTAAACATCGGTGTGGGGGGAAGTATCGCCCGTACCATCATGCCGCAGGTGATAACTCAGTTTCATCGCCAGTTCCCAAAAGTGAAGGTCAGGATTGTGGAAGGGCAGCTGGTGTCGATGATCCCCGAGCTGCGTCAGGGCGAGCTGGATTTCACCATCAATACCTACTATCAAAGCCACCTCGACAACGAGCTGAGCTACGAACGGTTGATGGAGCGTGAATACCGGGTTGTGGTGCGTAAAGGGCACCCTCTTGAGCACGCCACGTCGCTGGCGGAGCTGCAACACTGTGACTGGACGATGCCGACGCCAAAGGGGAGTTATTACCGGTTGCTGCATGAGTTGTTTACCGATATGGGGATGGCGCCTGCCATCAGCGTCACCTGCGAAACCTTTATGGCCTGCACCAGCCTGGTGGCACAAAGCGACTTTGTCAGCATTCTCTCGCTGGATGTGATTTCCGACCCCATCCTCGGTAATCATCTGGTGTCGTTGAACATCAAAGAGCAATTACCCAAGGCGACGTTCTATCTGATTCAACGTAAAGACACCACGCTCACGCCGATGGGCGCACATCTTGCCAGGCTATTCAGGATGCATTGCCAGGGCGTTAAATTCCCGCTTGAAGAGCAGTAATCCTCGAAATACTCCTCCCTGACTTCCTTTCTGAGCACTGGCTGGTGAGCCAGCCTGTACCACTGTTATGCTCAAAATGCATAAACAGCATTTTTTGAAAATAAGCTTACTATTCAATTTGTTGACATGGTTTTTCAGCGTGCGTCGGGTGCAAATCCTACCATACATGAAACATTATTTAACATTTTTAACTTACCATTCACTTTTACACAATAAATTTAACGGTTATTTTATACACCGCTAACCGTTAGCACTAAAACTATTACACAGGTAACTATTGTGTCGGGGTGACTCCGGCGCGCTTGCATGGGAAATGTGTCGTCATGGAAAAAAAAACAGAAGCGCAGGTGCCTTCACGAAGGCGTTTCCTGCAGAAAACCCTCTCGCTGATCCCCCTCGCAGCGGCTGGAGGAAGCAGTGTCGTTGCCCTCTCGGCGCCAGCCGCTGAGCCTCAGTCTCAGGGCGTTTCCGCCCATTATGTTCCCACCTATTTCAATAACGACGAGTGGCGCTTTATTCTCGCTGCCTGCGATCGTCTGATCCCCAGCGACAGCAATGGCCCCGGTGCCGTCAGCGAAGGTGTTCCGGTTTATATCGATAAACAGATGGAGCTGCCTTACGGCTATGGCCACCTGTGGTACATGCACCCGCCTTTTGCCAGTGCCGTGCCTGAACTGGGATACCAGTCCAGCCTTGTCCCGCGCGAGACTTATCGTCAGGGGATCAAAGCCATTAATCAGCACTGCCAGCAGCAGTTTCACAAGGCGTTTGCCGACCTTGATCACGAGCAGCAGGAAGCACTGTTGCACGATCTGGATGGCGGAAAACTGACCTTTGATAACGTGCCGGGCAAGCTGTTTTTCGAGCAACTGCTGGAAAACACCAAGGAAGGCTACCTGGCCGACCCGATGCACGGCGGTAATCAAACGCTGGCCTCCTGGAAGATGATTGGTTTCCCCGGCGCCCGCGCCGATTACCAGGATCAAATGGACCATCCAAACCAGCCTTATCCGCTGGGACCGGTGAGTATTTCAGGCAAACGGAGCGTTTAAAAAATGGCAGCAATCAAAAAAGATCCCGTGGATATGGTGATCGTCGGCTTCGGCTGGACCGGATCCCTGATGGCGATGGAGCTGGCAAAAACCGGGCTGAATATTCTCGCCCTTGAGCGTGGCGAACAACGCGATACCTACCCTGATTTTGCTTACCCGCGTAACACCGATGAACTGACTTACGGCATCCGTCTGAAGCTGTTCCAGAACGCGGCAAGAGAAACCGTCACGGTCCGACATGCCACGGCAGATACCGCCATGCCGTATCGTCGCTTTGGCTCTTTTCTGCCTGGCGATGGCGTTGGCGGGGCTGGCGTGCACTGGAACGGCATGTTGTGGCGTCCGCTGGAAGCCGACCTGAAGATGCGCAGCACGGTAATTGAACGCTACGGCGCATCCTTTATTCCGCAGGATATGACGGTGCAGGATTACCCGTTTACCTATGCCGAAATGGAACCGTACTTCGATAAATTCGAGAAAATCTGCGGCACTTCTGGCAGTGCTGGCAACCTTAACGGCGAGAAGCTGGAAGGCGGAAACCCGTTTGAATCGCCACGTCAGAATCCTTATCCAACCAAAGTACAAAAGCGCCAGTATGGTGGTGAACTGTTTGCTCAGGCTGCTCAGGGACTGGGATATCATCCGTTTACCATGCCTGCCGCAATTTGTACCGAGTCCTTCACAAACCCTTACGGCGTGCAGCTTGGCGTCTGTAACTATTGTGGCTTCTGCGAACGTTTCGGCTGCTTTAACTACTCCAAAGCTTCGCCGCAGACCACGGTGCTTCCGGCGCTGTATCAGCATAAGAATTTTGAACTGCGCACTCAGGCGCAGGTCATCCGGGTAAATACCGATTCCACCGGTAAGAAAGCCACCGGCGTGACTTACATCGATGCGCAGGGCCAGGAAATTGAACAGCCTGCTTCCATCGTGGTGTTAAGTACCTTCCAGCTGAATAACGTGCGTCTGCTGCTGCTGTCGAAAATCGGCAAGCCTTACGACCCGATGACCGGCGAAGGGGTAGTAGGGAAGAACTATGCCTACCAGATGAACGGCGGGATCAAGCTGTTCTACAACAAAGAAAAAATCTTCAACCCGTTTGCCGCAACCGGCGCAACCAGCGTGTTTATGGATGACTTCAACGCCGAGAACTTCGACCATGGCAGCCTCGGTTTTGTGGGTGGGGCGACGATCTCTGCCACCACCACAGGCGGCCGTCCTATTCAACAGATGAGTACGCCGAAAAGCGCGCCTCGCTGGGGATCGGGTTGGAAGCAGTCGATTAAGGATCATTACCTGCATTCGATGGGGGTCGGATCTTCCGGATCGGTGATGCCTTACAAGCAGTGCTATCTCGATCTTGATCCTACTTATCGCGATGTTCACGGACAGCCGCTGTTGCGTATGACCTTCGACTGGCAGCAGAACGAACTGAAGATGACCAACTTCATCAAAGAGAAAGCTGAAGGCATTGTGAAAGCGATGGCGCCAGATCATTACGAAGTCGGGTTTATGGGGATGAACGCGCATTACGACGTGCGCCCTTATCAGTCCACGCACACTACTGGTGGCGCGATCATGGGCGATAACCCGAAAAACAGCGTGGTGAATAAATACCTGCAAAGTTGGGATGTGCCAAATGTGTTCGTGTTGGGAGCCTGCTGCTTCCCGCAGAACCTGGCTTATAACCCGACCGGGATCGTGGGGGCAACGGCACTGTTTGCGGCCAATGCCATTCGTACGCAGTATCTGGCCAATCCCGGACCGCTGGTTCAGGCTTAACAGGGAAGAGAAAAGATGATCAAGCATTCTGGATGGTTAGCTTCTTTGCTGTTTGCCGGACTGGCTTCGGCCTCCGTTTCGGCGGCAGAATCGCCGATCAGCAAGGGGCATTATCTGGCTCAGGCTGGAGACTGCGCGGCTTGCCACACCTCGGCTGGCAGTGCAGATTTTGCCGGTGGGCTGAAAATGGTGACCCCGGTGGGCGCAATTTATTCCACTAACATCACCCCTGATAAGGAGACCGGCATAGGTGATTACACCTATGACGACTTTGCCAAAGCGGTGCGTGGCGGCGTGGCAAAAGACGGCCATCAGCTGTATCCGGCGATGCCGTACACCTCATTTTCCAAAATTAGTGATGAGGATATGCATGCGCTGTACGACTACTTTATGCAAGAAGTCCCGGCGATTAAGCAGGCCGATCGCGACAGCGATATTCCGTGGCCACTGAATATGCGCTGGCCGCTGATTGTGTGGAACTGGGCGTTTCAGGACGAGAAGCAGTATCAGCCGGACAGCAGTCAGAGTGCGGAGTGGAACCGCGGCGCTTACCTGATTCAGGGACTGGAGCACTGCGGGACTTGTCATACGCCGCGCGGCATCGGTTTCCAGGAGAAGGCGCTGGATCAGAAAGAGGCGGCCTATCTGACCGGCGGGACGCTGGAAGGCTGGCACGCACCGGATCTGACCGGCAATGTGAAGTCCGGGATTGGCAGCTGGTCACAGCAGGAGATCGTCAGCTTCCTGCAAACAGGCTGGACAGCTAACAGTGCGGCTTTTGGGTCGATGACGGATGTGATCGAGCACAGCACCCAGCACCTGAGCGATGAGGATGTGAAGGCGATGGCGGTGTACCTGAAAAGCCTCAAGTCTTCCGATCCTCAGGCTGTGGCACCAAAAGAGGACGAGAGCACCAAAGTGGCGTTAGTGAAGGGCGATATGAGCAAGCCGGGGGCGCAGCTGTATATGGATAACTGCGCTGCCTGTCACCGGACAGATGGCAAAGGCTACAGCAAAACCTTCCCTGCGCTGGCCCACAATCCGGCCTTGTTAAGCGACGATCCTGCTTCCCTGATCAGTATTGTCCTGCGCGGCGGAAAAGCGGCGGTAACGCACAAAGCGGTGACTGGTTTAACTATGCCGGACTTCGGCTGGCGTCTGGACGATCAGCAGGTGGCGGATCTGTCGACCTTTGTCCGCAGCAGCTGGGGGAATAGTGCGCCGGCAGTGAAAGCTGAGCAGGTGAAGGCGTTGCGTCCTACGGTGTCCACCGTTGAGCGCAAGGACCCGGATAAGCAGCAGAAGCCTCAGTAATACTCTGCGCCTGCCGCTAAAAAGCAAAACGCCTGATAAAATTTATCAGGCGTTTTTTTTGGTACTCAAGCTGTACCCGGAGCCGTCAAGCTTAACCCTGTGGGTTGCTGGTGGTGCTCATCTTCATCAGGTCTTTATCCACGAAGAACATGCCCTGTCCACCGGTGCCAACCAGCGCCAGTTTATCCAGCACGGATTTGAACAGCTTCTCTTCTTCGTGCTGCTCAGAGACATACCACTGCAGGAAGTTGAAGGTAGAGTAATCCTGGGTGGTCATGGAAGCGTGAGCCAGCTCGTTAATCTTGCTGGTGATCAGCTTCTCGTGCTCGTAGGCCTGCTCCAGCACTTCATTCAGCGAGTTAAAGGTTACCGGCGGTGCCGCAATGCTGCCCAGCACTGGCATCGCGCCAGTGTCGCTCAGGTAGTTAAACAGACGCTGCATGTGCTGCATCTCTTCAACGGAATGTTCACGCATAAAGGCCGCAGCCCCTTCAAAACCTTTGTCAGCACACCAGGCGCTCATCTGCAGGTAAAGATTGGCAGAGTAAAACTCCAGGTTTAATTGATCGTTCAGTTTGGCGGTCATATCAGCAGTCAGCATAAAGGCTCCATTAGCGATGATGGGATATTATTAGAAGAGTGAGTGACCGCAAGTATGCACGGATGTTGCTTAAATAAAAACCGTTAGTTACGTTTTTTATCTTAATATTGTGTGTTCGTAACACTATGATAGTTAAGTGATAACCATTCTCGCATTAATATCAATTATTCAATATTCCAAATGGTTTTGATAACCATTCTTATTGTTATTTAATGGAAAAAATTCTCTTAAAAGTTCAGGTTTAATACCTGTGAAAAATAACGCCCCCTTACTCAATAAGGGGGCGTTTTTACGGCTCCACCATCAACCGATCGAGGATGGCTTGCGCGGTAGTGACATCGGTCACCAGCGAATTGATCATCCCGGAGCGAACAGCGCCAATGATCCCGGCCGCTTTTTCCGGTGTGGCAGCCACACCAATGCTCAATGTGGTGTTGCGCAGCTGAGCGGGGGAAGCGGCGATCATTCGCTCTTCGCCTTCCCAATGCAGGATCTCCCCACTTTCCGTGACGTAATGGCGCAACACATCGCCTGCAGCCTGGCTTAACGCCTGCTCATTAGCCGTGGCGGTAGTGGTTTCAGAAGGGGCAGGCAAATGGTGCGTTAAGCCGACACCGACAATTGCCACATCGAGGTTATCCCACAGTGAAATAATTTGCTGAACGCCGCCATCCGCCAGAAATGCCTCGCGTAACATCGGTGAAGTCAGGTAGGGCGCATGCAAAAAATGGGGGATCCCACCCATCTGCTCCGCGGCCTGACGAACAAATTCGTTAATCTGAAAATGTGCCGCCGCCTGCTGCATCCCACCGTTCATCGCCACCGTCATCACGCCAGGGATTTTCGGCAGGCCACCCATCGTCACTTCCCGCACCGCACGCCCCCAGCCAATGCCGATAACCGCACCCGAAGCTAGATCGGCCTGCTGGAGTAACCCCGCCAACGGCGTGGCCAGCGAGCCCAAAATATTGGTCGGGGGTGGCTCCACAACAGCGGCGCTTTTCAGCCCCAGACGCTGGATCAGATCGGCAGTGATCTCATCAGGCGAAGTCAGTTCAACGACCTCGATCCGCACGATCCCCGCCGCTCTGGCTTTGTTCAGCAGTCGCGAGATGGTAGCCGTCGATACGCCCAGCTTTTTAGCAATGTCCACCTGAGCCATATCTGACTGATAGTGCAACTTCGCCACCATATGCATCATCGCCCGCGTTGTCGCGGCGTCTTGTAAAAGAGGTTCTTTCAGCTTGAAATTCCTTTCTGCAATGTATTACACTCAGTTCATCGGTTGAGGGATTATTGCTCACCACCTGAAAAATTGCAATGCGTATACCCGGCAAAAACCCTGACAGGACGCCGCATCAGCACTGATGCTCCACGGGGGAAGGGGATGAAGTCGCACACTGAAAAATGAGGCTGTAACCGTGTTCTAAAACTGAAAAAACTGTCCAGGAGACAAAATAATGTCACACATGTCAACGTCCGAACTGCGTGGTTATCAACAGATTTGCGGCAGCAATGGAGCAATGCTGGTCATTGCCTGCGATCAGCGTGGCGCCATGCGCAGCCTGCTCTCTTCCGACCCGGATCAACAGAAAGCCATTTCCGAACAGCAGCTGGGTCGCATTAAAGCGGACATCACTCAGTATCTGGCGAGCCAGGCTTCTTGTGTCTTAGTGGACCCGGTTTGTGCAGTCCCTGATTTAGTGGATGACGGCATCATTGCCCGAGATACGGCACTGTTGATCGGGCTGGACGCTTCAGGATGGGATACCACCGCCGAAGGCTACCGCAATTCGCGCCTGGTGGAAGGCATCACTGCCCGCCGCGTACGTGAACTGGGCGGTAACGGCGGCAAAATTATGGTTTACCTGCGCGCCGATCGTCCCGAAGCCAACGACCACAACCTCGCTATTCTCCGTCACTGTATTGAAGACTTCAGCAAAGAAGATCTGCTGCTGGTGGTCGAGTTCCTGACCTATCAGTTAGAAGGCGAAAGCGATGCAGACTATAAAAGCAAAGTCCCCTCGCTGATTTATGAAGGCACCAAAATGTCGCTGGATTGCGGCGCGAAAGTGCTGAAAATTCCTTATCCAGGATCCCCTCAGGCTTGCGCCGCTATCACTGAAATCTCCGGCGATGTGCCATGGGCCGTGCTTTCCGCCGGTGTTGACCATGCCACCTTCCTGGGCCAGGTTGCCGATGCGATGAGCAATGGGGCTTCCGGTGTGATTGCAGGCCGTGCATTATGGAAAGATTGCATCTCGCTGGACCGCACTGTCACGCGTGAAAAGCTGGAAACTTTAGCAGTGCCAAGACTGCGTGAGATCCAGGCGGTAATCGGGAAATATTTTACAGCCACGGCGGCTGAAGTGAAAAGCGAGGAGCAGGTCGATCATGTCTGATGGAACGGCAACTGCCAGCCACACCGCACCGGTCAGCACCGGTAAGCGCGTGGTGATGGTTAACGGGATCCCTGCTTCGGGAAAAAGCAGCATAGCGCGTGCGTTGTCGCAGGCGAGCGGCTGGCCTGTATTGTCGGTGGACGGCATTAAAGAGCCGTTTATGCAGCAGTTCGGGCAGCTGGATCGTCCGCTTAATCGTCGGCTTGGCATTGCCAGCTATCAGGCTATCTGGTCTGTGATTGCCGCAGCGCCACAAGGCTGCACCTTTATTGTTGATGCGTGGTTTGGCTTTCAGCCTAAAGAGAGTCTGGTGGCTTTCTTACAGCAGGCGAACGTCACTTCACTGGCCGAAATCTGGTGTCAGCTTCCCGGCGAACTGGCGGCCGAGCGTTATGCGTCCCGGCTGGCGGATCGTTTACCCGGTCATCCAGGGGCCGAGTATATTCCTGAACTGGTTGCGTTGGCTGAACGGGCCGAACCGATGCAATTAAGTCCGGTGTATGTTGCCGACCAGACTAAACCTGTCAGCAATGAAAGTATTATTGCCTGGACCCGCGAGGTTTTAACAACAGTTAATTATAATTGATAAGTTTTGGCCTGGTTAATTAGCAGGTAAAACATCATCATCATTTATTTTAAATGAAATCTTACTGGTTCTCGTTAAATAACCAGCGTGATCTTATTGCTTATTTTTTAATTCTTCTTTTTGCATCTAATTATTTTTATTTAATTTAAAAATAGGTAACTGGATCACGTTTTATTCATTGTCCGGAAAGTATATTGAATTAACGCTTATTTTATTAATAAGGAACACTATGCTGACTGACTGGATTAACGAAAATAATCTTTCACTGTTTACCGAGGTGAATGACTGGCAACACGCCGTGAAGCTGGCGGTAGAGCCGATGATAGACAACGGATCGGTAGAGCCCCGTTACCTGAATGCTATCTATGATATGCACCGGGAAATAGGGCCGTATTATGTTCTGGGAGAAGGCATTGCGATGCCACATGCCCGTCCTGAGGAAGGTGTTATTAAAACAGCACTGTCGTTAATCATTGTTTCAGAAGGGGTGCGTTTTAATAGCCCTGATAATGATCCTGTTTATGTGGTATTTGCTCTGGCGGCCATTGACAGTCATTCACATATTGAAATGATTGCCAGTCTTTCCCACCTTTTCTGTGAGGATGATGTGGTAGATAAATTAAAGAATGCCCGAACTAAACAGGCCGTACTGGAGATTCTAAGCCAGTTTTGAGTGAGCGACATGATGAACCAAAAAATCGCATTGAGTGGTAGCGGCAAGAAACTTACAGATGATCAACCAAGGAATACCTGATGAAAAAGTTATCTATTCTTGCAGTGTGTGGCGCAGGGCTGGGCAGCAGCTTTGCGTGCGAAATGAGTATTGAAGCGGCGTTAAAGGATCTTGGTATAGAAGCAGATCTCTCCCATTGCGATATCTCCAGCGCCACCTCATCCCGCGCCGATATTATTATGACCGGTGAGAACTTCCGTTCCCAGTTCCAGCATTACACCATTAACGCCACCGTTATTTACCTGAAGCGTCTGGTCGATAAAAATGAAATAAGAACCAAGCTTGAGCCGATACTAAAAGAAAAAGGCTACATGCTCTGATCTATTTATAAACTTATCCGTTTACTGTGACAGAAACAGGGGACTATCATGTCTTTCCTTACCTTTATTGTCCATGATGTGCTGGGACAGGCGTCAATACTGATCTCATTGATCGCCATGATCGGTTTGATCTCGCTGAAGAAAAGCCCGGGGCAGGTGATTACCGGCACGTTAAAAACCTTATTAGGCTTTTTGGTCATTCTGGCAGGTGCCAATATTATTGTCGGCACCCTGACCTTCCTGGGCGAAATATTCCAGAAAGGTTTCCATATGCGCGGTGTGGTCACCGATGTTGGCTCCATTGCCGGTATTGCCCAGCAAACGTTGGGGCGTGAAACGGCACTGATTATGGTGATCGCCTTTATCGTCAATATTGCCATTGCCCGTTTCACCCGCTACAAATATATCTTTCTGACCGGACAGGCTTCGCTGTGGATGGCTACAGTCTGTTCAGTCATTGGTTACATGGGCGGACTGCGTGGCATTGAGCTGATTGTGTCAGGCGGAGTCATCGCCGGGATGATGGCCGTCTTTATGCCTGCTATCGCTCAGCCGATTGTCCGCAAGATCACCGGCGGCGATGATTTTGCGCTCGGCCATTTCTGTACCATTGGCTACATCGTACAGGCTGGCGTAGCGAAAGTGACCGGCAACGTCAGCAAAAGCACCGAGGATCTGGAGCTGCCACAGGCGTTCTCTTTCCTGCAGGATACTTACCTGTCGATGATGGTGGTGATGATCCCGATCTATTTGATCCCGGCGATCGTTGCGGGTCCCGAAGTGGTCGCGGCCTCCTCTAATGGCGTCAACTATCTGGTCTACTCGTTCCTGCAGGCGATTCAGTTTGTCGTTGGGGTCTATGTCCTGCTTTCTGGCGTACGTTTACTGCTGGCGGAAATTGTTCCGGCCTTCCGTGGGATCGCGCTGCGTATCGTGCCGAATGCCGTTCCGGCACTCGACTGTCCGGTCCTGTTTCCGTATGCGCCTAATGCGGTGATTATCGGTTTTATCTCCACCACCCTTGGCTCAGTGATCGGCATGCTGCTGTTCCCCTGGGTAGGACTGGCGATGATCCTGCCTGGCATGTTGACCAACTTCTTTGCAGGCGGTACAGCCGGGATATTTGCTAACGCCGTTGGCGGACGTCGCGGGGCGATAATTGGCGGGATATTCCACGGTCTGTTCATCACCTTACTGCCTGCACTACTTCTGCCGTTGCTGGGGCAGTTCGGCATGGCAAACGTCACTTTCAGTGACTCTGACGTGATCAGTGTCGGGCTGATCTTCGGCCACATTCTCAACTTCTTCCATTAATGGAGGCGTTATGGACCAGGCAATAGACGACATCATGCAACAAGGGCTTCCGGCCAAAGAGTGCGCCACTGCGCTTAACGAGCTGGGGAAACGTTACCAGGAACAGCAGGAGACAGACCGCGCGATTGCCTGCTGGGAGCAGAGCGTAACTTGTTATGGTAAACCCGGTTTTGCTCAGGCTCAGCTGATGAAAGCCTACAATGCGAAACGTCGGGAATGTTCACAAACTGGAGACGGTGCAGGAGTGGAGCTGTACTCGGTGAAGATCGACGGATTAATGCAACAAAGTAAGGATGCTATCCGCTACGGCTTTTAGCACAACCATGACGAGCGGCCAGCGTGCCGCTCAGTTTTTTTTAAAAAAAAGTGACAGGTAAAATCCGAAAAAAATAATTATTTTCTTAAGTAAAAACTGAAAAGGTAATTTTTAAGCATTGAGAAGGGGGTTTATTTTAAAACTTACTTGCAACAGGATGAAATAGCTCAGTATAAAAAAATAAAAATATTTGGCCTTTGCGATTAAAATTCGATCAGATTTTTAAGTTCAGTCCCTAAGCCACTCGCGAGAATGGCGATGACTTCCAGTGTCGGGTTGCGTAAACCTCGCTCAATTCCAGAGACATAGGTGCGATCCAGCCCGCATTTATGTGCGAATGCTTCTTGCGACAAGCCTGCCTGCAGTCTGAGTTGTTTAACTCTTTTTCCAAAAAGAACTTTGGTGGTGTTTAGCTTTTCCATGCGCTCAGCATTGCGCTTTGCAGTCTATTAGTCCACGGACTATTAGTCACAATCGAAAAATAACGTGATATGATTGTGACTCATCGTCTACAAGTGAGATTTTTATCTGGCAAATCGGGAAAAGCAATGAACAAAGAGGATTGGCATCCCGCAGACATTATTGCGGCGTTAAAGAAAAGAGGCACCACTTTATCGGCTTTATCCCGGGAATCGGGTTTAGCTTCTTCCACTTTATCTAACGCTTTGCGCCGTCCCTGGCCCAAAGGTGAGCTGCTGATTGCCGCCGCCCTGGATGCCCGGCCTGAGCAGATTTGGCCCACGCGTTATAAAAAAAGATAACGGCCAGCGCTTTCGCTACTGACCGCTTCATCTTCCTCAGCAGGCTCACTGCCTGGGAACTAAGCTCGTCCCAAATCTGGCGATTCCGGCCGTTCTGCAAGCGTCATTAAGCCTGCTTTTGGTGTAAGCCTTTGCTTAACCAGCGTACCACCATGCTGCCAAATCCGGCCACCGTTAACAGCGCCACCACGCCCTGCCAGCCAGCACTTTCCAGAATCACGCTGCCCAGCGCAGAGCCAACGGCCATGCCGATAAACACCCCGGTGAACATCAGCGCATTCAACCGACTGCGTGCCGCAGGTTCCAGGCTGAAGATAATCGACTGGTGCGAAACCAGCGTGGACTGCACGCCGAAGTCAAAACCAATGGCCGAGATGACGATCAGTGCCAGCTGGTAAGGAGCCGGCAGCAGCGGCAGCAAGAACATCAGAGCGAACGAGACGGTTGCCAGCGTTGTGCCAATCCGCGTAACCAACTCCGGGCCACGGCGGTCAGCCAGTGAACCGGCTAACGGCGCCGCTAAGGCTCCGGCAGCGCCTGCCAGACCAAACATCCCGGCGGTGGCGCTACCCAGCTGGTAAACATCGTGCAGCATCACCGCCAGCGTAGACCAGAATGCACTGAAGCCAACGGAGAGCAAAGCCTGAGCCAGCGTCGCTCTGCGCAGCGGTTTGTATTCCGTCCACAGATGACGCATGGAGCTCAACAGCGCCGGGTAACTCAGGGTGGTGCTGGCCGGGATCGCCGGCAGGTTTCGCCAGATCACCAGGGTGATAGCGACCACCATCACCGCTGCTGCGCCAAACATGCTGCGCCAGCCGAAGTATTCCGCTACAAACCCACTCAACACCCTGGAAAGCAGAATGCCTAACAGCAACCCGGTCATAACAGTGCCGACCGTTTTACCTCGCTGCGCGGCAGGAGAGAGCGTTGCCGCCGCCGGGACAATGTCCTGAGCCATCGTAGCGGCAATGCCTACCGCCAGGCTGGCCACCAGCAACATAGTGATGCCGCCGCTAAAGGCGCTGAGCAGTAAGGCCAGCGTCAGCAGTACGCCTTTCAGAATAATGATCTGGCGGCGATCGTGACGATCGCCCAGCGGCGCCAGCAGCAGAATGCCCAGCGCATAGCCAATCTGCGTCAGCGTGGGGACCAGTCCAACGGTACTGACGCCAGCGTGCAGTTCGTTAACCAGGATACCGAGCATCGGCTGGCTGTAATAAATAGAGGCTACGGAGAAGCCTGCGCCGGTAGCGAGCATCAGGACGGTACGGCCAGTAATGCCCTTTTCGTCGGTCTCTACGGTCTGTGTCATGGACATGGGATTAACTCTGTTGTGCGATGATGATCACATTTTTACCCGAACGGTGATCAAAGGGTAGTCGTTTGAGGGGTAAAACTGTTATACGTTCAACGTATGAAAGAAACCCTTCTGTCAGGCATTGACCGTATAGAGCTGATGCAAACCTTTGTGCGCATTGTGGAATCAGGCAGTTTGTCTGCGGCTGCAGTGCGTCTTGAAACCACTCAGCCTACCGTCAGCCGCAGGCTGCAGTCTCTGGAACGCTTGCTGGGGGTGAAGCTGTTGCAGCGCACCACCCATGTGATGAAGCTGACCGATGATGGCGAACGCTGTTTCGCCCACGCGCAGGAGCTGGTAGAACGCTGGCAGGCCATAGAGGACGATCTGCGCGGTGCGGCGGAAGAGCCAAGAGGCGTGCTACGGGTGCTGGTTCCGCATGCTTTTGGTCAGGATCAAATGATCGCTCCCTTGCAGGGATACCTGCAACGCTACCCGAAAATGACCGTTGAATGGATGCTGAGCGATCGTCGCCCGGACTTTATTGCCGAAGGGATAGACTGCGCGGTGCATGTGGGCGCGCTCACCGATCCTTCGGTTGTGGCGCTGCTGGTCGCAGAGGTTCCGCGCATTGTGGTGGCATCACCAGCGCTAGTCAGCCATCACTCCTCTATGGACCATCCGGCGGCGCTTGCTGAACTGCCGTGGGTAGCTTTGAGTACTTTTTACCGTCAGGAAGTGGTGCTGGACAACGAACAGGGCGAGACGCAGCGCATCGATATTCGTCCTCAGCTGCTGACCGACAGTTTGTATGCGTTACGCAATTCAGTGCTGGCGGGAATGGGCGTGGGGATCGCTTCGTCCTGGGCGGTGAAAGAGGATATTGAAGAGGGGCGGTTACACCATCTTTGTCCGCAGTGGCACGCGGCCCCTTTACCGGTGTATCTGGTTTACCCTTACGCGCGCTTTTATCCAGCCAAGCTGCGGCAGTTTCTGGCGCTGATGCGGGAAGTGCTGCCGGAGATCGGCGGCACTCAGGTACCGGCAAAATAACCGGCCTCATGCGGGTCGCAGAGGCCGGGCAGGCAGATTAAAACGTTTCCCAGTTACCCTGGTCGGTACTGACCGCCTGCGCCTTACGAGGCAGGGCAGCTGGTGCCGCTTTGAGCAGTTTGCTGGCGGCAGGCAACAGCGTTTGCTGGCCGATTTTGAACACGGCAACCGCCTGAGAAAGGCGGCTGGCTTGCTCTTCAAGAGAGGCCGAAGCCGCAGCAGATTCCTGCACCAGCGAGGCGTTCTGCTGAGTCACCCGGTCCATCTCGGTCACGGCCAGGCCAATCTGATCGATACCACGACTCTGTTCATCAGAAGCGGAAGCAATTTCACCCATAATATCGGTCACGCGGACCACCGCGTTGACGATATCGTGCATGGTTTCGCCCGCTGTCTCTACCTGCAAGGAACCGGCGTTAACGCGATTCACTGAGGCTTCAATCAGCGTTTTGATCTCTTTGGCGGCCTGCGCGCTACGCTGAGCAAGGTTACGCACTTCTCCGGCTACCACCGCAAAACCACGCCCCTGTTCACCTGCACGGGCCGCTTCCACCGCCGCGTTAAGGGCCAGGATGTTGGTCTGGAAGGCAATCCCGTCGATCACGCTGGTGATATCGGCAATTTTCTTCGAGCTTCCGGCAATTTCGCTCATGGTTTTCACCACGCCATCCACCACTTTGCCGCCTTTCTCAGCCGTGACGGACGCGCTTTTCGCCAGCTGTGAAGCCTGACGGGCGTTCTCGGCGTTCTGTTTCACCGTTGCGGTGAGCTGTTCCATGCTGGCAGCGGTTTGCTCCAGTGAAGCAGCCTGCTGCTCGGTACGGGAAGAGAGGTCGTTGTTACCCAGCGAGATTTCGCTGGCACCGGTAAAGATGGCATTGGAGCTGTCGCGCACATGGCCCACGGTGACAATCAGTGACTGCTGCATTTCAGACAGATTACTCGCCAGCGTGCCCATTTCGCTGCGACCTTCCACTACCAGCGTTTTAGAAAGATCGCCAGCTGCGATACGCTGGATATGCGCCAGCACCTGTTTCAGTGGTGTCAGCAGGACCCGTTTAATGACCACCCAAACGGAGACTACCAGCAGTACCAGCACCAGCACCACGGTCGCCAGTGTCCACATCATGTGGTTAAAGCCCTGTTGGTTTTCGCTCATCCCAACCGCTAAAAGCTGGCTGTTCTGCTCGCGCCAGCTGTCGTAGCTGTTTTCAAGATCGTCCTGCGCTTTCTGCGCTTCAAGATTGCCGTAAGCTTCGTAATTGTTGGCACCCAGATACTGAATCGACATTTTCATCGTGTCGAACATCTGCTGATAATTTTTGGCCACGGTCGCGGCTAACTCAGGATTCTGGCCGCTCTGCTGCTGAGCTTTTGTATAGTTGGAAAAATGGAAAGCGGCATCGTCCAGCGTAGTGCTGGCGGTGGCAAGCAGCTTGGTGATCCCAGCCAGCGAGGCGGGATCGGTCTGTTTTTTCAGCATGCGGATGGCGGCACGGTTAATGGTGACGCGCGTTTTGATCAGCGTTTGCCAGGCATCGCTGAGTTGCCCCTGTTGCTGGGTGAGGACGCTGGCGCGGATAAAGTTGTTTTTATCCTGATTAATGGCGTTAAACGACAGCCCGCTGGAGAGCAGCAGTAACGCACTGAACACAATCAACATAATGATGATGCTGGTGACGACTTTAATATTTTTAAGCATAGTGCGCACTCTGTAGGGAGGGTTAACCTGATAGAAAGGTTATCGGTACAAAGTGGTTTAACTTTAAACCGTTGCTGAAAGAGGATCCGGGCCTGAGGGAAGGGCGTTGTTATTGCAGAGGTTGAGGTTATTTTGCTGAGTTATTCAGCCAGTACCAGCGCTGTTTTTCTGTGGCTAATGCGGAGTAATACTGCTGAATTTTTTCAACAGACAGCGCCGCGAAAATATCCGCGGACAGGGGCGGTAAAGTCAGCTGCATTTGCTGCCAGTGATTAAGAGCGTGTGCGTGTGATTTGGGGTAGGTGGCTGGGAGCGCATTCAGCAACAGTGACGTTTTCTCGCTGACGGTATCTTCAGTGATTGTGTCGATAATGTCGACCATGTCGGCAATAAAGTCGGTAATAAGCTGTGAAAGTTGCTGATGAGTTTGCGTGGGGGATTGTAAAGCAAACAGAATTCCAGCCACGCCAGCGGACTGATGGAAACGGCAGCTCACCACATAGCCAATATTCAGCTCAACGCGCAGTTTCTGGAAGAAACGCGGTTCGAACAGCGACGCAAGCACTTGCCAGGCGGCCAGGCATTCTGCCCTGTTTTCTGTCAGCGGACAGAACAGCAGGACGGCGGCCTCTTTACTGGCGGTGGGGAAGGCATAGTGAGCATGCTGAGGAACTGAACTGGGGTGAGCTTCCCCCGGCGTAACGCACTTTGCAGGCCAGCCAGATAAAAGCTGAGAAAGAGCAGACTGCAAACTACTCTCACCACCGTAAAGTGTTGCCTGCCAGGGCGGGGAACGCAGGATGACCTCATCAACGATCTGCTCTGACGAGGACCCTGTCAGAGAGGAACGCTCAGCAGACTGACGCAGTAGCGGCCGATCGAGGGCGATTTCTGTCAGGACTTCAGGAAGCCTTGCAAGTAGCACGCGGATCGCAATATCGGCACGTTCTGACTGACAATCTTTGCGGTACAGCCTTTCGCCCTGGGCAATCACGGCAGCTGAAGGCGGGCTAAGCACGTCGATAATCGCGGCCAATCTGTTCTGCATCAACGTTGGTGAACCGCTTAGCTGGATCAGCCCTATTCCCTGGCGTTGAGCAAAGCTCAGTTCGCCGCCATGATGTTGGCAAAGGCCAATAACCGGTTGTAGCGCGGCTTCGATCAGCGCTGCGCTCCTGCGGGAGAAGGGTTTACCAGCCAGTGGATGAAGCAACAGCAAAGGCTGACCGGAAGCGGCAATGCAAGTCAGCGGGGCGGTTTCTGCGGGTAACTCAGGAAGCCGTAGCGGTTCGCCTGGCGAGTAAAATGCCATCTTCGGTACGCGGCCGGGTGGCTCTTTGCCCCAGGCTATAGCGCCAGCTTCCAGGGTAAATCCCTGAACCTTAGTCCTGTTAACGTTTACCGAAGGGGCAACCCACAACCGCGTCATCGCCGCTGGCTGAAGCTCGGTCAGTAATTTTTGCCAGTCTTCAACCAGGTGGGCTTCACTCTCTGGCGGCGTAAAACCGAAGGCCCGCGCCCGAAGTTGGTCGAGGCCGGAAAGCTGGGCGAAGTGGCGCCGTGCCAGCCTGGCGTAATGCGCCAGCGCCTCACTGCTCAGGCTGGCTGAGTCTTTTAGCCAGTGGCTGAACACCGCTTCAATGCTGGCCGGGTTGGCCGCCTCGCACAGTTCAACCCGCACGCCGATCAGCGAATGTTGCTGGCTGCGGTAAGGCTCCAGCAGCTGTATCGCCTCACCCAGCCCAAGGTCACGCAGCGTTGCCAGCAGGCTGTGCTCCGCTTTATCCGTCAATAACTGGCTGAACACCGACAGCATGTTCCTGTGGCAGGAAGAGACGACAAAGCTCAGTTGCAGGTGGCAGGCTGACTGACTGTGCAGACCATAGTGGCGCTGAGCCGTCAGCGTTAAAGGGGAGGCAGGTTTGGCTTCCGGAAGCATCGCAGCAGATTCAGCCTCCTGATGAGCAGCCTCCGCATGATCTTCCTGACGTCTGTTGGCTCCGCCTTCCGTTGGCTGAGGAGAGAACGCCTCCGCAATCTGCTCAGCCAGCTGAGCCAGCGCTTCCAGAGACTGCGGCCCTTGCAGCCACAACGCCAGCTTATCAGCCCGGAAGAAGCGCTGATGATACTCCCTTAGCGCCTGCTGCAAGGCCAACGTATCGGTACCAAAAGCAGGCAGATTGCCGACATGAAAATCATGCAGGCGATGGGGCTCAGCAACAGCCTGGCTCAGTGCGACTTCGCATAATGTGTCCGTGTGGCGGGTCAGCATCTGGAACTCGGCATCGATCACCTTCACTTCCTGAGCAATCGACCCGAGGGTTAGCAATGGCCTGGCGAGCATATCCACCAGGCGCAGCAAACCCTGCTCAAAGCCTCCGACGGCGATATCAAAAAACCAGGCGGTGTGATGGGCATGAGTGGTGGCGTTGAGCCGGGCCCCGTTGGCCGGCCCCCAGGCCATCAGCCTTTGATCGCCCTGGTAATGGGCGCTGCCAGCAAACAGAACGTGTTCAAGCAGATGCGCCAGTCCTGGCCACTGTTCTGGCCCTTCATGGCTTCCTGCGGAAAGTTGGAGCAGAGCAGCGGCCCGGCTGGCAGAGGGATCGTGGAGTAGATTAACCCGCAATCCGTTCGCTAGCGTGATTTGCCTGCCGGACGCTGCCTGACTCATCAGGCCTCAGTCTTGAAGATCAGCTGAGAGTTGGTGCGGTTACGGAACTGCAGATGGCTGATCTGTATATTGGTGCAGTTTGCCTGCTCACGGGCTTCGAGGATCTTGCCGTGATGCGGTGACTTCGAGCAGACCGGGTCGGTATTGTCCGCATTGCCGGTCAGCATAAAGGCCTGACAGCGGCAGCCGCCGAAATCCTTCTCTTTTTCAGAGCAGGAGCGGCAAGGTTCCGGCATCCAGTCAAAACCGCGGTACTTGTTGAAGCCGAACGAGTCGTACCAGATTTCCTGCAGCGTGTTTTCCAGTACCGAAGGGAACTCAACGGGCAGCTGGCGCGCGCTGTGGCAAGGCAAAGCCATGCCTTCAGGCGTCACGCTAAGGAAGATGGCTCCCCAGCCGCCCATGCAGCCTTTTGGCCGCTCTTCGTAGTAATCCGGGGTGACGAACAGCAGGTTAGCGAGGTTGCCGCTGGCGGTCATCTTCTCGCGGTATTGATGCACAACGGCTTCGGCATTGGCGATCTGCTCACGGGTTGGCAGCAGGCCTTCACGGTTTAACTGCGCCCAACCGTAGAACTGACAGGTTGCCAGCTCCACGTCGTCCGCTTCCAGCTCGATGCACAGCTCGATGATCCGATCGATCTGATCGATATTATGGCGGTGCAGCACAAAGTTCAGCACCATCGGATAGCCGTGCGCTTTCACCGCTTTCGCCATGGCCAGCTTGGTCTGGAACGCTTTTTGCGATCCGGCCAGCGCGGCGTTCAGCGTCTCGTCACTCGCCTGGAAACTGATCTGAATATGATCCAAACCCGCTTCGGCAAAAGCATCGATCTTCTTCTCTGTCAGGCCAATGCCGGAGGTGATCAGGTTGGTGTAGAACCCCAGATCCCTTGCTGCACGGATCAGCTCAGGCAGATCCTTACGCACCAGCGGTTCTCCGCCGGAGAAGCCCAGCTGAACAGCGCCCATCTGGCGCGCCTGTTTAAACACCTCAATCCATTGATCCGTAGTCAGCTCTTTCTCCTGCTGGGCAAAGTCCAGCGGATTAGAGCAGTAGGGACACTGCAACGGGCAGCGATAGGTCAGTTCAGCCAGCAACCAGAGCGGCGGATTGACCTGAGGATTAAGCTGGTTCACGGAAAATTATCCACTTTTGTTCGTAAGCCTGACCGAAAAACTCTTTGACGTCGTCGCCCACGCCACCGGCTTCCGGAAACTGCGCGTTAAGTTCAGCGATCAGGGCGGCCACAGAGCGCACGCCATCCACCAGTTGCAGGATAGCCGTGGCACTCTCGTTCAGTTTTGCCATGCCTTCCGGGTAAAGGATCACATGGCAGTCCTGCGCCTGTTCCCACTGCAACCGGTAGCCGCGGCGGAAGGAGGGGATCTGCTGCTCGGTAATGTCCATTACAGTAATCTCTCTTTGTGCCAGGCCATTTTGTCGGTCACGGTGTGGTAAGGCGGGCGATGCAGCTCATAAGCCAGGGTCATCGCATCCAGCATGCTCCAGAGAATATCCAGCTTGAACTGCAAGATCTCCAGCATACGCTCCTGCTTTTCAACGGTAGTGCAATACGCCAGCGCCAGCTGTAAGCCATGCTCAACGTCGCGGTTTGCCTGACTTAAACGGCCACGGAAATACCCGTACCCTTCAGCCTCAATCCACTTGTAATGCTGCGGCCAGCTGTCGAGGCGGGACTGGTGGATCTGCGGAGCAAACAGCTCGGTAAGGGAGCTACAGGCCGCTTCCTGCCAGACGGCGCGGCGGGCAAAGCTGACGTAGGCATCAACAGCGAAGCGCACGCCGGGCAGCACCATCCGCTCGGAGAGCAACACATCTCGATCCAGACCAACGGCTTCACCCAGGCGCAGCCAGGCTTCAATACCGCCCTCGCTCCCTTCGCTGCCATCGTGATCCAGAATACGTTGCACCCATTTACGGCGGGTTTTCGGGTCCGGGCAGTTCGCCATGATCGCCGCATCTTTTAACGGAATGCTGGTCTGGTAATAAAAGCGGTTCGCTACCCAGCCCTGGATCTGCTCACGCGTGGCCTGACCGTTATGCATCGCAATATGGTAAGGGTGATGGATGTGGTAATAAGCGCCTTTATCGCGCAGCGCCTGTTCAAAGGCTTCAGGCGTCATCGGCTGGGCCGGGAAATTATCGGGTTTCATCTGTTTCTCGTTAAACGTCAATGACCATGCCGTCCCAGCTGACTTCAATGCCCAGCGCCGTCAGCATCTGACGTTCTGCGGACTCTTCATCAAGGATCGGGTTGGTGTTATTGATATGAATAAGAATTTTGCGTTCAGCCGGCAATGAGGCCAGCAGCGCAATCAGCCCCTGTTCCTCCGCCAGCGCCAGGTGCCCCATATCCTTACCGGTATTGCGGCCCACGCCGGTGTTCGCCAGCTCATTGTCCTGCCACAACGTGCCGTCAATCAGCAGGCAGTCGGCCTTTTGCAGCCAGCCCAATAGCTCGCTGTCCGGCTCACCCAGGCCGGGCGCGTACATCAGCGTCTTACCGGTGCGGGTGTCTTCAATAAACAGCGCGATATTGTGGCCAGGCAGCGGCTTACCTCTGTAGGCCGAATACGGTGGAGCGTTGCTCAACAGCGGAATAGCCGTGAACTTCAGCGCCGGACAAACGGCAACCGAGAAGGCTTCACCAGGCGTGATGCCATGATGAATCAGCCCGCCGTTCCAGTGCGTCAGCATGGTGAACACCGGGAAACCGGTCGTCAGGTCGTCATGTACTTCTGGTGTACACCACACCTGATGCGGGCAGCCTTCACGCAGGCTGAGCAATCCGGCAGTGTGGTCGATCTGGCTGTCGGTCAGGATAATCGAGCCGATAGCCGTGCCGCGCAGCACCTCTTTTTTACTCAACGCAGGCGTAGCAGCCAGCTGATGAGCGATGTCTGGCGAAGCGTTGCACAGCACAAAATTGATGCCATCATCACTGAGGGCAATAGAGGATTGCGTACGGGCTGAGGTTTTCAGGGTGCCATTACGCACGCCCTGACAGTTCCTGCAGTTGCAGTTCCACTGAGGGAAGCCACCACCCGCCGCAGAACCGAGAACGTTAATCTGCATGTGTAGACCAGCTATAAAAGAGAAGATGCCCACAGCAGGCTGTGGGCATAAGGGATTAACGGTTGGAGATGTACAGCGTCACTTCCAGACCTAAGCGCAAATCAACAAATTTAGGTTTAGTCCACATAGTGGGATCCTCAGGGTGTTATGAAAATTACAGAACTCTGCTCAGTCAGTTCGGCAGGTAATACGCTTGTTGTCAAATATCGAAAGATTTGGCGTGCAAATGTTGCGCCTAAGCCTTGTTGATATCAACCCTGTAAGCAGCAGGGGTACTAAGAGAAAACCCACCAAAATGTTCCAGGTGGTTCATTCTCCCCATGTTTTCTGTAAAACAGCTAACCAGTTGCGCCAGCTAATTTTTTCGACCAACTGGTGCGAATAGCCTGCTGAGCGCATCGCTTCAACCAGGCGAGGCAGTCCGGCCACGTCTTTTAGCGCTTCAGGCACGCTGATGCCGTCGAAATCCGATCCCAGACCCACGCGATCTTCCCCCAGCCGTTCCATCAATCCTTCGAGATGCCTCAGAATTTCGCCGAGTGGCGTGTCGCTGTCGCGTTTGCCATCGGTTCGCAGGAAAGCGTTGCCGAAGTTTACGCCAACAAACCCGTCGCTTTCGGCAATCGCCTGCAGCTGGGTGGGAGTCAGGTTACGGGGCTGAGGGCAGATTGTATGGACGTTGGAATGGGTGGCAACCAGCGGCGCGGTGCTGTGCTTCGCCGTTTGCCAGAAGGCTTTCTCATTCATATGCGACAGGTCGATCAGCAGCTTTTTCTGATTACAGGTCCGCAGCAGCTCCAGGCCTAACGGCGTCAGACCCTCGCCAGTATCGGGCGAGCCGGGGAAACTGCCGGTGACGCCAACGCCAAAACGGTTGGCTAAATTCCATAATGGGCCGATGCTACGCAGGCCAGCCTCAATCCAGCTATCCAACTGGCTGAGCCGATCGTCCAGCGCTTCGGCCCCTTCAATATGCAGCACCATCGCCAGAATACCCTGTTCGATACAGTGGCGGATTTCGGCCGCTGTGCGACAAATTTTGGCTTTGCCTGCAGAGTCGGCTTCAATCCTGTGCAGCAACGCAATCTGAGCTTCGGTGATGGCCAACGGATCGTGCAGCGCTTCGCTGTAAGCTTTATTACTCTGCTGTACAAACTCTACTGGCGGGATAAAGACGGCAAACAGGCCACCGGCAAAGCCGCCCTGACGGATACGTGCCATATCCAGATGGCCGGGTAACGTGCCGTGCAAAAACTGCGTCACCGGATCCTGCTCAGCAGGCATCCACAGGCGCAGCAGCAGATCGTTGTGGCCGTCAAAAATCGGCGTCAGGGAAGCAGTCTCAGTCATGGCAGTCAGTTCAGGGCTCGGTGGCTGTGGCAAAAAGGGGAAACTGATGACGATCATACGCAGTTTACCCGCGGCTGCGTCGTTAAAATGTGCGGTGAAATGAAGATAAAACGTAAAGATAAGGTGAGATCTGCTGATTAGGTCTGCACATCAGTGAAGGCGGCTTGACGAAGGGCGCAATGTGAATGACTGTTACTGAGCATCATTTCCCTTCTCTGGCGTGTAAGGAGCATTGATATGTCCCGTTTGACCGCGAAAGATTTCTCCCCGGAACTGCTCGAAATTTACGATTACTACGTTCACGGCAAAATAAATAAGCGTGAGTTTCTTTCACTGGCCGGCAAGTTCGCCGTCGGTGGGCTGACCGCGGCCACGCTGCTGACTTCGCTCAGCCCCAACTATGCCTTAGCCGAACAGGTGGAATTCACCGACCCGGACATTCTGCCCGAATACATTCATTACCCTTCGCCCAACGGCAATAAAACCGTGCGTGGCTATCTTGTGCGCCCAGCTAAAGCCACCGGGAAGCTGCCTGCTGTGATCGTGGCGCATGAGAACCGTGGCCTGAATCCTTACATTGAAGATGTGGCCCGGCGGGTAGCAAAAGCCGGCTTTATCGCGCTGGCTCCGGATGGACTGAGTGTGTTGGGTGGGTATCCTGGCAACGATGAGAAAGGGCGGGAGATGCAGGCGAAAATTGATCCCACTAAATTAATGAACGACTTTTTTGCCGCTATCGAATTTATGATGCAGGACGAGCGAACGACCGGAAAGGTAGGGATTACCGGCTTCTGTTATGGTGGCGGTGTGGCCAATGCCGCTGCCGTAGCCTATCCGGAGCTGGCCGCAGCCGTGCCGTTCTATGGGCGCCAGCCTGATGCAAAAGAGGTGTCACGCATTAACGCTCCGCTGCTGATTCATTACGCCGGGCTGGATACGCGCATCAATGAAGGCTGGCCCGCTTATGAGGCCGCGCTGAAGGCGAATAACAAGGTTTACGAAGCGCATATTTATCCGGAGGTGAATCACGGCTTCCATAACGACTCCACCCCGCGTTATGACAAAAAAGCGGCCGACCTGGCCTGGGAAAGAACGATTGGCTGGTTCAATAAGTATCTGGTGTAACCATTAGGTGATTATCCAATGCTGCTTCATCAGGCCACATCCTGAGCCGCCAGCCGCCCACCTATCTCAGTGCGCAAGGCGCCAGGCGTTTTGCCTACCGTGCGCTTAAAGGCCCGGCTGAAAGCGGCCAGCGAGCCGTAGCCGAGCCGCCACGCGACGGTTTCAATCGCTTCGCCATCTCGTCCTATCCACTGCACGGCCAGCTGCATGCGTAACTCTGTCAGATAGCGCACTGGCGTCATACCGGTAACGGCGAGGAAGCGTTCGGCAAACACCGAACGGGAGCTGCCCATCTCAGCGGCTAACTGCGCCACCGTCCAGTTTTTACCCGGCTCGCGGTGTAAGGCAACCAGCGCTTTACCCAGACGCGGATCGCGCAGCGCCTCCAGCCAGCCACCGGCCTGACCACAGCCAGACTCTACCCAGCCGCGCACGATAAACGACGCGACCACATCTGCCAGCCGGGAAAGAATGCCTGCGTAGCCCGCTCTGCGGCTCAGCGACTCGCGCTCCATCGCGTCCAGCATTGACTGTACTTCAGGGTATTTATGGATCAGCGTGTCGGCCAGCAGCACTTCCGGCATGGCGGTGATTAACATCTGCATGCCGCCCAAATCGAATTCCATCGTGCCGCTGAAAATCAGCACGGAAGAGGCTTCTGGCAGCTCCTGCGGGCAGGATTTTACGCAGCAGACATTGCCACAAACCGGCGTGGACTCAAACGAGCGCACGTCCTGACAGGGCACATCCGGCGAAGAGAGCAGCATATGATCGGTTCCCTGGGGCAGCAGCAGTGCATCGCCGGTATTCAGGGAGTAGAGGTTGCCGCCCTGGGTGCGCAGCATCACTGGCCCACGGCTGACAAAATGAAACTGTGCACGTCCGGGGGCATGGATAAAGCCCACGCCGAACGGGGCAGCCAGCTCAATACGCTTGTACTGTACGCCCATCAGGCGCATGCCCAGCAACAGTTCGCTGGCGAGATCGTGGGTTTCTGTGATCATGGTTATGCACCTTCCGGACGGATAATCAATAATTGCGGATTTTACATCATAGACCATCCGGGTCCAGCCCTTTACTCTGTACGCTCACTTCTTCTTACGGAATGCATGCAATGAACACACTCCAACAGGCCGGCATGGCAGAGGAAAAGCCCCAGTGGGGCGCGGTATTTTCGATGGCGCTTGGCGTGTTTGGACTGGTGACGGCAGAATTTCTGCCCGCCAGCCTGTTAACGCCAATGGCCGCGAGTCTTGGCGTTACTGAAGGCGTGACCGGACAGGCGGTGACCATTACGGCAGTGTTCGCTTTGCTGACCAGTTTCTTCATCGCCTCAGCGACCCGTAATCTGGATCGCCGCTTAGTGATGCTGGTGTTTTCGGTGATGCTGATCGTCTCGAATCTGCTGGTGGCCTTTGCACCTGATCTGACCTTTATCCTCGTTGGTCGGGTGTTGTTAGGCATCGCTATTGGGGGATTCTGGACGCTGGCCGCCGCTACCACTATGCGACTGGTGCCGGAAGCGATGATCCCGCGAGCGCTGTCGATAGTATTTAGTGGGGTGTCCGTCGCGACTATCGTTGCCGCACCGATGGGCAGTTATTTTGGCCATCTGATTGGCTGGCGTAACGTGTTTGTAGCCGCATCGGCGATCGGCCTGTTGGCGCTGGTCTGGCAGATGGTAGCCCTGCCAAAAATGGCCGCTCATCATTCTGGTAAAGGCAGTTCGCTCTTCTCTTTGATCCGTCGTCCAGGCATGCAGACTGCGTTGCTGGCGATCCTTCTGGTGTTCTCCGGGCACTTCGCGTTCTTCACCTATTTACGTCCTTTCCTGGAAAGTGTCACTGGCGTAGGCGTCAACGGTCTGTCCGTTATCCTGCTGGGCTTTGGGGTGGCGAACTTCGCCGGAACCCTGATTGCCGGGCTGCTGTTGGAGCGTAACTTGCACCGCACCTTGATCGGTATGCCGCTGGCAATGGGGCTGCTGGGCGTTGGTCTGGTGGTGATGGGATCGGCTCCGCTGGTGGATGCGGTGCTGGTTGCGCTGTGGGGCATGGCGTTTGGTGCCGTGCCGGTTGGCTGGTCAACCTGGATCACTCGTACCATGCCGGATGAGGCTGAAAGCGGTGGCGGGTTGTTGGTCGCCTCTATTCAGTTAGCCATTACTATTGGGGCTGCAGCAGGCGGGATGATCTTTACTATTACCGGTGCTAAAGGCGTCTTTATGGGCAGTGCTGTGGCGTTATTAATTGGCACGCTGACCATTTATGCGGCCTTAAGAACCAAACCCGCCGTAGCATAAGCCGTGTTGAACGGTTCTGAAGGGAACCGCATGGCCAGGCAGCGCGCCTGGCCATTCACCGCATCAGATCAAATCAGTCGATCCAACGCCGGTATTTTTGCGATCGGCCACTTCTTTCAGTAGCGCAACGATAAAGATCATCATCCCCAGCACCGGCAGAATAGCGCCGTAAGTGGCGGTCTGCGTCATCGGATACCCTTGCTGCACCACATAAGCGCCAAGGAATGCGCCCAACGCATTGGCGATGTTAAATGCCGAATGGTTCAGCGTGGCGGCCAGCGTTTGCGCCTTGCCAGCTACCTGCATCAGACGCACCTGTAGCGGTGCGCAGAGTGCCAGGTTGGTGCCGACCAGGAACGAGCCCAGCATCAGACCGGTAACGGTGCCGATCATCAATGGGAAGAGGGTTAGAACCACCACGCTCCACGCCAGAATGCTGAAGATCGACAGCATGATTTTGCCGTCAGCCATCCGGCCACCGGCCAGATTTCCCAACACCATACCCAGACCAAAGGCGAACAGCACAAAAGGGAGCCAGAAGGTGGAGAGGTGCGCTGCCATGGTCAGGATCGGCGTGATATAGCTGATCACCGCAAACATTCCGCCAAATCCGATCGCCGCAATTCCCAGCGTCAGCCACAGACGAAGGTTTGCCAACCCACGGATCTCTTTCAACGGTGAACTCTGCTCAAGGTCTTTCTGCACGGGGAACAGCTTAAAGATCAGCAGCGCATCAACCAGCGACAGGACCGAAACGCAGGCAAATGCCCAGCGCCAGTCCAGGTGCTCGCCCAGCAGTGTCGCCGCTGGGTTGCCCAGCAAGGACGCCAGCGTCAGGCCCAGCATCACTCTGCCCACTGCTTGTCCACGGCGGTTTTCTTCCACCAGAGAAGCCGCAGCCAGCGCGGCTACACCGAGGAAAGCTCCGTGCGGCAGTCCGCTGAGGAAGCGTGAAATCACCAGCATATGCGCATTGCTCGCCAGCATGCTGCTGATGTTACCCACCAGAAACAGGGAGATGAAAATCATCAGCTGATGCTTACGGGACAACCGCGCGGTGCTCAGTGAAAACAACGGGGCACCAACCACCACGCCAAGGGCGTAATAGCTGATGAATTTACTGCCTTCCGCCAGGCTGACATTCATTGCGCTGGAAACCTGCGGCAGCAGTCCCATGATCACGAACTCACTCAGGCCGATGGCAAAGGCGCCCAGCGCAAGGGAAAAGAGCAGCGGGCCGACGCCACGCACAGGTGTAGCTGAATCTACTGTATCCATAGAAAAGGGTGCACTTAATTTAACGATGAGAAGTTACTCCAGCCACGGGCAGGAGCGCAGGTCTTCAGGCAGGGAGGTAAGTGAAGGTTTTATCTTATTATTGTGACGCAGCGCGCAGTTTACAGTGAACGCGCTGGATGACACAAGGAGGACGAAGCGCCATTCAGGCGCTATTTGGTATCAATATGGCCCAGTTCCCGCTCCGGGAAGCAGAAGTTACGCACACGCTGCTTTAGCTCTTTCGCTTCCGGGAAGCCACCCTCGGTTTTGCGATCCCAGATAATGTGCCCATCAATTAACACCTGATAAATCCCGCCGGTGCCAGGCACCAGGTTTACCGAGGCCAAATCGGTGCTGAAAGTGTGCAGTAACTCTTGTGCCATCCAGCCCGCTCGCAGCAGCCAGTTGCACTGAGAACAGTAATGAATGGTGATAACAGGGGCGGTATTCATCGCAAAGTCCTTCTCTAAAAACAGGCGCTAATCTTCCGGCGTCTGTTAGCTGGCTGTCAAGTTTACACTTCGATCACTTTCTTAACATTGTGAATTAATTGTGGAGGTTATTGATATAGAGAATCGATCTCATTATCATTCGCGTTTAATGGTTGTCAGGGAATGACCTACACAGCGCCGGATGCGTCACGTTCTTTCGCAGCCTGGTTGGGCTGCGGCCGCAATGTATGAGTCGATACTAATAAAGAATAAAGGCTTACTAAATGCGCAACGCTTTCAATTACCAGGGGTTTGTCCAGAAAACCGTGCTGTTTGGCACGCTGGTCACCACCGGTTTCAGCATCGCTGCTGAAACCAGCTCTCCCGCTTTGCTCCCTGAAGCCACTGCCACCGGCACGCCACTGGCAATTTCAGAGAAAAAAACCACTCAGTCGGAAGCCGTGATGACGGTTACCGCACCACAGAGTGAAAAAAAGGCGGGCAGCAAAACCACTATTACCGCTGCAGAGATGCAGAAAAAGGGCACTAACGACTTTGGATCGGTGATGCGCTATGAGCCCTTGATCAGCGCGACTGGCGTCAGCGGCGGTTCTTCATCAGGGAAAAGTGGCTTCGATCGCAGCGGCTACACCGGCTACAACATTCGTGGCCTGGAAAGTAACAGGGTGGGACTGGACGTAGACGGTATTCCCCAGCCGGATGCCACTGGCCGGAGCTACGTCAGCCGCGCCGGATTGAACACCTTCGGCATCGGTCGTGATTATCTGGACCCGTATATGTACGGCCAGGTAGATATTGAATCAGGCGCGACCTCAACGGCCAACGCCAATACCGCTATTGGCGGCTCGGTCTCTTTCCAGCCTAAATCTGCCGATGATTACCTTTCGCCGTACAAGTCGACCTCCTTCGGTTATCAGACAGATTACGACTCGGCCAACCGCAGCTGGCATAACGGTATTACCGCAGCAGCAGGCGATGAAACCCTGCGCGGCGTGTTTGTTTACAGCCGCCGCGACGGCCAGCAAACCCGAAATAACAGCGGCACGATTGATGCTTACCCGGCTAACTGGCACTCCAATGCGCTGATGAGCTCGGCGATCTGGCAGCCGAACGATGAGCACAAGCTCACCGGCACCGTCGACTATTACGACAAAACCAACCACACGCACTACGATACCTGGAACACGGCGGGCAGCAGCATTCTGGGCACTGCAGAGCAGCAAAGTAATACCCGCCGCTGGGGCGTCAGCCTGAAGGATGAGTGGACGCCAGCCAATGCCTTTATCGACTCCCTCAGCAACAAAGTCTATTACCAGCAGACTCAGGCGCACGACAACACCTTGATGCCAACCAGCACCGGCAGCACGGAACGTGTCTACTCGAATTACGATGTGGAGACTTACGGCTTTGAAACCCAGCTGAGCAAAACGCTGGGTCGCCATGAGCTGAGCGCAGGTCTTAACGGACGCGTGACTGAAACCCAACGTCCGTTCCGTGAAGAACCCGCGCCAAGCGTTTATACCGCGATCATGCAACCTGAGTCCGACAGCCGCAGCTACGCGCTGGGTGGATTTGTGCAGGATACTATCCAGTTCGATCTGGACGGTCACGGCTTCTCTGTCGTGCCTGGCTTGCGCGTTGCGCATCAAACCACCAAGCCACAAAACCTGTCGAGCCTGACTACCGGCAGCGCCGTGCTGGATGAATCTGAGCTGAATACTCTGTATGGCAAAGAGAACTCCGACACGCAGGTTCTGCCGTCTCTGAGCTTTAACTACGACATCACGCCATCGCTGATGACCTATGTTCAGTATAAGCGTGGCGCGCAGTTCCCTAACCCCAGCCAGCTGTATGGCTCCTGGAACCTGGGATCCAGCTATGCCGGAACGGCGCAGTATGCGTTGATTGGTAACAGCGACCTGAAAACCGAAACCAGCAACAACGTGGAATGGGGGATGAAAGGGCAGGTGGTTGACGGCATTACGCTGAAGACCGCGATGTTCTACAACACCTATGAAAACTTTATTGCTTACACGCGTTATTCCCGCGCAGCCAGCCCGGCCCGTTTTACCAATGTTCCTTCAAATATCTACACTGTTTACCAGGCAGAAAACCGTGATAAAGCCTATATCTATGGCGGTGAAGTGACCACCAAAGTGAACTTTGGCACCTGGTTTGAAGAGGTTAACGGCCTGAGCGCGACCTTTGCGCTGGGGTACAGCGAAGGTAAATCGAAGTCCAGCTACTCCGGCGACAGTTATGTAGATCTGGACAGCGTAGCGCCGATGAAAGCGATCGTGGGTGTAGCCTGGGATGATCCTGCTAAACGCTATGGCGCGGCAGTGACAGCGACCTTCGTGAAAGGGAAAAAAGCCACGGCCACCAACCGTGAATCCTATACCAACAATGCCGGCACCTCGTTAACGGAGTCCAGTGAGGAATATCTGCGCGTACCGGGTTACGGTATGGTGGATATGACCGCTTACTGGCAGGCTAGCAAAAATGTCAAAGTCAGCGGCGGGATTTATAACCTGACTGATCGTAAATACTGGGACTACCTCAGCAGCCGTGAGCTGACGGAGAGCACCAACCAGGATGCTTATGATAAAGCGCTGGCGGTCATGCCTGGCCGGACGTTCCAACTGGGCGTAAACGTCGACTTCTGATTACCCTGTGTTATTACCCATTGCCCTGCACCGAGTGCGGGGCTTCAAGGAGAGCAAATGGACAGCACTACCCTTTATCAGCGTTATCTGTCGTTAAAAGCTGAATACCCGAAAAAGTATGCCCGTGACCTGGCGGATCTGATGACCCTCAGTGAAGCGGAACTGACCCACGCCAGAACGTTGAACGAGGCGGTGGCGCTGCGTCCTGACTTCAGCGAACTGCTCCCGGCGCTGGAAGCCGTTGGCGAAACCAAATCGATCACCCGTAATGCTTATGCGGTACATGAGCAGGTTGGACGGTATGAAAACCTGCACCTTGGCGGCCACGCAGGGCTGATCCTTAACCCGCGTGCGCTTGATCAGCGTCTGTTCCCGTCCCAGTGGAAAAGCGCTTTTTCTCTGGTAGAAAAAACCGAACGCGGAGACCGTCACAGCATTCAGATTTTTGATGCGCACGGCGATGCGGTCCTGAAAATTTACACCATGGCTGAGACCAATATGCCGGAGTGGGCCTCGCTGATTGCGGCCTTCAGGCTGGACGAAACCCCGGCTCTGAAGGTGACGGCAGTTGAGCCTGTCAGCCATGCCAGCGAACCCGATGCTGCGGTAATCGAGCAGGAATGGCGTGCCATGACGGATGTGCATCAGTTCTTCGGCTTACTGAAACGCCACAATATTTCCCGTCAGCAGGCTTTCCGTTCGGTTGCCAGCGACCTGGCGCGGAAAGTGGATAACGGCACGCTGAGCGAGCTGCTGAAACTGGCCCAGACCGACGGCAATGAAATCATGATTTTTATCGGCAACCGTGGCTGCGTGCAGATCTTTACCGGTGCGGTTGAGAAGCTGATGCCGATGGAAAACTGGGTCAATATCTTCAACCCGACCTTCACCCTGCACCTGATGGAAAACACTATCAGCGAAAGCTGGATCACCCGCAAGCCAACGGCGAACGGCTTCGTGACCAGCCTGGAACTGTTTGCCGCCGACGGCACGCAAATCGCCCAGTTGTTCGGTCAGCGTACCGAAGGCCAGCCGGAACAAACCCGCTGGCGTGAACAGCTGGCCGAGTTGACGGGTGCAGGAGAAGCGGCATGAAACTCTGGCTGATTGCGCTGCTGGCGCTGCCTTTTTCACTGCTGGCCGAGGAGCGTGTAGTGTCGATAGGCGGCGACGTCACGGAGATCATCTATGCGCTGGATGCACAGCAAAACCTGGTCGCCCGTGATTCCACCAGTCTGCAACCGGCCGTGGCGACCAAACTGCCGGACGTGGGGTATATGCGTCAGCTCAATGCCGAAGGCATTCTGGCAATGCAGCCCACGTTGGTGATCGCCAGCGAGCTGTCCAAACCTTCTCTTGCGTTACAGCAGGTTGAACAGGCGGGTGTCAAAGTGATTACCGTCACCGGCAAGCCTGAACTCAGCGCCATTCACAGCAAAATTGCCACCATCGCCGCGGCGTTGCACCGTGAAGATGAGGGCAAAGCGCTGCAAGAGAAGCTGGATAAACAGTTGGCTGGCATCTCTGATAAACCGTTGCCGGTGAAGGTGCTGTATATCCTTAACCACAGCGGCATGAAAGCGATGGGCGCAGGCAGCGGCACCTCAGCGGATGGCGCTATTCGGGGGGCCGGGCTGCAAAATGCGCTGGGCAATATTCCGCATTATCAGCCGCTGACCCAGGAAGGTATTGTGGCCAGCGCGCCACAGTTGATAGTGATTGGTGCGGACGGCCTGAAGTCGATGGGCGGGGAAGAGAACCTGTGGACGTTGCCAGGCCTGGCGCTGACACCGGCCGGTAAGCAGCAAAATGTGCTGATAGTGAATGAAATGGCGCTGCTGGGCTTTGGCCTGCAAACGCCTGGTGCGATTGCCAAACTGCGTAAAGCGGCGGAAGCACTGGCGCAATGAGGACGCACAACGTTCCGCGAAGTTTGCTGTTGATGGCACTTCTGATGGTGGCGATCGTGTTGTTCGCCGCCAACGTCGGGGCGATGCGCCTGTCATTACCGAGGGTCTGGCAGGCGACCAGCGACAGCATGATCTGGCAGATTTGGTGGAACATCAGGCTGCCGCGCGTGCTGTTGGCAGTGCTGGTGGGCTCGGCGCTGGCGCTCTCTGGCGGCGTGATGCAGGGATTGTTCCGCAATCCGCTGGCCGATCCGGGTCTGTTAGGCATCAGCAGCGGTGCCGCGTTAATGGTGGCGATTTCCGTGGTGATCCCCCTGTCGTTACCGGCGATGTTGGCGCTGTGGTGGCCGATGCTGGCGGCCTTTATTGGCAGCCTGGCGGTTACGGCGGTGATTTTCAGCCTCAGTCGTTACGGCAGCAGCACGCTTTCACGGCTGCTGCTGGTGGGAATTGCGATCAATGCCGTGTGCGGCGCGGCGGTCGGTGTGCTCTCCTGGATCAGTAACGATCAGCAGCTTCGCCAGCTCTCCTTATGGGGAATGGGCTCGCTGGGGCAGGCGCAGTGGTCAACGGTTATCGTCAGTGCGGCGATCGTCCTGCCGGTTATGGTTGCCACACAGTGGCAGGCAAGGCGGCTGAACTTACTGCAACTGGGCGATGAAGAGGCGCATTATCTGGGCGTTGATGTAAAGCGCACTCAGCGAATTTTGCTGGTGCTCAGCGCGTTGATGGTGGCGGCTGCGGTGGCCGTTAGCGGCGTGATTGGTTTTGTGGGTTTAGTGGTGCCGCATCTGATGCGGATGTGCATTGGCAGCGACCATCGTTGGCTGTTGCCAGGCGCAGGACTTGCCGGAGCGATCCTGATGCTGATTGCCGATACGCTGGCGAGAACCGTGGTAGCGCCTGCGGAAATGCCGGTGGGATTGTTGACCAGTTTGCTGGGTGCGCCGTGGTTTTTGTGGCTGATATTACGTCGCCAGGAAGGCCGTCATGACTGATCTGCTTGAAGGGCAAAACCTCAGCTGGCGCGTGGGGCATCGGCTGCTGATTGATGACGTCTCGCTGAGTTTACGCTCTGGTGAAATGGTGTCGCTGATTGGCCCAAATGGCGCGGGTAAATCGACGTTGCTGCGGCTGCTGACTGGCTACCTGCAACCGGCGGCCGGAGGTTGCCTGCTGGGGGGCCAGCCGTTGGCCAGCTGGTCGCGCGAGCGTCTGGCGCAAACCCGCGCCGTGATGCGCCAGCAAAGCCACGTTGAGTTTCCTCTGCCCGTGCGTGAAGTGGTGGCGATGGGCCGCGCGCCCTGGCCCAGCCACAGCACCAAAGCGGTAGTCGAAGAGGTGATGGCATTAACCGGTAGCGACACGCTTGCCGACAGGGATTATCGTCATCTGTCTGGCGGGGAGCAGCAGCGGGTACAGCTTGCCAGGGCGTTAGCTCAGCTCTGGCATGAAGATGGCCCGCGTGGCTGGCTGTTTCTGGATGAACCGACTTCAGCACTGGATTTGTATCATCAACAGCACGCCTTACGCCTGCTGCATCAGTTAACCCGCAAAGGCCAGCTGACGGTATGCTGTGTGCTGCACGATCTGAATCTGGCGGCGTTGTGGTCCGACAGTCTGCTGTTATTGCATCAGGGCAGGTTGGTTGCCGCAGGCACACCTGCTGAAGTGATGACCGAAGCCACCTTAACGCGCTGGTATCAGGCCGATCTGCAGGTTCACCACCACAGTCAGGATGCGGTTCCGCAAATCGTTCTGCGCCGTTAATCTTTACGCATTAAACAGCCTGTGCCGCAAACAGCACCTCCGCTGGTTGCGGGCGGCTGAGCAGGAAGCCCTGCAGCTTATCGCAGCCTGCAGCGGCCAGTGCCAGCCGCTGCTCTTCGGTTTCCACGCCTTCCGCCGTCACCGTTAAGCCCAGTGAATGCCCCAGCTTAATGACCGAAGAGACAATCTTGTCGGCATGTTCCTGAATTCCCAGCAATTGGATAAAGCAGCGATCGATTTTGAGGGTATCTACCGGGAACTGCGTAAGGTAGCTGAGACTGGAGTAGCCGGTGCCGAAGTCATCCAGCGCGATTCTGAAGCCTGCCGCACGCAGCGTCTGAAGGGTATGCAGCGCCTGTTGCTGGTCTTCCAGCATCACGCCTTCTGTTATTTCCAGTTCAATCTGCCTTGGGTCTACGTCATAAAGCGCTACGATATCTTTCACGCGGGCAATAAAGTCTCCCGCCAGGAATTGCAGTGGTGACACGTTAATCGACATATTCAGGTGCGGGCAGGTTTTTGCCCGCTTGACGGCCTGCTGGAGTACCCAGTCGCCCAGCGGAATAATCAGCCCGGTCTCTTCAGCAATGGGAATAAAGTCGGCTGGAGAAATCGGGCCCAGCTTCGGATGCTGCCAGCGTAACAGCGCCTCAATGCCCAGCATTTTGGTGCCGCTGATATCCATAATCGGCTGATACCAGAGCGCCAGACCACAGGCGTTATCAAGCGCCAGCCGCAACTCTTCTGCCAGCTGCTGGCGCTTCATCAGGGCTTCCCCCAGCGCCGGAACAAACAGATGGTAGCGACCGCGACCTTCAGCTTTCGCTGCGTAAAGAGCAATGTCGGCCTTCCGCATCAGTTCCTGCCGTTCGATGCCATGCTGCGGCGCAAGCGCAATACCGATGCTGACGCCAACCCACAAGCGGTTGCCCTGTATGATGACCGGCGCGGTGAGGTGCGTAATAATCTGCTGACAAAGCTGGGCGATCGGCTTATCGCTTTGCAGATCGTTCACCATGACCACAAACTCATCGCCGCCCAGTCGTCCCACGGCATCTTCCGGGCGCAGCAGCGCTGACAGCCGCTGACCAATTTCTACAATCAAATCGTCGCCGGTGTGGTGTCCGTAGGTGTCGTTAATCATTTTGAAACGGTCGAGATCCAGTAACAGCAGACCCACGTTTTCGCCTTCTGCTGGCAGCTTGCTTAACCGCTCCGTCAGCTTGTGTTCCATTGCGGCGCGGTTGGGTAATCCGGTCAGAACATCACGCAGGGCAAGCTGTTTAGCCTGAGCTTCACTGGCTGCCAGTTTCTCTATCGAGTCGGAGAGTTTAAGGGAAGAGGTCCACAGGCGGCGGGTCATCTTGATGCACATCAGGGTAATCGCCAGCATTGCCAGCAGCACCAGTGGGCCGGTCATCATCAGCATCTGGCTGCCTGGCCGCATCGGTTGCCAGGAGACGTAGCTCACCGGGATTTTAAGGTGCGACTGCAACAGAAAACCGGCGCTGTTGAGGTGATCTTGCGAACTGGGGGTAAAACGAAACTCGGTGACTACGCCACGGTGTTCCAGAAAATCAACAAAGCTGTAATGCAGATAACGCAGGAAGATCAGTTTGTTGCCACCGCTGCCCGCTACCTCTCCCAGCGCCACTTCTGCCACGCGGCCGTTTACCCGGATAAAGTCGCCGGTAAAGGCTGGCGAAGAAATGAGGGAGAGGCGGTTAAGGCTCTCCAGCCACGGGCTGAGTTGGTCTTTCAGCGCCTGGTAACGCTCGGTCGTGACCTCTTCACCGGCAAACCAGACCGCTAAAGGGCGGTTCTGTGCATCTAACAGATACACCTCATCATCACCGGCCAGCGTATTCAGCCAGTGTCCAAAAGGGAGGCTTACTGCCGGGTTGGCGCTTAATTGCTGCAACAGTTGCCCGGAGCCCAGCAGCTTGTGGTGCTGGTGCAGATAATCCGCCAGATGCTGAGTAAAGACGTTTTCAATCACCTGCTGCTGCTTTTCCTGAGCCCTGGCGTTGCTGCTGGTGGTCACCCACCAGGCCGTAAAGCCACAGGCAAGAAACGTGAACAGGACCCCCACAATCATCGGCGTGAGAACGTGACGGATAAAGTGGCGTTGCAGCCCGTTCGGGAGGCTTATGTCGTTAGTCATTTACTTTCCAGCAAAACCGATTCAGTCGCCAGTTAACGCTGGCCTCACGAAGATAAGACATTACCTCATTGTCGTTTATCGGCACGAGGTAACACCTTCTTTAATGGAGAATTTAGGCGCAGGGTTGTTTTGGAAATTACAGGAAATGATTGGAAGGAGGCTGACGGTGTGTAAACACCGTCAGCTAAGGGCTGATGGGGGCAGAAACAGAGCCGGTTACTGTGCGGTAACGTTACTGCTTGGGTCAGCTGTGACCGGCATCGGTGCAATATCTGGCGGCAGGAAGATATGGTCCAGAATGTTTCTTGCCAAAGGCGCTGCGGTCACACCGTTGACGCCGCCGTTTTCCAGGATGATCGCCATCGACACTTTCGGGTCGTTAAACGGTGCAAACGCGGTGTAGAAGATATGGTCGCGCAGACGAATAGGGATCATTTTGGCGTTATACACCTGGTTTTGCTTCAGGCCGAAGACCTGAGAGGTGCCACTCTTCGCCGCAATGCCGTAAGGCGCGGTGTGGAAGTATTTATACCCCGTCCCGTTTGGCGCATTCGCCATACCAAACATCGCATGGCGGACGAGACTCCAGTAAGGCGATTTGGCATCACCAATCTGTTGCTCAGGCAGCGTTTGTTTCCACGGGGTGATGTTTTTCCCCTGTTTAGCTTCATACAACAGGTGCGGCTGAATGACCCGACCGTTATTAATCAACGTATCCAGCGCTTTGACCATCTGGATTGGCGTGGCTATCCAGTAACCCTGGCCAATGCCGACAGCCACGGTATCGCCCTGATACCAGCCCTTTTTATGCACCTTCTGCTTCCATTCACGGCTTGGCAGCAGGCCGCTGTACTCTTCGTTCAAATCGATGCCGCTGGGCTTACCATAACCGAACTGGCTGAGCATGGTATGAATACGATCGATGCCCATCATAAAGGCCACCTGATAGAAGAAGGTATCCGCAGACTCTTCAATCGCGCGGGTCACATCCAGCGTGCCGTGGCCCGTTTTTTTCCAGTCGCGATACTTACGCTGTGTGCCCGGCAGTGTCCAGGTTGATGCGCCGAAGAAAGTGGTTTGCGGCGTAATCACGTGGGTCAGCAGGGCGGACATCGCCATATAAGGTTTTACCGTGGAAGCAGGCGGATACAAACCTTGCGTCACGCGGTTGATTAGCGGCAGGTCTTTGTTTGCTAAAAGTTCTTTGTAGGCTTTGTAGCTGATGCCCTTCACAAATGGGTTCGGGTCATAGCTGGGGCTGGAGACCATAGCCAGCACCTGGCCGTCTTTTGGGTTCTCAATCAGTACCGCCGCACGCTGGCCGACCAGCTGGGTCTCAACATATTGCTGAAGATGCAGATCCAGCGTTAAGTAGAGGTTTTTGCCCGCAACAGGCGGCACTTCTTTCAGCACGCGGATCACGCGTCCATGGTTATCCACTTCGACTTCCTGATAACCGGTCTTACCGTGCAGCACCGACTCATAATAGCCTTCGATCCCCTGCTTGCCGATGTTGTGGTCAGCGGCATAGTTCTCACTAACACCTTCTTTATCAAGGCGTTTATAGTCGCTATCGTTGATTTTAGACACATAACCAATCACATGAGCCAGGTCAGGACCATAAGGATATTGGCGGTCTTCATAGCTGCTGACGTCTACACCGGTAAACCGGTACTGATTAACGGAAAAACGAGCCACTTCTTCATCAGACAGCTCGGTTTTAAGCACCACGGGTTTATAACGACTTCCGGCACGCAGCGCGTGATAGAACGTCTCGATATCGTCAGGAGACAGATCGACAATGGGCGTCAGTTCAGCCACCAGTGCCTTCATGTCCTGCACTTTATAAGGAATGATTTCAATGTCATACCAGGTGACATTTTTCACCAACGGAATGCCATTACGATCGAAAATGATCCCTCGCGTCGGGGCGACAGGGATCATTTTGATGTCATTTTGATTGGAGCGGGTTTGATAATACTGATTCTGCTCAATCTGCAGGTGGTACAGATTGATCACCAGCGTGATAAAACCTGCCACTACTATTCCAAAGGCTACTAAGGCCCTGCGAACAAAAAGCTTTTCTTCTTCTTCAAAATCTCTAAATTTCATTAACCGGCAATCGCATTATTTTTAGTCGTTTTCCCGATTCATGATAGAGATTACCGGCCAAATCACGACACGAAAGATGCATATGCGGGCACTAAAGTGTGACATTTGTTGAAGATGTTACAGAAAGGACATCTTAACTCAGGCCAACTGTAGCGCCCTGTTGCCGTTTATTGTGCTTTAAGCGCGGCTGAAGCCAGTCCGTCAATCCATTCCTGGTGCGCATTCAGCATTGGGTTAGGGCGGGTTTGTGCCAGCTCCTGCGCCGGTTTACCGTTCTGCGTTTCCTGAGTCAGGATGCGAACACGGTTGCCCGGTAAATCTTCGAACAACCAGGCGTGATGAACGTCCAGACGTGAATCCGCTCCCCCTTCAACCCAACCATGCCAGGCAATGCGTGCCGCTTCGCCAGCCACCGGAGGGACGTATTCGGTCACTTCAGCTTCAACCGGGAAACCGAAAGTGGTGAAGCGGAAGCGTGCGCCGCCGCTTAATTCAGGGCCAGTTCCCTCGTGGAACCGGATCTCTTCAGCGTTGCTGTAGTAGCTGGCCCACAGCGCGGTGTTGTTCAGCTGTGCCCAGACTTCAGCAGCGGTAAGACCAGCCACAATGATTTCGTTAGAGACGGTGTTATCGGTGGTGCCAGGCAGGTAGCCTTCAGGCCAGATGATAGCGTTCAGCATGGGGATTTCCTGTTATCAGTAGTGAGTTACCCGCTGACGGTAAAAGGTTCTGTGAGCAGCGAGTGGATAACCCACAGCATGCGTGTCAGACTGACATAAATCTAATCACCGTTTTTTATTTTGGTTATCACTGTGGCTGATATCAGAACGCTGGATCTTAATCTGCTGAAAGCTTTTTCTGTTCTGCTGGAGGAGCGCAATGTCACCCGAGCCGCCAGTCGTCTGTCGCTGACGCAACCGGCGGTGAGTGGGATGTTGGCCAGGCTGCGTGACAGCTTCAACGACCCGCTGTTTGTCCGGGCTCAGCACGGCATTGTGCCTACGCCGCGCGCGCTGGAGCTGGCGGAGCCGGTGGCAAAAATTCTGCGGGACATTGACGGTATGCTGCAACCCTCCGCTTTTGACCCGGCGCAAAGTGAGATGCAGCTGACGATAGCCTCAACGGATTATGCGCTGCGTGCCGTCGTGGTTCCGTTCCTCGCCAGATTACGGACTCTGGCTCCGGGGCTGAAAATTGCCGTCAGGCCGGTAGATAACCGGCATTTGCAGCAGCAGCTGGAACGTGGAGAGATTGATCTGGCCATTGTTACGCCGGAGAGCACGCCAACAGAGCTCCACGCACGCAGGCTGTTCGATGAAGAGTATGTTTGTATGCTGCGAGAGGGACACCCGGCAACAGCGAAGAAGCTGACCTTAAAACGCTTTTGCGAACTGGATCATGCGCTGGTGTCCTACGAAGGCGAGCTGTTTTCCGGGGTGACAGACAGTGCGTTGATGGCGTCAGGATTAAGGCGCAAGGTGACGCTGTCAGTCACCAGTTTTCTGGTGCTGCCGGAAATCCTGCGCTACAGCGATCTGATCGCGGTGGTGCCAAAACGGCTGGCCGTTAACACCGAAGGGCTGACGCTGCTTCCCCCGCCGTTAGCGATCCCTGGGTTTACTAAAACCGTCGCCTGGCACGAGCGAACTCACACCGCGCCCGGCCACCGCTGGCTGCGGCAGCAGCTATTCGAGACGTTTTTATGAGTCACTAACGTCTTGTCCCCGTGTTCAGACTAAAAATGCTGCTGGAGAAAAGCGGTGGCTTCTGCGTTGGGGGTCGGAGAAGTTGGCTGGGGAGTCATTTGCCCGAATGCAGGCGAGACAGCATCTTCTCTGGCAGGGGCTTATCGCCCTCGTTTTTTTGGCGACAGCAGTGGTAACAGGCTTTGATATTCTTGCCATAACGCATTTGCGCCACGGTCACGGCCTGCGAGACATCATAGAGGCTGCCGATAAAATTCAGCGTCTCTTTTCTGGGCAGGGAAGGACATCCGGCTCGATGCAGCATATAAAAATCGGACTTATCTTTTTGCTGTGTCACATAATAATACTCAGCAGGCATTTGATCGCTTCCGTCATAAAAAGGTCTGGATGGCATGGCAGTCATTTTTGGGTTGGTTTTGTTTAACTGGTATTCTATCTCGCTTAGCCAGCCCGGCTGGAATTTACAGAATATGCCCTGACACAGTAGTTAAGGCAGGGTAAACATTTCGCCATTATCTGATGTGAATTGCTGATATTTACTCCCTTTTCAGGCTACCGGGAATAGACCCGGGTTACTTTCATAACGCATTGAAATCTGTCATTAATAAAGAAAATTCTGGCGGGTCGTTGGCAGGGTTATTCTGAAAAGGAGACGCTGGTATTACTGAATTTAAAGGAATTCATGTTGGCAGGCAGAGCGTTATTAAGTCCAGTAAATATTAATAAGAAGAATCCCGGTGGAGATAAAAACAGAAGAACGTGACAGATTAATAATAACATTACAGTTTATCGTCATTGATAATAGCGGCGAGAAATCAGCCTAATGCAGTAGTATTTTAATACTAATAAATTAAATTTATGTTTGCAGGGGTGGGGGATAAAAATGACAGGCCAGCTAGCCATCCTGACCTGTCCGTTTTGGGCGATTACGGTTTGGCTTTCGGCAACATCACGGCCAGACAGGCCTCCAGACTTTTGTGGGTTTCTGCCTGTTGTGCGCTGCTCAACGCAAAGTAGCGATCGCTGGCACCCTGAGCAGAGTGGCGATCGAACTCCACTTTATCAAAGGCATAGGAGGAGTTTTCATTAATGATCACCGCCTGCAATTTCGCCATAAATTCCTGCTGATCCTTAGGCTGGCCGATGTCATTGATCATCACGCAGGCGGCAGCAAAATAGTGAGGGTTCTGCTTATGGGGCTTAAGTGCAAGGTAAAGCCCAATGGCGATGACGACTAAGATCAGGATGGCAAGCAGTCTGGTTTTCATGGTGAAGGTTCTGGCTGTAAAAATTTGCGCAGAGCTTAACGTGTGACCAGGCAGGCTGCCAGCTAAAAATCGACTTTGTTGAGCCGGGCGATAACTGCTGACTTCTGATGCGGATTTTCAGGCAGAGATGAGTTACCCTCAGCGCTATTGAATTGGCCAACCAGATGATCCCGCACCCATGCAAAATCGCCTCACTATCATGGATATTGCCCGACTTAGTGGGGTAGGCAAGTCTACCGTGTCTCGCGTGTTGAACGGTGAAGGAAGCGTCAGTGAGAAAACCCGCATCAGGGTTGAGGCGGTCATTCAGCAGCAGGGATTTACTCCCTCAAAATCAGCCCGGGCGATGCGCGGCCAGAGCGATAAAGTGGTTGGCATTATCGTTTCTCGTCTGGATTCACCGGCAGAAAATCAGGCTGTGCGGACCATGTTACCTTTGCTGTATCAGCAGGGTTACGATCCGATTGTGATGGAAAGCCAGTTCGATCCGCAACGGGTCCGGGAGCATCTGCATATGCTGGCTCAGCGACAGGTGGATGGGGTGATCCTGTTTGGCTTCAATGAGTTGACCGAATCGATGCTCAGCAACTGGCAGGATAAGCTGGTGGTGATGGTGCGGAAATACTCGGGATTTTCTTCCGTTTGTTACGATGATCAGGGCGCGGTCGATCTGCTACTGAATCACCTTCATCAGCAGCAACATCGCCATATCAGCTATCTTGGTGTGGATCAACGCGATGCCACGACGGGTTCCAGTCGTTATCAGGCCTATCTCGCCGCCTGTGCGAGGCTAAAAATTACCCCCAACGCCGTTCTCGGTGAGTTGAGCTATCAGGATGGCTTTGATCTGGTCGCCAATGTGATCACCGCTGAGACCACCGCGCTGGTCTGCGCTTCAGACAGTCTTGCACTGGGCGCTATCAAATATCTTCAGCAGCAAAAAATCACCGGCATTCAACTCTGCGCGATGGGTAACACGCCTTTGCTGGGCTTTTTATTCCCTGAAACCCTTGCCGTGGAATTCGGTTATGACCAGGCAGGCAGACAGGCAGCTCAACAATTACTGGCCCAGTTAAAAGGCGAGTCTGGCATTAAAGACCTTCAGATTCCCAGCAAGCTCGCCTGATTTTCTCCCTCACCCGCCATGTTTAACAAGAATGAAAACGCTTAAGAATCATTCATTTTGTGATCTCCACTCCAGATTGGGAACGTTCCCTTTTATTTGAAAAAGCGGAGCCGCTAAGCTCCGGCCATCTTCACTCTGGGTTTGGTTGAGCAGGGGAGTGAAAAAGGGATAAGGACGTTTTTTATATAATTATCTGTATTTAAAACGAAATAAAAGGACTTATTGATGAGTAAAATCAAGCAACAGGCTATCGACAGCCTGATCCGGCTGGTGGGCGGGCGTGAAAATATTGCTACGGTTAGTCACTGCATAACCCGTTTGCGATTTGTTCTTAATGATCCAAATCTGGCCCGTACAGACCAGCTCGAAGCTTTACCGATGGTCAAAGGGTGTTTCACCCATGCCGGGCAATTTCAGGTAGTGATTGGGCCTGAGGTGGAAGATTACTACCAACTGTTAATCAAAACCTGCCAGATCAATGAGGCTGATAAAGAGCAGGCAAAAAAGGCTGCACGACAGAATATGAGCTGGGGCGAGCAGGCCATTTCACACTTTGCTGAAATCTTCTTTCCGCTTTTGCCTGCGCTGATCAGCGGCGGGCTGATTCTGGGGTTTCGCAATATTATTGGCGATATCCCGATGTCAGGGGGAGAAACGCTGGCTCAGATGCATCCGGCCTGGAAAAATATCTACGATTTCCTTTGGCTGTTGGGCGAGGCCATTTTTATGTTCCTGCCGGTAGCGGTTTGCTGGTCAACGGTGAACAAGATGGGTGGAACACCGGTACTCGGCATTATTTTAGGGATCACACTGGTCTCCCCACAGTTGATGAACTCTTATTTGCTGGGGCAACAGCTGCCGGAAGCCTGGCACTTTGGCTGGTTCTCCATTGAAAAAGTCGGTTATCAGGCTCAGGTCATCCCGTCAATGCTGGCCGGAATGGCTCTCGCCTGGATCGAACTTCAGCTTAAAAGGATCATTCCTGCTTATCTGTATCTGGTGTTGGTGCCGCTGTTATCTCTGCTGTTGGCGGTGTTGCTGGCCCATGCGTTGATTGGGCCCTTTGGCCGAGCGATCGGTGATGGCGTAGCCTGGGTAGTCAAATTCGTGATGACCGGAAG
>NZ_JBAVTT010000048.1:0-45155 GCF_049696395.1 Erwinia sp.
GACTTAACCGGTTCTGTGGTGCTGATGGATGGCAGCCTGTTCGCCGCCAATCAGGTCAACGACGCCTTCGTGTTGGTGAAAACGGACTATCCGAATATTAAAGTTCGCTACGAGAATCAGCTGATGGGCCAAACCGATGACGACGGCTACCTGTTGGTGCCTGGCATCAGCTCTTATTATCCGGCGAAATACGACATTGATACCCTCGATCTGCCAGCGAACATGACCACCTCCAGCGTTGAACAACGCTTTGCGGTCAAGCGGGACAGCGGCTACCTGCTGCACTTCCCGGTTGAACCGCTGCGCGCCGCCAGCGTGATCCTGCACGATCAAAACGGACAGCCATTACCGGTTTCCACGCAGATTATCCGCGAAAACCAGGCGACAGAATACGTCGGCTGGGACGGTCTGGTGTGGATGGAAAACCTGACAACCCACAACCCGTTCCGGGCTGAAACGCCGGATGGCCGCCACTGCGAGGCCGAGCTGACGGTCGAGGGTGGCCGTCCTAAATCGCTGGAAACCTACGGGCCACTCACCTGCTCACTCTCTTCCGATCCCTCTTCAGGAACTTCACCATGAAAAAACTGCTGTCTGGCCTGTTTTTCTTTCTGCTGCTGGGATGCGCCTTCCCCGGTTGGGCCGCCTGCACGCTGCCCTCCTCGACGGCAAGTTTCGGCACGGTAAGCTCGTTTGCGGTGAACACTACGGCCAGCGCCACCACCGCAAACGTCAACGTTAACTGCGGGTCTGGCAGCGTCCTGTCTCTGCTTTCAACTGACTATGTGCGAATACAGTTAGCGAGCGCTACCTACACCAGCGGCACACGCGCAACGCTGAAAACGGCCAGCGCAGGCACGGATAACATCCCGCTCAGGACCTGCACAGACACAGCCTGCGCCACGGAAATTGCCGTGGCCGGGGTGACAACGACCTATAGCCAGGCACAGTTACTTAATTTGCTCGGTTTAGGCGGGGGTCAAAACTTCAGTATTCCCTTGTATTTACGCACAGTACCGGGCCAGACCCTGGCAGCGGGGACATACTCAGTGACGCTCAATATTCTGGTGAATTACAACGTGTGTACCGGTATTGGCTTATTGGGGGCTTGTCTGCTTGGTGCTCAACAAACCGGATCAGGAACCGTGCCGATTACCACTACTCTGATCGTCACCAATGACTGTACGACTATCACCGCGCCCAATATCAGTTTCGGCAGCGCGCCACTGGTCAGTAGTTTCGCTAAAATTTCACAGTCAATTAATGTGATTTGTACCAAAGGAAGCACTTACACGGTGGGGATGAGCAACGGCAGTCATGCCGTGGGGAATCAACGTTATATGACCAGTGGCGCTAACCAGCTGGCCTACGAAATCTATAAAAATGCCACCACCACTCGTTGGGGGCCAACCGGTACGGACAGGGTGTCCAGTACCGGAGCAACCAGCGTTACCGCCGATGGCCTGACGCGAACCTTCAATTACACCGCGCAGATTTTGACCACGCAAAGTACGCCAGTGGCGGGCAGTTACAGCGACAGTGTGGTGGTGGACTTATCCTTCTGAGCCCTTAGCCCAGATGGTTTCCGCCCGTCACACCATGAACTTCGGCGGTAACGTAGCTTGATTCCTGCGAAGCCAGATAAACATACACGCCTGCCAGTTCAGCAGGCTGACCCGCGCGTTTCAACGGCGTCTGCTGACCAAATTCAGGAATTTTATCCTGGGTCTGACCACCAGCAATCTGCAGAGGGGTCCAGATTGGGCCTGGCGCGACACAGTTCACGCGAATGCCCTTCTCCGCTACCTGCTTCGCCAGCGCTCTGGTGTAGGTAAGGATTGCCGCTTTGGTCGTGGCGTAATCCAGCAGATGCGCACTCGGCTGATAAGCCTGAATCGAGGACGTAGTGATAATGCTGGCCCCGGCAGGCAGATGAGGAATAGCCGCTTTGGTGATCCAGAACAGGGAGAGCACGTTGGTATCGAGCGTTTTGCGGAACTGCTCGGTGGTCAGGTCAGCAATGTTCTCTACCGCTACCTGCTTACCGGCTACCAGCGCCAGAATATCCAGCCCGCCAAGGTGCTCGCGAGCCTCTTCAACCAGCTTCTTACTGAATGCTTCATCACTGATATCACCTGGTAACAGCACGGCTTTGCGACCCGCCTCCTGCACCAGTTTTGCCACTTCTTCAGCATCGCGTTGCTCTGCTGGCAGATAGGAAAGCGCTACGTCAGCCCCTTCACGGGCATAGGCGATGGCCGCAGCGCGACCGATGCCCGAATCGGCTCCGGTCACTAACGCTTTCCGGCCTTCCAGTCGCTGGCTGCCACGATAGGTTTTTTCGCCGCAATCCGGAACCGGGCGCATATCAGCCTGAACGCCGGGTGAATCCTGCAACTGCTTAGGATAGTCGCCCGTATGATACTGGGTTAAAGGATTCTGCATTTTGTATTGGTCTGTCATGGGGACTCCTGCATTCGGTTAAACATCATTGAGTTAACCCTGGCAAACTGAGCGCATTCGTCCAGCCCGGAAACATTTTTTCCAGTCAGGCACCTGTTTTTACGGGAAAAAACCAAGCAGACCAAATGCAATAAGATATTTGAAAATGTGAACTGCCTGGTGACAGACGATCCTGTCAGTCGCATTTCGTCTTGATGATCGACTGGCTCTGCACGTGTTAACAGTTTGTTACCAAGAGTCTGAGCGACGCCCGGCTAACGGTGATCCTCATCACATTAAATCGGCGGCTGGCAGGCTAAAACGGAAGAAAAGCCAAAAGGATGCTGTATGACTGCTGTAATCTCTCCGCCAAACCCGACAAAAAAACCGCAGGGTAAGGCCAAAACGATCTTCACTGTGACCAGTGGTAACTTCCTGGAAATGTTCGATTTCATGGTGTTTGGTTATTACGCTACCGCTATCGCCCAAACCTTTTTCCCTGGTGACAATCCCTTTGCCTCACTGATGCTGACGTTGATGACCTTCGGCGCTGGCTTCCTGATGCGTCCGTTGGGGGCGATTGTGCTGGGCTCTTATATTGACCATCACGGCCGCCGCAAAGGACTGTTGATGACGCTGGGTCTGATGGCGATCGGTACGCTAACGATTGCCGTGGTGCCCGGTTACAACACGCTTGGTGCCGCAGCGCCGATCCTGATCCTGCTTGGGCGCCTGTTGCAGGGCTTCTCTGCCGGGGTTGAACTGGGTGGCGTATCCGTTTATCTGGCCGAAATCGCGCCCAAAAACCGCAAAGGCTTCTTCGTCAGCTGGCAGTCTGGTAGCCAGCAGGTTGCGGTTATTTTTGCTGCCCTGTTAGGACTGGGGGTAAACCATCTGCTGGCAAAAGATCAGGTGACCGAATGGGGCTGGCGTATCCCGTTTGTGATTGGCTGTATGATTGTGCCTTTCCTGTTCTGGATCCGAAGCAAACTGGAAGAGACCGAAGCCTTCAGCCAGCGCAAAACGCACCCGAGCATGAAACAAATCGTCCGCTCGGTGGCCAGTAACTGGCCGCTGGTGCTGGCAGGTATGTTGATGGTGGTGACCACCACGGTGATGTTCTACATGATCACCGCCTTTACTCCCACCTTCGGCAAAACCGTATTGATGATGAGCGACAAAGAGAGCTTCTTCGTCATGCTGTGTATCGGGGTTTCTAACCTGATTTGGCTGCCGATTATGGGTTCCGTGTCTGACCGTTATGGTCGCCGTCCGCTGTTAATCTTCTTTACCCTGCTGATGATTGCCACAGCCTGGCCGGTTCTGCACTGGTTGGTGGGGTCGCCCAGCGTTTCTCACCTGTTAGAAGCCGAACTGTGGCTCTCGTTCCTTTACGCCAGCTATAACGGCGCGATGGTGGTTTATCTGGCTGAGGTGATGCCTGCCGAGGTCCGTGCTACCGGTTTCTCACTGGCCTACAGCCTGGCGACCGCGCTGTTTGGCGGCTTTACCCCGGCCATTTCCAGCTACCTGATCCATGCCACTGGCGATAAAGCGATGCCCGGTGTCTGGCTGACCTTTGCTGCAGTGTGCGGACTGATCGGGACGATGATTATCAAACGCCTGGTCCGTCAGTATCAGACCAGACAGAGCGGCGCCCCGGCGGTGCAGCTGTAATAAAAAAGGGCCGACATCTGCATGTCGGCCCTTTTTTTAACGCCCGTCGGTTACTTCCCGGCGGTTTCCATCCCCATCAGACCAATCTTCAGATACCCCGCCTGACGCAATTTATCCATCACGCCCATCAGCGTTTCATAATCCACAGACTTATCAGCCTGGAAGAAAATGGTGGTCTCTTTGTTGCCTTCTGTCTGGCTGTTCAGCGCAGACAACAGCGTTTCCGGCGTCACGGCATTGTTGCCGATAAACAACTGCTGGTCGGCTTTGATTGACAGGTAAACCGGCTTCTCTGGGCGCGGCTGAGGCGCACTGGTGGAAGCCGGGAGGTTAACGCGGACGTCAACGGTGGCCAGCGGCGCGGCGACCATAAAGATAATCAGCAGCACCAGCATCACGTCAATAAACGGCGTGACGTTGATTTCATGCATTTCGCCGTTGCTTTCGAGATCTTCATTCAATCGCATTGCCATGATACTTATCCTACCCGCAGTTTCTGAGCCGGCGCACGCTGCGCGCTGCCGCTGGCTGCCAGGTCCAGATCACGGCTTTGCAGCAGCATAATCTGAGCGGCAACATCGCCCATTGAGGCTTTATAGTTGCCAATCATGCGGGCAAAGACGTTATAGATCACCACCGCTGGGATGGCGGCAACCAGGCCGATTGCGGTCGCCAGCAGCGCTTCAGCAATCCCCGGAGCAACAACCGCCAGGTTAGTGGTCTGCGTCTGGGCAATACCGATAAAGCTGTTCATGATGCCCCAAACCGTCCCAAACAGGCCGACGAACGGCGCGATGGCACCGATGGTCGCGAGGAACCCGTTGCCACGGCCAGCATGACGGCTGAAGAACGCAACACGGCGCTCCAGACGGAAAGAGGTACGCTCTTTGATGCCGTTGTCGTCGTCGGAGCCTGCGGAAAGTTCCAGCTCGTTTTCCGCTTCTTTCAGAAACTGAGTGGTCAGGCTGTTGGCTTTGAAGCTGGAGCAGGTCTGCGCCGCTTCTTTCAGAGAACGCGCGCCAGCCAGAGCTTTCTGCTCGCTTTTGAGGCGACGCTTGGCGGAACTCAGCTCAACGCTTTTGCTGAAGAAGATCGCCCAGGTCACGACAGATGCCAGTAGCAATCCGATCATAACCACTTTTACTACGATGTCCGCATGCAGGTACATGCCCCAAACGGAAAGATCCGTCTGCATCAAATCATTCGTCACGCTGTGTCTCCAACGTCATTCAACGGGTAAAAAAAAACCAGTGCGGATCATACCAAATCAGTGCTGAATTGATAGTGGTTATCATTACTATTTACTTTGAGGGTGCCATTTTTTACACACTTTCCTGATTTAGCGCATGCCCAGCGGCTTTTTGCTGAATCTTTCTCACTCTGCCCCTCGCTTAATTTCGCCCAGGCGTCGGGCGTGGTAACGTTAAGGCAGACCAGACATTCGCAAACAGAGCATTCCGATGACCAGTAAAAAAATTGAAACGGCGCTGATTGCCGCCGGGCGCAGCAAACGTTTTACCCAGGGCTCAGTGAATAGCGTGATCCAGCGGGCCTCCTCGCTGGTGTTTGACAGCGTGGCTGAGAAAAAACGCTGTACAGCAGGCCGCGCCGATGGCGAGTTATTTTATGGCCGCCGGGGCACGCTGACCCACTTTTCGTTACAGGAAGCGATGACTGAACTGGAAGGCGGTGCAGGCTGCGCGCTCTATCCTTGTGGTGCCGCTGCCGTTGCCAATGCGATCCTGGCGTTTGTTGCCGCCGGTGATAATGTGCTGATGGCTGGCTCAGTGTATGAGCCTACTCAGGACTTCTGCAGCAAAATCCTCAGTAAAATGAACGTTTCCACCACCTGGTTCGATCACTGTATGGGCGCAGATATTGCTGAGCTGGTGCAACCCAATACCAAAGTGGTGTTTCTTGAATCCCCGGCTTCTATCACCATGGAAGTGCAGGACGTTCCGGCCATTGTCGCCGCCGTGCGCAGCAAATCCCCGGAAGCGGTGATCATCCTCGACAATACCTGGGCGGCTGGCATCCTGTTCCGCCCGCTGGAGATGGGCGTGGATATTTCGATTCAGGCTGGCACCAAATACCTGATTGGCCACTCCGACGCAATGATCGGCACTGCCGTTGCCAACGAACGTTGCTGGGCAGAGCTGCGTGAGAACTCTTATCTGATGGGCCAGATGGTCGATGCAGATACCGCCTATATGGCCAGCCGGGGATTAAGAACGCTCGCCGTGCGCCTGCGCCAGCATGATGAAAGCGGGATGAAAGTGGCTAACTGGCTGGCAGATCGTCCGGAAGTTGCCGTGGTGAATCACCCAGCTCTGCCACAATGTAAGGGACACGAGTTCTGGCAGCGTGACTTTACCGGCAGCAGCGGTCTGTTCTCCTTTGTGCTGAAAGCGCGTTTAACGGACCCGCAGCTGGCGGAGTATCTCGATCACTTCGAGCACTTCAGCATGGCCTATTCCTGGGGCGGCTTTGAGTCGCTGATCCTGGCAAATCAACCCGAAGAGCTGGCGGCAATTCGCCCAGCCGGAGGAGTGGATTTCAGCGGAACCCTGGTACGACTGCATATTGGCCTGGAGAATGTCGACGATCTGATTGATGACCTGGCTGCCGGATTTGCACGCCTCGCCGCTTGCCCTGCCTGATAAAGGTAAACATAAGGTTAACGGTGTGGCATCCGCGCCCTTGATCAACGTGTGGTGAGATGATTAGCGGTACAATGGGCAGCTTAACGCAGTAAACAGGAATTAAGATGGGTGTATTGCATGAGATTGTTCAAGCGCTGTGGCATCAGGATTTTGCAGCGCTGGCCAATCCGGACGTTATTTGGGTCGTGTACGGCATTATGTTCACTACTCTGCTGCTTGAAAACGGCCTGTTGCCAGCGTCGTTTCTGCCCGGCGACAGTTTACTGCTGCTGGCAGGCGCGATGATTGCCAAAGGCGTGATGGACTTCGTCCCTACGGTGATGATCCTGACGCTAGCCGCCAGCCTTGGTTGCTGGATGAGCTACCTCCAGGGACGCTGGCTGGGCAATACGCGGCTGGTGAAGAGCTGGCTGATGCATCTGCCGGTGCAGTATCATCAGCGGGCCTGGAATATGTTTCACCGCCACGGGCTGACAGCCTTAATCATTGGCCGTTTTTTGGGGTTTGTTCGCACCATTCTGCCTACCATGGCCGGGATTTCGGGGCTCAAAAATGGCCGTTTCCAGCTGTTCAACTGGCTTAGCGGGTTTTTATGGGTGGGAATACTGGTGTCATTAGGCTTTGCCATCACCCAGGTGCCGTTCATTAAACGGCATGAAGACCAGGTGATGACCCTTCTGATGGTGCTGCCGCTGGTATTACTTTGCGTCGGATTGATTGGCAGCGTAGTGCTGCTGATTCGCCGCAAAAAATCGGCGTAAAAAAAGGCCGGTCTTCCGGCCTTTTTCTTTGCTGTCAGCTTATCCAGCCTGACGCATTCGCGTGGCTTCTTCTCCCGGCGTGACGCCGAAATAACGTTTAAACTCCCGCGAGAACTGCGAAGCACTTTCATAGCCTACCCGCATAGCCGCCGCGCTGGCTTTCAGCCCTTCATGCAGCATCAACATACGTGCCTGATGAAGCCGGTAGCTCTTCAGATACTGTAACGGCGAGGTGCTGGTCACCGCTTTGAAGTTGTGGTGGAACGCAGAGACGCTCATATTCACTTCTGCCGCCAACAGGTCAACGCTCAGGTTATCGGTGTAATGGTGCTCAATACGGCGCAGCGCACGGGCAATCTGGCTGAACTGCGTATGACGACTGACCAGCGCCATCATCGCTCCGCCACAAGGGCCAAGCAGCACATGATAGAGAATCTCCCTGACTATCTGTGGACCCAGCACCCTGGCATCACGCGGGTTACCCAACACATCCAGTAACCGTTCTGCCGCACACAGCATCTCTTCCGTCAGCGCTGAGGAGTGGATGCCTCTGGTTTGTGGCTCGGGAGGGAAGCTGTCGTCGTCACCAATATCAATCAGCAAATCCTGCAGCTTTACCGGATCCACGCTCAGCAGGATCCCCGCCAGCGGCGCTTCAGGCGTGGCGAAGGTTTCACACTCGACCGACAGCGGCACGGTCAGCATCAGGTATTCCGTGGCATCGTAGTGAAAAACGTTGTTACCGAGGTAGCCAGTTTTTTGGCCCTGGAACAGGATCACAATCCCCGAGGAATACAGCACGGGCGTTCGTCCGCTGGGCTTATCGGCGTAAATCAGGCGAACATCCGGCAGAGAAGCCAGCGGCGAAGCGCCCGAGGTCACCAGATGCACCACCTTCTGGGCGAGCTGAGTACAAAGCGTGTTGCGATCCATAGACGATTTTTTACTCTTATAAAAGACCAAATAACATCATGCCCAACGACGCCGTTATTCTCAACTAGACTTAGAGTCACTGACCGGCACAGAGGTGCCGGTACATTCGCTGCAAAGGAGAAAACATGGCAGAGCAACCTGTAATTAAACTCCATGACGGCAACATGATGCCGCAGATTGGCCTCGGTGTCTGGCAGGCCAGCATTGATGATACACGCACCGCTGCCCTTAAAGCGTTGCAGGTCGGCTATCGTTCACTGGATACCGCCGCAATCTATAAAAATGAGGAAGGGATCGGCCAGGCACTGAAGGAAACGGATGTGCCAAGGGAGGAGATCTTCGTCACCACCAAACTGTGGAATGACGATCAGCTCAATGCGCCACAGGCAATGGAAACCAGCCTGAAAAAATTACAGCTGGAGAGTGTCGATCTCTATCTGATGCACTGGCCGTGCCCGGCGAAAGGCAACTACGTTGAGGCCTGGAAAGCGATGATTGAACTGCAGAAGCAGGGGCTGACCAAAAGCATCGGCGTCTGTAATTTCCAGGAAACTCACCTGAAACGCCTGCTGGAAGAGACTGGCGTTAGTCCAGTAGTGAACCAGATTGAGCTGCACCCTATGCTGCAGCAGCGCACGCTGCATGCGTGGAATGCCATGCACCATATTCAGACTGAATCCTGGAGCCCATTGGCTCAGGGCGGTAAAGGCGTGTTTGATCAGGAGATTATTAAGAAGCTGGCGAAGAAATACGGCAAAACCCCGGCGCAAATTGTCATTCGCTGGCATCTGGATAGCGGCCTGGTGGTGATCCCGAAATCGGTTACGCCTTCACGCATTGAAGAGAACTTTAAGGTGTTTGATTTCCGTCTGGAGAAACCCGAAATCAGCGAGATCGCCACGCTGGATAAAGGTAACCGACTGGGGCCAAACCCCGACGAACTGAACTAAACCTGCAAAACGGGGCGATACTCATCGCCCCGTTCTTTATTTCCTGCCTGCCTACTTCCCCATTACTTACGACGTTGCTGAGCTTTAATCGGGCTGTGGCGGGTTAATGCCGGGCGCGCCCGATTAGCGCGGTTAGCTTCGCGCTGCTCTTCCAGGCCTGGCGAAGGCACCAGACAGTCTTTACGTCCGCCAATCAGGTGCTTCTTGCCCATTACGGTCAGCGCTTCGCGGATCATCGGCCAGTTTTTCGGGTCGTGATAACGCAGCAACGCCTTGTGCAGACGGCGCTGACGATCGCCTTTCGGGATCGTCACGTCTTCCGTTTTGTAGTTCACCCGGTTTAGCGGATTTTTGCCGCTGTGATACATGGTGGTCGCGCTGGCCATCGGCGAAGGGTAGAAGTTCTGCACCTGATCCAGACGAAAGCGATTGGACTTCAGCCACTGTGCCAGATGCACCATATCTTCATCGGTGGTGCCTGGGTGCGCGGCGATAAAGTAAGGGATCAGATACTGCTCTTTACCCGCCTCTTTCGAGTACTTATCAAACAGCTCTTTAAAGCGGTCATAGCTGCCCATGCCCGGCTTCATCATTTTGGACAGCGGCCCTTCTTCGGTGTGTTCGGGGGCAATCTTCAGATAGCCACCCACGTGATGGGTCGCCAGCTCTTTGATGTAACGCGGATCTTCTACGGCGATGTCATAACGCACGCCGGAGGCGATCAGGATCTTTTTGATCCCCGGAATTTTGCGGGTGCGGCGGTAGAGATCCAGCGTGGGCTGATGATCGGTGTCCAGATGCGGACAGATAGCTGGCCAGACACAGGAAGCACGGCGGCAGCTCTGTTCCGCTTTGGGCGTTTTGCAGCGCAGCATATACATGTTGGCCGTTGGGCCACCCAGATCGGAGATGATCCCGGTGAAGCCTTTCACTGTGTCCCTGATCGCTTCAATCTCGGCCACGATCGAGTCTTCTGAACGGCTCTGAATAATGCGGCCTTCATGCTCGGTGATAGAGCAGAAGCTACAGCCGCCAAAGCAGCCACGCATGATATTCACCGAGAAACGGATCATATCCCAGGCCGGGATTTTGCGGTCGCCATAGCTCGGGTGCGGCGCACGCTGATAAGGCAGCGCAAAAACGCTGTCCATTTCTGGCGTGGTCAACGGAATGGCTGGGGGATTCAGCCAGATATACCGGTCGCCATGCTTTTGCATCAGCGCGCGGGCGCAGCCAGGGTTGGTTTCATGGTGAAGAATTCGGGAGGCGTGCGCGTACAGCACCTTGTCGTTTTTCACCTTCTCGAAGGAAGGCAGCAGCACATAGGTTTTTTCCCATGGACGCGGTTTGGCTAGCTGCACGGTTATGGCTTTAGCTTCTTCTTTTGCTGCCGGAACGGTGCCGGTAGCGCAGGCCAGATCTTCACCGTAAGGATTTGGAATAGCATCAATTTTGCCGGGCATGTCGATACGGGTAGAGTCGACACCTTTCCATTCTGGCCGCGCCTGTTTGCACATAAACGCCGTGTTGCGGACATCGGTGATGCTGGTGATAGATTCACCCTGCGCCAGGCGGTGAGCCACTTCCACCATCGGGCGTTCCCCATTGCCGAAGATCAGCATATCGGCTTTGCTGTCGACCAGCACCGAGCGACGTACGGTGTCTGACCAGTAGTCGTAATGCGCGGTGCGGCGCAGGCTGGCTTCAATGCCGCCGATGATCACTGGCACATCGCTCCAGGCTTCTTTGCAGCGCTGGGTATAGACCAGCGTCGCGCGATCCGGGCGTTTGTCTGGCTGATTGTCCGGCGTATATGCATCGTCATGACGACGTTTGCGGTCGGCGGTGTAGCGGTTGATCATCGAGTCCATGTTGCCAGCGGTCACGCCGAAGAACAGGTTCGGCTTGCCCAGACGCATGAAATCTTCTTTGTTGCTCCAGTCCGGCTGAGCAATCATTCCCACCCGGAATCCCTGCGCTTCCAGCATGCGGCCAATGATCGCCATGCCAAAGCTGGGATGATCGACATAAGCATCCCCACTGATGATGATCACATCACAGCTGTCCCAGCCCAACGTATCCATCTCTTCGCGCGACATCGGCAGAAAAGGGGCGGGACCAAAACAGGCAGCCCAGTACTGGGGATAGTCAAAGAGTTCACGTTCGGGTTGGATCAGGCTCGCAGCGCGCATATTCGGGATCGTCTGGTCAAAAATGGAGCGGCATTATAGGGTATTAGCCTGAAAATAACTAAGGGTTAATATCGGAATAAACGTAAAGATTGCGGGGAGATTGCGCGGCATCCTTGCCGCCTGAAGAAAGGGGTTAAATCGAGGGCTGAACCAGCATCTGGCCTGCCGATCCGCGATCGGCCATTTCCAGCGTCTGGCTATAATACACCAGCGGGAAATGGTCGGCTGAAGACTGGATAAAGGAAACAAAGAGTTCCACCGTACCGTCTACCCAAACGGTGTCTTTCCAGCCGCGATCTTCTGCCCACGGCTGCGCGCCGTTGACGTTTTTAATCAGGAACTTCACGCCCTGAATATGGAATGACTGTGGCAAATCGGCGTGAATGATCCAGCGTTCAAAGCTGCCCTGCTGAGCCTGCACGTCAATGCGCTCCATATCCCAGAGTGCACCATTAATGCCCGGCAGCGAGTCGCCCAGGCTGAATTCACGCGTGCGGCTGACTGCGCCTTCAATCACCTCATCGGCCAGCAGGCGCATTGGCAGGTTATCGGTCACCAGCGGCAGCAGCCCGGTCGGACGCAGCGTCAGGATCAGCGTTGAAGTCAGAATACTTGAGGGTTCGAACAGCCCACGCAGACGATCAACAATCCCGGCAGCCGTGCCCGCAGTGATCGACACTTCATCGCCCTGGCTCATATCCACCAGAATTTCACGCCGCTCGCCCGGCGCCAGCGACAGCTGCTTCACCGCCACCGGAGCCGGTAAGAAACCCTGATCGCTGGAGATCACGTTGAACGGGCGGTTGTCGCTCATTAACAGCTGATAACAGCGGGAATTGGAGGCATTAAGCAGGCGCAGACGCACCCAGCCGCGAGAGACATCCACATAAGGATTCTGCACGCCGTTCACCAGCAGCGTATCCCCCACGAAGCCGCCACTGGACGGTGGGTCGTATTGCGGGGAACCAAAGTTATCCAGCCGTTTATCCTGGATAATCAGCGGGAAATCATCAACGCCATAATGGTTCGGGATCGGCAATGCTTTGCTGACGTCATCTTCAATCAGCCACAGACCGGCCAGACCGTTATAGACGTGCGGCGCCATGCGATTTGGCGTGTTGGCGTGATACCAGCAGGCGGTAGCCGCCTGGCGGATCGGTAACACCGGAGCCCAGTCCACGCCTGGCGACATCATTCTTGGTGCGCCGCCGGCCAGTGCTCCCGGCACCTGCAGCCCGCTGATGGTCATTGAGACCGGTTCAGTCAGTCGGTTGCTGTAGATCAGCTTCACATCATCACCGCTCCAGACCCGCACCGTTGGCCCAAGATAGAGACCGTTGATACCCCACACCTGCGCTTTATTGCCGTCGCCGGTGAAGGACCAATGGCTGCGCTGTAAGGTGAGGAAAATGGGCTGCCCACGGCGCGATTCCACCAGCGGAGGAACCGGCAAAGCCGTGCCGGGCCCGGCGGCGAACGCATTAACAGGCACTGAGCCCGCGCACAGCGCGATACCCGAAGCCTGAATAAACTGACGTCGACTGAAAGACATAAAAACTCCGTAAACCAAAACGCAGCCCTTATGCCGGACTGCTATCCATCTTTTATGATTCTGGTCTTTGCTGTGTGAGGGTAAGCCAGCCAGCAGGCTGGCTGAAATTATCTTTTATCGGCGGCTTCGCGCTCGGCCACTTCTGCGTTCAGCTCGTCCAGTTTTGCCATCATCAGTTCACGACAGTGAGTGGCCAGCTTGCGCACGGACTGATCGGCAAAGGCTGCCGTATCCACCGGAGGAAGCATTTCAATAATCACGTGACCGTTGTTCAGGCGATTCAGCTTAATTTTGTCGTGGGTGTTGGACACCACAATCGGGATGATGGGCACACCGGCTGCCATCGCGGCATGGAATGCGCCGGTTTTAAACGGCAACAGGCCACGTCCACGGCTACGGGTGCCTTCCGGGAACATCCAGAACGAGATTTTCTTCTTCTTAAACTGATCCACCAGCTCACCGATGGTGCCGTGCGCTTTTGAACGGTTATCGCGATCGATCAGCAGGTTACCTGTCAGCCAGTACAGCAGGCCAAAGAACGGTACCCACAACAGCGTCTTTTTGCCTACGGTCACGGTTGTCGGCTGAACAATCTTAGCCGCGGTGATCATATCGTAGTTATTCTGATGGTTAGCAATATAGATGGCGTTTGGGTAATTGTCGGCGCCTTCAGGCCGGCGCAGTTCGACTTTCAGGCCAAACACCGTCGAAAGTTTGCCAAACAGGTGGCCAAACGTGGCGACGTGACGCGGGTTTCGCGGGCTAAATAAGCACCAGATGCAGCCAAAGACACACACCAGAATTGAATAAATTACCACGATGATAAAACGTAAAATTGAGAGCATCACATCCTCGTTATTGCTTTCAGACTCCCTTTAGTCGGCAGACAGCAACCTGACCGGTTGGGACCTCATGCGCTGCCTTTAGGGCACCGCTAAAGTATATCCTGAATTATTGAAATTGACTGCATTTCACTGGGTTAGCCGGGGTTTCGCCCGGTTAACCCAGTGTGATGTAAGACCGTTTACTCTTCGCTGTCCGCTACTGGAGGTCGTACAGGGCCGTCAACTTCTACACGATCAATACGCTGCAATCCACGCGGCAGCAGAGTGCCGCGACGCCCGCGCTCTGCACGGAACTTCTGCAGATCTTCTGGCTTCAGCGTCAGCTTGCGTTTACCCACGTGCAGCGTAACCGACGTTTTCGGTGTCAGCAGCAGCAGCCAGACCAGCGTGTCTTCACCGGACGCGGCCTGAGCGGAAGGAATCGAGATAATTTTGTTGCCCTTCCCTTTCGACAGCTGAGGCAGATCGCCGACCGGGAACATCAGCATACGGCCCGCAGCGGTAATCGCTAACAGCAGGTCGTCATCCTGGTGGATCGCCATTGGCGTCATCACTTTGGCATTCTGCGGCAGGCTGAGCAGCGCTTTACCCGCACGATTACGCGAAACCAGATCGCTGAAGGTACAGACGAAGCCGTAACCGGCATCGGAAGCCATCAACAGTTTCTGATCGTCGGCCTCCATCAGCACCTGTTCCATCACCGCGCCTGGCGGTGGCGTCAGCTTGCCGGTCAGCGGCTCGCCCTGACCTCGTGCCGAAGGCAGCGTGATCGGATCCAGCGCATAGCTGCGGCCGGTTGAGTCTACAAACACCACCGGCTGATTGCTCTTCCCTCTGGCGGCCGCTCGGTAGCTGTCACCCGCTTTATAGCTCAGGCCACTCGGATCGATATCGTGTCCTTTGGCGCTGCGCACCCAGCCCGACTGCGACAGCACAATGGTCACCGGCTCTGAAGGAACCAGTTCGCTTTCGCTGATCGCCTTAGCTTCTCCACGCTCGCGCAGCGGCGAACGGCGATCGTCGCCATACAGATCGCTGTCTGCCTGCAGTTCTTTCTTCAGCAGGGTATTCATTTTGCGCTCGGAAGCCAGAATGCCCTGCAGATGGTCACGCTCTTTCGCCAGCTCATCCTGCTCGCCGCGAATTTTCATCTCTTCCAATTTGGCGAGATGACGTAATTTCAGTTCGAGGATCGCTTCAGCCTGAGTTTCGCTGATCTCAAAGCGGGACATCAGCACCGGCTTCGGTTCATCCTCAGTACGAATGATGTGGATCACTTCGTCGATATTCAGGAAGGCGACCAGCAAACCTTCGAGGATATGCAGACGGCGCAGCACTTTATCCAGGCGGTGTTGCAAGCGGCGGCGCACAGTATCACGACGGAAGATCAGCCATTCACTGAGGATCTCCAGCAGGTTTTTCACCGCCGGGCGATTGTTCAGGCCAATCATGTTCAGGTTGATACGGTAGCTTTTTTCCAGGTCGGTGGTGGCGAACAGGTGGTTCATCACCTGGTCCATATCCACACGGTTGGAACGCGGCACAATCACCAGTCGCGTTGGGTTCTCGTGGTTGGATTCATCACGCAGATCCTCAACCATCGGCAGCTTTTTATTGCGCATCTGGGCAGCAATCTGCTCCAGCACGCGAGCCCCGGAAACCTGATGCGGCAGCGCGGTGATCACCACGTCGCCGTCTTCTCTTTTCCACACGGCACGCATACGTACAGAGCCGCGGCCGCTCTGGTAAATTTTACGGATTTCGTTACGTGGCGTAATGATTTCGGCTTCGGTCGGGTAATCCGGCCCCTGCACGATATCCAGCAGATCTTCCAGCGTGGTTTTTGGCGCGTCGATCAGGGTGATCGCGGCCTTTGCCACTTCACGCAGGTTATGCGGAGGAATATCTGTTGCCATGCCCACTGCAATGCCAGTCGTCCCGTTCAGCAGGATATTAGGCAGGCGCGCAGGCAGCATTTTCGGCTCCTGCAGGGTGCCGTCGAAGTTTGGCACGTAGTCGACCGTTCCCTGCCCCAACTCGCCCAGCAGCACTTCGGCATATTTGGACAGGCGGGATTCGGTGTAACGCATTGCGGCGAAGGATTTCGGATCGTCCGGTGCACCCCAGTTTCCCTGACCATCCACCAACGGATAGCGGTAAGAGAACGGCTGCGCCATCAGGACCATCGCTTCATAACAAGCGCTGTCGCCGTGCGGATGGTATTTACCCAGCACGTCACCCACGGTACGGGCCGACTTTTTGAACTTGGCGCTGTTGTTCAGCCCCAGTTCTGACATCGCATAGACAATGCGGCGCTGAACGGGCTTCAGCCCATCGCCAATATAAGGCAGCGCACGGTCCATGATGACGTACATGGAATAGTTGAGGTAGGCCTCTTCCGTAAACTTATGCAGGGCACGACGCTCTGCACCATCCTGCGTCAGGTCACTCATTACTCTTGATTCCTCACATCGCGGCGCTTCTGGCGCGCCACATCGGGGTCGTTTGGCGTGGATAGTACCTTATCCAGGCGGGGTCTGTCACAGGTAACCGTGGGGGGAAAGTGGATTCAGGCGGGGGAAAGATTGCCCCGCCCTCAGGATTATTTTTTAACAGCCAACCAGTGTGCGACTACCTGCTCATATTCGCCGGTAGCGTTGCTCAAATGCAGCCACTGATCGACATAGAGTTTCCAGCTGAGGTCATCACGCGGCAGCATGTAGGCTTTTTCACCGTACTGCATTGGCTGCTCAGGATTCACCGCACAAAGTTTTGGATAGTGCTTCTGCTGGAACTGCGCCTCGGAAGCGTCGGTGATCATCACGTCGGCCTTCTTATCCACTAACTGCTGGAAAATAGTGACGTTATCGTGGAACAGCGTCAGGTTCGCCTGCGGCAGATAGGCGTGAACGAAGGCTTCGTTGGTGCCGCCAGCCGGTTCGATCAGACGTACCGAAGGCTTATTCAGCTGTTCAATAGTGCGGTACTTTTTCTTATCGGCACAGCGCACCAGAGGAATTTTCCCGTCGGTGCCTAATGGCGTGGCAAACCAGGCCGTTTGCTGACGTTTCAGCGTAACGGAGACGCCCCCTAAAGCGATATCGCACTGCTTGGCAATGAAGTCTGCCATTAAGGTTTTCCAGGTCGTTGGCACCCATTTCACTTCCGCCCCCAGATTTTTGGCCAGCGACTGGGCCATCGCCACATCGATGCCTTCATACTGGCCGTCTGCACGCAGGAAAGTGTAAGGCTTGTAGTCGCCGGTGGTGCAAACCGTCAGCACTTTGCTCTGCAGCACGCGATCCAGATGTGACTGGGCACTGGCGCCGCCGGCTACCAGCAGTAACGCGGCTATCCCTGTTTTAATGCTCATTATTTTTATCATTGTTGCCTGTCTCGTGGTGAAATTGCCGAAATCCTACCCTGTGAAGCCGCATTATTGCTCAAAAAGCAAAAGTGTTGTGATCAAACGCACATTTTTCTCTTCAGTTTTCGCGCGTACACTGGCCGTAATTTCATGAACTGGAGAACAAAGAGCATGAGCAAGATTTTAATCATTGATGCAGGAAAAGCCTTCGCCCACTCAAAAGGCGAATTGAACCACACCATGACCGAGGTTGCCGCCTCGTTTTTACGTGATGCAGGCCATCAGGTTGAGGTGACAGTAGTCGATGACGGCTACGTGGTTGCCGATGAAGTGCAGAAATATCTGGATGCCGATACCGTAATTTACCAGATGCCAGGTTGGTGGATGGGCGAGCCGTGGATCCTGAAAAAATACATTGATGAAGTGTTCACCGAAGGCCACGGTTCGCTGTACGCCAGCGATGGCCGTACCCGTTCAGATGCGGCGAAGAAATACGGCTCCGGCGGGCTGATTCAGGGCACCAACTATATGCTGTCCCTGACCTGGAATGCGCCACTGCAGGCCTTTACCGACCCTGAGCAGTTCTTTGAGGGCGTCGGCGTTGATGGTCTTTACCTGCACTTCCACAAAGCCAATCAGTTCCTCGGCATGGAAGGTTTACCGACCTTTATTTGTAACGATGTGATTAAACAGCCGGATATTGCTACAGATATTGCCCGCTATCGGACTCATCTGAGCGAAATCTTTGCTTAACTAGTCAGACGACCATCCCAAAAAGGAACGACTATGCTCACCGTGATCGCTGAAATTTGCGTAAAGCCAGGCCGCCGTACGGCCGTGTTACAGGCTATTGAGAACGTAACGCCAACAGTGTTGGAGGAAGCGGGCTGCGGAAGCTATCAGGCGCTGACTGACTATAAAGCCCAGGTTCCCTGGAAGCAGCATTCACCAGACTCGATTTTTATGGTGGAACACTGGGATTCCCTGCGCCATCTGGAGCAGCATCAGCAGGCGGCACATATGGAGCAGCATCGCTCTAACATCAAAGCCGATGTGGTGGATGTGAAGATATTTGTGCTGGAAGCGGCGAAAAAGTAATGTCACGGGCGGGGAATTCCGGGCTTTGATGCCTGAAGGATTTCCCCGCCTGCTAACAGGCTTAGCAAATCAAACACTCACGCGGGACTGCCAGAAATCCTGCTGTAACTTCAGCGTTTCCTCTTCCAGCTCAATCACCGGCCCTACCAGCGTAATGTCCTTTTGTCCGTGACGGAAAACGTCAGCGGCGGGCAGGCTCATCGTGGGATTTTCCGCGTGATTTCCAGTGCACTCCAGCAACCGCTGCTCACTCATGCCGTACACCACCCTGCCAATATTCGCCCAGTAGAGGGTCCCGGCACACATGCAGCAGGGTTCCACAGCCGTATACAGCGTACAGTCCCACAAATACTCGGCAGTAAAATTGCTGGCAGCAATGCGAGCCAGGGTTGATTCAGCATGGTTGACCGTATCGATGTTGCACTGTGTCAGTAATACGGTTCGGTTATCTGGGGCGACCAGCACAGCGCCGAAAGGATGATTACCCAGCGCCATCGCGCGCTTCCCTACCTCATTGGACAGCCGTAAAAAGTGGATATCATTAGCTCTGGTCATGCATTTGCTCCTGTTTCAACGAAGGGCGATTAAGCACGGCATTGAGGATTACCGCAGTAAAGCCGCCGAGAAAAATCCCGCTATCCAGTAATAATTTCAGTGACGGCGGGATAAACCGGAAAATGGCAGGGAAAGCCATCGGCAAGACGCCCACGGCTATCGACACGGAGACGATCAGCACATTTTTCTCGTCCTGGAAGTCGGTATTACGCAGTTCCTGAATCCCCGCAGCAATGGTCATGCCAAACATCAGGATCGCCACGCCGCCAAGTACCGGGCTGGGAATGGCTGATATTATCGCGCCAAGTTTAGGGAAAAGGCCCAGCAGCACGAGGATCACTCCTGCAGCCACCAGCACTGAGCGACGGGTGACTTTGGTCATCATCACTAACCCCGCATTCTGCGAGAAGGCGTTATAAGGGAAGCTGTTAAGGCAGCCGCCCACCATTGTCGAGAGTCCATCCGCGCGGATCGCATCTGCCACACGGCGTGAAGTGGTCGGCTGACCAATGATTTTATCCAGCAGCAGGACATTCCCGGTGGTTTCCGTCATGACGATAAGCATCGAAAGACACAACACCAGCACCGGCGTGATATGGAACTGAGGGATGCCAAAGGCAAAGGGCAGACTGAAACCGAACCAGGAAGCCTGACCCACAGCAGCAAAACTGGTTAATCCACAGGCATACCCGATCAGGGTGCCAGCCAGCAACCCAATGAGGATGCTGAAATTACGCAACACCCCCCGCGTCATGGCATAGAAAATCAAGGTAATCAGCAACGTGCCGAATCCCAGCAGCAGGTTTTCGGGTTTCGCGAAATCAGCGGCATCCGGGTTCCCGCCCCCCAACCAGATGGCAGCGGCAGGCATCAGGGAGATCCCTATCAGGGTGATCACACAGCCAATCACAATGGAGGGGAAGAAGCGCACCAGCCGACTGAAAAAAGGCGCCACAACCACGGTGAACAGACCACAGGCAATGGCAGAGCCGAAAATGGTGGCCATGCCATATTGCTGCCCAATCATGACCATGGGGGCCAGCACGATAAACGAACAACCCTGAATCAACGGCAGTCGGCTACCAAATCGTCCGACACCAATTGCCTGAAGCATCGTCGCCAGCCCGGAAGTTAACAGGCAGGCGTTGATAAGCGTAATGGTCTCGCTACCGTTCAGCTTCATCACTGACGCAAGAATCAAAGGAACCGTGACGGTTCCGGCATACATCACCAGCACATGCTGCAAACCCAGTGAAGCAATACGCTTCATGCTTAGCGTGGCTTCAGCCTGAGCAGTTTCTAAAATAGCGGCCATCGGTAACCCCCTGTAAACGATACGGTGCAAGTCGCCCTCACTGTATGTTGACTAAAGTGATATAAGTTAATCAGCTGTTTTCAATTTTATTGAAAGGTGGAGGGAATAGTGAAGTATTCATTGGAACAACTTATGACCTTCGAGCAGGTTGCCCGCAACGGTTCCTTCTCTGCTGCGGCCCGGGCAATGAAGCGATCCCAGTCCTCTGTCAATATGGCGATGAGTAACCTGGAGGATGAGTTTGGCCTGCAGCTTTTTGAGCGCACGCCACGGCAGATAAGCCTTACAGCGGAAGGTGACGTTCTGCGGGAGTACATCAAAACCGTGCTGGAACAGTGCAATTCGCTGGAGCAACGTATCAGTGCCTACAATGTGCAAACGGAAGCCCATGTGAGTCTGGCTATCGAAGTCCCGTACCTGACTGTAGCCAGCGTTTTATATGAATTCTCTATGGCCTTTCCCGAAGTTGATATCCATATCAAGGAACCGTTCCAGGGCGACGTAGAGGCTATGGTCCGCAGTGGCGAAGTCGATATGGGGATCACCCTTTCTCGTCCGGTGGATATTGACCACATTGAGTTTGCTCAATTGGGCAAACTGGTGATGGTGCATGTTGCCAGTGCCGCACATCCGCTGGCAGAAGCTGTCCCGGTTTCCTTTGCTGATTTACATCGCTGGCGGCACATCACCTTTGGCGATCAGCAAACCAGCATTTCCACCACCGAATATCTGGGAAGCCCAAGATTGTGGCGGGTTGAGAGCTATAACGCGATGCTGGATGCCGCCGTCGCCGGGCTTGGCTGGGCATCATTACCGCGTTTATTTATTGAGCGGGAGCTGGGTGAGGGCAAACTGGTTGAGCTGCGGCAGCAGGAATACCCGCATACTGACTGGATTGTTGGGGTGGATTTGTTGTGGTCGAGGAAGAAAAAAGCCGGTCGGGCACTGAACTGGCTGCGGCAGAATTTAATTAAGCATAAGATTTTCGACAAAGACAATGCGGGCAATCTGACCACGTTATAGCCTGTTGCTGCAAAGGCACTGGAGGCCTGAATATTGACTACCACGCCTCATGGACTGTCTTGAATAATTTGCCCGGAGGTGAATTCTTCAGCTCACCTCGATCACAAAGTGAGCAACGGCGAGTCCCCTCATTTTACTACTGACATCGGCGAAGAAATCCGCCCTTTAAAGCAAAGGCTTGCTGGCGAACTGCTCGGTAAGAAAGTCGAGGAAACAGCTGATCCGCACGGACAACGTTGTGTTGCGGTAATACACCGCGTGGATCGGGTGATACATCTCTCTTGTGACCTCATCAAGCACGGTTACCAGCTTGCCACTGGCGCGATCTTCGCGGCTGAGAAAGTCGGAGATCCGCACAATTCCCTGCCCGTAAACCGCCAGCTGCCTGAGCGTTTCCCCGCTTGAAGCCGACATTGTCGGTTTGATTTGCAGCGGTTCACCTTCGCTCTGCCACACCGGCCAGATGTTATGACGATCCAGCTGACTGAAGCCTAACAGGCGATGATCGGCCAGATCCTCCACACAGGTCGGTACGCCATATTTCGCCAGATAGTCCGGACTGGCCACCAGCCGCAATCTGCTGCTGCCTAATGCTCTGGCATGAATGCTGGAGTCTCTTAGCTCGCCAATACGGATCGCGATATCGGTCTGTTGCTCAAGCAGGTCGATAACCAGATCGTCGGTATTCAGTTCAAGTTGGATCAACGGATAACGCGTGGTGAATTCATTCAACAGTGGCACGATCACATGCAGCATGAACGGTGTTGCGGCATTCACCCGCAAGCGGCCAGAGGGGATTTCCCGGCGCTGAGCGATCTGCTCTTCTGCCGTTTCGACCGATCGCAGGATCTCCCGTGCGTGTTCCAGGAATATCTGCCCTTCTTCGGTGAGCGCAATCCGGCGAGTGGTGCGGTGCAATAACGTGGTCTGGAGCTTCTTCTCCAACCTGCTCAGCGCGCGGCTGACGCCGGAAGTGGTCTGGCTCAGCCGATCGGCGGCAGCGGTTATCGAACCGGTATCGACAACCACAACCCAGGCTCGCAGTTCTTCAAGCGTGATTTTCAAGGATGGCCTTAGCGAAAGTGAAGACCGGCTGAGTATATCCCAGAATCTGTTGGGGGATAAAAAAAGAGCCGATGAAGGCTCCTTCTTACCGCGACTGAATTTACTTATTCAGCTGATCCTGCGCATCTTTCAGCTCTTCCTGTGCGCTGGCCAGCTTCTTCTGCTGCTTCGCCACTTTCTTGCTGCTGCCGCTGGCCTGCGCTTCACGCAGGTCGGCTTCGCGCTCGGCGACTTTGGCCTGTTTTTCGCTGACCTTCTGCTGGCGGTCGGCCAGCAGGTTTTCGTTGGTGCAATGCTGATCGATCTCTTTCAGCGCTTTTTGCAGCCCCGCTTTCTGCGAGCTGTTGCCGTGGGCATCGGCATACTTGATCTGTTCAACAACCTCTGCGCGCTTAGCGGCACAGCCCGTTACTGGTTCAGCGGCCTGGGCAGAACCCAACACCATCAGCAGGGAAGTGAGTAGAATGATTTTTTTCATTTTTGACGCCTCCTTATTTACCCTTTAAATACGCTGTCGATGGCAGCCTGAGCGCACTGCTCATCCAGATTTCCAGCGGGTGCGCCACCAACGCCTACTGCGCCGATCACCTGGTCGCCATCACGCAGCGGTAAGCCACCAGCCAGCAACAGAAGACCAGGGATGTCGCGCAAATTGGCCGCACCCGCGTTTGCCTGAGAGGCTTCCATCACTTTGCCGGAGGCATTTTTCATGCTCAGAGCGGTAAAGGCTTTCATGCGGCTGGCTTCAAGTGAGTGAGGACCGGCGTTGTCCATGCGCTGCACGGCTTTCACATTGCCGCCACGATCTACCACCGTCACGCTGACGTTATATTTTTTAGCTGAACAGGACTGAATGACGGCAGATGCCAGCTCATTGGCCTGCTGCAGAGAAATGTTTTTTTCAGTCAACGAGGCCGTGGCAGCATGCACTGGTAGTGCGCTAAAGCTGGCAAGCAAGGTCAGAGCAGCAAGGGTCTTTTTCATTTCAGTCGTCCTGTTATTGGTAAGAGGACCCTATTGTGCGGAAAAAGTCTGCGGCTAACTATTCGCTTAATTACCCACCGTGCCTGGTAGATCTACCAGGTTTTGAAAGCATCTGCAGCCTGGCATATTCCCAAACCAGCGGAGCAAGGTTGCTGACGTTAAGGCGGGCGAAGATTGAGGCTCGATGGGCTTCGGCGGTTCGCGGGGAGAGCGACAGCGTTTTAGCGATCTCTTTCGCGCTTTGCCCTTCAACCAGCAGCGCCAGCACTTCACGCTCGCGGTTGGTCAGCTGAGCAAACTTCTCTTCCAGTTGCTGGCGTTCTTGCTGCTGCGCGGCACGGAGTTCGCTCTCTTTGAAAGCTTCACTTATACAGTCGATTAGCGCATCGCTGTCGATCGGTTTGGTGAAAAACTCCCAGGCTCCGTGCTGGAACGCCCGTCGGCAGAGGTCGATAGTGCCGTGGCCGGTCATCAGGATCACCGGCAATAAAGGAGCGTGACGGGAAGTCTCTTCCAGCCAGCTCAGCCCGCTTTTTCCCGGCATACGGATATCCAGTAACAGGCAACCGGTCAGCGCAGGGGTAACGGAAGCGTCGCTCTCAAAGGCGGCAATGCTGTCGAAGGTATTGACCTGCCAGCCTAACGTCTGCAACAGAAAACTCAGGGATTCCCTGATCGAAGCATCATCATCAATCAACCAGACGTTCATTCCTTCTCCCAAAGTTGAAAACGCAGCTGCACGCAGGCACCGCCAGCATCATGATTCGACAGAGTGATGGTGCCATTCATCCGCACTACCAGCGTCTCAGCCAGCGTCATTCCCAATCCTATCCCTTCAGATCGGGTGGTGTAAAACGGCATCAGCGCCTGCTTCAGGCCCTCTTCTGAAAACCCTTTTCCCCCGTCCGTCAGCGTCAGCAACAGACTGTGTTCTTCCACTTTGCTCTGGATGCGCACCCAACCTTTTCGCTGAGCGCTCTGCGCCTGTACCGCGTTGCTTAACAGATTATGCAGCACTTGCTCCAGCCAGAGACGATCCGCCCGGATCTGTGGGGCTGACGTCACAAGATCGCGCTGCACGGTAATCTCGCCTTCACGGATTTCACGCGCCAGCAGATCTTCCACATGTCCCCAGACGCGCTTGACGTCCACCGCTTCCATCTTCACTTCACGCTGCTCCAGATGGTCACGGAAACGCTGAAGAAGCAGCGCAATACGCTGAGTCTGGCCCAATGCCCCCTCTAGCGCTTTGGGCAGCAGGCTGAGATCGCCCTTTTCTACCAGCCGTTGCGCGCCCTGTAACCAGGTCTGGATCGCGGTCAGCGGTTGATTGATCTCATGCACCATTCCTGCGGTGATCTCTCCCAACGCGTTCAGCTGGGAATGCTGATAAAACTGCGCGCGGCGATCGGCCTGCCGCTGACGTTGTAGCTGATGTAGCGCCAGTACCAATGCACTCAGCACCAGCGCCAGTAATAAGGAAGGCCATACTTTAAGGGCCGCCCAGTCAGGCGATGCGTTAGCGGTCAGCTTGAAAGGTTGAATATCCTGCGCAAAAGTCGTCGACCAACTCCACAGCCCGCCTGCCTGTCCGTTTCCAGAGGTCAGCAGCACGTTTTCCTGCCAGCTCAGCGTCAGGTGGCTGAACTCGGCCTGCTGCAGGGCCGAGGCGATAACGGGTCGGAAATCCACCAGCTCGCGGACATTCTGCCAGGGATTATTCAGCCAGTAACGGCCATTATCGGCAAGGGTAATGCGGACTTCCTGAGAACTGCCGGCAGGCAGCGGCTCGATGTCGACAATTTGCGGGAATTTATGGTTGAGGGCTTTTGCATCGCTACCGGGCGAGATCAACGGCAATACCGCCGCATTCTGCGTTAGCCGGTAAGCAATCTGTAGCTCCACTTCTTCAAAAGCCGTGTTCAGCGCTTTCCACTGCTGATAAAGCTGCAGGCCAGGCAGGATCGCCAGCGGGATCACCATGAGCAGTAACCAGATGATCAAACTGCGTTTTATCAGCGGGAAGGTCACCAGAAGATCCTTAATCGGCAAGTTGGCGGCAGAGTAGCCTGAAGTATCGCCAGGGATCAACTAAACGGACAGCCAATAGCCAAAAAGAGTGAGTGCCGTAGCCATCACAAAAAGAGAAGTCAGCGGGAAACGGCGTATTAACTTACCTGAGGATGCCTTAGCATTAGGCCGCTGATTAATTTGCCGGAGAGTTGTGATGTTTAACAGGCTTACGCCGTTGGTTTTCCTGTCTGCTGCACTGACTTTGAATTCTGTTGAGGCCGTTTCTGCCCCAAAGCTAAGCAGCGAGCAGATCAAAGAGATCGTGGATCGTCAAATTACCCCCTTGCTTAACAAGCAGCAGATCCCCGGCATGGCGGTTGCGGTGATCTATCAGGGCCAGCCTTATCTCTTCAACTATGGCGTTGCAGAGGTTAAAAGCGGTCGCCCGGTGTCTTCGAAAACGATCTTTGAACTGGGATCGGTCAGCAAAACGTTTACCGGCGTACTGGGCGGTTATGCCGCACAGAGCGGGATGATGAAGCTCGACGATCCGGTCTCAAACTACAGCGCAGAACTGTCCGGCAAACAATGGCGTGATATCACCCTATTGAACCTGGCGACCTATACGGCGGGCGGTCTCCCTCTTCAGGTGCCGGACTCCGTTACTGACCAGAAAGCAGTGTGGAATTACTTTCAGCACTGGCAGCCGCAGTGGAAAGCCGGCACGATGCGCAATTACTCCAACGCCAGCATCGGTCTGTTTGGATTATTAGCGGTCAGGAAAGCTAACGTCAGCTTTGCTTCCCTGATGGAGCAGCAGGTTTTCAGCCCGCTGCACCTGACCCAGACGTTTATTACCGTTCCAGATTCAGCTCAGGCTGCTTATGCCTGGGGATATAAGAATGGTGAGCCGGTGCGCGTAACGCCGGGTGCGTTGGATGAACAGGCTTACGGCGTGAAGTCCAGTGCGCAGGATATGGCGACATTTTTACAGGCAAATATCGATCCTGAAAGCCTTCCGGCTAAGGATGCGCTGCTGAAAAAAGCCCTTCTCACCGCCCAGGCCGGGTATTACCAGGCAGGCAATTACACTCAGGGACTGGGATGGGAAATGTATCACTGGCCGATCAATCCCCAGCTGATTATCGCCGACAGCGCCAACGACGTAGCCCTGAAGCCGCGTGAGGTAACAGCGCTTGTCCCAGCCCGTCCGGCCACGCCCGAGAGCTGGGTTCACAAAACCGGAAGCACCAATGGCTTTGGCTCTTATCTCGCTTTTATCCCCGCAGAGAAACTCGGGATTGTGATGCTGGCTAACAAGAATTACCCGAACCCGGCTCGGGTGAAAGCCGCTGCTGATATTCTTCAGGCTCTGCGGTGAGAAACCAGCAAACAGGCTTTTCCCGATCCGCAGACTGTCACCCTCCAGAACACCGATAGCAGTTTTACCGCAATGGGCCATCTACACAGATCGAGTCCATTGCGGATCATCCCAGTCCATGACCCGGCATCCCCAGAGTCAGAAAATATTTTGGTACGCGCTTTCACTAAATCTGGCTCCGGCTTGAGTGCCCAGAACGTTTCAGAACCTGTCAATAAATGTAAATATTTGTTCCCATCACTTTTTTTTCCTATGCTATGACAGAATTATCTTTATCAATTTTGCGGTTATCAGACATGAAAACTCTGCAAATACCGCTATTCACTTTGGGATTACAGGTAACTTATGAGCCAACAAAGCAGTGAAACACCGGCTCGAAAGAGTCAAATTAACCCACCCGTTTTTTTCATTTCCGCTCTTCTTATCATTCTCCTCTGTGCGTTCGCAGCGCTGTTTCCCGAACTAGCAAACAGTAAATTCGAAGCGCTACAAAAGGGAATTTTTGCCAACGCAAGTTGGTTTTATATCCTCACCGTAGCCCTGATCCTGCTAAGCGTCAGCTATCTTGGCCTTTCACGCTACGGCAACATAAAACTTGGCCCTGACCATGCGGAGCCAGACTTTAGCTACGTCTCGTGGTTTGCCATGCTGTTCTCCGCTGGCATGGGGATTGGGCTGATGTTCTTCGGCGTCTCTGAGCCGGTGATGCACTATCTTTCTCCGCCTGTTGGTGCGCCGGAAACGGTAGAGGCCGCCAAAGAAGCCATGCGTCTGACCTTCTTCCATTGGGGGCTGCACGCCTGGGCGATCTACGCCATCGTGGCACTGATCCTGGCTTTCTTCAGCTACCGCCACGGACTGCCGCTGACGCTGCGTTCGGCGCTGTACCCGATCATTGGTGACAGAATCTATGGCCCGATAGGCCATGCTGTAGATATCTTTGCGGTCATTGGTACCGTCTTTGGTGTCGCTACCTCACTGGGTTACGGCGTACTTCAGGTCAATGCGGGGTTAAACCATCTCTTTGGTTTGCCCATTAACGAAACGGTGCAGGTCTGTCTGATTATCGCGATTACTGGCCTGGCGACTATTTCGGTTGTCTCCGGGCTGGATAAAGGGATTCGAATTCTCTCCGAGTTAAACCTTGGCCTGGCGGTTCTGCTGCTGGTGCTGGTTGGTACGCTCGGTCCGACAGTGCTGCTGCTAAAATCTTTTGTTGAAAACACCGGCGGTTATTTGTCGGAGATTGTCAGCAAAACCTTCAATCTCTATGCTTATGAACCTAAGTCATCTCAGTGGCTGGGTGGCTGGACGCTCTTCTATTGGGGATGGTGGATCTCCTGGTCTCCGTTCGTCGGTATGTTCATCGCACGCGTCTCACGCGGGCGTACCATCCGTGAATTCGTTACCGGCGTTCTGTTTGTTCCAGCTGGCTTTACCCTGCTGTGGATGACCTTCTTCGGCAACAGCGCGATCCATCTGATCGTGGCTGAAGGCGCACGAGACCTGGCAGATACAGTACAAAGCGACGTCGCTCTGGCGCTGTTTAATTTCCTTGAGCACTTCCCGTTTGGCAACATACTTTCCTTCATCGCCATGGCAATGGTGGTGGTCTTCTTTGTCACTTCGGCAGACTCCGGTGCCATGGTCGTTGATACGTTGGCCTCGGGCGGCACTGATAAGACGCCGCTCTGGCAGCGTATTTTCTGGGCGGGAATGATGGGCGTGGTGGCGATTACGCTGCTGTTAGCCGGAGGACTGAAGGCATTACAGACGGTGACGATTGCCAGCGCCTTACCCTTCTCGATGATCTTGCTGGTGTCGATCTATGGGCTGCTAAAAGCCTTGCGAATTGATGCTTATAAACGCGACAGCCAGCAGATGACGACCATAGCGCCAACGGCTTCCCGCAACCCCATTCCATGGCAACGGCGACTGCGTAATATCGCCTACTTCCCTAAGCGTTCGCAGGTTAAACGTTTTATGAGCGAGGTTATCCAACCCGCGATGGCAATGGTAGAGGCCGAGTTAGCCAAACAGGGTACGCCCTCTTCAACCGATGACTCCCACGATGACCGCATACGGTTTGAGGTAGATTTCGGTGATGACCACCTGAACTTTGTCTATGAAGTGCGGCTGAGGGCTTATATCCAGCCTGCATTTGCCCTGATTGGGCTAAAGGATGAAGAACGCGATGAAGAGCACAGATACTACCGTGCTGAGGTCCACTTAAAAGAAGGGGGTCAGGATTATGACGTGATGAGCTGGACGCAAGAACAGATCCTTCATGACATTCTTGACCAGTACGAAAAGCACCTTCACTTCCTGCACCTGGTGCGCTAATAACGCCGTGTAACGGGTAAATAAAAACGCCGGTAACTCAGTTACCGGCGTTTTTTTATATCAGCCAGAGATTCAGACTGTTTATCTGTCTTTGTCTCAGCCAACCATCAAGCTTCGATCTCAGCCGTATGGCCATTTTCCTGCAGCCAGTTGCGGCGGTCTTCCGAGCGCTTCTTCGCCAGCAGCATATCCATCACCGCCATGGTCTTCTCCACTTCATCATCTTCAACCGTTAGCTGAACCAGACGACGGGTGTTGGGATCAAGGGTAGTTTCGCGCAGCTGGAGCGGGTTCATTTCGCCCAGACCTTTAAAGCGCTGTACGCCAGGTTTGCCCTTTTTGCGCTTTAACTGGTCAAGAATGCCGGCTTTCTCTTCTTCATCCAGTGCGTAATAGACCTCTTTACCCAGATCGATGCGGTAAAGCGGCGGCATCGCAACGTAGACGTGGCCGTTTTTCACCAGCGTGCGGAAGTGACGGACAAACAGCGCACACAGCAGCGTGGCGATGTGCAGTCCATCGGAGTCCGCATCCGCAAGGATACAAACTTTGCCGTAGCGCAGCTGGCTCAGATCTTCGCTGTCAGGATCAATACCGATCGCGACCGAGATATCATGCACTTCCTGTGAAGCTAACACTTCATCAGAAGAGACTTCCCAGGTGTTCAGGATCTTACCTTTAAGCGGCATGATCGCCTGATATTCACGATCTCGCGCCTGCTTGGCCGATCCGCCTGCAGAATCCCCTTCCACCAGGAACAGCTCGGTGCGGGCCAGATCCTGCGCGCTGCAGTCAGCCAGTTTGCCAGGCAATGCCGGGCCGCTGGTTAACTTCTTACGCACCACTTTCTTGGCGGCGCGCATCCGGCGTTGCGCACTGGACACCGCCATTTCGGCCAGCATCTCAGCGGTCTGAATGTTCTGGTTCAGCCACAGGCTGAAGGCATCCTTCACCACACCTGAAACAAATGCCGAGCACTGGCGTGAAGAGAGGCGCTCTTTAGTCTGGCCGGCAAACTGCGGATCCTGCATTTTGACGGACAACACGTAAGCACAGCGGTCCCAAATATCTTCCGCAGACAGCTTCACGCCGCGCGGCAGAATATTGCGGTATTCGCAGAATTCACGCATCGCATCCAGCAGGCCCTGACGCAGGCCATTAACGTGCGTGCCGCCCTGCATGGTCGGGATCAGGTTTACATAGCTCTCGGTCAGCAGCTCACCGCCTTCCGGCAGCCACAGCAGCGCCCAGTCAACCGCTTCCACATCCCCGGCGAAAGCGCCAACAAAGGGACGCTCTGGCAGCGTAGGCAAGCCGTTTACCGCTTCACACAGGTAATCGGTCAGGCCATCGGCATAGCACCAGGTCTGTTCGGTGTTGTTAACATGGTCTTTGAAAACAATTTCTACGCCGGGGCAAAGCACCGCTTTTGCCTTCAGCAAATGGCTGAGGCGGGAAACGGAGAAGCGTGGGCTGTCGAAGAAGTTTACGTCAGGCCAGAAACGCACGCGGGTGCCGGTATTACGCTTGCCCACGGTGCCGGTGACATGCAAATCTTCCACTTTATCGCCATTCTCGAAGGCCATTTCATAGACTTCGGCATTACGGCGAACCGTCACTTCCACTCGCGTGGAAAGGGCGTTAACTACAGAGATCCCTACGCCGTGCAGGCCACCGGAGAACTGGTAGTTTTTGTTGGAGAATTTACCACCAGCATGCAGACGGCAGAAGATCAGCTCAACGGCTGGAACACCCTCTTCCGGGTGGATATCCACCGGCATGCCGCGGCCGTCATCAATAACTTCTAACGACTGATCGGCATGCAGGATCACTTCGACGCGTTTGGCATGGCCCGCCAGCGCCTCATCGACGCTGTTATCGATCACTTCCTGACCTAAGTGATTAGGACGTGATGTATCGGTGTACATTCCCGGACGGCGACGAACGGGTTCAAGGCCGCTGAGTACCTCAATGGAGTCAGCGTTATAGCTGGATTGAGTCATCGTATAAATCTGATTGGTGGCTAAAAGTGAGAGGCCAGTCGCCGCGACTCACGTCAGCCGGAGGATAAGCCCAGGAAGTCGAGGATCGGGGAGAAATGGCGTTCGAATCCGATAAAAGCATGATTGCCGCCCTCTTCTACCGTCTGGCGGCAGGCGCTGTAGTAGTCCAGGGCCTGACGGTAGTCGAGCACTTCATCGCCCGTTTGTTGCAGCAGCCAGAGCAAATCCGGCGACTCTAACGGGTCAATCTGCATCATTTTCAGATCGTAAATATGGCGTGACTCTAACACATATTGCTGGCCGGTGTATGGGTTCTCGTTGTTGCCCAGATAATCCGACAACAGCTCAAAAGGCCGCACCGCCGGGTTCACCGCTACCGCCGGAAGATGAAAGCGTTGTGACAGCCAGGTGGCGTAATACCCGCCCAAAGAAGAGCCCACAATGCCGATCTGTTCGCCCGCTGAAGACAGGATCCAGTTCTCCAGCATCTGCGCTGCTTCACCAGGAAAAGCAGGCAACTGGGGGACATGCACCTTGAGATCGGGGTGATTAACGGCCAGCCACTCACGGAACTGAGTGGCTTTCGCCGACTGCGGGGAGCTGTTGAAGCCATGCAGGTAAAGTAGCGTGGCCATCAGTAACCCTCAGAATCAGGATCGGGGCTAAAGGCACGGGTCGCCAGACGTTCTACCTGAGTTTCCACCTTACCGTCCTGCAGAAGATCCAGCCAACGCCAGCCCGGCGCTTCGGAATCAATGGTGAAATTGGTGCAGTGTGGCTTGAACTGCACACAGGTCGACGGCGTAGCCAACAGCCGGCGTCCATTCCAGTTCAGATCGAGATCCTGGTGGATATGGCCGCAAATCAGCGTGGTCGCCAGCGGGTATTTTTGCAGTACCGCGTCCAGCATATGGGAATTCCGCAGGCTGTGTTGATCAAGCCAGGTGCAGCCAGAAGGCAGCGGGTGATGATGCAACAGCACCAACGTGTGACGCTGAGGCTCTTTCGCCAGCGTCTTCTCCAGCCATTCAAGCTGATAGTCGCTGAGCATACCGTGCGGCACGCCAAACACCTGGCTGTCTAACAGCACGATTTGCCAGCGATCGCCAATCAGCACATGCTTTTCATCGGCAATCTGGGATTCGGCAAGGGTGCTGAACATGGCTGGCTGGAAATCGTGATTTCCCGGCAACCAGACACAAGGAGCAGGCAGGCGAGCAATACCCTCAGCGAAATGCTGATAGGCTTCGACAGTATGATCCTGAGCCAGATCGCCCGTAGCGACAATCAGATCATAGTGACGGGGACTGGCTGATATCGCCTGCAGTACCGCGTCGTAACTGGCCCAGGTGTTCACACCCAGCAGCGTTTCGTCTTTACCTGCAAATAAATGGGTATCGGTTATTTGTAATATCCTGACCCTTGACCCATCAGCCGCAGGAAGTTTTAACAGGCTATCCAATCAAAATCCTTAGGGTTAACGCCATCTCAGTTGTGTCTTAACAAACCGGTACGGCCATCGCGCCATGTGCTAAACAGTAGCGCAACCAGTCGGCAAGGAACTGGTTTATCTGATGCTTTTCATCACGCTGATGGAGCTTTTTATTAGGATAATCATAGCGCGCTTTGAAGCGATAGATCTGTTGCGTTGAACACACTTCCGCAACCATCGCATCGTGATACAGCCTGACAGACATGGCAGGCAAGCTCCAATAGCTGACGGCTGGCGCGGTTTGCTTCACTTCCACCAACGTGGTGTAACGCGTCGATTCCTGGATGGTGACAGAATAGTGGGCACCGTTCACCTGATAGGTCACTGACTCTCCCGCCTGGTCTTCTTTAGGCAGCAGGCGACGCAGTTGGGCGAAGTTGGTTTCGCACACGCGCATCATTTCAGGGAAATCAGGTACATAGCGCTTAATCATTCGGTTTTCCACTCGCTTCGTAATTTTTTATGGTGCAGTTCAAGCCATTGCAATGCGATGACAGAGGCTGCGTTATCTATCTTCCCCTCTTCCACCCATTGATAAGCCTGCTCGCGGCTGACCACATGGACAAGAATATCCTCATTCTCTTCCTCCAGACCGTGGTTTCCCTTCGCCACGCTGGCATCCACTTCTCCCACCAGGATATTCAACCGCTCGCTGGTGCCACCAGGGCTCGCCAGATAACTGAGCACCGGTTTAACACGAGCGGGAGTGATCCCGGCTTCTTCTTCCGCTTCACGCCGGACGACATCTTCTGGCGTTTCACCCGGTTCAACGATCCCGGCGACTAATTCTAACAGCCAGGGCGTCTCACTGCTGTCAAACGCGGGAATTCGGATTTGTTCGATCAGCACCACTTCGTCACGGACGGGGTCATAGGGTAGCAGCACTGCGGCATGTCCGCGCTCAAAGACTTCTCTTTTTACTTCACCACTCATCCCTCCCTTAAACAAGCGGTGGCGAAAACGGTAGCTGGTGAGTGAAAAAAAACCGCTATAAAGTGTCTCTCGTGCAATAATTTCTACATCGTTTTTTGTGAAAGTCACTGGGTATTTTTTGCTGTTTTCCATCGGGGCAGCTCCATTCCGAATGAGTGCGAAGACGAGAAAAGCAACCCGAATCCGCTGATAGTGTGGTTCTTAATGAATTATTTAAGTAAATTAGGGCAACATGGCACGTTCAGCCAACTTAACTGCTCCGTCTACTCTGCTAGAATCGGCGATTATTTTTTGGCTTACGTCAGCGCTACCATAGCAATTTTGCTGCACTACAAGGAATGCAAATGAAGAAACTGCTCCCGTTACTCATCGGCCTGAGCCTGGGCTGCTTCAGCGTCGCCAGTCAGGCAGAAAACCTGTTGCAGATTTACCAGCAGGCTCGTTTGTCTAACCCCGATCTTCGCAGTTCTGCAGCAGATCGTGATGCGGCCTTTGAGAAAATCAACGAAGCCCGTAGCCCGTTACTGCCACAGTTAGGCTTGGGTGCTGATTATACCTATAACAACGGTTATCGCGACAGCAGTGGTCTCAACTCCAACACCACCAGCGGTACGCTGCAACTGACTCAGACCCTTTTTGATATGTCAAAATGGCGCGCACTGACTCTGCAGGAAAAACAAGCGGGTATTCAGGACGTGACTTATCAGACGGCGCAACAAACGCTGATCCTGAACACCGCCACCGCTTATTTTAACGTGCTGAACGCGATTGATACGCTCTCCTATACCGAAGCGCAGAAACAGTCTATTTATCGTCAGTTAGATCAAACTACCCAGCGCTTTAACGTGGGTCTGGTCGCTATCACGGACGTGCAGAACGCCCGCGCACAGTATGACAGCGTGCTGGCCAACGAAGTAACCGCACGTAACGCGCTGGATAACAACGTTGAAATCCTGCGTCAGGTTACAGGCAACTACTACCCAAGCCTGGCCTCGCTGAACGTTGACCGCTTCAAAACGGAAAAACCTCAGCCCGTGAATTCTCTGCTGAAAGAAGCAGAAAGCCGTAACCTGAGCCTGTTGTCTGCTCGTTTGTCACAGGATCTGGCGCGCGAAACCATCCGTTCAGCAGAAACGGGCCATATGCCAACGCTGGACCTGACCGCGTCTACCGGCATGTCTAACAACAAATACGGTGGCAGCCGTGCCAACCAGACTTCTGCGACCGATGACAGCATCACCGGTTCTAACCAGGTTGGCCTGAGCTTCTCTCTGCCGCTTTACAGCGGTGGCTCGGTGACTTCCCAGGTTAAGCAGGCACAGTATTCTTACGTTGCTGCCAGCGAGCAGTTAGAAAGCGCGCACCGTTCTGCTATTCAGACCGTACGTTCTTCCTTTAATAACGTGAATGCGTCCATCAGCAGCATTGATGCTTATCGTCAGGCCGTAGTGTCTGCGCAGAGCTCCCTTGATGCGATGGAAGCCGGTTATCAGGTGGGTACCCGTACCATCGTTGATGTGCTGGATGCGACCTCAACCCTGTTTAACGCTAAACAGCAGCTTTCCGACGCGCGTTACAGCTACATGATCAATGAGCTGAACATCAAGTCTGCGCTGGGTACGCTGAATGAGCAGGATCTGCAGTCGCTGAATGCTCGCCTGGGCAAAGATGTTTCCACCTCTCCAGAGACGGTAGCGCCTGAAACCCCAGAGCAAAATAACTCGGCGGATAACGGCAATGCCGCACCAGCCCGAGCGCCTGCTTCACCGGTTGCGCAAAGTACCGCGCCTGCCCGTGCCAGCGGCAATCCTTTCGGTAAGTGATTAAGGGAAGGAGCAGCGCCTGCTGCTCCTTCACAATCAAACGTATAGCTAAGTAAAGATCCCCCTCCCACTTGCCCTCATCGCTTCATTTATCACCGCTCTTACCCTATTCTATGCACTACCTTTGGGCACAGGACAGAACGTGATGAAACGGACTAAACAAATCAATCATGCCTCCTTTCGCAAAAGCTGGAGCGCACGACACTTAACCCCGGTAGCCTTAGCGGTCACCGCGGTCTTTATGCTTGCCGGTTGTGAACAATCGGATGAAAGTGTTTCCCTGTATCAAAATGCCGACGACTGCTCCAGCGCCAACCCGGGCAAGAGCGAGCAATGCACCACGGCATTCAATAACGCCAAAACAGAAGCCGAAAAAACCGCCCCTAAATATGCAACGCGTGAAGACTGCGTGGCAGAGTTTGGTGAAGGTCAGTGTCAGCAGGCTCCTGCCCAAGCTGGCGTGGGCACCACCAATGCAGAATCTCAGCAGAGCGGAAGCTTCTGGATGCCGCTGATGGCGGGCTACATGATGGGCCGGATGATGGGTGGCGGGTTTGGCGGACAGCAACAACCGCTGTTCACCTCACGCGCGCCAAACAGCCCGGCAAACGGCAAGTTTGTTGATGCCAGCGGTAAAAGTTTTGGCGCAGCCACACCTGGCCGCACCATGAACGTGCCGAAAACGGCCATGGCGCCTAAACCTGCCACCACCAGCACGGTAACCCGTGGCGGCTTTGGTGACAGCGTAGCCAAACAGGCTACCGCACAACGTAGCAGCGCGACTTCCGGTTCCCGCCGTACTTCAGGGGGCTGATGCCATGAAGCGTCTTGCTATCGCTGAACGCCCGGACTGGCGTGAAAAGGCCACCGAATACGGTTTCCGTTTTCATACCATGCACGGCGAGCCTTACTGGTGTGAGGATGCTCACTACCAGTTCACGCTCCAGCAAATTGAAAAGCTGGAGGACGTAACCAGCGAACTGCATCAGATGTGCTTACAGGTGGTGGAAAAAGTGGTGAACAGCGAAGCGCTGCTGACCAAATTCCGCATTCCTAAGCACACCTGGGACTTCGTGCGCGCCTCATGGAAAACCAGCCAGCCTTCGCTTTATTCGCGGCTGGATCTGGCCTGGGATGGTCACTCTGACATTAAGCTGCTGGAGAACAACGCTGATACACCCACCTCGTTGTATGAGGCGGCGTTCTTTCAGTGGATCTGGCTGGAGGACCAACAGGCGGCGGGTAATTTGCCCACTGGCAGCGATCAGTTCAATAGCCTGCAGGAGAAGCTGATCGAGCGCTTTGCGGCCCTTCACCAGCAACATGGCTTCAGCTGGCTGCATTTTGCCTGCTGCCGCGATACTGATGAAGATCGCGGAACCGTTCAGTATTTACAGGATTGTGCCACTGAAGCCGGCTTACCAAGCGAATTCCTGTTCATGGATGAAATCGGCCTGGGTGAAAGAGGCCAGTTCACCGATGTGCATGACCAGGTGATTGGCAATCTCTTCAAGCTGTATCCGTGGGAATTCATGCTGCGCGAGGTGTTCTCCACCAAGCTGGAAGATGCTGGCGTGCGCTGGCTGGAACCGGCCTGGAAAAGCATTATTTCCAACAAGGCGTTGCTGCCGCTGCTGTGGCAGATGTTCCCTGACCACCCTAATCTGTTGCCGGCCTATTTTGCAGAAGATGACGTGCCGCATATGGATAAATATGTGGTTAAGCCGTTGTTTTCCCGTGAAGGGTCGAACATCAGCATTATGGAAAATGGCAAGGAAATTGCCCGTGCAGACGGTCCGTATGGCGAAGAAGGGATGATTGTTCAGCAGTTCCATCCGCTGCCAAAATTTGGCGACAGCTATACCTTAATTGGCAGCTGGCTGATCGACGATCAACCTGCTGGCATTGGGATACGCGAAGACCGGGCGTTGATTACTCAGGATCTGTCTCGGTTCTATCCGCACACCTTTATTGAATAGCCGTTTCTATTGAGCACTCTGCCATGCAGAGTGTTTAACTGCTCACACTCTACCGCCCTCCTGTTTACCCCTTAAACCTTAAAATTGCTTAAAAAGTTCTTACCTCCCTCCTCTAATAACACTCTCTTAATTTTACCTCTACTTGCCGTCAGAATACGGATAACTAACCTGACAACTCAGTAATATTAATGAAACCCTCACCAAATAACACCCATAATAACTGCGTTTATTTATTAACGGAATAGATAACACTTCCAGTTAATAAATAAGAATTTTATTACCATCCAGTTCGTTTACAAAGATCCAAACCCTAAAACCAATCGAAAAAAACGATTTCATTAACCCTGCTCGCAACCTTATCATCATGCAAAAGTTGTTAAGGAAAACTCAATTATAGTGACTTAATTACTCACTAAACCTCTAAATTTCAGTTTAGTAAATGGCCGTTTTTATCTGAAAGTAAAATCACTACTCCTCAACACATTCACAGCCGGCTTAGTTAGCTATAAGGATATATAAAATGAAGGCTCCTCAGTTACTCTCACTTGTTCTTCTCTCAATGACGCTGTGCGCCTGTAGCTCTGCCCCCGGGCAAAAAGGAACGGTAAAAAAAACCGGTGATAGCTTAGTGAAGCAAAAGACCGATGGCAAAAAGTGTGTGGACAATTTTGACATCCTGAAGGGACTTAATTATGAGTCTTTCACTCAGTATCGACTGCAATTTGACAAAATTAATCATTCTCACGCCTATTTTAAAAGCCATGAAGGCCTGATGGAACAGGATCCGAAAGAACTGATGACGCTCACGCTGAACGATAAACTCAACATGGTCTGTGAGCGAGTAAAAAGTCAGGCCTTCCTGGAGATACAAAAAAAAATGAAAACCATCAGCCAGATCTAAAAAAACCACTCTTTGCCGCTGATACCCTACCGCATTAAAAAAACGATAATCATCTTCTACACACTTTGTTGCTAATTTCCATAACCTCACCTCCGGGGTTATGGATATTTTTCCAGGACGGGAAGATATGGATTTAAAATTTAAGAAACTCGCCTCAATTCTGATTATTCTTAATCATTTAGTTGTCTCTGTGGGCCTGCCAGTCTATTCCTCTACAGCCCGGGCGGAGTCAAGTATGATCGCCTTGAGTGATACGATGGCGGAGTTGAACAGGGACGTCAGCAATATACCAGATAGAAAGTCGGTTGAGCGCACGTCTGAAGAGCCCCGGAAGGCAAAAGAAACGGTTCATCTTACCCTTCCTGCAGTAGCGCCTTCAGCAACATCACTGCCATTTTCTTCCCCGTTCTCATCTTCCTCTAAGCTACTGACGTCCGAAAGCAGTCACATCTTCAACCAGGAGAACAAACACCCTCTCCTGTCACAGCTTCCCTCTCTTGAAGGAAGCCATAGCCGCTTATCAGAAGAAAAATCGCTGTTACTGAATGAAGATATGCAACGATCCCGTGAGGCTGATGAAAAAGATTTACGCCCGCTCGAAGGAATTAAACAGTTCTGGCAAGTGATGGGAGCGGACAGCCGCTCCCAGGCAGGATTCGGTGTCATTTCCGGTCTCGCCAACGAAATGGCCAGTAATGCGCTGCGAGACTGGATGGGCCAAAGCGGTAATACACGGCTCCAGTTCAACTCCTATGGTGAAGCCAGTGCAGATCTGCTGCTGCCGTTATGGGATGCGCCCAGTACGTTGGTCTACAACCAGCAAGGTATTCGCGTCAACAAAGAGCGCACCACGGTGAATGTCGGGTTGGGCCTGCGTCATTACGTTTCCGATCACATCATGCTTGGGGTCAATAGCTTTTATGACCGGGACATCACCGGCAATAATGCGCGTTTTAGCCTGGGGGCTGAAGCCTGGACTCACTTCTTAAAACTGAGCGCCAATAAATATCAGCGCCTCACCGACTGGCACCAGTCGCCTCTGGAGGCGATGGAAGATTACGACGAACGGCCAGCCAATGGTTATGATCTGGCTGCGGATGCGTGGTTGCCCTTCTACCCGCAATTTGGCGCCTCCGTGAAGTATGAAAAGTACTTCGGCAAAGGGATTATCCTTGATAATTCAGCCAGCCCGAGCGGCCTGCAAGATTCCCCTTCGGCGGTGACAACCACGCTGAACTACACGCCGATTCCCTTATTGACGTTCAAAGCAGGGCACAAATCAGGCAGCGGTTCCGACAGTTTTGTCGGGCTGGACATTAATTATCGCCTGGGCCTCTCCTGGAACGAACAGACGGACAGGGAAACCGTCCGGGTTATGCGTAGCCTGCCTGGTGCACGCTATGATTTTGTCGATCGTAACTACAACATCGTCATGCAGTACCGTAAACAGAACCTGATCTCCCTGTCGCTGCCCTCTTCCGTGACCGCTGAAGCAGCCTCAACCACGGTGATTACCGCCAACGTACGCGCCAAGTACGGATTGAAGAAAATTGACTGGCGCGCAGCAGAGTTACTGGCGGCTGGCGGTACGGTCATCCAGGACTCGGCCACCTCTGTGGCGGTCAGATTACCGAAATATCATCACGAGGGCGGCGTCAACAGCTATACGCTTTCGGCTATCGCTACTGATAACAACGGCAATGAGTCGCCTGAAAGTACCGTGGTAATTCACCTTGTTCCCTCCACCACCCTCGTGACGCTTGAGGTAAAACCTGCGGATAACGTCGTTGCTAACGGCGTGGATACGGTGCAACTTCAGGCCAAAGTGACGGGTAAATCAGGGGATCTGTTAAGCGATCACCGCGTTCGCTTCGTAGTCTCAGGCATTAATGACCGCTGTATCCTGAAAGGCGCTAACAGCTGTGAAGCCCTGCAAATTACCGACACTTCAGGAATGACCACTGTGCCGCTGGCCTCCACCCGTGCCGGGAAAGTCACTCTCTTCTCCCATCTGGATAACGGCAACAGCGACAGCAAAACCCTGAACTTCATTGCTGACAGCAGCACTGCCGAACTGGCTGAGCTGACTGTTGTCGTCAACAATGCCGCAGCGAATGGCAAAGCAGCCAATAAAGCCAACGTTATCGTGGCGGATTATTACGGAAACCCAATCAGCAATGCAGCAGTGACCTTCGCTGTTAAAGGAGCCGCTGCCCTTTCTACAACGACCACAGTGACAGACAGCAACGGCTCGGCCACGGTTGACCTTACCAGTAAACTGGCGGGCAACGTGACGTTAACAGCCTCTGCCAATGGCATGAGCAAGCAGGCAACGCTGACCTTTGTCGGGGATATTCGTACGGCGAAAGTTGATGTCTTAATGGCGACACCGGCCACGGATCTGAATGCGAATGGCACAGACCTCAGTGTACTGACGGCTCTGGTGAAGGATGCTAACGGTAACTTAGTCAGTGGCGCGAGCGTTAGCTTCAGTGCCACAGGCGGCGCTAAACTCAGCCAGAGTGCCGTCATTACTGACCAGGAAGGTCTGGCCAGAGTCAATCTCACCAGCACCCGATCTGGCAGCAGCACCGTCAGCGCAAACACGGCCGATGATAAGATCGGTAAGCAGGCCACCGTGACCTTTGTCGGGGATATCAGTACGGCACAGGTAGGCAGTTTTACCGCCTCACCCACTTCAGGGGTGAAAGCGAATGGCATTGATATCTCTGAACTTAAGGCGGTAGTGCAGGATGCTCGCGGCAACACCGTCAGCGGCGTAATGGTGAACTTTGCGGTTACTGGTGAAGCCACGTTAAGCCAGGCGTCAGCGCGCTCCGGCGATGACGGTACGGCAACGGTCACGCTGAGCAGCTCTTCGGCAAGCAGCAGTACCGTCACTGCCACCACCTCATTTGACTCGACTGGCAAACAGGCCTCGGTTAGCTTTGCGGCAGACGTTGCTACAGCCCTCATCGACAGCCTTGTCGCCTCGCCAGCAGTGGAGGTAAAAGCGAACGGTATAGCCACGTCTACTTTGAGCGCAACGGTGAAAGACGCCAAAGGCAACCTTGTCAGCGGGGCACAGGTGTACTTTATCAATACCGGATCGGGCAAATTAATCCAGCAGTACGCCACCAGCAAAAACGGCATCGCTATTGTGCAACTCACCAACACGGTTGCGGAGATCGTCGCTGTCAGTGCAATAACTGATTCTGACTATTACGGAAAGGATGCCACCGTCAGCTTTATTGCCGATGCGACCACAGCAAAAATCTTCAGTCTTACCGCTTCACGGGCCTCTGAAGTGAAGGCCAACGGCAACGACAATTCAGTGCTGACCGCGCTGGTTAAAGATAACCAGGGTAATGCCGTCGGCGGCGTTTCAGTGACTTTCCGCGTCAATGGTCAGGCCAGCTTGAGCGCCTTAACGGCTAAAACCGCCAGCGACGGCACAGCAACGGTCACGCTTAGCAGTCAATCTGTCGGTAGCAGCACGGTTACGGTAGTAGCTGACTTTGACACCGCAGGTAAACAGGTTTCCGTTAACTTTATAGCTGATATCGCTACCGCGAAAATCGACAGCCTGACCGCCTCTCCTCTTACCGAGGTGAACGCGAACGGCAGTGAAATGTCTGTCCTTACCGTGACGGTAAAAGATGCTAACGGCCACCTGGTCAATAATGCCAACGTGGTGTTCAGCGTGTTGACCGGCCAGGGTAAATTGAACCTGTCTTCAGCCCGTACCCGCGATGGCATTGCCAAAGTACAACTCACCAGCACCGCTGCCGCGATCAGTACTGTCAAAGCAGTGACTGATTTTGATACCAACGGCAAGCAGGTTTCCGTCAGCTTTATGGCGGATGTCACTACCGCAAAAATCGACAGCCTGACCGCTTCGCGGATCGCAAACGTCATAGCGAATGGCACTGACAACTCGGTTCTTACCGCCACGGTAAGAGATGCCCACGGCAACCTTGTCAGCGGTGCGAAGGTGTTCTTCAACGTGCAGGGCAAAGGAAAGTTAAGCCAGACGTCCGCAACCACTGTTGATGGTCTTGCCAGCACCACGCTTACCAGCCTTAGCGCTGAAAACCTTACCGTAACGGCGATTTCCAACCTTGACAGCACCGGAAAACAGGCTTCTGTGCGCTTTATAGCTCACCAGGCTACGGCAAAAATAGACAGCATCACCGCTTCGCGCACAAGCAAAGTGAAGGCAAACGGCATCGATTATTCGCTTGTTACCGTGACGATGAAAGACAGCAATGGCAACCTGGTCACCGGGGCTAAAGTTTCCTTCAGCGTTAAAGGTAACGCCCAGCTCAGTAATCTGTCTGCCATTTCAGCCCCAAACGGCATTGCTGAAGTGGAACTGAGAAGCCTGGTCGCAACCAGCAGTATGATCACCGCTATTACCGAGGCTGATAATACGGGTAAAAGCGCATCCGTCAGTTTTATCGCTGATATCGATACGGCAAAAGTAGACAGCCTTACTGCCTTCCCTGCCACAGCCCAGGCGAATGGTCACTCAGTGATCAACGTGCAAGCCGTGGTCAAGGATGCCCAGGGCAACCTTGTGAATGATGCTCAGGTAACCGTTTACGCCAGTGGCGGAGCAGATGTGACCCCCAATTTGGCGACGACCAACAGTGAGGGGATCATTAATGTGGCATTGACCCATGTCACCGCTGGCAGCATTACAGTAACGGCTAAAACGGACAGTGAGAGCACCGGTAAAAAAGCCACAGTGACCTTTGTGGCTGACAGTGAAACGGCGAGTATTGCCAGTCTGGCTTCAACAGGGTTAGGAGTCTGGGCCAATGGAAGAGAGGCTATAACTGTTTCTGCTCTGGTGGAAGATGCCAATGGCAATCCGGTCGTCAACGAGGAAGTGACCTTTCACGTCTCAGGAAGCGCGATCCTGAGCCAGTCTTCCGCCAGAACCAATGCACTAGGTCGGGTGATGATCAACGCGACCAGCACCAAGGCCGACAGCAGTACCGTAACTGCAGTTACGGCTTATGACACCACAGGAAAACAAGTCACCATCAGTTTTGTTGCTGACTACAGTACGGCAAAATTAGTCAGCATTACCGCCTCTCGTCTGGACAACGTGAAGGCGGACGGTATAGACAGTTCGATTATTTCCGCCACGATGACAGATGCTCACGGTAACTTTGTTAGTGGCTACCCGCTGAACTTCAATGTATATCGCGGAGCAAAGCTGGATCAGAACGTTGCCAGAACTGTTAATGGGGTCGCAACTGTGCGGGTCACCAGCACCTGGGCCGTAATGGGCCAAATTACTGCGTCAGCCGGCGGCAATACTGGTGCGCTTAGCATCTTTGTCAGCTTTGTTGGTAACCTGGACACGGCGAGAATAGACAGCCTTACCGCCTCGGGAACTTCAGCAGTAAAAGCTAACGGCAGCAACTATTCGGAGCTTACTGCCAGGGTAATAGATGCCAATGGCAACGGTGTCAGCGGTGAGAAAGTGCTGTTTAAGGTCATTACCGGCGCAGGAAAGTTGAGCCAGACCTCGGCGATCAGTGTGAGTGGCATTGCCAGCGTGCAACTGACCAGCCTTGTCGCGGAAACCAGCACGGTCACGGCGAGTAGCGATCTGGATAAGACTGGAAAACAGGCTTCAGTCAGATTTATCGCTGACAAGGCTACGGCAAAAATCGACAGCCTGACCGCTTCGCCAACGTCTGAAATCATAGCAAACAACGTGGATAAGTCTGCCATTAGCGTCAGGGTGAAAGATGCCAACGGTAATCCTGTCCATGGGGAGAAAGTGTCGTTCAGGGTTGAAGGTGGTTATTTGAGCAGCGCAGCCATCAGCGACGTGGATGGCCTTGTCGTGGTGAATCTGACTAGCTACAAAGCGGGCATCAACAAAGTGATAGCTTCAACCAACCTCGACAAAGTCGGCAAACAGGTTTCAGTCAGCTTTATCGGCAATCCAGTCACGGCAAAAATCGTCAACCTCACCGCCTCCCGCCAATCGGAAGTAAAAGCCAATGGCACCGACAGCTCTGTGCTTAAAGCTACCGTGACTGATACCTATGGGAACCCTGTTAAGCAGGTTAAAGTCTTCTTCAGCGTGAACGGCAAAGCCAACCTGAGCGCCCCATCCGCCATCACTGACAGCGACGGCTTTGCCAGCGTCAACCTCACCAGCCTTACCGCAGGCAGCAGCACTGTTACCGCCGTCACTGACAATGACAAAAAGGGCCAACAGACTTCCGTCCGTTTTATGGCTGATGAAACCACGGCAGAAAAAGAGGTGAAAACAAAAATAACCCCTGTATTCACCCCAGAATCAGTTACCACTAACTGATTCTGACTTCCACCAGCCGCGGGCTCAGCCGACCTGAACAGAAAGCATACTCAGTGAAGCCATCACTAAACCGTCGACCGGAATGGAGACGGTTTCACCCGGCAAACGGGCACCCAGCACGTAAAGGAGTGGCAGATAGTGCTCGGGCGTCGGGTTGGACAAGGCAGCGCCATCATGTTGCATAAAGTTCACCAACGGGTGCTGCTCTGCTTCTCCTTCCCAGCTCAGGTTATCGCGCACATATTCATTGAACGACGAGGCCCAGTCATAAGGTTCAGCCGTGCCTTCCCAACGTACCATCCGCAGGTTATGAACCACGTTGCCGCTGGCGACAATCATCACCCCCTGCTCACGCAGCGCAGCGAGTTTACGGCCCAGTTCGAAATGATAAGCAGGTGACTGAGTGCCATCGATGCTCAGCTGAACCACCGGGATATCAGCTTCAGGGTACATTTTGATCAACACGCCCCATGAACCGTGGTCAAAGCCCCACTCCTGATCCAACCGGACATCGTAAGG
>NZ_JBAVTT010000049.1:0-67602 GCF_049696395.1 Erwinia sp.
CCCGATAATGATCCCACAGATTTCCCAGGCGCCAGGCCTCGTTCAACTGGTGCTGAATTTTTTGCAGGCGTTAGAGCAGCAGGGTTTTAACGGCGATACCGCCACCAGCTATGCCGATCGTCTTACCCTGTCCACCGACAACAGCATCTATCAGCTCCTTCCTGATGCTGCTTTATTCCCCCGTTCCACAGCAGATGTGGCTTTGATAGCCCGCCTGGCGGGTGAAGAGCGCTTCCAGAATCTGGTGTTTACCCCCAGAGGCGGAGGAACTGGCACCAATGGGCAATCCCTGAACCAGGGGATTGTGGTCGACATGTCCCGCTATATGAACCGCATCCTTGAGATCAACGTTGAGCAGGGATGGGTAAAGGTTGAAGCTGGCGTGATCAAAGATCAGCTCAATGCTTATCTGAAGCCGTTTGGCTATTTCTTCTCTCCCGAACTCTCCACCAGTAACCGTGCCACATTAGGCGGAATGATTAACACCGACGCCTCCGGGCAGGGTTCCCTCGTCTACGGAAAAACCTCGGATCATGTGATTGGGCTGAGAGCGGTGCTGCTGGGTGGCGATATTCTTGATACGCGCAGCATACCTGTCGCGCTGGCTGAAAAGCTGGCGACTGAGCAAGGAAATGAGGGCCGGATCTACCGAACCATCCTTGAACGCTGCCGCGATCGTCATCAGACCATCATCGATAAATTCCCTAAACTGAACCGTTTTCTGACGGGTTACGACTTACGTCATGTGGTCAGCGACGACCTTCAGCATATCGACCTGACGCGCATTTTGTGTGGGGCGGAAGGGACGCTGGCCTTTATTACCGAAGCGCGGCTGGATATTACGCCGATCCCGAAAGTTCGTCGGCTGGTAAACATCAAGTACGATTCCTTCGACTCGGCACTTCGCAGTGCTCCGTTTATGGTTGAAGCGAAAGCGCTGTCGGTAGAAACCGTCGATTCAAAAGTGTTGAATCTGGCCCGTGAGGACATTGTCTGGCATTCGGTCAGTGAGCTGATTACCGATGTCCCCGATCAGGAGATGCTCGGTCTGAACATTGTCGAGTTTGCCGGGGACGACAAAGCGCTGATCGATAATCAGTTGGAGTCGCTTTGTCAGCGGCTGGATGGCTTGATCAACAACCGGGAAGCCGGCGTGATTGGCTATCAGCTGTGTGACGATCTCGACGGGATTGAGCGCATCTACGCGATGCGTAAAAAAGCGGTTGGCCTGTTGGGCAATGCCAAAGGTCGCGCCAAGCCGATCCCGTTTGTGGAAGATACCTGCGTACCGCCACAACATCTGGCCGATTACATTGTAGAGTTCCGCGCGTTGCTGGATGGCCACAACCTGAGTTACGGCATGTTTGGTCACGTGGATGCTGGCGTACTGCATGTGCGTCCTGCTCTTGATATGTGCGACCCGCAGCAAGAGATGCTGATGAAACAGATCTCTGACGAAGTGGTAGAGCTGACGGCTCGCTACGGCGGCCTGTTGTGGGGAGAGCACGGTAAAGGCTTCCGCGCTCAGTACAGCCCTGAATTCTTTGGTGAGGAGCTGTTCAACGATCTTCGCCATATTAAAGCGGCCTTCGATCCGGCTAACCGCCTGAACCCTGGGAAAATCTGCCCACCGTTCGGCGTGGATGAACCGATGATGAGAGTGGATGCGACCAAGCGCGGCACCTACGATCGGCAAATCCCGATTAACGTCCGTGCTGACTGGCGCGGTGCTATGGAGTGTAACGGCAACGGACTCTGCTTTAACTTTGATGTACGCAGCCCGATGTGCCCGTCGATGAAAATCACCGGCAACCGTATTCACTCTCCGAAAGGCCGCGCAACCCTGACTCGCGAATGGCTGCGACTGCTGGCGGAGCAGGGCGTCGATCCGCTGGAGCTCGAAAAGAGTCTGCCAGAAGCCAAAGTGACGCTAAGAGGCATGATCGAGCGCACCCGTAACAGCTGGTATGCCCGCCGTGGCGAATATGACTTCTCCCATGAAGTCAAAGAGGCGATGTCCGGTTGTCTGGCCTGCAAAGCCTGCTCAACGCAATGCCCGATCAAAATTGATGTGCCAGGTTTCCGTTCCCGCTTCCTGCAGCTGTACCACACGCGTTATCTGCGCCCGGCCAGCGATTATCTGGTTGGCACCGTGGAGAGCTATGCACCGTTAATGGCTAAAGCGCCAAAATTCTTCAACTTCTTCCTGCGCCAGCCGCTGGTCAGGGAGTTGAGCAAACGGCATGTTGGCATGGTTGATCTGCCTCTTCTCTCCTCACCTAACCTGAAAAAACAGCTTGCCGGTCAGCCAGCCCTCAGCACCACGCTGGAATCACTGGAAGCGATGAGCCCGTCAGAGCGAGAGCGCCATGTGCTGGTGGTGCAGGATCCGTTTACCAGCTATTACGAAGCGCAGCTGGTAACGGACTTCGTCAAGCTTATCGCTAAGCTGGGTTACAAACCGGTAGTCCTGCCATTCTCCCCGAACGGCAAAGCGCAGCATGTGAAAGGCTTTCTGCAAAGTTTTGCGCGAACAGCGAAGAAAACGGCCGATTTCCTTAACCGCGTAGCGAAACTGGAGCTGCCGCTGGTCGGTGTCGATCCGGCGCTGGTGCTCTGCTATCGCGATGAGTACAAAGAGATCCTGAAAGAGGAACGCGGCAACTTCCACGTGCAGCTGGTACATGAGTGGCTGCAACAGGCGCTGCCTCAACAGGATGTGCAGCCAGCCAGTCAGGAAGCCTGGTATTTATTCGGCCACTGCACAGAGGTTACAGCGCTGCCTGCATCAACCAAACAGTGGGAAGGGATCTTTGCCCACTTTGGCGCCAGGTTGGAAAACATCAGCGTGGGCTGCTGCGGCATGGCTGGAACTTACGGTCACGAAAGCAAAAACCTGGAGAACTCGCTGGGTATTTACGAACTCTCCTGGCATCAGGCGCTGCAAAAACTGCCTCGCCAACGCTGTCTGGCAACCGGCTACTCTTGCCGCAGCCAGGTCAAGCGCGTGGAAGGTAATGGCATGCGTCATCCATTACAGGCTCTGTTGGAGTTACTCTGATGGCAATATGGAAGCGTGAATTCAGCCTGGAACAGCTTAATCAGCGCAGTCAGGGCACGCTGGTGGCGCATCTTGGCATCGTGTTTACCGCAGTGGACGAAGAGTCACTGACCGCGATGCTGCCCGTAGACCCGCGCACTCGTCAGCCGTTTGGTCTGTTACATGGCGGGGCATCAGCTGCACTGGCCGAGACATTAGGGTCGATGGCGGGCTATCTTTGCACCGAGGGTGAGGACCATATCGTCGGCCTGGAAATTAATGCCAATCACCTGCGAGCGGTGCGTGACGGAGAGGTGAGGGGAGTCTGCAAGGCTCTGCACCTTGGAAGACGTCATCAGGTCTGGCAGATTGAGATTTACGACCCTCAGCAGCGCCTGTGCTGCACCTCCCGGCTCACCACCACGGTGATTTCAGCCAGGGCAAAAGAGTGATATACTTTACGGCCTTTAAAATCGCCTCAGGAAACCTCACAGTATCCAAGAGGCTTGCTTAACGAACTCGCTTTGCAGCCTGGTGGCTTTGTCCCATTCACCGCGCATGGCCAGTTGATGGCACAAGCGGGTAAGCGAGTGGCGAGCCAGCTGCCAGGCTTGCATACGGAACAACCTGTCGCGTTCAGCGTTACCTAACTCCTGAACAAGGCGATGGTGAAGTTTGCCCATGGCATGCAGGTAGCTGTGGTCGTCACCGTTAAGCTCGCAAAGTTCGGCCATATCCAAACAGGTATCATTAAATTTGCGCAGTTGTTCGAGTGTGCATTCCGGACGGTTAAGTTTGGCTTGCGCCATGTAATAATCGACGGTGATATCACGGATTGAGAACGTGTATTCGTCAATCTTGTGTTGCAGCCAGGCACTAATCGACAGGTTCATGTTAAGGCTCACTCGCTAATGATAATCATTATCATAGAGTAACTGGCGTATTATTCAACGTTGCCGTAAGAAATTTTTATCGATAAATGCGGCCTCTCAGATAAATTGATAATAACGATAACCGGCGAGGGTGAAAGAGTTAAAATGAGTATTATTCCCGTTTAGCGTTAACTCGCCTGGATTTACTGACTTGTTTTCAATGTGTTACCATTTCGTTAAATCGACGCGTGACGCAGATCGCATTCCTTCTTACAGGGTCTAAACTGAATAAAGAGGGCTAAAAAACCCCATTTGGCCTTAATCCCTGCAAAACAAGAGGTTGAAGCGATATTCATTATCACTAACATAGGGGCATTAGCCTTAACGGCTATCGACTCACGAGGTAATGTTATGCCATCAGCAACTACGGCTTCTTTTTCTCCAGACGACTATGTCTGGAAGGGACTGACCATCACTGACAGCGCCGCAAAACAGATCATTGTGCTGGCGGCAGATGATGCTCAAGTGAAGGGCCTTAAGCTGGGCGTGAAAACGTCTGGCTGCGCCGGTTTTGGCTACACCATGGATATGGTGAAAGAGCCTGCCGACGACGATTTGGTCTTTACCCATCAGGGCGCGCATCTGTATGTGCCACTGCAGGCTATGCCTTTCATCGACGGTACCGAAGTAGATTTCGTTCGTGAAGGTCTGAACCAGATTTTCAAATTTAATAATCCTAAAGCTCAACACGCCTGTGGCTGTGGTGAGAGCTTTGGCGTTGAGTAAAACTTATGTCCCGAAATACTGATACATCGGATGATGTGCAGGTCTGGGAAGGAAACCATCAGAAGTACAAAGAAGGTTTCTTCACTCTGCTGCAAACCGAAGAATTTGAAAATGGCATCAACGAAGACGTGGTGCGTGCTATTTCTGCCAAGCGTAACGAGCCAGAGTGGATGCTCGAATTCCGCCTGAAGGCGTTTGCAGCCTGGTTAGAAATGGAAGAGCCGCACTGGTTGAAAGCGAACTACAAACCGCTGGATTACCAGGATTACAGTTATTACTCCGCACCTTCTTGCGGCAACTGTGATGACAGCTGCGCTTCAGAGCCTGGCGCTCAGCAGGCTTCTGGTGCTACGCCTGCTAACTATCTGACTGAAGAAGTGGAAAACGCCTTTAAGCAGCTTGGCGTCCCGGTTCGTGAAGGTCAGGAAGTGGCAGTTGATGCGATTTTTGACTCGGTATCGGTGTCCACCACTTATCGTGGCAAGCTGGCAGAGCAGGGGATCATCTTCTGCTCCTTCGGCGAAGCGATTCACGATCATCCGGAACTGGTAAAACAGTATCTGGGTACTGTGGTTCCAGCTAACGACAACTTCTTTGCTGCGCTGAACTCCGCCGTGGCTTCTGACGGAACTTTTGTGTACATCCCGAAAGGCGTCCGTTGCCCGATGGAGCTGTCGACCTATTTCCGTATCAACGCGGCGAAAACCGGACAGTTCGAGCGCACTATCCTGATTGCCGATGAAGGGAGTTACGTCAGCTACATCGAAGGCTGCTCTGCGCCAGTACGCGACACCTATCAGCTGCATGCGGCTGTGGTTGAAGTGATCATCCATAAAGATGCTGAAGTGAAGTACTCCACCGTGCAGAACTGGTTCTCCGGCGGCGAGTCTGAAGGTGGCATCCTGAACTTCGTGACCAAGCGCGCGTTGTGTGAAGGTGAAAATAGCAAGATGTCCTGGACGCAGTCTGAGACCGGCTCAGCCATCACCTGGAAATACCCAAGCGTGATACTGCGTGGTGACAATTCAGTAGGTGAGTTCTTCTCTGTGGCGCTGACCAGCGGTCATCAGCAGGCTGATACCGGTACCAAGATGATCCACATCGGTAAGAACACCAAGTCGACCATCATCTCCAAAGGCATCTCGGCGGGTAAAAGCCAGAATACCTACCGTGGCCTGGTGAAAATCATGCCTACGGCGACCAACGCCCGTAACTTCACCCAGTGTGACTCGATGCTGATTGGTGCTGACTGTGGCGCGCACACCTTCCCGTACGTGGAAGTGCGCAACAACACGGCGCAGCTGGAGCATGAAGCAACGACCTCACGAATTGGTGAAGATCAGATGTTTTATTGCCTGCAACGCGGGATCAGCGAAGATGATGCGATTTCGATGATTGTTAACGGCTTCTGTAAAGACGTCTTCTCCGAACTGCCGCTGGAATTCGCGGTAGAAGCGCAAAAACTGCTGGCGATCAGCCTTGAACACAGCGTGGGCTAAGCCTCCGCGCTAACGGTCATTGAGTGCAGTGCCGGACAGCACTGCCAGGGAAACACTATGTTAAGTATTAAAGATTTACAGGTTAGCATTGAAGACAAAGAGATCCTGCGTGGGCTGGACCTCGAAGTAAAAGCGGGTGAAGTTCACGCAATCATGGGCCCGAACGGCTCAGGAAAAAGTACGCTGTCTGCCACGCTGGCGGGCCGTGAAGAGTATGAAATCACCGGCGGTTCGGTCAGCTTCAAAGGCAAAGACCTGCTGGAACTCTCTCCGGAAGATCGCGCTGGTGAAGGCATCTTTATGGCGTTCCAGTACCCGGTTGAAATTCCAGGCGTCAGCAACCAGTTCTTCCTGCAGACGGCAGTCAACTCCGTTCGTAAATACCGTGATCAGGACGCACTGGACCGTTTTGACTTCCAGGACTTCATTGAAGACAAAATTCAGCTGCTGAAAATGCCTGAAGATTTGCTGACCCGTTCAGTCAACGTCGGCTTCTCCGGCGGTGAGAAAAAGCGTAACGATATTCTGCAGATGGCCGCTCTGGAACCTGAGCTGTGCATCCTGGATGAAACCGACTCCGGTCTGGATATCGATGCCCTGAAAACCGTAGCCAACGGCGTGAACACGCTGCGTGATGGCAAGCGTGCTTTCATCATCGTCACCCACTATCAGCGTATCCTGGATTACATCAAGCCTGACTTCGTCCACGTGCTGTATCAGGGCAAGATTGTGAAGTCTGGTGACTTCTCGCTGGTGAAACAACTGGAGGAGCAAGGCTATGGCTGGCTTACCGACCAGGAATAGTGACAATGCCCTCCAGCAGTGGCATCACATGTTCGAAACTCAGGGCGAAAACCGTTCCCTGCAGGCGCAGCAGCACTGGCAGCAGGTGCTGCATTTAGGCCTGCCTACGCGTAAGCAGGAAAACTGGAAATACACGCCGCTGGAAGGCTTGTTCGACAATCAGTTTGTCGCCCCTAAAGTGGCTGAAGTCACTGCGGAACAAGTCAAAGCGCTGGCACTGGATATCGACGCGATCAAAATGGTCTTCGTTGATGGCCGCTTTAACGCCGCGCTGAGTGACAGCGAATTTGATCTGTTTGCGGTTCAGGTAACTGACGCCGCGCAGCGTCGCGAATTGAGCGCACCTGTGCAGGCTGAAGTGTTCCTGCATCTGACCGAAAGCCTGGCGGAAGAGGTGACTTCAATTCACCTTGCTCGTGGCAAGTCAGCCGCTCGTGCGCTTTATATGCTGCATATCAGCAGCAGTGCGCAGACAGAAATGAGCACTTCGCATTACCGTCATCATCTGCAGCTGGATGAAGGCGCGGAAGCGACCATTATTGAGCATTACGTCAGCCTGAACGAAGCCAGCCATTTCACCGGCGCGCGCTTCACAGCAAACGTAGCGAACAATGCCCAGTTGAAACATTACAAACTGGCGTTTGAACACAACAGCAGTTATCACTTCTCGCATAATGACCTGGTGATTGAGCGTGATGCGAATGTGAAAAGCCACAGCTTCCTGCTGGGCGCGGGTCTGACCCGTCACAACACCAGCGTTCAGCTGAATGGCGAAGGTACCGATTTGGGTATCAACAGCCTGATGTTGCCAGTAGAGAAAGAAGTCTGCGACAGCCGCACTTACCTTGAGCACAACAAAGGTCATTGCCAGAGTCGTCAGCTGCATAAAACTATCGTGCGTGATAAAGCCCGTGCGGTGTTCAACGGCATGATCAAAGTGGCGAAGCACGCGCTGAAAACCGACGGACAGATGACCAACAACAACCTGTTGCTGGGCCGTCTTGCCGAAGTGGATACCAAGCCTCAGCTGGAAATCTACGCCGATGACGTGAAGTGCAGCCATGGCGCAACCATTGGCCGTATTGACGACGAGCAGATGTTCTACCTTCGTGCCCGTGGCATTAATGAAGAGTCTGCCCAGCGAATGATCATTTACGCCTTTGCCGCCGAACTGACTGAAGCGATTACCGATGAGGTGCTGAAAGAAGCGGTCATGCAGCGCATTGCTCAGCGTTTCCCTGGAGGCATTAAATGAGTTTTGACCTGGCACGCGTCCGGGCTGAATTTCCGGTTCTGTCGCGAGAAGTGAATGGCCAGCCTCTGGCCTATCTCGACAGCGCCGCAAGCGCCCAGAAGCCTCAGGCAGTGATCGATGCGGAAAGCCATTTTTATCAACATGGCTATGCCGCTGTGCACCGGGGTATTCATACCCTGAGTGCTGAAGCGACCACCGAAATGGAAAACGTCCGCACTCAGGCGGCACGTTTTCTGAATGCTGCCTCGCCAGAAGAAATCGTCTTTGTTAAAGGCACCACTGAGGCGATTAATCTGGTCGCCAGCAGCTGGGGCGGAAGTCAGTTGCAAGCGGGTGACAACATCATCATTACCGCGATGGAACACCATGCCAATATTGTTCCATGGCAGATGGTGGCCCAGCGCACCGGGGCTGAAATCCGTTTCATCCCGCTGACCGAAACCGGTGAGCTGGATCTCTCTGCGTTGCCAGGGCTGATCGACAGCCGGACACGTATGCTGGCCTTGACCCAGGTTTCCAACGTGCTTGGCACGGTAAATCCGGTGAAAGAGATTATCGCTCAGGCGAAAGCGGCGGGCGTGGCTACGCTGATTGATGGCGCTCAGGCAGTGATGCACGAGGCTATCGATGTGCAGGATCTGGGCTGTGATTTTTATGCCTTCTCCGGTCATAAAATTTACGGGCCTTCCGGCATTGGTATCCTTTATGGGCGTAAAGCCATGCTGGACCAGATGCCACCCTGGGAAGGCGGCGGATCGATGATCGCTAACGTCAGCCTGACCGAAGGCACCACCTATGCAGCGGCGCCATGGCGCTTCGAAGCGGGATCCCCAAATACCGGCGGCATTATCGGTCTTGGTGCTGCATTGGCCTGGGTGACTGAGCTGGGCCTTGAGGTGATTCAGGAGCGTGAGCAGTCGCTGATGCGTTATGCCCTCGACAAGCTGGCCTCCGTTCCCGATTTGGTGATCTACGGTCCGCAAGAGCGTGCAGGTGTTATCGCCTTTAACCTCGGCAAACATCATGCGTACGATGTGGGCAGCTTCCTCGATCAGTACGGTATTGCTATCCGTACCGGCCACCATTGCGCCATGCCGTTAATGAACCACTACGGCGTGCCTGCGATGTGTCGTGCCTCCTTCGTGATATACAACAGCGAAGAAGAGGCCGATCGTCTGGCGGCAGGCCTGACCCGTATACACCGTCTGCTGGGCTGATTGCCCGGCGGCTTCCGGAGGAACGAATGGCAACCTTGCCAGAGAAAGAAAAACTGGTTCGCAACTTTACCCGCTGTGCGAACTGGGAAGAGAAGTATCTGTACGTGATTGAATTAGGCGCGATGTTGCCAGAATTGTCTGAATCACTGCATCAGCCGGAAAACACCATCTCTGGCTGTCAGAGCCAGGTGTGGATCCTGATGAACACCGATGACAGTGGTCGGGTAGTGTTACGCGGTGACAGCGATGCTGCTATCGTTAAAGGATTGATTGCGGTGGTCTTTATACTGTATCAACAGATGACCCCAGCCGAAATTCTGGCCTTTGATGTCCGACCGTTCTTCGAACAGCTGGCGTTAGCTCAGCACCTTACGCCTTCCCGTTCTCAGGGGCTGGAAGCGATGATCCGCGCTATTCGTCAAAAAGCTCAGGTTCTCAGCCAGGGCTAACTTGCTACACTTCTCGACAGGCTTCCCGCTTCGCAGGCGGGAGGTTTCTTCATTCTAACCGAGAAATTCGCATGAAACCTTTGTCTCCTCTTGCCGCATTGCTCCTTACTCTCCTTGCCTCAACCCAGTATGCCCACGCCACCGACTACCCCTTGCCAGCTGAGAACAGCCGCCTGATCGGGGAAAACGCCACGTATATTGTTCCCAACGATGGTCACCCGCTGGAAGTGGTCGCAGCTAAATACAAAATTGGTCTGTTGGGCATGTTGGAAGCTAACCCTGGTACCGATCCGTGGCTGCCCAAAGCGGGCAGTCAGCTGACCATTCCCACGCAGATGCTGCTTCCGGATACCAAAAGGGAAGGGATCGTGGTTAACGTGGCGGAACTCAGGCTTTATTACTATCCGAAAGATGAAAACAAAGTGGTGGTCTATCCCATCGGCATCGGCCAGTTAGGGGCGAACACGCCACCGATGGTCACCAGCGTTAGCCAGAAAATCCCCAATCCCACCTGGACTCCTACTCCCAACATCCGCAAACGCTATGCTGCTGAGGGCAAAACTCTGCCGGTCACGGTGCCTGCTGGTCCGGATAACCCAATGGGGCTGTATGCCATGCGTCTGGCTTACGGGCAGGGACATTATCTGATCCACGGCACTAATGCGGATTTTGGTATTGGTATGCGCGTCAGCTCTGGCTGTATACGCCTGAGACCTGACGATATCGAAGCGCTTTTCACCAGTGTGCCTAAAGGCACCAGGGTGCAGATTATCAATCAGCCGGTGAAGTACGCGGTTGAACCGGACGGCAAACGCTATCTTGAGGTCCATCAACCGCTCTCACACAGCGATAAGGACGATCCGCAGACCATGCCGCTACCCTTGAATGCCTCAGGCAAGAAGTTCGTTAAAAGCGAGCACAGCGACGCTGAGATGATTAAAGAGGTCATGGCTCGTCGTTCAGGAATGCCGGTGCTGGTCAGTCAGGGTGAAGCGGTGACAGAGGATACCCCAATGCCTGCAATCATGCAGCAGAGCGATTCTGAGGCCACTAAAGCCCAACCTGCGACCATGAGTCAGGCGAAGGGCGAAACCCCGCAGAATTGATTCTGACGCGTTCAGGTTAGGGTTAATTGTCAGAGTATGGCGTTACGCGAAGGATTTTAAGAAAGGGTCAGCAGGGAGGCTGAAAAAAGAGCAAAAAAAATGGCGCACAATGTGCGCCATTTTCAAACCAGAACTCTTACTTACGGTAAGAGTGAGCCTGGTTGTCCAGACGCTGGTTAGCGCGTGCTGCGTCGTCTTTAGCAGCCTGAACGTCAGAACGCATTGCGTTCACGTCGTTGCTCAGCTGGTCAACTTTAGCGTTCAGAGTCTGCACGTCGGTAGACAGCTGATCGATTTTAGCGTTGCTTGAACAACCAGCCAGCAAAGTAGAACCCAGGATTACCGCGCCCAGTACCAGTTTAGTACGATTCATTATTTATACCCTCTAGATTGAGTTAATCTCCATGTAGCGTTACAAGTATTACACAAAGTTTTTTCTAATGAGAATAAATTTTTGATGAGAACGTGCTTAAATTTGATCGTTCGCTCAAAGATGCACCGTCTTTCCAGTTTTATGCAAAAAAATTAGCTAAAACAGACGACTTTAATCGGACACATCTTACGTTTTTTGGAATTCGAACGGGTAATTTCAATTGCCACTTTTATGAAAGGTCGTTATCAAGTTGTAAAAAAAGCGCCACTCAGGGCGCTTTTTATCTACAAGGCGTAATCTTCTATTAGAGCACGTGCACAGAGGCAGTATTGGTAGTTCCGCTTGGCACTAATGCACCAGAAACCATCACTACCACGTCACCCTTCACGCCATAGCCGCTAGCCAGGGCCGCTTCTTTACCTAAACGATAAAAATCGTCAGTAGAAGCAATCTCTTTCACCACTGAGGTGATGATCCCTTTGCTCAACAGCAGCTGACGAGCAGTCTGCTCATTGGTGGTCAGGGCAAGAATTGTGGCGTTCGGGAAGTATTTACGCACAGACTTGGCCGATTTACCGCCTTCGGTCGCTACCACGATGATTGGCGCTTCCAGGTTCTGAGCCGTTTCAACGGCGCCACGGCAGACCGCTTCGGTGATGCGCATCTTGCGGTTGTCGTGCTGAGAGTCAATACGGCTCTTCATTACACGGTCAGTACGCTCGCAGATTGTGGCCATAATGGTCACAGACTCCAGCGGGTATTTCCCTTTAGCACTTTCACCAGACAGCATCACGGCGTCAGTTCCATCCAGGATGGCGTTGGCAACGTCGCCAGCTTCCGCACGGGTAGGGCGCGGGTTTTTGATCATCGAGTCCAGCATCTGCGTAGCAGTGATGACCACTTTGCGTGCGCGATTACACTTCTTGATCATCATCTTCTGCGCGAAGATCACTTCTTCTACCGGGATCTCAACGCCCAGGTCACCACGAGCAACCATGATGCCGTCAGAAGCTTCGAGAATTTCGTCGAAGTTGTTCAGGCCTTCCTGGTTTTCGATTTTAGAGATGATCTGAATGTGCTCGCCACCGTGCTGCTTCAGGTGGTCACGAATTTCCAGCACGTCTGAACGTTTACGGATGAAGGAAGCGGCTACGAAGTCCACGCCTTGCTCACAACCGAAGATCAGGTCGCGCTTGTCTTTTTCAGCCAGAGCTGGCAGCTGGATAGAAACGCCTGGCAGGTTAACGCCTTTGTTTTCACCCAGGTCGCCGTTGTTCAGGACTTTACAAACCACGGTGTTTTCGGTGACTTCAGTCACTTCCATACCGATCAGGCCGTCATCAACCAACACGGTGTTGCCGATTTTCAGGTCAGCAGTTAAGCCCGCGTATGTCACAGCAACACGATCAGCGTTACCAATTACCGACTGGTCGGTAGTAAAGGTAAAGGTCTGGCCGGCTTTCAGTGACGCGTCGTTGCCGCCTTCCAGTTTCATGGTGCGGATTTCAGGGCCTTTGGTATCCAACAGGATAGCCGCCTGATGTCCTGACTTGCTCATCACGGCACGCAGATTAGAGATACGTTTGCCGTGTTCTTCGTAATCGCCGTGGGAGAAGTTAAGGCGCATAACGTTCATGCCTGCATCAAGCAGGTTGGTCAACATTTCTTCAGATTCGGTTTTTGGACCGATAGTACATACGATCTTAGTCTTTTTCATGACGAGTTATCTATTAAGTTGTGATGGATGAGAAAAGCGAGATCCCGGGAGCTGGAAAGCGCCGGCTAAGAATTCGTGCCTGACTGGCGAACTGCGATACAGAATAAGAATAGGTGACTGTGGTAAAGCGTGCAGGGGAAGTTGAGACGCGGTTTCAGCGCGCGCGCAAGAGGGTGTTGCGCAACAAGTTATCGTTTTTGCTAAAGGGTCAACCATACGCTGAAACCATTCAAGTGAAACAACGTTGCACATTATAGTAGTTAAGTTGGCGAAAACCAATTAAAAAGCAGCAGGGAGTGTGGCAAAGATTGCGATAGATCAGCTTGTTGCGCAAAAAATGAGACGGATGTTTTTAGGATTTAACGCAAGAGGAAAGCAGGATGGTGCGTTCTAGAGGACTCGAACCTCCGACCCCCACCATGTCAAGGTGGTGCTCTAACCAACTGAGCTAAGAACGCAAAACTATTGGTGCGTCCGAGTGGACTCGAACCACCGACCCCTACCATGTCAAGGTAGTGCTCTAACCAACTGAGCTACGGACGCACTGTGGTGCGTTCTAGAGGACTCGAACCTCCGACCCCCACCATGTCAAGGTGGTGCTCTAACCAACTGAGCTAAGAACGCACTGATTGCTGTCTTGGTAACAGCGGGGACGAATATTAACGACAGCCTCAACGACTGGCAAGCGGAAATCTGCTTTTTTCTTCCCGATTGCTGCGCAACTGTGCGAAGCGCAGCAATTTTGAACATCAACCGCGGAAAATCACCGAAATATTAATGTGCTGCGCGCGCCAGAATCACCGCTGGAGGCTTTTGCTGCAGACGTCTCATCCGCCAGACCATCATCACCGCCGCTGAGGTCAGGCCAATAATAAAGCCGATCCAGAAGCCTGCTGGCCCCATGCCAGGCACCACCCAGTCGGTCATTGCCAGGATATATCCGCACGGCAATCCCAGGATCCAGTAGGCGACAAAGGTAATGAAGAAGATGGATCGCGTATCCTTATAACCGCGCAGGATCCCGCTGCCAATCACCTGAATTGAATCTGAGAACTGGTAAATTGCCGCCAGCAACATCAGGTGTGCGGCGAGGGTGATCACTTCAGGATTGTCGGTGTACAACTGGGCAATAGGTTCACGGAAGGTGACGGTGAAGATGGCAGTGAGCAACGCCAGCGACACGCCAACGGCCTGAGCCGTCCAGGCTGAAACTCTGGCCGCTTCAGTTGACCCCTGACCAAGGCGGAAGCCAACGCGGATGGTGGTTGCCACGCCAAGCGACAGCGGCAGCACGAACATCAGTGAACTGAAGTTGAGGGCTATCTGATGCCCGGCCACTTTTACAATGCCCATTGGCGACACCAGCAGGGCGACCACGGCGAATAACGTCACTTCAAAGAACAGCGCAAGGGCGACCGGCAGGCCAAGTTTGAACAGACGCCAGAGAACGGCTGTATCCGGGCGAGTGAAACGATCGGGCAGGCGGATGTCACGCATAGAACGTGCGTGGCTTACCCAATACTTCATGGCGATAAACATGACCCAATAGACCGACGCCGTTGCCACGCCACAGCCAACACCACCCAAAGCCGGCATGCCAAAATGGCCGTAGATAAAGATGTAATTAACCGGGATATTGACCAGCAGGCCTATAAAGCCCATCACCATGCCGGGTTTGGTTTTGGAAAGCCCCTCGCACTGATTACGCATCACCTGGAAGAACAGATAACCCGGCGCGCCCCATAACAAGGCATGCAGATAGCCAACGGCAATATCTGCCATCTTAGGATCGATATTCTTCATCGAGTGGATCACGAAACCGGCGTTATACAGCACGACCATGATCATCACGGAGACCACGGCAGCCAGCCAGTAAGCCTGACGGACCTGATAAGCCACGCGATCTCGTCGGCCAGAGCCATTATATTGCGCGACAACAGGCGTAAGTGACAGTAACAGACCATGGCCGAAGAGAATGGTAGGCAACCAGATGGAGGTGCCCACGGCAACGGCGGCCATATCCGTGGCGCTGACTGCGCCGGCCATAATGGTATCAACAAAGCCCATAGCGGTTTGCGCAACTTGCGCAAGGATCACCGGGATTGCCAGCGCTAATAATTGCCGCGCTTCTGTCAGGTACTTCTGCACACATACACCTATTGATTTAGCTGGAGGGAGATGCTCTGCGAAGGCAAAAACGGTATTTTGGCGAAATATCAGCAGGGCAGGCCGCACAGTGTAATGATCGTAGAGGAAATAGCCAATGATTCGCGTTAAGAATAGCTCTATGTGTCACGCTAAAACCCCCGGTTGCATTTGGTTTTCTCTCTTCGCCAGGGCAAACTAGAGCCAGAATTCAATTATTGAGGCCATGACTATGTTTACCGGTATTGTGCAGGGCACCGCAGAGGTGCTGGCAATTGAAGAGAAACCTAATTTCCGCACGCATGTCGTCCGTTTACCGGCGGAGTTACTGCCGGGTCTGGAATTGGGCGCATCTGTTTCTCACAATGGCTGCTGCCTGACGGTAACTGAAGTGCAGGGCGACCGCGTTAGTTTCGATCTGGTGAAAGAGACGTTGCGAATTACTAATCTGGGCGATCTTATCGTCGGCGATACGATTAACGTCGAGCGTGCAGCTAAATTCAGCGATGAAATTGGCGGTCATTTAATGTCCGGGCATATTATGACCACCGCAGAAATCAGCAAGATCATTACGTCTGAGAATAATCGCCAAATCTGGTTTAAGCCACAGGATGCGGAGCAGATGAAATATATCCTGTATAAAGGTTTTATCGGTATTGATGGGATTAGCCTGACTGTCGGTGAAGTGACTAAAACAAAATTCTGCGTACACCTTATTCCTGAAACCCTGGCGAGAACCACGCTGGGTGCGAAACGCTTGGGTGACAGGGTGAATATTGAGATCGATCCTCATACTCAGGCGATTGTCGAAACGGTCGAACGTGTTCTGGCTCAGCGCGAGGCTTCCCTGCTCGCCGCGGCCGCTTCAGAGCTTGGTGATTAAACGTTAATCGTTAAAAATGAAAAAGGCTGACAGGGTTGTCAGCCTTTTTTCTGCACTTTCTTAATGCGGAACGCGTAAGCCGCCTTCCACACCGTGGGTAAAGACCACTTGCCACAGTTGAATGTCACGAGCGCGGAAGGCCCCGGCGCAGGCATTCAGGTAGTAAACGAACATGCGTTTGAAGCGCTCACCGTATTTTTCAGCCAACTGGGGCCAGGCAACAAGAAAACGCTGGTGCCAGGCCATCAAGGTGGTGTCATAGTCCTGGCCAAAGTTGTGCCAGTCTTCCATCACAAAATGCGACTCTTGCGCGTCAGAGATATGGCGGACTGAAGGCAGACAACCATTGGGGAAAATGTACTTATTGATCCAGGGATCAACATGTTCATTGGTCTTATTGGCACCGATAGTATGCAGCAGGAAAATACCGTCAGGTTTGAGGTTACGATTGACCACCTCAAAATACGTGGCGTAGTTTTTAGGTCCAACGTGTTCAAACATGCCTACCGAAGAGATGCGATCAAACTGCTGATTTAAATCCCGGTAATCCTGAAGCAGAATAGTAACATCCAACCCTTTACACCGCTGCTGAGCCATTTTCTGCTGTTCAGCTGAGATGGTTACGCCAACTACACTGACACCATAATGTCTGGCGGCATATTCAGCCAGTCCACCCCAACCACAGCCAATATCCAGCAGTGACATACCCGGCGCTAATTCCAGTTTGTCGCAGATCATTTTTAATTTAGCATTCTGTGCTTCTTCCAGCGTTTCGGCTTCTTTCCAGTAGCCACAGGAATATTGCATATGATCATCAAGCATCAGTGAAAACAGATCGTTACCCAAATCATAATGCTCTTTACCCACAATCCACGCGCGTTTACGTGACTGCAGATTGGTTAATCTGGCGGCCGCTATTCTGAGTGTGTCTTTAAAATGGTGGGGGAGTTGCTGATCGAGTTTGGCTAACAAAACGTGGTGGAAGAACATATCCAGACGTTCGCATTCCCACCAACCGTCCATATAACTTTCACCCAGTCCCAGTGAGCCCTCCTGCAACACGCGCTTGAAGAACGCCGGATTTTTAATCTGGATATCCCAGGGCCGGGTGCCGTTGACCTCAATATCTGCGTTGCGTAGCATTTCCTGGACGATTCGATACCACTGATCCTCGACCAGGTTCACTTCTTCTATACACGATGAACTCATAGCTTCTCCATCACCCTGTGTGATTGAAACCTGAGAAAAAGAATAGACAATTTCTACAGGATTTGAGAACACGCACGGAATAACCGTACGCCTGATATCCGGCGTTACAGAGGATTGATAAGAAAAGTGCCAGTAGAGTTGCGCAACGAGTGCCGCGCGGGATACACCTTGACGACCCTGTCAGGACTCAAAAAAGTGCAACGAACCTGTTATTTTATGTTGCCTGAAATGAGTATATGCTCACGTCAGGCAATATTCAATTGTTTATCGTTAGGGTGCTAATTAATTAGAATCAAGCTGTTAACGCCCGCCGTGCACGTCTGCCAGAGCCAGTTCCGTTGCCTTCACCCGTTGTAAAATATAGCCGATCCCAGCCAGAACAACAGTTGAGATCATCACCAGCGAGGTGGTGAAAAGAGAAGTGCTGATAAACGTCGACACAATCAGACTCGCAATGCAGCACAAGCCCAGCTGCAGCATGTTCTGCAGGGCAGCCGCTTTCCCACTGGACTGCGGGAAAGGTAACAAGGCATTCGATACCACAATCGGATAAATCGCACCGTTTGCTAACGCCATTCCGCAGAACGGCAGCAGTAACGCCACCATTGACGGCGATTCAATTTGCGCGGCGATAAAGAAAGCCACAATGCTAAGGGAATAGATTGCCAGCAGCCATGGCAGCAGGGAGTGCCCTTCAGTGTGTTTCATCAACGTGCGGCAGCCAAAGCCGCCAATCAAAAAGGCTAGCGTCTGCGGAACATAGCTCAGACCAATGTCACCCGGTGACATGCCAAGTTCGCCCAAAATAAATGGAGAACCGGTCAGCCAGGCGAAGAAGCTGGCTGAACAAGCGGCATAGATCAGCACATTACCGCTGTAAACCGGTGACTTAAGCAGGCTGAAGAAGCCCATCGTTTTGCCGCCTTTAGCCGCGGCTTTCTTAACAGCAGGCTTAAGGGACAGCGTGCAAATGAACAGCACCACCGCAATCAACATCAGGGCAATAAAGATGACGCGCCAGTTGAAGTGGTTAAGTAACCATGCACCCATCAGCGGGGCGAGAGCAGGGGAAAGTGCCACTAACGGCATAATTGAGGCAAAGACACGGTTAGCCTGGGTGGCAGAATAGCGGTCGACGACCAGCGCCTGCCAGCTTACCGCCGCGGCGCAAATTCCTACGGCTTGCACAAAGCGTAACGTCAGCAAGGCAGCAGCAGAATCCACCCACCACATCGCACCACAGCTTACGGCGAACAAACTCAGGCCCATCAACAGCACCGGCTTGCGGCCAATACGGTCTGATAACGGGCCCCAAAAAAGCTGGGCGACGGCAAAGCCTGCCAGGAACAGGCTAAGGCTTGCGCTGATGATCCCGGCATCAATTTGCAGGTCTTGTTGCATGGCACCAAAGGCGGGCAGGTACATATCAGTAGCGAGGAAACCTGCCACGCTTAGCAGCGCCAGGTAAATGATAAATCCTTTCGAAGGCATTTTTTTGCTCTTAATGAGTGATGAATGAAACGCGGCAGAGTGTAAACGCGTGCCATACAGCTTGTGAAACGGTAATATTTGCAGGTTGCGTTCAAAAAAATTGCAGGCAGATTATGTGGTCAGAACATTCCCTTGAAGTGGTTGATGCAGTGGCCCGTGGCGGAAGTTTTACGGCCGCCGCCGCGGAGCTCCACCGCGTCCCCTCAGCCATCAGTTATACCGTCAGACAGCTGGAAGAATGGCTTGCTGTTCCGTTATTTGAGCGTCGGCACCGTGATGTGGTGCTAACCGATGCGGGACGGGTGTTTATCCAGGAAGGGCGAAGTGTTATCAAAAAAATGCTTGCCACACGCCGGCAGTGTCAGCAGGTGGCTAATGGCTGGCGTGGGCAGATCAGCATAGCCGTTGACAGGATCGTTAAACCCCAGCGGACAAGGCAGCTGGTGGTCGACTTCTATCGCCATTTTCCGGATATGGAATTGCATCTTTCCGCCGAAGTGTTCAATGGTGTTTGGGATGCGTTGGCCGATGGAAGGGTTGATGTGGCTATCGGCGCTACTCAAGCCATTCCGGTTGGTGGTCGGTTCGCCTTCAGGGATATGGGCGCGCTCAACTGGCGTTGTGTGGTAGCGGCTACCCATCCGCTGGCCCTTGAGCAGGCAGAAACACCGGAAGAGGCGATCGGTGAATGGCCTTCGCTGGTACTGGAAGATACATCCAGAGCGCTGCCAAAGCGCACTACCTGGACACTGGATAATCAGCGGCGACTGGTGGTGCCGGACTGGGAAAGTGCTTTTGACTGTCTGCTGGCAGGTCTTTGCGTGGGAATGGTGCCCGGACATTTAGCGCAACCGTTGCTGCAAACAGGCGCTCTGCACGAGTTGAAGCTTGAGGGCGGATTCCCTGACAGCCCTTGCTGCGTGAGCTGGTCTGAACAGCAGGCTTCACCGGCACTGAGCTGGTTGCTGGACTATCTGGGAGAGAGTGACACGCTGAACAGTGAATGGCTGAGAGAAGAGCAGTAAGCCGGTTGTAAACAGAGGGAGAAGACGGTGAGTCTTACTCCCTCCAGGGGAAAACTTAGCGGCGATAATCCAGGAAGGGACCATCAGCAACCGATCGGCGTTCAATCAACGTCGGGTGGACCTCAATCGTTTGCGGATCTTCACGCTTGCTGGTGATGCGATCCAACAGCATATCGAACGCTGTTTCGCCCAGCTGTTCTTTTGGCTGGTGCACGGTGGTGAGGGCCGGAGTGAAGTAACGGGCGTTGCGCACGTTGTCATAACCGATCACCGAAATATCCTGCGGGACACGCAGACCCATTTCATCAGCCGCACAAATTGCGCCCATTGCCATCACATCTCCACCGCAGAACACTGCCGTTGGACGCTGCTTTTGTGAAAGGATTTGCTGCATCGCCTGGTGACCGGATTCTGGCTCGAAGTTGCCCTGAACCAGCCACTCGTCACGCAATGTGATGCCAGCTTCAGACAGCGCTTTCAGAAATCCTGCGAGACGGCCACCGCCGGTATTGCGTTCCATCTGGCCTGGAATGACACCAATATCACGATGTCCGCGATCGATCAGATAACGGCCAGCCAGATACCCGCCTTCAAAGGCGTTGTCTTCAACCGTATCGGTGAAATCGCCGCGAGATTCGCCCCAGTCCATCACCACCATTGGAATGTTGCGATTCTCTTCCAGCATGGTGATGAGTTCGTCTGGGTATTCGGAACACATCACCAGCAGGCCATCAACGCGCTTTTGCGCCATCATCGAGAGATACGCCTGCTGCTTGGCAAGATCATTGTGCGCGTTGCCAAGGATCAGCGTATAGCCTTTAGCAAAACAGCGGTTTTCGATAGCTTCAATAATTTCGGCGAAATAGGGGGCCTCACTGGACGTCGCCAGCAACCCAATGGTTTTGGTGTGATTCACCTTCAGGCTGCGGGCAACCGCGCTTGGTGAATAGTGAAGGGCTTTAATGGCGGCCCACACTGCTTCTCTCGTCTCTTCAGCTACGAAACGGGTCTTGTTGATGACGTGGGAGACGGTGGTAGTGGAAACCCCGGCCTGCTTTGCCACATCTTTAATTGTTGCCATGAAGTTACTACTCCTGCACCTGTCAGTAACATACTGATAAGTCTGTTGTTAATCGTTTGCCTGGTAAGGACGAAAACCTGACGTCTGAAGTCGTTTTTTTAGTTGCTGTCCGGATACGTCAGGAAGGAAAAAGCGCTGAAGGCAGACCGCTGAACACCTTTTGGTGCGGGCCGTTGCGCAACAAAAGAAGAATTCTAACAAGGCTGGGCAGAGAAAACGAGATTTTTACAGACAAGTATGGGAAAATTGATGGCACCATAAACTGTAGGGCTATTTAGGGCTAAATATGGATACCGATCTGAAGTTCTCGTTACTGACCACGGTTTGCGCACTGTTGATGATTATGGCATTCAGCTTTACTGCTATCATGCATTAAGCGCCAGTAGGGCCGGTCTGACGATCGGCCTTATTAGTCAGACAGTTAGCGAATGGTTTTTGGCGTCATCATCCGGCGCGCACCAATATAGTGGCGCTGCCAGTAGTCATCCGCCAGCGCGCTAACCTGAATATCCTTGCCAGTCCTTGGAGACTGAATAAATTTCCCGCCGCCCAGATACACGCCAACATGATCCGCAACCCCACGTCCGTTGATGCGGAAGAAGACTAAATCTCCTTTCTCCAGATCATCACGCTTAATCGAAGCCGCATCACGTAGGTGATACATCTCATTAGCCGTACGAGGAATTTTAAACTTCACTAAATCTTTGTAGGCATACCAGACAAGGCCGCTGCAGTCGAAGCCGGTTTCAGGCGATGTGCCGCCCCATTGGTAAGGCTTGCCTAACTGGCCCATCAATTTGCTCATGGCTGTCTCACGCGCTTTTTGATAGCGGGCACGGTGAGCTTTGCTTAACTTCAACGGTGAACCAGCAGAATTTGAGGTCAGGGCTTCAGCCGGCTCGATACTCTTGCCACGATGGCGTCCATAGCGTTTTTTCTCAGCGTTCAGCGTGCTTTTCTTTTTGTATTTGCTGGTGGGCACTGAGGCGGTCTGAACTGAGGCGGTTTGCAGCGAAGGTTTTTTCTTGAGCTTGAACTTCTGAACGGAGGTTAAGCGGGATTTTTTGCTGCTGGACTCTTTAACTTTTTTAGTGGTGCTGGCTTTAACCGGTCGGCGTTTACGTCGCTCATCCTCTCGGGCAGGCGTGGCGCTGTCAGCCTTATGGTGATTGGCATTAATAGGGGCATGTGGCGATGCGTGCGCCATATTGAAAAACAGCTGGGCAAAGGCCAGCATGAAGAGCGTGATAAGTAAACGCATCGTTACCATTAACAGTTTGTGCTGCGACCAGGGGCCACAGCGCGTCAGAAACAGGGAGTTCTGCCTTTCAGCAGGGGCATTTTGCAATTCTAATCTAACTCGTTAACAAAAGGTAAGGTCTTTTTTGTTTCAATGATACAGAGCAGGTAAAAACTGTAAAAATTAGCCAAATCAGCTGGTTATCTGCGCAAAACTTGTGCTTTTCTCATGCATTAACTCAGCGCAGGCAAGAGGAAAATGGTATTTTACCGTCATCCCCTGCAAGCTGGCGGCTTCGCCGGGTAGCCCGACAGGTGAAAATGTCGTTTTCATCGGGCGGTGAGAGTCGCTACAATAAATAGACACGAAGTATCCGATTAAGGAAGCCATTTATGAGTACTATTGAGAAAATTGAGCGCCAGATAGCAGAAAACCCGATTCTGCTGTACATGAAAGGCTCACCAAAACTGCCTAGCTGTGGCTTCTCCGCGCAAGCCGTCCAGGCACTTTCAGCCTGTGGCGAGCGTTTTGCCTATGTCGATATTCTGCTGAACCCAGAAATTCGTGCTGAGCTGCCTAAGTACGCTAACTGGCCGACCTTCCCACAGCTGTGGATTGACGGTGAGCTGGTAGGCGGTTGCGATATCATTATTCAGATGTACCAGCAGGGCGAGCTGCAGCAGTTGATTAAAGAGACCGCGCAAAAATACCCTTCTGACGCCGCTGAATAAGCCCGTTAGCGGCAGAAAAAAGGCAGGAGTTAATCACTCCTGCCTTTTTTTACGTTCATTTTTGCTGGTGCGAAACGCATTTTGTTCAGCCAGCGTAATGGCAGATCCCATGGCGCCGGGCGCAACTACAGCAATCGCTTTCATTCAGCCTCTCCACACCAGGCCAGCAGAGTATGGCTGAAAGTTAGCAGGCTAGCTTTCTTCGGCGATCGGCAGCGGCCAGCCGCCCAGACGTTTCCAGCGGTTTACCAGTTCACAGAACAGGTCAGCCGTCTGCACGGTATCGTAAAGCGCGGAATGTGCCTGGCTGCTGTCAAAGGCCATTCCCGCTGCGGCGCAGGCTTTTGCCAGCACGGTTTGACCCAGCACCAGTCCACTCAGTGCTGCCGTATCAAACGTGACGAAAGGATGGAAAGGGTTACGCTTCAATCCCGCGCGCTCGGCGGCGGCATTGGTGAAATTCAGGTCGAAGGTCGCATTGTGCGCCACCATAATGGCGCGATTACAGCCGTGATCTTTAATTCCCTTACGCACTAATTTAAATATAGCGTGCAGGGCATCATATTCACTGACCGCACCGCGAAGCGGGTTCGACGGATCGATACCGTTAAAAGCCAATGCTTCAGGTTGCAGAATGGAACCTTCAAACGGCTCAACGTGGAAATGCAGCGTTTCATCCTTCTCCAGCCAGCCATTCTCATCCATTTTCAGGGTAACGGCGGCCACTTCCAGTAAGGCGTTGGTCTTCGCATCAAACCCGGCGGTTTCCACATCAATTACTACCGGATAAAAACCGCGAAAACGGCTGCTGAGGGCGTTCAGTTCGTTCGATTCAGACATCGGGATCTCATTGGCGAAAAAATGCAGCGCGCATTATGGCAAATTTCACCACGAGATGCAGCAGGGGAAGGGGGAAGAAGGGTGCCATAATGGCACCCCGGAGCATTAATCACCCAGGCCGTGGCCAGCGTGCTTGTTCTCAATCAGCTCAATCTTGTAGCCGTCCGGATCTTCGACGAAGGCGATGATGGTGGTGCCGCCTTTAACCGGGCCAGCTTCACGAGTCACATTGCCGCCATCTTTACGAATACGATCGCAGGTAGCTGCAACGTCATCAACGCCCAGCGCAACGTGGCCGTAAGCATCACCCAGGTTGTAACTGTCTACGCCCCAGTTATAGGTCAGCTCGATAACAGCGCCTTCGCTCTCATCGGTGTAGCCCACAAACGCCAGAGTGTATTTATATTCGCTGTTTTCACTGGTACGCAGCAGGCGCATACCCAGCACTTTGGTATAAAAATCAACGGAACGCTGCAGATCGCCAACGCGAAGCATGGTGTGAAGTAAGCGCATAACATCCTCTTGGTAAAAAACGTCATCATCCGATAACGGGGGGAAAAAATAAGTATAGCGATGATTTGCCAGCTGGGTAATCAGAAGGCTCTGTCTGCCGGGAAATTCATCAGCTTGCCACAACGAAAGAAAAGGCCGCGCGATGCGCAGCCTGTTTCAACACCCAGTCTGGTCTCAGCCAGCCAGGGTTGGGTAATCAGTGTAGCCTTCAGCGCCACCGCCGTAGAACAGCTCAGGGCGAGGGTCATTCAACGGGGCATTTTCACGCAGGCGCTCAACCAGATCCGGGTTAGCGATGTAAACGCGGCCAAACGCAGCCGCATCGACCAGACCTTTTTCAATCAGGTCTTCCGCTTTTTCAGCCGTGTAAGCACCAGCACCGACAATCACACCCGGATAAGCCGCGCGGATCGCTTTACGGAAGGCTTCAGTGTAAGGCTTGCCGCCCGCCCAGTCTGGCTCGGAGATGTGCAGGAAGGCCAGGTTACGTTTCGCCAGTTCAGCGATGTAATACAGCGCTGCGGCTTCCTGATCTTCACCGTTGTCCAGGCCGTTAAACGGGCCCAGCGGAGAAATACGGATACCGATGCGGTCTGCGCTCCAGCCTGCAATTGCAGCATCAACAACTTCCAGTGCGAAGCGCGTGCGGTTCTCAACGCTGCCGCCATAGCTATCAGTACGCTGGTTAGAAGCCGGTGACAGGAACTGGTGGATTAAGTAACCGTGGGCAGAGTGCAGTTCAACCAGGTCGAAATCGGCTTCACGGGCATTCTCTACGGCCTGGCGGAAATCCGCTACTACGCCAGCAATCTCATCCAGCTCAAGGGCGCGTGGCGTGGAAGTGGCTTCACGAATAGCCTGGCCTTGCTCATCACGCAGCGATGTGCGGGTTTCTGCATTGATGGCTGAAGAAGAGACTGGCGCTTTGCCTTCTGGCTGCACGCTGGTATGTGAAATTCGACCTGTGTGCCACAGCTGGACGGCGCTGTGGCCGCCATCCTGATGGATACCGGCATTGATCGCCTTCCAGGCAGCAATCTGTTCGGAAGAGTGCAGACCCGGCGCACCGGCGTACCCTTTTGCCTGAGCGGAAACTTGCGTCGCTTCAGAGATGATCAATCCGGCACTGGCACGTTGACGGTAATATTCAGCCATTAACGGCGTAGGGACATCACCCGGCTCAATGCTACGCAGGCGGGTGAGTGGCGCCATAAAAACGCGGTTCGGAACGGTGATCGCACCCAATTTTAACGGGGTAAAAAGCTTCTTCAATTCCATTACTTACTCCTGGTAGACCGGTCGACTAGTCATAGTGTTTTTTTTTAATGTGGTTCTGGAAGCATCCGCGTCATCTCCTGCCACGCATTCGCCAGCGGCGAAGTATCACGGGAGATTTTACTTTGCAGACTGGCACCCAGCCACAGCATATAAAGATTTTGTGCACAGGCTTCAGAGGAGTTGACCAGAGTCAGCGTCCCTTGTTGCGTGCCACGTTCGATAGCCTGTTTTAGCGTGGCGATCAGTGCTTTTGAACCGGCATCAAGTGCGATGCGCATCGGTTCAGACAGATCGCAGACCTCTGCTGACAGTTTTACGGATAAACACCCTGCGAAGGAACTTTCCTGACAGAAAGTATTCAACGATTGCTGGTAATAGTCGAGGATACGTTGACGCTGATTGCCTTGATGATCATCCAGAAACGCCTGAAGACGTTGATGATAAACGGCAAAATAACGCTCAAGCATCGCTACTCCAAACGCCTCTTTCGAAGGGAAGTAGTGGTAAAACGATCCTTTTGGCACCTCAGCCACCTTCAACAACTCGATCAATCCCATGCCGTTGAAGCCGCGCTGTACGCACAACTGTTCGCCGGTAAGCAGGATATGTTCTCTGGTGTCGAAGCGGGTCGTTTTCATGGTGGACAGAGTAACAGACCGATCGGTCTGGTTCAAATCGGCTTCATCACGGCCGGCACAATCTGCTCATCTCTTAAAAGAGTTCAGGGCTCTTTGGCCGCAGCAGGGGGCAAACGGTCGTCAGTAAACCAGTGGTGTTCGGCGTAGCGTTCAACATTGCTGATCACATTGGCTGGCGTGATCATCATAATCAGGTTTTGATCGTTGCGAACCAGACTGGCGTAATCCCGGTAAAACAGGGCTGCAACCAACAGGACAAGCACCAGAGAGCCCAACGCTATTACGGCACGGAAGGCCATATTCATCCACCACGGACGAGTAGTTTGAATGGTGACCACAGCAATGAATACCGCAGGGATCAGCGCTGAAAAGACCACCCATGGCAAATCACCCATAGTGAAACTGGCGTAGTTTGCCGCGGCGCTGGAAAACAGCAAAAGGATCAGCAGCGGCTTACGCAACCAGGGCACAGCGGTCAGGCTAAAAAAGAACAGGAAGCCACTAAAAAGCACCACAGGTAAGCTTGCGGCAAAAAGATAATCATGCAAATCCCTATAGGAGAGGCTTTCCCAAACTCGCTTGAGAAACAGGGAATTAATAATAAAGGTAAAGAAAAGCGCAGCGTAAAGGGTCATGCTGCCTTCGTTACAGTGTAACTTTAATCGGGCTGTCATCGCTCATTTTCTGCTAATCAGTCTGCCCTGATCTTAGCGTTGTAACCTTAGTGAAACCTTAACCGCAAAGCGCGATGCTTCAGGGCATCCGTCAGCATAATCAGGAAAGTAGCCTGAGTGTTGACAGAAGGAGAACAAAAAACAGCTGACAAACTTGCAGACAACAGAGAACCGATCTTCAATAGAGACTATTGAATCCAACAGGAGGGGCAGTGGCAGAACAACTTGAGTTTTTCCCGGTGCCAAGTCCCTGTCGGGGGATTTGCCAGTCAGACCAGCGCGGATATTGTCGCGGCTGCCTGCGCAGTCGTGATGAACGATTCAACTGGATGAAATTTACCGATGCGCAAAAACGGGAGGTTATACGCCTCTGCCGTCAGCGTTTCCTGCGCCTGCAACGGGCAGGAAAAGTGGATCTGCCAGATGAGCCAGAACAACCCACGCTGTTTTAGGTTGGGAGTAGCCGACCTTCTTATGCAGTGGCTGAGGCGCGAGCTTCTTCAGGTAGCGCTTGCTGAAGTTGCGATAAAGAACAGAAGAGTCGCCAGATAATCCCCGCCAGTTCAGTTTCTCTTGCTCCGCCTTCTGCTGCCAGCGTGGTCACCCTATCCTGCAGTTCATCCAGCGTTGCTGTCAGCGAGCTATGATGAATGCCGCGCTCGCTGATAATCCGCTGTAAATCCCGCAGCGTGGCATCACGTAGAGTGGCCAGCGTGGCAGAATCGGTGGTCCACTCCCTGAGCTGCCAGACGATATGCGAACAGTTAAGTAACACTACACCCCAGCGTAATAACCACAGCCTGGCCTGATCGTCACGGCTGTTATTGAGCTGGTTGATGCGGTGATAGATCAACGACTCAAAACTGCTCTGGCTGAAGTGAGGTCGGCGGCTGAGCTGGTCGAGAAACTCCCGACGCAGTGCTCTGATATGGCGGCGACTCCGGCGTTTATCTGAACTGGGACGCAGGATCTGGAAAGCCAACCATGCCAGCATTACGCCGCAAACCTTGGCGATATTGTCATTCAGGAAGGTCTGGTAATCGTAAGTGGGCGGATTGGTCACGGCGAGAAAAGATCCGCCAAACACAATCAGCTGAGCCCACAGGCTGGCCCGTTTCTTTTGCTGCAATTTAAACAGCTGCAAAGTGATTAGCAGGGGAAACAAGAAAATCAAAAACTGCCACAGCACGCTGACCTGCACCATCAAACCAAATTTGATGATGAAGCTGAAGACGGAGAGCAGCAGCAGCGTTTTGATCAGCAGGGAAACGCTGCTGGTAGGTGAAGGCACGGAGGAATAAAGCACGCAGCTTATCGCCGCCAGAGTGATGGCCGCGTCTCCGGAATCCCATTGCGTGGTAAGAGTAAACGCACAGCCAAGCAGGATGACGACGAAAGTGCGCAGTGCGCTCCAGCTGGCTTCAGCGCTGTCCGTATGGCGGGCAAGGGCAGGGACTGCAGGCGGCGACAGGCTGGTGTCGGCATCTGCCCGTTCAAACTGTCGCAGCCAGCGGCTGATATTCAGGTACATCCAGCAGAAGTAACGCAACCGATGCCAGAATGCCTGATGGCGGTAATCGTCTTTATCCTGAGGAGCCGCCGCGCTAAGTATTTGCGCCAGGCGGTATTTGTTACAGTCACTTTTCGCCAGTTCGCTAAGCAATTCATGCATCGCTGTGAAAAGCACTTCAGGCGGGTCAGGCCAGTTCAATAACATGCGGCGAAGGCTGGAGATGACGCTGGTCATGCGCAGCTGCTGATGCAGCACATAATTGAGCACATTGTTCTGCCGCCTGAAGCGATAATGGCTCCAGAACGCCTGAATACGCAGCAGGTTCATGGTCAGGATCTGGCTGATCACGCCCTCGTGAGCGCTGCGTACATTATCCGTGGTTTCCTTTTGCAGCAACAAACCGGCATGTTCCAGCAGCCTGGTGTGCATCTCTTTCAACGAGTTGATCAGCGCATCGCCGTCTGACGTGCTGGGCAGGATCATCATCATCAGCCCGCCGCACAAAATCCCTGAAATCACCTCGCACACCCTCGCCTGAGTGATATCCCACAAATCGTTAACGTCGGTAATATTGACCGTGGTGAAGGCAATGATGGCGGCGGTATAGCCGGCCAGCGAAAAGGCATAAGCCACATTATTTTGATAATGGTTGGCAATCCAGGTACAGAGCGCCAGCCAGGCGGACATGGCTACGGCAAACAGCCAGGGTTCATTCAGCGTGTGGCCGGCGATCAGCAACGCGGCGCTGGCACCCAGCAGGCTTCCGGCAATACGGCCGAGACTTTTACTGATCACTCCACCAACGGTAGGAAAGCTGACCACAGCCGCCGAGGTCATCGCCCAGTAGGGTTCATCCAGTTGCAGACCATAAGCGATGCTCAATGCCAGACACATAGCGATGGCGTTACGTAAGGCATAACGCCACTGCCCGGCAGTTGCTTTGATCCACGGCAGATTTTGCCAATCCAGCCAGCTGAGGTTCATGGCTGGATGGAAACGGTGCAGGTGGTGCCCGCAACCAGCGGCAGATCTTGGGGAACGTCAGTCAAACGGATACGCACCGGAACGCGCTGAGCAAGCCTTACCCACGGAACATTCGGTTTGATATCGGGCACCAGGCCGCTATCCGTTTCAACGCTCTGGTCGTAGATAGCGCGGCCAATACTTTCCACCTCGCCCTGCAGTTCACGATTGTCGCTGTACAAGCGGATGGAGGCTTTATACCCCGGCCGGATATGTCGCAACTTGGTCTCTTCGAAATAGCCCATCACGTAAAACGAGTGACTGTCTACCAGAGCGAAAACCGGCGTGCCGCTGGTGGCGTAGTTTCCAGGGCGCACCACCAGATTACTGATCCAGCCATCTGTTGGTGCGGTAATCTGAGTTTGTGACAGGTTCCAGTTGGCCTGGTCCAGCTCTGCCTGAGCCGCTTTGGCTGCGGCATCCATCCCTTTCGCCGTAAGATTAGCGGCATCCAGATCCTCCGCAGAAATAACGTTGCGTGGCAGGCTCTGACGACGACGCGCTTCATGCTGCGCTTTCACTAAGTCAGATTGCGCCTTAGCTAATTGCGATTGAGCATTTAACACCGCTATGCGAAAGGGGTCATCATCCAGCACCAGTAGTCTGGTGCCTTTGCTAACAAACTGGTTATCTTTGACCAGCAGTTGCTCAATGCGACCAGAAACCTGCGGCGTGATATTGACCAGTTCGGCGCGGACTTTGCCATCTCTGGTCCAGGGTGACTGCATATAGTAGTTCCACAGCCACCACCCGGCGCACAGGGCAGCAGCAAAGAAAATGACCGTGGAAAAATATTTTAACGTGCTGAATTTCATGCGATCACCAGGAGATAAGCAGCCACAGCGAAGCGCTGACGCAGAGAATAAAAAGGGAGAGGTCTACCAGCGTGGGGTGCCAGATTTCACCAGAATAGATCCAGCCTCGCAGCAGCGGGTGTAGCAACAACCAGATGAAAAAGCCCAACAGCACGGCTTTAAAAAGCGGTGGAAAATAGACGGAAGCTCCGAACACTAAATCGGTCAGCGGTGATGAAGATGAAAAATGTGCGTTATCCACGGGGGAAATCCTTCTTGCCTGGCCGTTTGCGGCGCGCCGGGTAATCAATACGTTTCATGACGGATGAATTTGTATTTTGTCCTGTAAACTCGCAGAATAGTCTAAAATGAGGCATAATAGCTAGCAAGCTAATTATAAGGAGATGAAATTGGATACCCCTTTAGGATCAGACCTTTCACGATTGGTACGTATCTGGCGGTCATTGATTGACCAACGCCTTAAACCGCTGGAACTGACCCAAACTCATTGGGTTACACTGCACAACATTCATCAGTTGCCACCGGATCAATCTCAGATCCAACTGGCTAAAGCGATTGGCATCGAGCAGCCTTCACTGGTTCGTACGCTGGACCAACTGGAAGAGAAGGGGCTGATAACCCGGACAACTTGCGCAAGCGACCGCCGTGCAAAACGCATCAAACTGACGGTAGAAGCGGCACCGGTTATCACTCAGGTTGAGCATGTTATCGATGCGACCCGAGATGACATTCTGTCTGGTATCTCACAAAGTGAGATAGACAAGATGGTGACGCTGATCGCCCGTCTGGAAAAAAACATTCTCGAGCTGCAACATCGGGATGAATAAAAAAACCGGCAATTGCCGGTTTTTTTTATCGCTTAGCGCGGTGAAACGGTGACCTGGCTGCCATTTGAGGCCATGGTCACTCGCTGACCAACAGCATAACGGCTGGCCGCTTGCTTCTGAACCACCATGATGGTGTTGCCATCATCCTTACGGATTTCCAGCTCCACACCCTGCGATTTATTGACCGCTCCCTGTACACCCTGACCCGCTACACCACCGGCCACTGCGCCAGCTGCGGTTGCCAGACTGCGTCCTGTACCGCCGCCAACGGTGTTACCCAGGAAGCCACCCAGCACGGCACCGCCGATTGCGCCGATCACATTACTCTCATCGCCGCCCTGGATTTGTACCGGGCGAACTGAAACCAGCGTTCCGTAGGTCACGTTCTGCACCTGCTTGGCTTCTGAGGCGCTGTAAACATCGCCAGAAAGCGTGTCAGTGTTGGAGCATCCTGCCAAAGTCACGCCGGTCAGTGCCACGATTAATAAGCGCTTAATCATTGTCAAAACTCCTTAGTTATCCATGTGCTGCGGTCAGCTGTGCAGCAACCAATAGGGTAATTATATGTTACAAGCCAGGGTTCCGGGGAAAAAAACTGCTGAGCTGAGTTTACCGCAGAAAAGATAAACCCCGACTCAATCGGCTGCAAAATTGACTAAACAGCACCAGAAAACGCTGTAAGCTCCAATAATGGCTAGTTAATCATAGAATTGTCTGGTTAATTTTGCGAGGCTATAACCAGGATCCTTTTTACACCTAAAGCAAGGGCGAAACCATGAGATCAGGACGTTATATCGGCGTTATGTCCGGAACCAGCCTGGATGGCATTGACGTGGTGCTGGCGGCGATAGATGAGCAGATGGTGGCGCAACAAGCCAGTTACTGTCATCCGATGCCAGCTTCCTTGCGCGAGGCAATTTTATCCATCTGTCAGGGGCAATCATTAACGCTGTCGCAGTTGGGTCAGATTGATACGCAGTTAGGAAGGCTATTCGCTGAAGCCATCCAGACGTTAATCCAGCGTGAAGGTCTGGAGCGCGAAGATATCACCGCCATTGGTTGCCACGGGCAAACCGTCTGGCACGAGCCGCAGGGTGATGCACCCAACACGCTACAAATTGGCGATAATAACCAGATCGTCGCCGCCACGGGCATCACTGTTGTCGGCGATTTTCGCCGCCGTGATATGGCATTAGGTGGGCAGGGCGCACCCCTGGTTCCGGCCTTCCACCAGGCCATACTGATGCACCCTGAAGAACGTCGTATGGTGCTGAATATCGGCGGCATTGCCAATCTGTCGCTGTTAATTCCTGGCAAACCCATTGGCGGGTATGACACCGGCCCTGGCAATATGCTGCTGGACTCGTGGATCTGGCGGCATCAGCAGCAGAGTTATGACAAAGACGGCGAATGGGCTCGCCAGGGCAAGGTTGTCCTGCCATTGCTGCAACAGATGCTGGCCGATCCCTGGTTTGCCCTGCCTGCGCCAAAATCCACTGGCCGTGAATACTTCAATATGAGTTGGGTTGAGCAACAGCTCTCAACTTTCCCTGGCCTTTCTCCTCAGGATGTTCAGGCTACGCTGGTGGAACTGACAGCCAAAACCATTGCCGAACAGGTGATGTTGAGTGGTGGCTGCGAAAAGTTATTAGTTTGCGGTGGCGGCAGCCGGAACCTGCTGCTGATGTCCCGCCTGGCATCATTGCTGGCGGGCACCGAAGTTGGCACCACTGATGAAGCCGGTATCAGCGGGGATGATATGGAAGCGTTGGCCTTCGCCTGGTTGGCTTATCGCACTCTTTCCGGTCTGCCCGGCAATTTACCTTCGGTAACGGGGGCCAGCGAAGCATCAGTTCTCGGGGCAATCTATCCCGCCAACCCTGGCCGTTACCGCTAAATACTGTTCTCAGGAGAGAAGATGAAACGAATTCTGTTAATGACCACCGTTGCGCTGTTATCAGGATGCAGCTATTTCCATAGCGAGCCGGAACCGCTGAAAACCCTGCATTACACCTGCGGCACTTTACCGTTAACGGTCAGCCTTGATAATGCGCGTCAGGAGGTTAACCTTATTCTTGATGGCAATCCGCTGACGTTAAAACAGCAGGTTGCCGCAGATGGTGCGCGCTATAGTGACGGAAAATATGTTTTCTGGTCGAAAGGTGACGGCGCATTTATCGAGCGTAACGACAAAATCATCATTAATGACTGTCGTCTGAACGCCAGTTAAGCCGTTGAAACCCATCGGGATCAGGCGCACTATGTGCCTTCCCCTGTCAGCAGAAGCCTGAGCGATGAACGAGAGTGATAACCTGCAGCAGATTGCCCATCTGCGCCGTGAATATACCCGTGGCGGCCTGCGCCGTAACGATCTGCCTGCCGATCCTCTTGCGCTGTTTGAGCACTGGCTTGGTCAGGCGGTAGAAGCGCAGTTGCCGGATCCTACGGCGATGAGTGTGGCGACCGTGGACGAGTTGGGCCAGCCCTACCAGCGCATTGTGTTGTTGAAGCATTTCGACCCGCGCGGGATGGTGTTTTACACCAACCTCGGCAGCCGTAAAGCGCATCATCTGGAAGCAAATCCGCGCATCAGCCTGCTGTTTCCCTGGCATATGCTCGAGCGTCAGGTGATGGTGCTTGGCACAGTCGAAAAGCTGTCGATGATTGACGTGCTGAAATACTTCCACAGCCGCCCACGTGAAAGCCAGATCGGTGCCTGGGTCTCGAAACAGTCCAGCCGTATTTCCGCCAGAGGCGTGCTGGAAGGCAAATTCCTCGAGCTGAAGCAGAAGTTCCAGCAGGGTGAAGTTCCCTTGCCCAGTTTCTGGGGCGGTTACCGCATCAAAATTGACTCAATGGAGTTCTGGCAGGGCGGCGAACATCGCCTCCACGACCGCTTTTTCTACCAACGTGAAGCCGATGGCTGGAAAATCGACCGCCTGGCCCCGTAATTCCGCTAAATAATCCCCTTAAGCGCTGGCACAGAGTGCGTCAGCGCTTTATTCTATATGCCTTATTTTTTCTTCCGCGAACTAGCGGAAAGCTGTGTACCAGCTAAGGTGCAGACTTTTCAACATGGAGTCACAGATGGCCAGCAGTAACCTGATCAAACAATTGCAAGAGCGTGGGTTGATAGCCCAGGTAACGGATGAAGACGCATTAGCAGAACGACTGGCGCAAGGGCCAATCGCGCTGTATTGCGGTTTCGATCCCACTGCCGACAGCTTGCATTTGGGCCATCTGGTGCCGTTACTCTGCCTGAAACGCTTCCAGGACGCCGGTCACCGCCCGGTCGCGCTGGTTGGCGGAGCAACAGGTCTGATAGGTGATCCAAGCTTTAAAGCTGATGAGCGTAAGCTCAACACCAGTGAAACTGTAGGTGAATGGGTTGAGAAAATTCGTCACCAGGTTGCTCCGTTCCTCGACTTTGACTGCGGTGATAACAGCGCCATTGCCGCCAATAATTACGACTGGTTTGGCAATATGAACGTGCTGACCTTCCTGCGTGATATCGGCAAGCACTTCTCCGTCAATCAGATGATCAATAAAGAAGCGGTGAAGCAGCGTCTGAACCGTGACGACCAGGGCATTTCGTTCACCGAGTTCTCCTACAACCTGCTGCAAGGTTATGACTTTGCCTGCCTGAATGAGCGTCACGGCGTGTCACTGCAGATTGGCGGCTCTGACCAGTGGGGCAACATCACTTCTGGCATCGACCTGACTCGTCGCCTGCACCAGAATCAGGTCTTTGGCCTGACTGTGCCGTTGATCACCAAATCGGACGGCACCAAATTCGGCAAAACCGAAGGGGGCGCAGTCTGGCTGGATGCCAGCAAAACCAGCCCGTACAAGTTCTACCAGTTCTGGATCAACACCGCTGATGCGGATGTGTATCGCTTCCTGAAGTTCTTCACGTTTATGAGCCTGGAAGAGATTAACGCGCTGGAAGAAGAAGACAAAAACAGCGGTAAAGCACCTCGCGCGCAGTATGTGCTGGCGGAGTTGGTCACCCGACTGGTTCACGGTGAAGAAGGTCTGGCTGCGGCAGAACGTATCACAAAAAGCCTGTTCTCCGGCTCGTTAAGCGAAATGACTGAAGCAGACTTCGAGCAGCTGGCACAAGACGGCATCCCGTTTGTCGCGCTGGAGCGCGGCCAGGATCTTCAGCAGGCGATGGTGGACGGCGATCTGGCTCCTTCGCGTGGTCAGGCTCGTAAACTGATTGAATCCAAAGCGGTAAGCCTCAACGGTGAACAGCAGTTAAGCGCTGAATACACCTTTGCCGAGGCCGATCGTCTGTTTGACCGTTATACGCTGCTGCGTCGCGGGAAGAAGAACTACTGTCTGATCGTCTGGAAGTAATAAAATAACGTTAATCAGGCCGGCTTGTCCGGCCTTTATTTTTTGGCAAGTCTCAGGTTTCGCGATGAAAAACATACTTTCTATTCAGTCTCATACCGTTTTTGGTCATGCCGGAAACAGCGCTTCCGAATTTCCTATGCGTCGCATGGGCGCAAACGTTTGGCCGCTGAACACTGTCCAGTTTTCTAATCACACTCAGTACGGCAAATGGGCAGGCATGGTGATGCCCGCCACGCATCTGACCGAGATTGTGAAAGGGATTGCCGAAATCGATCGGCTGAAGACTTGCGATGCGGTGCTGAGCGGCTATCTGGGGTCAGAAGAGCAGGGCGAGCAGATTATGGAGATCGTTCGCCTGGTGAAAGCCGCTAATCCAGAGGCTTTGTACTTCTGCGATCCGGTGATGGGGCACCCTGAAAAAGGCTGTATCGTCGCGCCTGGCGTGGCGGAGTTCCACACCAAAGTTGCCCTGCCAGCCAGCGATATTATTGCACCGAACCTGATTGAGCTTGAAATCCTGAGCGGCCACGCGGTGAACAATGTTGAAGAAGCGGTTGCCACCGCCCGCGAGCTGATTGCTTTGGGTCCCAAAATCGTGCTGATCAAGCATCTGGCAAGGGCTGGCCAGCGCAGCGATCGTTTCGAGATGCTGCTGGTCACCGCAGAGGAAGCCTGGCATATCAGTCGTCCGTTGGTGGATTTTGGCGTACGTCAGCCGGTTGGCGTGGGCGATTTGACCAGCGGCTTGTTGCTGGTGGATATCTTGCAGGGAAAATCTCTGCGCGAGGCGCTGGAACATATCACTGCTGCAGTGTATGAGGTGATGCTGAAAACGCACGAGATGGGCGAGTATGAGCTGCAACTGGTTGCGGCTCAGGACGCTATTGCTAATCCACAGCAGCATTTTGGGGCGATGAAGCTCTAATCCTCTCTTCCCTCAGCCGCGGTGGCTGAGGGAAAATTCAAGCAACAACCTGCTACTCTAAAGCCCTTCTGCCTTCAGCGCCGCTTCTACAGCCGGGCGTTCTGCCACTCGCTTAAACCAGGCCTCCAGCTCGTCAAACCCTGAAAGATCCAGCTTAATGGCTTTTGCCCAGCGCATGACCGTAAACAGATACGCATCCGCCACGCTGAACTTACTCCCCATCAGCCACTGTTTTCCCTCAAGCTGCTGATCCACCCAGCTGAACTTGCCATGCAGTTTCTCACGCAGCTGAGCTTTATACTCTTCCGGGGTGGCAGAGCCGAACAAAGGGCTGAAGGTTTTATGCAGTTCCGTGGCAATAAAGTTAAGCCACTCCACCGTTTGATAGCGAGTCAGGCAGCCGGTCGGGGCCAGAAGATGCCGGTCAGGTTTCAGGTCGGCAAGATACTGAACGATAGCCACGCCTTCTGTCAGGACCGTGCCATCATCCAGCAGCAGGGCCGGAACCTGGCCTTTTGGATTGGTCAGCAGATAATCTTCCTGCTGCTCGGTTTTCTTGCTCTGGAGATCGACGGCGATCAACGTAAAATCGAGGCCTGACTCCTGCAGGATGATATGCGGCGATAGCGAACAGGCGCCGGGTTTATAATACAGTTTCATGCGTGCTCCTTTAGCTCAGTAGCGAAAGATCTCTTCAGCTTACTGGTCGCTGGCGAAAAAGTCAGCGTCTGACGGCGCACTTCCGCAAACAAACTGGCTGATTTTTGTCCTGACTCAGGTTTCGCTGACAAAACAGCTCAGCGCCGGAAGCGTCTCGCGAGCCAGATCCCAGAATGCACGTACTCTTGCGGGCATGTATTTCAGATTCTGCGTGACCAGTTGCACCGGCAAGGCTGGCGGCCGATAAGCAGCCAACACCTCACAAAGCAGCCCCTGTTGCAGATCTTCAAACGCTTGATAAGAAAGCAGCCGGGTGATCCCTTTGCCTGCACGCGCAGCAATCAGCTGTGTCTCCACTTCATTCACCATCATGACCGGTTGGATCCGCACGCGTTCCTGATTTTCCGTTGGGCCAAAACGCCACTCTTTACTGGAACTGATCGACGTACCGGCAATAAGCTGGTGGCTGGCTAATTCGGCTGGTGAGCAGGGCGTGCCTGCTTTTGCCAGGTAATCCGGGCTGGCTAACACAATGCGCTGTACGCTGCCGACTTCAACGGCGACCAGCGAAGAGTCGCGCAGTTGACCAATGCGAACCGCCATATCCAGCCCCTGTTCGATCAAATCCTGATAACTGTCGTTCAGCAGCAGCTCAATCTGAATATCGGGATAGCGCTGCAGAAACTGCATCACCAGCGGGGCAATATGCTTTCTGCCAAACTGAACGGGTGTCGTTATGCGTAACAGGCCGGTCAATTGGGTGCGTGCCGAGTCCTGAATTGCCAGTTGATAGTCGCCTAACAGGGCTTTAGCGCGCTCAAAAAGCATCAAGCCAGCAGGCGTTGGTGAAAGATGCCTGGTGGTTCGCTCAATCAGACTGGCGGCAAAGCGGTTCTCCAGCGAAGCCAGCGCGCGGGTAATGGCAGGCGGGGAACGGCGAAGTTTACGCGCAGCTCCAGCCAGGCTGCCTTGCTGAACCACCGCAACAAACACCTCAAGCTCATCCAGTTTGTCCATGATTGTTCCGGTAAGCGAAATTATGAATTGCCATATTGCAGGTTTTCCCTCGTTTATCGCAAGAGTAAGCTGAATGAAACCCTAGAGGAGAGACTTATGACTGCACTGACTTTGTATAGCACGCCACTTTCCGGCCACGGCCACCGTGTCAAACTCCTGCTGACGTTGCTCGGGTTGCCCTTTGAAGAGAGGCAGGCAGGAGCAGAAGAACGTAAAACGCCCGAATTCCTGGCAGTGAATCCTTTTGGTCAGGTGCCGGTGCTGGTCGATGAGAGTAAGGCGATCGTCGACAGCAATGCGATCCTGATCTGGCTGGTGAAGCGCTATGCGCCAGACAGCCAGTGGTTGCCGAAGGATCTGCAACAGGAAGTGCAGGTGCATCAGTGGCTGGCAAAAGCCGCCGGTGAGATCCGTTATGGTGTGGCTTCTGCCAGGCTGATAAAGCAGTTTTCCACGCCGGAGAACTATGACTCAGCCAAAAGTGTGGCCGCAAAATTTTTGCCACAGATGGAGCAGCACCTCAGCGACAGGCGCTGGCTGGTGGGCGAACAGGCTACGCTGGCTGACCTGGCCTGCTACGCCTACGTAGCTTGTGCACCGGAAGGTGGCATTACCTTGACGCCCTATCCGGCAATACAACGTTGGATACAGCAGGTTGAGGCTCTGCCAGGATTTGTCGGGCTGCCTCCACAACCCCTACCTGAGGCTGGCTAATCATGTTTCACCCTGGCGAAAGACTGGCGCAACAGAAGGCTGGCTACGATGGCGTGCGGGCGGCTGTCTACCCGATCATGCCCGATCAGCATCGGCAATTTTATGCCGGGCTGACAGCGTTCTATCTGTCGGCTCTGGATGAAAAGGGGTTCCCTGTGGCTATGCTGCTTCAGGGAACCGCTGGATTTCTGCACAGCGATGACGGTTCAAGACTCAACATCGCGCTCGCTTCGATCACTGAGGCGCCGTTGTTACCCGCGCTTAAGCCAGGGATGCCGGTTGGTGGACTGGGCATCGACTTCTCCAACAGAAGACGTAACCGGGTAAATGGCACGGTGGAATCGGTAAGCAATCGGCATCTCAGCATCCGTGTGCTGGAGAGTTTTGGCAACTGTCCAAAGTATATCCAGCGGCGGGATTTGCCCGCAGAGGGGCGCAAGGCGAAGGTGGACGTCGAGCATTTACCCGCACTTGATGCCGATGCGCGTTATTTGATTGCCGCCACAGATACCTTGTTTGTCGCCAGTTATGCCCGGCGCGAGAACGGGGTTGGCGGAGTGGACATCTCACATCGTGGTGGTGTTCCCGGCTTTATCCGCTTACAGCAGGGCAAATTATGCCTCCCTGATTACAGTGGTAACCGCTATATGAACACGCTGGGCAATCTGCTGGTTGAACCGAAATGTGCACTGTTGCTGATGGATTTTCATCAGGGATCGGCGTTGCATATTCAGGGGAGGGCAGAAATTGACTGGCAGGCACAGCCGCAGGGACTGACAGAGCGTTACTGGCAGGTCGACATTGAACATATCACTCGTCTTCGCCAGCTGTTTTCCCCTTCAGGACTGAAGGCGGAGTTTGCCGACTCTTCCCTTGCCGCCGGATAGCAGGCAGTAAAAAGGGCGACATACCGTCGCCCTTGTTCGCTTAACCACGTTGTTTTAGGCTTTGGCTGCCTTCAGCTCAGGCTGTTCGTCCTGAGTCATGCGGTTCAGTTTAGGCGCTGTCAGCAGCATCAGAATGGCAATCACACCGGTCGCCAGACCAATCTGCAGGAACACATCACCGTACACGTGCAGAGATTGCAGCGGGTCAGTGATATTTTCCGGTACCGCCATCAGGTTCGCCACTTTACCGGCAATCATCGCTGCGCCAGCGGTGGTCAGGAACCAGGAACCCATAATGAAGCCCATCAGACGCTGTGGCACCAGCTGTGCCACCATCGCCAGACCCAAACCAGAAATCATCAGTTCGCCAACGCTTTGCAGCGCGTAGCTGAGGATTAGCCAGTTCACGGAGACGATGCCCAGCTGGTTGGCAAATTTCGCGCCCATCGGCAGCACCAGGAACGCAGCAGAACAGAGGATCATCCCCAGCGCGAACTTGTGCGGCATTGGCATGCGATCGCCCATCTTGTTATAGATAGCGGCCAGGATCGGACTGAAAATCATAATCCAGAACGGGTTCAGCGCCTGGAACTGCTCAGGTTCAAACGCAATGCCCAGAATGCTGTGCTCAACGTTGCGGATGGCAAAGAAGTTGAGGGACGTTGGCATCTGCATATAGAGCACGAAGAACACCACGGCTTCAAGCATCAGCATAAAGGCCACGATCATCTTACGACGCGCAGCACCTTGCATGGCAAACGCTTCTTTGGCGAAAATCACCACGATACCGGCAGCAATCACCCCCAGCACCAGGCGTGCGATGCCCTGGTTATGCAGCAACCAGGTCGCCAGCACCACCAGTGCGGCCACACCAACCAGCGTAGCCAGCAGTTTGCCCATATGCAGAGGCTGGAAGTCAGGTTTAGACCCGTAATTCTTCACCCACTTGCGGAACATCATAAAGTTCACCAGCGTTAGCAGCATGCCGATAAACGACAGAGAGAACGCTACGCTCCAGCCAAATTTCGCAGCCAGCCAAGGTGTGGCAAGCATAGAGAAGAAGGAGCCGATGTTGATCGCCATGTAATACATGGTGAAGGCACCGTCCAGGCGTGGGTCGTCTTTGTCATAGCAAGTGGAGAGCAGAGCAGACGGGTTCGCTTTGAACAGGCCGTTACCGACGGCAATGGTTGCCATGCCGATGTACACCATACTCACATCGTGGCCGGACCAGGCGACCAGCCCATACCCCAGAGCCAGTACCAGCGTACCTAAAACGATAACGCGTTTTGTTCCCAGTACTTTATCGCCCAGCCAGCCGCCGACGGCAACCAGACCGTAAACCAGCGCACTGAAAGAAGAGAACAGGGTGATCGAGTCGGCTTCTGACATTCCCAGCTGTTTCACCAGGTAGACGGCCATAATGCCTTGCAGGCCGTAATAACCGAAGCGTTCCCACAGTTCTACGGAGAAGATCAGATAGAACGATTTAGGTTGCTTGAACGCATTGAGGCTGCTTGCCTCGGGTTGTTTGTTTGCAGTTGACACTGATACCTCTGAAGTTCGTATCCTGATTCGACAAAGAAAATAAGTCGTCGTCATTCAAGGTGGGCATTCGCCGCATGGTTATAAGAGTGGAAAAGCGGCGATTAATTTCGCCGATCGAGCCACGTCAGGCAAGTGTTTTTTCAAATGTCGCCTGAAAGCGGGCATTAAGTGTTAACGGCAAGTTAATGACCGTATAAAGGATGAATACGCTGATGGATGTTTTTTTAATGGAATAAACAACTTAAATAAGACGCAAGTTTATCCAGTTGGTGGAGTAACCGACTTCAACCACGAATATAGCGCAATCTGTTGTTGATGATTATTCAGGCAAAATTAATCACTATTTAGTCAGTCTTAAAAAGTCGTACGGACTTAAAAGCGCTGAATAACCTGATTTTAGCGCAAGTTGACGCGCTGAATGTGATTTAGATCACTTTAAAATCACATATTAAGTGTTGAAAATTAACTTTGTTCCCTGTCGACCCGCTTCACAGCTGAATTCGCGGATTATTTTCCGATTTCTGCCCTTTTGGGCCGAAATGTGAGAATACTGACATTCAGTAAACCGACCCGCTCAAGCCCCTCTTCTTTTTTATTGATTGAACGTTCAATATAAAAAGTCTATAATCACTCTCATTCAATAGCTAAAACCGATGAAGCACGATGCCAAAAGTGGGAATGAAAGCCATCCGTCAGGCGCAACTGATCCGCGCAACCCTGACGGTAATCGATCGAGTAGGGCTGGCCGATGCCAGTCTGGCTCTGATTGCCAAAGAGGCTGGGGTCTCAACCGGAATTGTCAGCCACTATTTTGGCGACAAGAACGGGTTGCTGGACGCCTGCATGCGCCAGATTCTTTCCGACTTGTATCTGGCCGTCGAACATCATCGTAAAGTGGCGGATGACCAGCCGGCGTCGCAGATTCGCGCCATTATTGATGGCAACTTTGACGTCTCGCAGATTGCCGGGCCGGTGTTGAAAACCTGGTTGGCTTTCTGGACAAACAGCCTTCATCAGCCAGATTTGCAAAGGTTGCAGCGTATTAACGACCGCCGGCTCTATTCGAATCTGGCGGCACAGTTCGCCAGAGTGTTACCGAAAGAGCAGGCCCGCCATGCTGGTGCCAGCCTGGCGGCACTGATTGACGGTTTGTGGCTACGTATGACGTTAGCGCCACAACCCATGGCACACGGCGTAGAAAATGCCCGTGCGCTTTGTTATCAAAATCTCGCGTTGTGGCTAAAAACCGCAGCACACTAACCCCCCAAAGGAGGATGCATGGCAGATATGCAACGCCGTGGACTTTATATCAATGGCCGTGAAGAACCCGGTCATGGCGAAACATTCACCACCATCAATCCCGCCAATGGCGAAGTGCTGGCTGAAATCACCTCTGCCAGCCAACAGGATATTGACCGTGCTGTGGCTTCAGCTGAAGCTGGTCAGCGCATCTGGCGTGGCTATACGCCGGTTGAACGTAGCCGTGTGCTGCTTAAAGCGGTTGCGCTGCTGCGTGAACGTAACCAACAGCTGGCCGAACTGGAAACAGCGGATACCGGTAAACCGATCAGCGAAACGGCTGCGGTAGATATCGTGACCGGGGCTGACGTACTGGAGTATTACGCTGGTCTGGCTGTGGCTGTAGAAGGTGAGTCCATTCCACTGCGTGACAGCGCACTGGTCTATACCCGCCGTGAGCCGCTGGGCGTTTGCGCCGGGATTGGCGCATGGAACTACCCGATTCAGATTGCCCTGTGGAAAAGTGCACCTGCGCTGGCTACCGGTAACGCGATGATCTTCAAACCCAGTGAAGTCACGCCGTTGAGCGTGCTGGAACTGGCAAAAATCTTCACCGAAGCAGGCCTGCCGGATGGCGTCTTCAACGTGGTTCAGGGCGCAGGCGCGGTAGGTCAGGGGCTGAGCCAGCATCCTAAAATTGCCAAAGTCTCTTTCACCGGTGAAGTAAAAACCGGCAAACGCGTGATGGCTGATGCTGCGCTGGCTAACCTCAAGTCTGTCACCATGGAGCTGGGCGGGAAATCTCCGCTGATTGTGTTTGAAGATGCCGAACTTGAGCGCGCAGTTGACGGCGCAATGATGGCCAACTTCTACAGCAGCGGTCAGGTGTGTACCAACGGCACGCGCGTATTTGTTCATCGCTCCCTGCTGCCAGCGTTTGAAAAGCGCCTGCAGGAAAAAATGGCCGGAATCAAAGCCGGTGACCCGCTCGACCCAGACGTTAACTTTGGGCCGCTGGTCAGTGAAGGGCACTGCCAGAAAGTCGTCTCTTACCTTAACATTGGTAAAGAAGAGGGCGCTCGTGTACTGGCAGGCGGTTCACGTATGACTGACGGTGCATTTGCCAAAGGTTGCTACGTAGAAGCCACGGTCTTTACTGACTGCACCGACGAGATGCGTATCGTGCAGGAAGAGATCTTTGGTCCGGTGATGAGTGTGCTGGTCTTTGACGACGAGCAGGAAGTGATCGACCGCGCCAATAACACCGAATACGGTCTGGCCGCAGGGATCTTTACCACTTCTCTGAACCGTGCGCACCGTGTAATCCATCAGATGGAAGCCGGGATTTGCTGGGTCAATACCTGGGGCGAATCACCAGCACCAATGCCTGTTGGAGGCTATAAGCAGTCTGGCGTGGGCCGTGAAAACGGACTGGAAACGCTGCACCACTACACGCGCACCAAATCCATCCTGATTGAGATGGGTGAGTATCCTTCCGCATTCTGATGCGCAGGACCGATTTTTTCGCATACTGATTTTTTTGCCGCGGCTTTTCCGTCGCGGCTGTCTGGAGGTTTAATGCAGAAATTTGATTATATTATTATTGGCGCAGGTTCAGCAGGTAACGTACTGGCCACGCGACTGACTGAGGATGCTGACGTATCGGTACTTTTACTGGAAGCGGGCGGGAAAGATCACCGCTGGGACTTCCGTACCCAAATGCCAGCCGCTTTGGCTTACCCGCTGCAGGGGAAACGTTATAACTGGGCGTTTGAAACCGATCCTGAGCCGAAGATGAACAACCGCCGCATGGAATGTGGACGCGGCAAAGGTCTGGGTGGCTCTTCACTGATCAACGGCATGTGCTACATCCGCGGTAACGCGATGGACTACGACAACTGGGCCAGCAAAAAAGGTCTGGAAAACTGGTCCTATCTGAACTGCCTGCCGTACTTCCGTAAGGCAGAAAAACGCGATATCGGTGAAAACGATTATCACGGCAGCGAAGGGTATCTCAGCGTGACCACGCCGAAAGCAGGCAATAACCCGTTGTTCCGTGCCTTCATTGATGCGGCAACTCAGGCTGGTCACCATGAGACTGATGACCTGAACGGTTATCGTCAGGATGGTTTCGGCCCAATGGATCGCACTGTTACCGCTCAGGGCCGCCGTTCAAGCACGGCAAGAGGCTATCTGGACGTAGCGAAACAGCGTTCAAACCTGACTATCGTCACCCATGCGCAGACTGACCGCATTCTGTTTAGCGGCAAAACGGCCACCGGTGTTTGCTGGTTACGCAACGGCAAAGAAGAGCAGGCTGAAGCCACGCGTGAAGTCCTGCTTTGCGCGGGTGCCATTGCTTCTCCCCAGATCCTTCAACGTTCCGGCGTTGGCCCGGAAGAGTGGCTGCGCGAGCTGGATATCGATGTCGTTCACCCTCTGCCAGGCGTAGGCCGTAACTTGCAGGATCACCTGGAAGTCTATATGCAGTTCCGCTGCAAAAAGCCGGTCAGCCTGTATCCGTCACTGCAGTGGTGGAACCAGCCTGCCATCGGCGCAGAGTGGCTGTTTAACGGCACCGGCATCGGCGCCAGCAACCAGTTTGAAGCCGGGGGTTTTATCCGCAGTGATGACAAGCCAGATTGGCCGGATCTGCAATATCACTTCCTGCCAGTAGCCATTAACTACAACGGCAGTAGCCCGGTGAAAGAGCACGGTTTCCAGGCCCACGTTGGCCCAATGCGCTCAATGAGCCGTGGCCGTGTGAAGCTGACTTCAAAACATCCGTACGCTGCGCCGTCGATTTTCTTCAACTACATGTCTGAAGAGCGCGACTGGGAAGAGTTCCGCAATGCCGTGCGTCTGACGCGTGAAATCATGCAGCAGCAGGCGCTTGCTGAATACTGTGGCGAAGAGATCCAGCCCGGCGCACATGTGCAGAGCGATGAAGATATCGATACCTTTATCCGTGATCACGCAGAGACGGCGTATCACCCGTGCGGCAGTTGCGCAATGGGTAACGATGAGATGGCCGTAGTGGATGCGCAAGGTCGCGTGCACGGCATGCAGAACCTGCGTGTGGTGGATGCATCAATCATGCCGCAGATCACCACCGGTAACCTGAATGCGCCAACGGTAATGATTGCTGAGAAAATGGCGGATCTGATCCGGGGTAAAACGCCGCTGGCTCTGTCTACAGCGGAGTATTATAAGTTGCAGCGTGAACAGGCTGAAGTGGAAGCTGAAGAATAAACAGAGAGAGGTAAGGCAGGGATCATCCTGCCTTGACTGACTGATGAAACGAAAAGGGCGGAATGCAAATTCCGCCCTTTTTTTATCCCGCCCGTTTTGTAAAACAGCCAGCGGGTTATTCACACTTCCGTTTTATCGCTAAACTCGCAGAGATCTTCAATCAAACAAGATCCGCAACGGGGTTTACGCGCCACGCAGGTGTAGCGGCCATGCAGGATAAACCAGTGATGGCAGTCAACTTTGAACTCTTTTGGCACCACTTTCAGCAGCTTCTCTTCGACCAGCTCAACGTTCTTGCCTGGTGCAAAGTTGGTGCGGTTACACACGCGGAAAATATGCGTATCCACCGCAATCGTCGGCCAGCCAAAGGCTGTATTGAGCACCACGTTAGCGGTTTTGCGACCCACGCCTGGCAAGGCTTCTAAGGCTGCCCGGTCTTCCGGCACAACGCCCTGATGCTGCTCATGCAGAATGCGGCAGGTTTTGATCACGTTCTCAGCTTTGGTGTTAAACAGGCCGATGGTCTTGATGTACTCTTTCACCCCCTCGACGCCTAACGCCAGAATGGCTTCTGGCGTGTTGGCAACCGGGTAGAGTTTCGCGGTGGCTTTATTGACGCTGACATCTGTCGCCTGCGCCGATAGCAGCACGGCAATCAACAGTTCAAAAGGGGAAGTGAACACCAGTTCCGTGGTGGGATGCGGGTCGTTATCCCGTAACCGGCTCAAAATGAGCTGACGCTTATCCTTATTCACAGCGCACTCGCTTTTCCTTCTGGCAGGGTTTCCGCTTCCTGAGCCGCTTTCAGCGCCGCTCGGGCCTTCAGTTTATTGTCGATAACGTATTTGGCCGCCAGCAACATTCCCAGACCGATAAACGCGCCCGGTGGCAGCATGGCCAGCAGCATGGGTGAGTCAAAGTGAACCACCTGAATGCGCAGGACTTTCGCCCACGGCCCTAACAGCTGATCTGCGCCATTAAAAAGGGTGCCATTGCCGATAATCTCACGCAGGGAACCTAACACCAGCATCACGCTGGTAGCTCCTATGCCAATGGAAAATCCATCCAGCGCAGCAAGCGGGACGCTGCTTTTTGAGGCAACGGCCTCAGCACGACCCACCACGATGCAGTTGGTGACGATCAGCGGGATAAAGATCCCTAATGACTGATAAAGCCCATAGGCGTAAGCATTCATCAGCAGCTGTACGCAGCTCACCACCGCCGCAATGATCATCACGTAAATAGGAATACGGATTTCAGAAGGCACCCAGCGCCGTGATGCCGAGATAGCCGTGTTGGTGCAGGTCAGAACAAATGTTGTTGCCAGACCCAAACCGAGCGCATTGGTGGCTGTTGAGGTCACCGCCAGAAGAGGACAAAGGCCCAGCAGCTGAACCAGCGCGGAGTTATTTTTCCACAGGCCGCCGACTATCAGCGTTTTTGCTTCACTCATTGGACTCTCCACAAGGTGACAGGGAAGCGAGCTTGTCTGGCACCGATTCAATATAAAGTGTGGCGCGTTTAGAGGCATTCACCACGGCCCTCGGCGTAATGGTCGCCCCGGTGAACTGATCGAAGTTGCCACCGTCTTTCTTCACCGCAAACTGGGTGTCGTCTTTGCCTTTCAGCTGTACACCGTTGAAACTGTTGATCCAGTTTGAAATGCGCAGATCGATTTTATCGCCCAGACCTGGTGTCTCGTGGTGTTCTACCACGCGCACACCCAGCACTTTGCCGGTGAAGTCTGCGCCAACAATCATCTTAATGGCTCCAGAATAGCCGTCCGGCGCCGTTGTCTCAACCGCTGCGGCCACTGGCTTGTCATCTTTCCGCGCCAGATAAAGGTTATGAGGACCACTGCCTAACGCGGGATCGGTGACAATGTAACATTCCTGCTGAATGGTGTTATTGTACAGATCGGTTGGAACCACCTGATCCAGCAGGATTTTCTGTTGCAGTTCGGTCTGATGATCTATCGTTGGTTTGGTCACCGTGTTAACTACCGCAGTCACGCCGGTGGTCACTGCGGCGAACAAGGCCAGCGTGACGCCGTTTTTACGAATAGCATCCAGCATTACTTTTCCTTCCGGTGGCCGTAAACGCGCGGCTGCGTATAGTAATCAATTAACGGCACGGTGATGTTTGCCAGTAGCACGGCAAAGGCCACGCCATCCGGATACCCACCGTAGCTGCGAATTAGCCACACCAGCAGACCAATCAGCACGCCGTACAGCAGGCGGCCTTTATTGGTAGTGGAGGCGGTGACCGGGTCTGTGGCGATAAAGAAGGCGCCCAGCATGGTGGCACCAGAGAACAGATGCACCATCGGCGAGACCAGGCTTTCCGGTGAGAAGAACCAGCCAATCGCTGAAAATACGGCCAGTGACAGCAGGAAGCTGACCGGAATGTGCCAGCGAATGCTGTTAGTAAACAGCAGGAACAGGCCACCGGCCAGATAGCCGATATTGACCCACTGCCAGCCCAGACCGGCAATCACACCGCTATAGATCGGCTGGGCGAGCAATTGCTCAGCACTGTGACCCGCACGCAGACCGGTTTTGAAGGTATCCAGCGGCGTGGCCTGACTGATGCCATCCACGCCAATCTGCAACTGCTGCATAGTATGGCCAGCCAGCGTGTGACCGTGGAAAATCATGCTCAGCGTGTCGCTGAAGCTCGGCGTGATCGTCTGCAGCGTATCCGGCGGCAACCAGCTGGTCATCTGCACCGGGAAGGAAATCAGCAGCACCACATAACCGACCATCGCCGGGTTAAAGGGATTCTGCCCTAATCCGCCATACAGCTGCTTGGCAATCACCACGGCGAAGACCGTACCAATAACAATGATCCACCAGGGCGCTAACGGCGGAATACTTATCCCCAACAGCAGCGCAGTAAGCAGGGCGGAGTTGTCGCCCAGCGTTTTAGACAGCGGCATCTTACGCAGCTTGAGGATGGCGGCTTCAGCGGCGATGCCAGCAACAGCAGCAATCAGCACCTGGATCAGGTTACCCCAGCCAAAGAAGTACAGCTGGGCCGCAATACCGGGAAGGGCTGCAACCAACACCAGCAGCATAATGGTACTGGTGCTGCGGCGGTTGTGAGTGTAGGGCGAACTAGCGATACGAAAAGCCATTTAATCCTCTTGCGTAGATTGCTGCGCTTTGCGCGCTTTAACGCGTGCGATGGCCGCCGCCACTGCCGCTTTGCGGGGATCGTCAGACGGATCGGACGGCCCTGCGGAATGAGTGCCAGTTAAGGGATCTGGTACAGCTTCTGCTTCCTGCCTGACCGGCTCAGGCTCGCCAGCTTGCTCAGCGGCCTGAGCGGCTTTCTTCGCTTTAGCACGGGCTATCGCGGCTTCAATAGCTGCTTTACGCGGATCGACAGGCGCGTCGACTTGTTCAACTTCCTGTTTCACCGGCTCAGGCTCGCCAGCTTGCTCAGCGGCCTGAGCGGCTTTCTTCGCTTTAGCACGGGCTATCGCAGCCTCAATAGCCGCTTTACGCGGATCGACTGGCGCGTCGACTTGTTCAACTTCCTGTTTCACCGGCTCAGACTCGCCAGTTTGCTCTGCGGCCTGAGCGGCTTTCTTCGCCTTAGCGCGAGCAATCGCGGCTTCAATCGCTGCTTTACGCGGATCGACTGGCGCTTCGGTTTGCTCAGGTGCAGCTTCAGCATCCGGCTTCGCATCAGCCGCTTTCTCAGCAGCCAGTTCGGCTTTTCTGGCTTTGGCACGTGCCACTGCAGCTTCCACCGCGGCTTTCCGGGGATCTACAGCCACGTCAGAATCTGTAGCCTCGGGCTCAACCTGAGCCGCCTTTTTGGCTTTAGCGCGGGCAATGGCGGCTTCAACTGCCGCTTTACGAGGATCGCCAACCTGGCGCGTTGCTGGTTCGGTTTCTGACTGACGTTCAGCGCCATGCGCCATCGCCTGGGCATGGCGAGCCGTGCGCTGCGCAGTCTGAGCAGGATCCTCTGTCTCGGTGGCTTGCTGTGCTTCAGCCTCTTTTTTCGCTTTTACGCGAGCTAATGCGGCCTCAACGTTACCCGCATCGCTGGCATTGGCAGGGCGCTTAGCCTGCTGATGACGAGCTTCACGTGCCTGTTTCTCGCGCTCGAGACGTTCCTGACGCGCTTCAAAACGGGCTTTAGCCTGAGCAGTACGTTCCGCTTCAAGATCGATGGCGCGGATCTCGGCCTTCTCCTGGCGGTAATATTGCACCAGCGGAATATTACTCGGGCAGACGTAAGCACAGGCACCGCATTCAATGCAGTCAGCAATGTTGTGCTCGCGCGCTTTATCATGGTCTTTCCCACGGCTGTACCAGTAAAGCTGCTGTGGCAGCAAGGCCGCCGGGCAGGCATCAGCACAGGCGCTGCAACGAATACAGGATTTCTCTTCTTCGTTATTGCCCATCTCGCTGGCGGCTGGGGCCAGGATGCAGTTGGTGATCTTCACTACCGGCACGTTTAAAGTTGGCAAAGTAAAGCCCATTAACGGGCCGCCCATCACCACCATCTGGCCGGACGCCGGAGTAAAGTCGGCATTGTGCAGCAAATGGCTGATCGGCGTGCCAAGGCGGCCCCAAACGTTACCCGGTTTACCGACCGATTCACCGGTCAGCGTCACCACTCGTTCGGTCAGCGGTTCGCCATTGACGATTGCTCGTTTCACTGCATAGGCTGTACCGACGTTCTGCATCAACACGCCAATGTCTGTTGAGCGCCCGCCATGCGGTACTTCAAGACCGGTCAGAATTTTGGTGAGCTGCTTTGCACCGCCCGAAGGGTATTTGGTTGGCACAACGCGGATCTGAATATCCTTCGCCTCGCCCAGCGCTTTTTTCAGCGCCTTAATGGCTTCTGGCTTGTTATCTTCAATGCCAATCAACACGCGATCGGATTGCAGTACCCACGCCAGGATCCGGCTGCCTTCAATCACTTCGTCTGCGCAGTCCTGCATCAGACGATCGTCAGCGGTAATGTAAGGTTCGCATTCTGCCGCGTTAATAATCAGCGTAGTGACCCCGCGCAGCCCGCCTTTAAGCTTGGTGGCGGTAGGGAAGCCAGCGCCACCCAGACCGGCAACGCCAGCCTGATGGATCAGGTTCACAATGTCACTGCGATCGGCCTGACGGTAATCAGCAACAGGCTGAAGGTCACACCAGCGGTCTTCCCCGTCTGGCGTGAGGTAAATACACATTTCTGCCAGCGCAGAAGGGTGCGCCGTCATATGCGGCCCAATCTCTTCAATGGTGCCGGAAGTGGGAGCATGGACCGGCAACATGCGGCCACGACCAAAAGTCAGGGGTTGGCCGCGCAGCACTTTGTCGCCAGGGCTCACCAGCAGCTCACCTTCGTGGCCGATGTGCTGCTTAATCGGGATAATAAATTGCGCTGGCAGAGGAAGCTGGCGTAAAGGCGTGCCGTTAGACTGGGTTTTCATTTCAGGAGGATGAATCCCCCCTTCGAAATCCCAGACTGGCTCTTTTTTAAAGAAATTGAACAGATTACGCATGACGTTCCACAGAAATGACTTTGACCGGGATAGTTTGCAAATCCCACTTCCAGTTGGCAGGAGTTGGCGCAACCGGGCGCATCTCAATACAGTCAGTTGGACAGGGAGCGACACAGAGGTCACAGCCGGTGCAGACGTCGCTCAGCACGGTATGCATGGCGCGGGTAGCGCCGACGATAGCGTCAACCGGGCAGGCCTGAATGCACTTGGTGCAGCCGATGCAATTTTCTTCGTCGATCCAGGCGACTTTGCGCTCTGGCTCCAGCGCGGCTTCGTCACCCAGCGGTTGCGGATCCACGTTCAGTAATGCCGCCAGTTTAAGCATGGTCTGCTCGCCACCGGGCGCACACTTGTTGATCATCTCACCGTTGTTGCCCACCGCATCAGCATAGGGGCGGCAGCCGGGATAGCCGCACTGACCACACTGGCTCTGCGGCAAAATCGCATCAATCTGCTCAACAATCGGGTCTTCTTCTACTTCAAACCGGCGTGAGGCGTAGCCCAACAGGCCACCAAAAATGAGCCCCAGCACGCTCAAAACAGCAATAGCAATCCATACCGCAGTCATCAGAATTTTACCAGTCCGGTGAAGCCCATAAAGGCCAGAGCCATCAGGCCCGCGGTGACCAGCGCAATGGAAGATCCTTTAAACGGGGCAGGGACTTCAGCCAGCACCAGACGTTCGCGGATGCCGGCAAACAGCACCATCACCAGCGAGAAACCCAGCGCGCCGCTAAAGCCAAACAGCGCAGCCTGCAGGAAAGTGTGATTCAGGTTAACGCTCAGCAAAGGCACGCCCAGCACCGCACAGTTAGTGGTGATCAGCGGCAGGAAGATCCCCAGCAGGCGATAGAGATCAGGGCTGGTTTTACGCACCACCATTTCGGTGAACTGCACCACTACCGCGATCACCAGGATATAAGCCATGGTGCGCAAATAAACGAGATCCAGCGGCAGCAGAATAAGGTGGTTTACCAGCCAGGCGCAGATCGAGGCCAGGGTGATAACGAATGTGGTGGCGAGTCCCATGCCAATTGCCGTTTCCAGTTTTTTGGAAACGCCCATAAAGGGACAGAGGCCGAGAAACTTCACCAGAACGAAGTTGTTCACCAGCACTGTGCCAACAAAAAGAAGCAGGTAATCGGTCATGTTTAGGCCTGAGAAAAAGAAAGCCGCCTATTATCGAACATTGGCGGCTTTACGACAACATACCAGCTGTAAGGATATTCCCTAAACGCACGGAGGATTAAAATTTTGCTGGTTTTTTCAGCTTACGGCTCGATAAAGGTGGTTTTCACCCGCTGGGAGCGCTTGAAGTAAGGCACCAGGATGGCTGCAGCCAGCAGCGCGATCAGCAATGTTCTGATCGCAGCGGCATCGCTTACCGGTGAAAACGCAAAGGTTTTAATCGCCAGCAGGACGGTAATCAGTAGCCAGATAATATAGTGACGGGGCAGACGACGAGAGCGTTTGCAAAAAATCCATGTCACCCAAATGCTGTAGGCCCAGACCACCAGTGATATCGCCAGTGAAAGGCCCCACTGCAGCGTAAATTCATGGGTGTTATTAAACAGGGCGCTGCGTAATTCTGGCGTTAATAACGCACTTAAATACATTGCGATCACAATGGCACTGGTCAGCATGGTCATAATTAACCAGGCGAGCGGCACCAGAAGCAGTCCGGCAATGCGTGGGGATGATGCTGTAGCCACTCTTACATCCTTTGAGAACGGGTAAAAAAGACCGTTTGCTGTCCAAACGAGTCACGCACGATAAGGACAAAGGAGTATACGGAAGGCCAGTTAATTATTGAATGGAAAATTTAAATCACATAGCGCCAGACGGATTTTGGCACGCGGCCCAAATCAAACAAACGCCCGCCGGAAGTGAGCTCTGCGCGGCGATGATCGGCAGCGCGATACATATTCGAAATCTCCGTATTATCCGTAAGCGAATAATTCAGATGGTCGAACAGCTTCTCCAGCGTTTCAAGCGAGCTCACTTTACGAAACTTCAACAGATAATTTTCTACTGACATGATGGCCGTTGTGGGTAGGGATCAGGAGGGTCAAGTATATGGCTGGAAGGGTTTCTGTCCAGAGGACAAAGGAGTAACTGACTGTAAATTAAGACTATAGCCCAGGAATTGTGCGCATTTTTAAGGCCATTCGTTCACTCTTCCAGCCGCTTTCCCGGCGCTGGTCTTGTCCAGATGTGTCGCAAGTCACAAAATTGTTAATTCCCTGGGCCAATAAAAGAAGCACAAAGCGTGACAGAACCTGACGCGGTGCTGTAATCGCTTCCATTGAGCCAAATGATAAGCGCTTATGTTTATTACAGTTATTTAACATGCTGAGAAAACGTTCCACGCGTTTCATCCATATCGCCCACCCGGCGCGGCAGCCAGCCAGATCGCGTAACCTCTTTTAATTGTTGTGTTTTGTGAGCATTGTCGTAAATGTTTAATTCAGGATAGTCCAGGATTTAGTGGCGTTTGACCCTACACAACCAAATCCCATCAGAGGAAAAATGATCATGTGGAAGCGTTTACTTTTAACCACCCTCATCAGTGCAAGCCTGACCGGCGCCGCACTGGCTGAATCCATGACGGTCGGTTTCTCGCAGGTTGGCTCCGAATCAGGCTGGCGTGCGGCAGAAACCAGCGTGGCGAAAAGCGAGGCCCAGAAGCGCGGGATCACGCTGAAAATAGCTGATGGTCAGCAGAAACAAGAGAACCAAATCAAGGCTGTGCGTTCGTTCATCGCGCAGGGCGTGGATGCGATTTTTATCGCTCCGGTAGTGCAGACAGGCTGGGAACCGGTGCTTGAAGAAGCGAAAGACGCCAAGATCCCGGTGTTCCTGTTAGACCGTGCCATCGTGGTGAAAGACAAGTCGCTGTATATGGCTGTGGTTACCGCGGATAACGTTTATGAAGGCAAATTAATTGGCGACTGGCTGGTAAAACAGCAGGCGGGCAAACCTTGTAATGTCGTTGAACTGCAGGGCACCGTAGGCGCCAGCGTAGCCATCGACCGTAAAAAAGGCTTTGCTGAAGCCATTTCCAGCGCGCCTGGCATCAAGATCCTTCGATCTCAGTCCGGTGACTTTACTCGCAGTAAGGGTAAAGAGGTGATGGAGAGCTTTATCAAGGCAGAGAACAACGGCAAAAACATCTGCATGGTTTATGCCCACAATGATGATATGGCTATCGGTGCAATTCAGGCGATCAAAGAAGCCGGGCTCAAGCCAGGCAAAGATATCCTGACCGGCTCAATCGACGGTGTTCCAGATATCTATAAAGCGATGCTGGCTGGTGAGGCGAATGCCAACGTAGAACTGACGCCAAACATGGCTGGCCCGGCGTTTGATGCGCTGGAGAAATTTAAGAAAGACGGCACCATGCCGCCAAAAATTATCAAAACCGAATCGAAGCTTTACCTGCCTGCCGATGCGCAGTCTCAGTTAGACAAGAAAAAAGGCATGGGTTACTAACCACCGCGCCGCCTGGCCCTCAGGCGGCTTTTTTCATGGTTGAGGCGAAGTCGTATGAACTCCCAGAACACCTCAATGACGCCGCTGTTAAGTATTAGCGGCGTCAGCAAAGCCTTTCCCGGCGTTAAAGCGCTGGATAATGTTTCCTTTGACGTCCGGCCGGGCGAAATTATGGCGCTGTTGGGGGAAAATGGCGCAGGCAAATCCACCATCATCAAAGTGCTGACTGGCGTATATAAACGCGACAGCGGCAGCGTCATGCTGGAGGGGCACACCATCAATCCGCAAAGCACTGCTGAAGCGCAGAGCATCGGCATTGGTACGGTGTATCAGGAAGTGAACCTGCTGCCTAATATGTCGGTGGCGGACAATTTGTTTATCGGCCGTGAACCGCGCCGTTTTGGTCTGATTGACCGCAAAACCCTGGTGCGTAAAGCCCAGGAGTTACTTCACAGCTACGGTTTTGAACTGGATGTGACCCGCCCGCTGGGCCAGTACTCGGTGGCGATGCAGCAGATCATTGCTATCTGCCGCGCGGTCGATCTCTCGGCCAAAATTCTGATCCTTGATGAGCCCACCGCCAGTCTGGATGCCAGCGAAGTTGAGATGCTTTTTACGCTGATGAACCAGCTGAAGGCTAAGGGCATGGGCCTGATCTTTGTCACCCACTTCCTCGATCAGGTGTACAAAGTCAGCGACCGCATCACCGTCCTCCGTAACGGTCAGTTTGTTGCCACGCGTGAAACCAAAGAGCTGCCGCAAATCGAACTGATCAAGCTGATGCTGGGGCGTGAACTGCTGGAGACCGCGTTGCAACGCGCAGGCAGCACGCTGAAAAGTAATCAGCCGGTGGTTGAATTTAAAGATTACGGCAAGAAAGGGACGATTGAACCCTTCAGCCTCAGCGTCCGCCCTGGCGAAGCCGTGGGTCTGGCTGGATTACTGGGATCCGGCAGGACAGAAACCGCTGAACTGTTATTTGGTATCCGACGTGCCGACAGCGGCACTGCCTTTATCAGAGGTAAAAAACGGACTATTCGCACGCCCGCTCAGGCATCGCACCTTGGGATGGGATTTTGCCCGGAGGATCGTAAAACCGACGGCATAGTGGGTGCGGCTTCGGTCCGAGAAAACATCATTCTGGCCTTGCAGGCTCAGCGCGGCTGGCTGCGGCCGATTAAGCGGCGTGAGCAGCAGCAAATAGCCGATCGTTTTATTAAAGCGATGGGGATTCGCACGCCCAATGCCGAGCAGCCAGTCGAGCTGTTGTCCGGCGGTAATCAGCAAAAAGTCCTGCTCTCACGCTGGCTGGTGACCAAGCCGCAGTTCCTGATCCTGGATGAGCCTACGCGCGGTATCGACGTTGGAGCGCACGCAGAAATCATTCGTCTGATTGAGTCCTTATGTGCTGATGGCCTGGCATTGTTGGTGATCTCCTCTGAACTTGAAGAGTTGGTGGGTTATGCGGATCGGGTTGTGATCCTGAGGGATCGCCAGCAGGTGGCGGAAATCCCCCTGGAACAACTTTCCGTTGCCTCCATTGTTAATGCTATAGCTGCTGGGGGGACACAACATGCTTGAGTCACATCTGGTGCCGGGGAAAACGCGCATGTTCAAACGCAAATTACCAGCAGGGATGCCGCAAATCGCGGCGCTGGTGCTGGTGCTGATTATCGACAGCCTGGTGGCCAATAACTTCTTCGCCATTCACATCCAGGATGGACGGCTGTTTGGTAGCCCTATCGATATCCTCAACCGTGCAGCGCCGGTAGCACTGCTGGCGATTGGTATGACGCTGGTAATCGCCACCGGCGGAATAGACTTGTCCGTGGGTGCCGTGATGGCAATAGCCGGTGCGACCGCAGCCACGCTGACCGTCTCGGGGCACAGTTTGCCCGTAATCGTTCTGGCGACACTGGGAACCGGTATCCTGTGCGGGTTATGGAATGGTGTGCTGGTGGCATTACTGAAGATCCAGCCGTTTGTCGCCACGCTAATCCTGATGGTTGCCGGGCGGGGGATCGCTCAGTTGATCACTCAGGGACAAATCGTCACCTTCGACAGCGAGTCACTGGCACGGTTTGGCAGTGGCACGCTGCTGACGCTGCCAGTACCGGTGTGGATCACGCTGGCAATGGCGCTGTTGGTCTGGGTGTTGACCCGTAAAACGGCGTTAGGAATGTTTATTGAAGCGGTAGGCATCAACCTGCGTGCCGCACGCAATGCGGGAGTGAATGGCTGGCTAATTGTGATGACCACTTACGTTATCAGCGGGCTTTGCGCCGCTGTGGCGGGATTGATTGTCGCCGCCGACATTCGCGGTGCGGATGCCAATAACGCCGGTTTATGGCTGGAGCTGGATGCGATCCTGGCCGTGGTCATCGGTGGGGCATCTTTGATGGGCGGGCGGTACAACCTGCTGCTGTCGCTGATTGGCGCACTGATCATTCAGGCGATGAACACCGGTATTCTGTTGTCGGGCTTCCCGCCTGAACTGAATCAGGTAGTCAAAGCAGTGGTGGTGATGGCGGTACTGTTGATTCAGTCGCCACGGTTTATTCAACTGTTCAAGCGAGGACGCAAAGGTGCTTAAACGTCATCTTCCCCTGATGATTACGCTGCTGGTATTTGTAGCAGGGTATCTGTTCTGCCTCAGTCAGTTTCCGGGCTTTGCCTCAACGCGGGTGATCGCCAATATCCTGACGGATAATGCTTTCCTTGGAATTATTGCGGTCGGCATGACCTTCGTTATCCTGTCCGGCGGGATAGATCTGTCAGTAGGTGCGGTGATTGCCTTTACCGGTGTGTTCCTGGCCAGAGCGATTGGGGATTTCCATCTGGATCCGTGGCTGGCTTTTGCGCTGGTGATGGTGATGGGTTCAGCCTTTGGCGCCTTTATGGGCTGGCTGATTGACGCGTTGAAGATCCCGGCATTTATCATTACGCTTGCCGGCATGTTCTTCCTGCGCGGCAGCAGTTTTCTGGTCTCTGAAAGCTCATTACCGATCGATCATCCGCTCTATACCACGCTCTCCAGCATGGCCTGGAAGATCCCAGGAGGAGGGCGATTAAGTCTGCTGGCGGTGATAATGCTGGCTGTAGTGCTGTTCGGTATTATCCTGGCACACCGCAGCCGCTTTGGTAATCAGGTCTATGCTATTGGCGGCAACGTTACCTCTGCCCAGCTGATGGGGATTTCCACGCGCAGCACCACCATACGCATCTACATGCTCTCTTCAGCCCTTGCCACGCTGGCTGGCATCGTGTTTTCCATCTATACCTCATCAGGCTACGCGCTGGCAGGCATGGGCGTGGAGCTGGATGCCATCGCCTCAGTGGTGATTGGCGGCACGCTGCTGTCAGGCGGCGTGGGAACCGTGCTCGGAACGTTATTCGGTGTGCTGATTCAGGGGCTGATCCAGACCTGGATCAACTTTGACGGCACGCTCAGTTCGTGGTGGACCAAAATCGCCATCGGTATTCTGTTGTTCGCCTTTATCGCGCTACAACGCCTGCTGACAGTGATGTGGGACCGTCAGCAGAACGCTCCGGTGAAACGACTGGCGGGATAGAGGCACGATTATCATCATTAGATTCACACTCGACGTGCTCAATAAGAGCACGTTTTTTTACGCTTGTAGCTGAGGCAGGGTAAATCGTCGGAATGGTCTGGTGGCGGGTCAGGGAGAGCTTGCTGCTGCTGGATCGTAAGTTGTCTGAATGGTCTGGTGGCAGGTCAGGGCGTGTTTGGAGCTGTGACCCTGCAAGTTGTCTGGATGATCTGGTGGCAGGTCAGGGAGAGAAGGTTGAACACAAAGACGCCGTGAATCCTCCCTGGAGGCTAAGCTGCGACGTCCATGTCGCAGATACTTTGCTTATCAACCTTCTCTCCCTTCCCGTCAGTTTCAATGTTGCCTGTTCAAATGGGGCAACACACTTCAAAATCAAACCAATCAAACCAATCAAACCAATCAAACCAATCAAACCAGTCAAACCAACCAACCAACCAACCAACCAACCAACCCAGTCAAATCAATAAACCCTTCGACTCACTCCAGGCAACCAAACTCTGTTCATTAACAGAAGATTAGTGCGGACATCTGGCAGGCAAAACACTATTGGCAAACTGAGTTGTGAGCCTAAGAATGTGTTTTGATCTTTGCGTCCACCAAACTCTGTTCACTATTAGAAGATGAGCGCGGATATCTGGCAGGCAAAACGATATTAGCCTGCTGGGTGGTGAATCGAAGAATGGGTGTTGACCTGTGTATCCACTAGCTCACCATCAACGATGAAGTTATTGGGTGGCGGCATAGAGCGCGTTAGCCGAGTGTATGCAGCAGGGATGCTGCATCCAGGCTTTCACGGTTGTTACGACTTTGGGTGGAGCTACATTGTCCCCTACGAGCGTCTCGGATAACGCGCTCTATGCTGACGCCTTACCACCGCAGCCGTCCTTGACGTTTCAGCCTTAGCAACGCGCTCTATGCCGACGCCTTACCACCGCAGCCGGTGTTGACGTTGCATTCTACGCAACGCGCTCTATGCCGAAGCTTTTCCACCGCCGCCGTCATCGGCCTTGACCTTCAGCCATAAAAAAAGCCCTCCTGATCTCAGGAAGGCTCATCTCGGATCTTAAAGTGAATACTAGTAGCGTTGGTTCAAACGGTAATAAGCTTCGTTCCAGCGCAGCGCATCTTTAAAGCCGTGCAGAGTGGTCTCGTCGTCGATGACTAGCACTTCGATGCCGTGCATCTCACCGTACTGACGCATGTCTTCAACGGTCAGTGCCTGACTGAACACCGTGTGGTGCGCGCCGCCGCCAAGTATCCACGCTTCTGATGCTGTTGCCAGTGACGGCTGGGCATGCCACAGCGCACGCGCTACCGGCAGCTTCGGCAACGGTTTTGGTTGCTCGATCGCATCCACCACGTTCACCAACAGACGGAAACGATCGCCCATATCAACCACGCTGGCGTTTACCGCGCGACCAGCTGGCGAAGAGAAGATCATACGCGCTGGATCGGCCTTCCCGCCTATGCCCAAATACTGCACGTCAATTAATGGACGGCTCTCTTTGGCGATTGACGGGCAGACTTCCAGCATATGGGAACCCAACACCAGATCGTTGCCTGGTGAGAAGTGATAGGTGTAATCCTCCATAAAGGAGGTTCCGCCCGGCAAACCGGTCGCCATCACTTTAAAGACGTGCAGCAGCGCGGCGGTTTTCCAGTCACCTTCGCCAGCAAATCCATAACCCTGCTGCATCAGACGCTGCACAGCCAGACCTGGCAACTGCGTCATGCCATGTAACGTCTGGAAGTTGGTGGTGAAGGCCATGCAGCCCTCATTCTGTAAAAAGCCCTTAATGCCCAGTTCAATTTTCGCCGCATCCAGCACGTTCTGGCGCTTCTCACCGTTCACCGCTGCTGCTGCGGTAAAGTCATACAGACTCTCGTATTCATCAACCAGTGCATTAATATCGCCATCGCTGACGCCGTTGATCACCTCAACCAGATCGCCCACGCCCCAGCCATTCACCGAATAACCAAACTGGATCTGCGCAGCCACTTTGTCGCCTTCAGTAACCGCTACTTCACGCATGTTGTCGCCAAAACGCGCGACTTTCAAATTCTGGCTGGCTTGTTTCGCTGCGGCGGCACGCATCCACTGGCCCAGACGATCTTGTGCAACTTTATCCTGCCAGTGACCGGTAATCACGCTGTGCTGCAAACGCATACGTGCGCCAATGAAGCCGAACTCGCGGCCGCCGTGCGCGGTCTGGTTCAGGTTCATAAAGTCCATATCCATGCTGTCCCACGGGATCTCGGCATTGAACTGGGTATGGAATTGCAGCAGCGGCTTATTCAGGATGGTTAAGCCACCAATCCACATCTTGGCTGGCGAGAAAGTATGCAGCCAGGTCACGATGCCCAGACAGTCATCGGCATGATTAGCCTGACGGCACAGGGCCAGCGCTTCGTCCGGGCTTTTTACCAGCGGCTTCAACACCAGAGTAAAGGGCAGACGACCGTCACGATTCAATCCGTCCACGACCTGCTGACCATGCTGTTCCACCTGACGCAAAGTTTCCGCGCCGTATAGATGCTGAGTACCAATTACAAACCAGACGTTAAGCGCATTAGGCTGAGTCATTTTTCATTCTCCTTAAATTTTGGACGGTTGAGCGGCAAACTGCGGTTCGGCCACTTCACACCACTGAAGGTAACGTTGATAAAGCTGTTGATAGCGATCGACGCGGCTGGCGTCAGGCTGCAAAGTTGTGGCAATCGGGCTGGCCATATTCTGTTGCGCGGAAGGGACGTCCGGGTAGACGCCTGCGGCTACAGCGGCAAAAATCGCTGCGCCAAGCGCACAACACTCGTCTGAGGCGACGATATCCAGCGGACGGTTCATCACATCGCAACACACCTGCATGATCGCCGGGGATTTGCGGGCAATGCCACCCAGCGTCAGAATGCTTTCTACCGGGATGTCCTGCTGCTCGAAACACTCCATAATGGCGCGCGCGCCGAAGGCAGTAGCCGCGATAAAACCACCGAACAGAGCAGGGGCATCGGTTCCCAGATTGAGGTCGGTGATCACACCTTGCAGACGTTGGTTAGCAAACGGTGTGCGGCGGCCGTTAAACCAGTCCAGCACCACCGGCAGATGCTCAAGCTGCGGATCGGCTGCCCAGGCTTTGGTCAGATCGTTCAGCAGGTTTTTACGGATAGCGGTCAGGCCTGGCTCCAACTCAGGGCTGTTTTTAGCAGCCTGATCCAGTGGCCAGCTAAGCAGACGGCTGAACCAGGCATACATATCACCAAAGGCTGACTGTCCGGCTTCCAGGCCAATCATCTCCGGCACTACGCTGCCATCCACCTGACCACAAATGCCTTTAATGGCTCGATTGCCCACGCGCTGCTGGTCGGCTATCAGAATGTCGCAGGTTGAAGTGCCGATCACTTTCACCAGCGTATAAGGGCGTGCGCCCGCGCCAACTGCGCCCATGTGGCAGTCAAAGGCGCCACCCGATAAGGTGACGGTTTCCGGCAGGCCCAGCCGTTCGGCCCATTCGGCGGTGATCTTGCCAACGGGCAGATCTGCGGTCCAGGTCTCGCTGAATAGCGGAGTATCAAGGTGGCGGGTCAACAGGGGATCCAGTGCCTGGAGGAACTCACTGGTCGGCAAACCTTGCCATTCCGGATGCCATAATGATTTATGGCCTGCGGCACAGCGACCCCGGCGAATATCCTGCGGAGCCGTGGTGCCGCTTAATAAGGCGGGCACCCAGTCACACAGCTCAATCCACGACACGGCAGCTTCACGTACGGCCTGATCTTCGCGGCTGACATGCAGGATCTTCGCCCAGAACCATTCAGAAGAGTAAATGCCACCGATAAAGCGCGAATAGTCCTCGAACTTCCCGCTGTGACACAGGGCGGTAATCTCTTCGGCTTCCTTTATAGCGGTGTGATCTTTCCACAACACGAACATCGCGTTGGGGTTTTCAGCAAACTCAGGCAGCAGCGCCAGCACATTTCCGTGGCGATCGATTGGGGCAGGGGTTGAACCGGTTGAATCCACGCCGATGCCAACCACCTTCAGCCGCTGCTCAGGGGATAATTTGGTGACAACGTCACGAATAGCCTGTTCAAAGGCGTCGATGTAGTCCTGAGGATGATGGCGGAACTGGTTAATGCGGCTTTGACAATAAAGCCCGGCTTGCCAGCGAGAGTAAGCCACTACCTGTGAATGCAATTCCTGTCCGCTGGCGCAATCCACAGCCAAAGCGCGAACCGAATCACTGCCAAAATCCAGACCTATTGTTATGGCTCCCAACTGCATGTTCTTCTCTCCAGACGGTATGTATAAACCTGTCTGACTACCCTAAGAAGTGGCGCGGTTTGCCGTTAGGTTAAGGACGCTGCAAATATGCACTTTTCTGTCATCTTGCTGAATTCTGTGATGAAGCTCAAATGTTACATTGAGGTTAATTTAGCTGAATGTATGGACGAAATAACTGTAATTCCAGCTTGTGATACCGCTCTCCCTTTCTCTGTTAAGTTCCCGTTAAAACTAGCGCTCATCGGCACAGGTTACGCTGTCCTGACCGAAAAACTTGCTGTTTTAAGCCCTTAAGTGGGCAGCATTCCGAATGATACCGTTTACATCACACCGCCGAAAAGCGGGAACTGAGCCGGAGAGCCTCATGCACAAAGTACCCTACGCGCTTGCTGCCATTGGCCTTGCAGCTGTTATGTCACAATCAGCTATGGCGGAGACCATGAAACTCGGTTTCCTGGTCAAACAGCCGGAAGAACCCTGGTTCCAGACCGAGTGGAAATTTGCTGACAAAGCCGGGAAAGAGATGGGCTTTGAAGTGATTAAAATTGCCGTACCGGATGGTGAAAAAACCCTGAATGCCATCGACAGCCTGGCGGCGAGCGGAGCCAAAGGTTTCGTTATCTGTACGCCAGATCCGAAACTGGGTTCTGCGATTGTGGCCAAAGCCCGCAGTTACGATCTGAAAGTCATCGCCGTTGATGACCAGTTCGTCACCGCCAAAGGCAAACCTATGGACACCGTGCCACTGGTGATGATGGCCGCCACCAAAATCGGCGAACGTCAGGGGCAGGAACTCTATAAAGAGATGCAAAAACGCGGCTGGGATGTGAAAGACACCGGCGTGATGGCGATTACCGCAGATGAGCTGGATACTGCGCGTCGTCGTACTGGCGGCTCGATGGAGGCGTTAAAAGCGGCTGGCTTCCCGGCGAATCAAATCTTCAAAGTCCCTACCAAATCTAACGATATCCCTGGCGCGTTCGATGCCGGTAACTCCCTGCTGGTGCAACATCCAGGCGTGAAACACTGGCTGATCCTCGGCATGAACGATAACACCGTGCTGGGTGGCGTGCGTGCAACTGAAGGTCAGGGCTTCAAAGCGCCAGACGTGATCGGCATCGGCATCAACGGTGTGGATGCGGTTAACGAACTGTCGAAAGGCCAGGCCACCGGCTTCTACGGCTCGCTGCTGCCAAGCCCGGACGTGCATGGGTATAAGAGCATCCAGATGCTTTACAACTGGGTGAACAAAGGTGCTGAACCACCGAAGTTTACTGAAGTGACTGACGTGGTGCTGATCACCCGTGACAACTTCAAAACAGAACTGGCGAAAAAAGGCCTGATGTAAAAAAACCGTGGGGAACAGTGCTGATGGCGCTGTTCCCCTGCGATGTACGGTAACCGGGCAGGAGATAACATGAGTACGCAACCCGCATATCTGAGCTTCCACGGCATCGGAAAAACCTTTCCAGGCGTGAAGGCGTTGCAGGACATCAGTTTTGAATGTGGCGCAGGGCAAATCCACGCGCTGATGGGTGAAAACGGCGCGGGCAAATCCACGCTGTTGAAAATTCTCAGCGGCAGCTACCAGCCATCCAGCGGTGAAATCCGTCTGAAGGGGCAGCCGGTCAGCTTTACCCACACCACCGACGCGCTGGATGCGGGGGTAGCCATTATTTATCAGGAGCTGCATCTGGTACCGGAAATGTCGGTAGCGGAAAATATCTACCTCGGTCAGTTGCCGCAGCGCGCGGGCTTTGTTAACCGCAAACTGCTGCGTTATGAGGCGGGAGAACAGCTGAAAAACCTGGGGATGGATATCGACCCGGATACCCCGTTGAAATCTCTGTCGCTGGGTCAGTGGCAGATGGTGGAAATCGCTAAGGCGCTGGCGCGTAACGCCAAGGTTATTGCCTTTGACGAGCCAACCAGTTCGCTTTCCGCCCGTGAAATTGAACACCTGTTCCGTGTTATCCGCCAGTTACGCCAGCAGGGCCGCGTGGTGCTTTACGTTTCGCACCGTATGGAGGAGATCTTTGCGCTGAGCGATGCCATTACCGTCTTCAAAGATGGGCGCTATGTGCGCACCTTCGATGATGTGCCGAATACCTCACATGACGAACTGGTGCAGGCGATGGTCGGTCGTGAAATCGGCGACATTTACGGTTACTCGCCAAGAGAAACCGGAGCCGTTCGCTTGCAGTTGGATCAGGTGCAGGCTAAAGGCGTTCGCCAGCCGATCTCGTTAAAAGTGCATGCCGGAGAAATCGTTGGGCTGTTTGGCCTGGTCGGTGCCGGTCGCAGCGAGCTGATGAAAGGCCTGTTTGGTGCCACGAAGTTAACCGGAGGCGAACTGCGTCTGGATGGCGAAGTGATTGTGATCAAGGAACCTGCTCACGCTATTCGTGCCGGGATCCTGCTTTGTCCTGAAGATCGCAAGGCAGATGGCATTATTCCTGTCCACTCCGTGCGCGACAACATCAATATCAGCGCAAGGCGCAATAATCTGACCGCAGGCTGTCTGATCGACAACCAGTGGGAAAGCAAAAATGCAGCCTTGCACATTAAATCGCTCAACATCAAAACGCCTTCAGCCGATCAGCTGATCATGAACCTCTCCGGCGGCAACCAGCAGAAGGCCATTCTGGGCCGCTGGCTCTCCGAAGAGATGAAAGTGATCCTGCTGGATGAGCCAACGCGCGGCATTGATGTCGGCGCCAAAAATGAAATCTACACCCTGATCTATGCGCTGGCCGAAAAGGGCATTGCTGTGCTGTTTGCCTCCAGCGACCTGCCTGAAGTGATGGGGCTGGCGGATCGAATCCTGGTAATGAGAGAGGGCGAAATCGCCGGTGAGCTGAGCCATACGCAGGCCACCGAAGCGCTGACCCTGGGTCTTGCTATGCCGAAAACGACTCAACGCGCCGCAGCTGTGGCCTGATTAGAAGGAGTACTGTTATGTCATCTCACACCACGTCTTCCGCGACGCCACCTAAGCCAACACAGCGCGTCAATCTGGGCCGCATCTGGGATAATTTCGGCATGCTGGTGGTGTTTGCCGTGCTGTTTATCGGCTGCACTATTTTTGTGCCGAACTTCGGTTCACTGATCAATATGAAAGGCCTTGGGCTGGCGATGTCGATGTCTGGCATGGTGGCTTGCGGCATGTTGTTCTGTCTGGCCTCCGGCGATTTTGACCTGTCAGTGGCTTCCGTTATCGCCTGTGCGGGTGTGACTACCGCCGTGGTGATCAACATGACTGAAAGCCTGTGGATTGGCATCTTCGCTGGTCTGCTGCTGGGCGTAGCCTGTGGCTTTATCAACGGCTTTGTCATCGCCAAACTGAAAATCAACGCCTTGATCACCACGCTGGCAACGATGCAGATTGTGCGTGGTCTGGCCTACATTTTCTCAAACGGTCAGGCGGTGGGTATCGAAGACGAGCGCTTCTTTGCACTGGGCTACACCAACTGGTTTGGCGTGCCTGCACCGGTCTGGCTGACTATTGGCACCATGATCATCTTCGGCTTCCTGCTGAACAAAACCACCTTTGGCCGCAACACGCTGGCGATTGGCGGTAATGAAGAAGCGGCTCGTCTTGCTGGTGTCCCGGTAGTCCGCACCCGTATTATCATCTTTATCCTCTCTGGCCTGGTTTCTGCGGCGGCAGGCATTATCCTGGCCTCACGTATGACCAGCGGCCAGCCGATGACGTCACTGGGGTATGAGCTGATTGTGATCTCCGCTTGCGTGTTGGGCGGCGTGTCGTTGAAAGGCGGGATTGGCAAAATTTCCTACGTGGTTGCCGGGGTGTTGATCCTTGGAACCGTTGAGAATGCGATGAATTTATTGAATATCTCGCCATTCTCACAGTATGTCGTGCGAGGTTTGATACTGTTAGCGGCGGTCATTTTCGACCGCTACAAACAGAAAGCCAAAGCAGCCTGATCAGGAGGCGTTATGTACCATCGCTTAGCGCCAGTGGCGCAATCTAACCCGTTGTTACCTGGCTATCAGTTCAATGCCTGGCTGGTAGCCGGACTGACGCCAATCAACGCCGGAGATGGTCTGGATTTCTTTATTGACCGTCCGCTGGGCATGAAAGGCTTCATCATTAACCTGACCACCAAAGGGCGTGGTCAGGTATTTAACGGCGAAGACGCATTCGACTGTGAACCCGGTGATTTGCTGCTGTTCCAGCCAAAGACGCAGCATTATTATGGCCGATCGCCAGAAAGCGACTGCTGGCACCACCGCTGGATTTATTTCAGACCCCGCGCCTACTGGAGCGACTGGCTGGTGTGGCAGGATGAGAAGAAAGGCGTGGGAAGGCTGAGGTTACCAGAGCGTCTGCGCGGTGAGTTTGAACGGCTGTTTGCCAACATTGAACAGACCCATACCTCAGGTCGACGCTTTGCTGAAGAACTGGCGATGAACCTGTTGGAGCTGCTGCTGCTGCGCGCTGTTGAAGAAGATCCTCGCAGCCATCAGCAAATTCGCGATCCTCGGGTCATTGAGGCCTGTCAGTTCGTCACCAGCAATCTGGCCGGGGAGCTGAAAATTGATGAAGTGGCGAACCATGTTTGCCTGTCGCCTTCGCGACTGGCTCACCTGTTCCGCGAGCAAATGGGCGTGAATCTGCTGCGCTGGCGTGAGGATCAGCGAGTCATTCGCGCCAAGCTGCTGCTGCAAACCACCCAGGAGCCGATTGCCACCGTTGGTAGGATTGTTGGTTACGACGATCAGCTTTATTTTTCACGCGTGTTCCGTAAACGTGTTGGCGTCAGTCCAAGTGATTTCCGCCGTCGTTCACTGGATGCGCACGATGCGCTGGTCGCTCAGGAAAGCTGGGATTTGCCCAGAAGTGCCAATAGTTAAGCGAAACGGGACAATTCAGGTAATTCCCGCTTGTCCTTACCCTGCTGATAGTCTTAAATCAGCAGGGTAAGTGACAAGAGGAATCCAAATGAGCGACAAAATTCGTGTAGGGCTGGTCGGTTACGGCTTTGCCAGCAAGACCTTCCATGCGCCACTGATCGCCGGTACCGCAGGCATGGAACTGGCCGTAGTCTCCAGCAGTGATGCCAGCA
>NZ_JBAVTT010000050.1:0-7038 GCF_049696395.1 Erwinia sp.
GGGCACCGAAGCACAGGGTGTGCAAAGTCCATTAACGCCCCGAGAAATATACCGTAAAGGCCTGTCTGAAATGGATCAACATTGCCAGAAGCTTCTGGGTAAATCTTTTTCAGACCTGTCAAGCGAACAGCAGGACAGGTATTTGGAACAGATGGAAGCCGATAAATTCACTTATCCCAGCCTCTCTTCTAACTCTTTATTTGGTCAATTCTTAACGAATGTGCAGGAAGGATTTTTAGCTGACCCCGTTTATGGCGGCAACCGTAATATGGTTGGGTGGAAAATGATTGGTTTCCCTGGCGCCCGTTATGACTACCGCGATGTGGTGACCTTAAAAGGTCAGAAAATAACCTTAGAGCCCGTCAGCATTATTGACCATTTAAAAGCTTAACAAGCAGGGGTAATTATGAATTATACCAGACCCAAAGCTGATGCCGTGATTATCGGCCTCGGCTGGGCCGGTTCGCTAATGGCAGAAGAACTGACCCGCGCGGGATTGAACGTGGTGGCGATTGAGCGGGGCCCGTGGGAACAAACCCAGACCAACTTTTCTCCCGCTATTGCAGCGGATGAGCTCCGTTATGGCGTCCGCCGTGAAATTCTTAAACCTCCTCGGGTAGAAACGCTGACGTTTCGCAACAGCTCAGACCAAAAAGCGCTGCCTGCCCGCGACTGGAATGCTTTTCAGATGGGCTACAGCGTAGGTGGAGCAGGCAAACACTGGGCAGCAAACGCCTGGCGTTTTACCCCGGCAGATTTTGAGATGGCCACCCGTCTGCGCGACCGTTATCACAATATGAAACTGGCTGATGGCCTGATCGTGCAGGACTGGGGCATCACCTATGATGAGCTGGAACCGCATTACGATCGCATTGAGAAAATCGCCGGAATCTCCGGTAAAGCCGGGGTGATCAACGGGCAGAAACAGTCGGGCGGTAATCCTTTTGAAGGCAGCCGCAGCAACGAATACCCCACGCCGCCTTTAATCCGCTCTCACTGGAATGATATTTTCCATAAGACGACCGAGAAGATGGGTTTTCACCCGTTCCCTATCCCGGCGGGCACTATCGGCGCGGCTTACACCAATCCATTAGGGGTTAATCTGGCGCCCTGCACCTACTGTGGCTTCTGCGGGTTTTATGGCTGCGGTAACTTCTCTAAATCCTCACCGAATATTTGTGTCGTGCCGGCGTTGATGGACCGCATCAATTTTACGCTGCTGACAGAGTGCACCGCGCTTCATATTGATAAAGCCGATGATGGCAAAACCGTTACCGGGGTGACTTTCCTCGACTCCGATGGCAATACCGGCTTCCAGCCAGCGGATATAGTCTGTCTGTCCGCTTATCAGCTGGATAACGTGCGCCTGCTGTTACTGTCTAAAATCGGTAAGGCCTACGATCCGGCAACCGGTGAGGGCACGCTGGGACGCGCCTACAACTACCAAACTATGTCGATGGGCTTCCTCTACTACGAGAACGAGTTTATGAACCCGTTCATCTCAACCGGGGCGCTTTCAACCCAGATCGATGATTTTAATGGCGATAACTTCGACCACAACGGTTTAGGCTTCCTTGGTGGGGCCGGTATTCAGGCGCTTTCCGATCAGGGCACGCCACTGAGCATGACTGACCGACTGCCCGCCGGCTCGAAAATGTGGGGTTCAGCCTGGAAAAAGAGTTTCCAGAACAGCTACCAGAACTACGCCAAAATCCAGGGGCAGGGAACGTCTTACTCGCACAAGGACTCCTATCTCTCGCTGGATCCGAACTACAGCGATGCCAACGGCCAACCGCTGCTGCGTCTGACCTTTGATTACAATCAGAACGACCGCCTGATGGCCCGTTTTATTCGCGATCGTATTGAAGATATCTGCCGTGTTTCTGGGGCCAAAAGCTGGGAAACAATGGCATTTCCGGATAAACACAACTCGCCTTTTACCGCTTACGACAGTTCTCACACCATCGGGGGGGCGGTGATGGGGCTGGATCCTGCCACATCGGTGCTTAACCGTTATCAACAGCACTGGGATGCGCATAACCTGTTTGTGCTGGGCGCATCTTCTTATCCGAATAATGGCGGGTATAACCCCACGATCACACTCAGCGCGCTGACCTTGTGGACAGCCCGCGCAATCATCAACGATTACCTGAAAAATCCAGGTTCACTGGTGCGATAAGGAGAGCATGATGGCAACAACTTTTCGTCGTACCGCTGTTGGGATCGGTGCTGTAGTGGTGGTGGGATTAGCTGGATATTTTGGCTATGTAGAGTACGGCTTGCAAAAAAGCTATCCCCAGGCAATCAGACCAGAAACGGGAACGGCTTTAAACGATCAGATCAAACGCGGCGAATACGTCTCGCGTTTGTCAGATTGTACCGCCTGCCACACGGCGCAAGGCGGCAAGCCGTTCGCAGGGGGATATAAGTTAGCAACCCCCTTTGGCACGATCTTATCTTCAAACATCACGTCTGATAAAGAAACCGGGATTGGCAACTGGACGCAGGAGCAGTTTGATCGGGCCGTTCGCCACGGTGTGGGTTCTCACGGCTATCTGTACGCTGCGATGCCTTATAACGCCTACGCTAAACTCACCGACCAGGATCTGACTGACCTGTGGACCTATATCCGAGCGGTGCCTGCGGTTAACAATAAAGTGGTAGAGAATCAGCTGCCGTTCCCGTTCAACCAACGCTGGACGCTGGCTGGCTGGGACCTGCTGTTTGTCGATGACTCGCCTTTCAAACCTTCAGCAGATAAAAGTGCTGAAATCAATCGCGGCGCGTATCTGGTTGAAGGGCCTGGCCACTGTGCATCCTGCCATACTGCCAAGAACTTCCTTGGGGGTGACAGCTCAGATTACCTTCAGGGTGGCGTGCTGGAAGGCTGGCACGCACCGGATTTAACGCCTAATCCCCACGTTGGTCTGGGGTCCTGGAGCAATGAGGAGATAGTCAGCTATCTGCGCTCCGGGGCGAACAGTACGGCGGTGTCTTCAGGACCAATGACTGAAGCTATTGAGAACTCGACGCAGTATATGACCCAGTCTGATCTGCAGGCTATTGCCAGTTACCTTAAGTCGTTACCGGCTTCCGGCCTGACCAGGCCAGCGCCAGTCAGCGGCACTGACAAGGCGATGGTGGTGGGCAAAAAAGTCTATGATGCCAACTGTGCCGCCTGCCACGTATCTGATGGCTCCGGTATTCGTCATATGATCCCAACGCTTGCCGGTAACCCGCAGATTAACTCAAGCGATCCCTCGAGTTTACTGAATGTCGTTCTTAAAGGCAGTCAGGGGCCATTTACTCACGCCAATCCAACGGCGGCAGGCATGCCTGAGTTTGGCTGGAAACTGTCTGATGACAATATTGCCGATGTGATGACCTATATTCGTAACAGCTGGGGCAACGCAGCCGCACCGGTAACGACGGAGACGGTAACTAAAACGCGTCAGAGCCTTCATGCTCAGGAATGGCAGGGGCAGAAGTAATAATCGACTGTAGGCGGAAGTTGCATAAATGAGGGCTGCTGCGCGGTGACAAAACAGGTCACCGCGCAGCATTTTCATCATTTACCCAACACGATTAAGTGACAATGTCACTTGTTATCGACAATTTTGTAGCGGGTACTGCGGCCCGCGCCTGGCATTTTCTCAATCAAACCTGTATTCAGCAGGTTTGATAAATGACGTGTAGCCGTGGCTTTACTCACTTTTGCTACCTTCTGATACTGGCTTGCGCTGATGCCAGACTCAAATCCCTGATCGCCGCCATCCAGCAGGCGGTTCAGTACCTTAATCTGTTCCTTGCTCAATGAGTCATGCTGATGGCGTAGCCAGAAGCGGGCTTTACTCTGCGTGCGTTCTACGCCGGTGATGGCTTCTTTGATACTGTCCTGCAGAGTATCCAGGAACCAGCTCATCCACGCCGTAATATCCAAATCGCCTTTCTGCGTCTGTTCCAGAATGCTGTAATAACTCGCACGTCTGGTCAGTATCGCTGGCGACATCGCATAAAGCCGTATGGTCTGGCTGTCTGCCTGTGATAAAGCCAGGTCCGTCAATGCGCGAGTGATGCGGCCGTTACCATCATCAAAAGGATGCAGTGTAATAAACCACAGATGGCTGATGGCGGCGCGAAGCAGGGGATCAAGCAGGGCATCTTGCTGACTGTTGGTAAACCAACTAACAAACTGAGCAAGTTGTACTTCCAGCCCCTCACGAGGAGGAGCAACAAAATGCACTACCGGTTTGTCGATGCGCCCGGAAACCACCTGCATCGGTTCATTGCCGCGTAATTTGCCAATGGCAAGAGAATGAACACTCAGCGTATCCTCAGGAAAAAGCCACTGATGCCACTGACAAAGTCGCTCTACGGTCAGAGGATGCTGTCGATTATCTACGGCGTCCATCATCATCGCGGCCAGTCCTTCAGAGCGATCGGACACCGGCCATGGCTGATCTTCGGTCACGCCAAGCCTGCGGGCCAGCGAAGAGCGTACGGACTGAGCATTCACCCGCTCGTCCTCAATGGCTGAAGAGGAGAGGATATTTGCCAGCAAGGTATCCAGCGTCTGCACTTCATCATCGGGAAGCAGGTCTGAACTTCCCAGTAAAATTCCCCGTAGTTGCTGGATCTCACGCAGGCGTGGCAGCAAAGTAGACTCACTCCAGTGAAAATTGGGCCAGTTCTGATGCTGCCAAATCCAGTGTGAAGTCATCTTTCTCTCCAGTTAGCCCATTAAATGAGCCGATTAACTCCCTTATTCGGCTCACCATATGAGCCGAATATAACAAATAATCGGCTCACAGAGCAAGATTGGCAGCACGACGAAGGGGGGGGCAAAGGAGAGGGAACGTTTGCTGAAGAGTATAAGTGCAAGTCGTGCGTCCTCTGCATTATCACGATCAATAATAAATTAGACTTTTCCGATTGAATGCTTGCGTATTATAGGAGGCTAGCATTACTATTCATTAGTTTTTTTCATCTGTTAAGTGTGTTCACTGTGTTCCAGCATTGTTACATCAGGCTAAATTGTCTTAACTAACTGATTGAATGGAGTAGGATATGAGAGAAGGCTTTTGGACAGAAAGGAAGAGGAGCTATGATGAAGACTATCCAGTTAAGGAATTCAATTCAAATAACCAGGATAGTCAATATCAGAGAGATAGGGCGAGAGTTATCCATTCAGCTGCATTTAGGCGTTTACAAACAAAAACACAAGTTTTAGGTTTGGGCGAAAATGATTTTTACAGGACACGGTTAACACATTCACTCGAGGTCGCTCAAATAGGTTCAGCCATTTCAGAAAGATTGAGTGAAAATTATGCTAATAACACTCAAATCAATAAATGGATTCCATCATTGAGCCTTATTGAGGCTATAGGTTTGAGTCATGATATTGGCCATCCACCATTTGGGCATGGAGGGGAAGTAGCTCTAAATTACTCAATGCATAATAGTGGTGGTTTCGAGGGGAACGGTCAGACATTACGTATAGTTAGTAGACTTGGAGAGTACTCTCCAAATCATGGAATGGATTTAACCAGAAGGACATTGCTAGGATTAATTAAATATCCAGCTCCCTATAGTTCTGTTAAAAACTACCCAAAGAATTCCATACATAATATACCTCCTCTAAATTTAGATGCGTGGCATCCCCCAAAGTGTTATCTTGATGATGAGGTGGATATTTTACGGTGGATATTTAAAGATTTACCTGAAAGTGAAATCACTTTATTTACATCAACTCGTGAACACGAGAGCGGTCATAATAAAACAATTTATAAATCTTTTGATACAACAATAATGGAATTGGCTGATGATATCTCCTATGGAGTACATGATTTAGAGGATGGTATAGCTTTAGGGTTGATAACGAGAGAAATGTGGGAAAGTGATGTTGTATCAAAAATTAAAGAACACTCAAATAATTCAATAGTTAAAGATGTTAATTTTTATACAAAAAAATTATTTTCAGGAATTGGTAAAGAAAGAAAACACGCAATAAGTAAACTGGTTGGGTGCTTCATATCTTCAATATCAATTGAGAAGTTGGATGTGTTTTCAGTCGAACTATTAAAGCTGCAAGCTAAAATGAATCCAGAAAGTAAGGTCATTTTAAATGAACTAAAGACATTCGTTATGAACAGAGTAATAAAAACGCCGGAAGTTCAGGTCTTGGAATACAAAGGTCAGCAGCTAATCCTAAAGTTATTCGAAGTATTAAGAGAGAACCCTAGTAGACTTCTACCAAAAAACACTTATTCACTATATGATCAAACTGAAAACAATGAACGAGTGCTATGTGATTATATTTCTGGAATGACAGACTCTTATGCTACAAAACTTTACCATAAATTATTTAGTCCTAATATAGGGTCAATATTCGACCGCTTATAATATCATTCAATAAATGGCGGTGAAGCTATTAATATTTGATGCTGCCATTATTTTATCTATACCTGATAATGCATGACCGATTCAATTGTCCCCCATGTGATTTAATGGAAAGTTAGAGCTAACTGGAAGTAATTCGATTCATTTGGTCTATAAATGGTTATTTTAATGATCTTCTGCCGTAATAATTTAAAGAATTATTTATTCTATAAAAACAACACATCACTACAAACTTGTGTGTTGTTTGGAGTGTTTATAATATGGGTGATGTTTCAACTTACATACGGTTTATAGATATTTAAAACATTAAAAAGGAACATTAATGGTTAAGTTTAAAGTAATCTCTGGTTAAATATTAGTCCACCAACTCGATCCCCAAACCTTCCAGCAGATTCACCGCTTCAAGGCGCGAAAATTTTGCCCGCGCGACGGTGTTGTTCATCACATTTATACTGAAATTCCACGAATCGGTAAAATCTGCCGCGCGCAGGTTGGTGTTGTTGAATAAACTCCCGGCCAGATCGCAGCCGGTGATCGTGGCGTTAGCCAGATCGCACTCTCTGAAATCCACGTCATGCAATTTGCACTCATCCAGCTTCAAGCCATTTAACTTCAGCCCCTGAAAGGTGGCATTGGTTA
>NZ_JBAVTT010000051.1:0-10087 GCF_049696395.1 Erwinia sp.
GTGCTGAATCCAGCAAAAAAAACCCATAATTAACATTATTGAATCAAATAATTAACAACTACACCACGAAAAAAGCACGTTAAATTCCCCAATTCACTTAAAAATCGTGCATCAGTTAAGGGGAAAAGCAGACAAAAAATCTTTGTAACCACTGTTTACCAACCTCACGCGAGTGTAAACTCAAAAAAAATTAACCATATATTCCAGCAAGTTATATATGTCACCTGTCAACGTAAATCAGGGTAAACCGCCTTGCCATCACCAAAGTGCCCTCTTTGTCTGCCTTTTAGTCATTATCTGAATTTACCCATCGGCAGTAAATCCTTAAAGCCAACGGTGATATCATCGCGCCTACTCGACAGGAGGAACAGTGGTGTCCTTTTCAGGGAATCAGGGCCGAAACGGATCACGCGCAAAATGCTATTGAGTGCAGAGTCTGACACAAAGCCCAGTTTAAAAATTGATAAACCAATATCAGGGTAAAGCTATGGAAACCTCATCGTTTTTGGCAAAACGAAATATCGGTCTCGACTTTTTACGAGCCGTACTTATTCTGGAGGGTGTCCTCTACCATGCAGCAAGAAGCCTACCGGGCAGTAGCAATGCATGGTACTACGTCGCCGACAAGAACGAGTCAGTGGCTTTCTCAGCGCTGATTGAATTTGTTCATACTTTCCGTATGGAGGCCTTTTTCTTCCTGTCTGGTATGTTCTCGGCCATGGTCATTTTAAGAAAAGGTCGCGACTTCTTTATTGATAACCGAAAAAAGCGTGTTCTGTTGCCGTTGGTGGGGGCGTTCTTATTTATCCCGCCGATCATGTATGTCCTCACGGCATTTATGAAAGGTAATCCGCTGGATGTAAATGGATTATTAAGCTCCTGGACTTATTTGCACCATCTTTGGTTCCTGGTCTCGCTATCGGTTATGTCGTTGATTGTCCCCGTCAGTCTATGTGATAAAGTGGCTTCGCTGTTCAGATCGCTGCCATTGCCGGTGATAGTCGCTGCGATTATTATTCTCGCCAATTTCTTCTTTGCCGTTAAGTATGTAGTTAAAGATATGGGTGAGTTCGTGGCACTGATTCCTGTCACCGCCCGTTTCTTGATCTACTATCTCGCTGGTTATGCTTTATATGTTAATCGGGATAAGATCCCTCAAATTAAGACCAGTAAAATCATCAGTAGCTGGCTTATTCTGCCTATGGGTGTGGTCACTTTCCTGGCGTTTTATTACACCTTACATAACCATATTGAAGGGGTGACTAAATATGTCCCAACCCTTTTGGCCAGCGTTTTCTCCGTACTGATCTCGTTCTGGCTGGTATTCTTCTTTGAAAAAATGCGTATTAAAGAGAACAGCCTGGTGAAACTGGTGGTGGACTCAGCGCTGGTCGTTTATATCCTGCACTATCCTATAGTGATCTTGTTCTCGTACTTAGCAGATACCTGGATAGCGAAAGAGTACTCCCTTGTGTATGTTGCTTTTATCACTGCTGTAGGGCTGGGGATCAGTTTCATCCTTTACGCCATGGTGAAGAGAAACAAAGTCCTCTCTTTACTATTTGGCTTAAAACCAGCAACGGCAAAGCCCGTGGTTATTCCTGCACAATCGGAATAACAGAGGCCAGACCTGAAGCGAAGGGTTTCAGGGCAGTTCACCGTTAACAGTAAAACGCACCGATAAGGTGCGTTTTACTTGCGGGCATCCAGCCAGATGGCGTAGGCCTCATCCCAGATAGCCGCTGGCGAGCCAGCTTTACCCAGCCCGAAACCATGCCCACCACGGGTGATATTGATCTGCTCTACTGGCACGCCCATTCTTCGGCAGACGTTATGCATGATGATGGTGTTGTGCGGGTTAGAGACCCTGTCATCTTCCGCCTGCGCCAGGAAGGTCGGGGGGAATTTGCGGGTGACGTAATTCTCTACCGACCAGTTAGCCTCTTCATTGGCAGAGGCATCATTACCGACCAGCTGTTTATGCGTTGTGGTGTGGGTATAAGGCGGTTCAAGGGTGATTACCGGATAAATCAGCCCCACGCTGTCGACAACCGGAACGACATTATCCAGCGCATCTTGCGGTTCGTAGGTGACAAAATCAGGACGCGCCGCCGCCATACCAAACAGGTGGCCACCAGCCGAGAAGCCCAACAGGTGCACCTTTCTCTCCATCGAACGGACCAGGCGAATAGCCCGTTGAGCATCCTGTAAGGGGGCAAGGCTGCCTGCGTGCCACTTCTCACGCGGTAAGCGGTAGCTGAGGACATACGCGGTATACCCTCGGGCGTTCAGCCAGCGCGCCACGGGCCAGGCTTCGCCCCCCATGCCGATCCAGCGATACCCCCCACCCGCAGCAATCAGCACTGCCGATCCGTTAGGGTTTTCAGGTTGGAAACGTTGAATGGCCGGGCTGACGATATTCGACCACGAGCCATTGGCAGAAACATGAAGGTTTCCGCTTGGGCCGCCGCCGCCTGGCGGTTCGTCCTGCCACAGAGGGATAATATCTTCTCTGGCAAACAGTTTTCCGGTGGTCATCGCAAGCAAAGTGGCGCCGGTTCCTAATATCAACCGACGACGACTAATCATCTGGCATTTCCGTCCTCAGTCTTCTTAATGCTGGTGAGCCGTGGCCTGTAACGACCGTCAGATATCATGCAATGAAAATGCCAGAAGTTATTCGCAGAATAACCGCATTTCAGCGTGATTTCAGGGAGAGTTGACGACCATGATTATTTTTATTGGCATGGAACAAAGGCTCTTCACCGCTTTTTATGCGATTTGCCCCTGCAGATGCAAGTAAAACAGCTCGTTCAGGCGAAAAAAGTGGGGAATCCGCCCGGAAAACCGGGCAGAAGGGGATCAGGTGCTGCTGAGCTTATCTTTACGGGACAGGCTGTCCAGATAGCCCATCACAAAGGCTGAGAGCACGAAGGTCAGGTGAATGATCACGTACCACATCAATTTGTTGTCAGGGATATTTTTCGCATCCATAAACACCCGCAGCAGGTGAATGGAAGAGATGGCGACAATAGAAGCCGCCACTTTGTTCTTCAGCGAGCCGGAATCCATTTTTCCCAACCAGCTGAGTTTCTCTTTGTGGTCGGCAATATCCAGTTTAGACACGAAGTTTTCGTAGCCGGAGAGCATTACCATCACCAGCAGGCCGCCGACCAGCGTCAGGTCGATCATCGACAGCAGGACCAGCACCAGATCGTTTTCCGCCATCGCCAGCACATTCGGCAACAGGTGAAAAACCTCCTGGAAAAATTTTATCGCAAGCGCCAACAGACCCAGCGACAGCCCGATATAGATCGGCGCAAGCAGCCAGCGTGAAGCATAAATGAGGTTTTCAGCAAAACGTTCCATAGCATCCCGTAAGCAAATTAACACGGGGGCCAGTATACCCGAGGAAATGTTAAATTTTGCATAACGCGGGCTTATCAGACCGATATTTAACGGATTTTACGTGGCAAAGCGGGCTTTTTACTTAAGCTGGCTTGAGAAGCTGACGTCACCGACTGTGCCGACGGCCTCAACCGGTCTCATCACTCGTTGAACCTGACGTGCATAGCCCGCCAGACCCTGAGTAAGGTCCTGCCCTGCTGCGGTTTCGCTAAAGCAACTGCCCGGATCGCAGTGGATAGCCACCACGCTTACCGCAGCATGTGAGCCCAGGGTTACGGCAAAAGCGGGGCTGCTCATCGCCAGGGCGATAAGGAACAGCGGGGTCTTTTTCATCATCGTTAACTTATATGAGGTGTAGGGTTAAAGGTTTTGCCTGGCTACGCTGACTTAGTGAAATTCACGGTGCTGGTTGCGATAGTCTCTTGGCGTGATATTAAAATGCTTTTTAAACACTCGCTGGAAACACTGCTGGGAAGAAAACCCCAGATCCATTGAGATGGTCATGATAGTTTTGTGCGAACTGATCAGGCTTTTTGCCGCTTCGTCCAGTCGACGGCAGCGAATAAAAGTGCCCAATGTCATCCCCTGTTGCTCTTTAAATGCACGTTGCAGGTGCCATTTTGAATAGCCCGATCGGGCTGCTACGGCCTCAATATTCAGACCATCATCGAGGTGCTCTTCAATCCAGTCGATGATGACTTCTACGATTTCGCCTTTCACTTGATCTCTCCTGGGACGCACAGCCTGCATCAGGCCGCCGCCATTTGCGCGATGGGTTTATTATAAGTTTATGTTTTTGTTATATATTGAGGTGATATGCAAAAAAATATGCAACATATCAAATATTGATGGTGTGGATGTTATAAAGAAGTTTAAAATAGTTCAAATAGATAATTTCAATCTCCGTTTATAGATAGTCTCTATAAGGCTGTAAATCATGATGGATCTCAATCTTGTTCGTGTGTTTATCGCGATTTATGAAACACGCAGCGTCAGCGGCGCAGCAGACCGTCTGTTCATTACTCAACCCTCCGCCAGCTATGCCTTGTCCCGTCTGCGAAATGCCACCAATGACGATCTCTTCAAGCGTAGCCGCGCCGGAATGGAACCCACGCCCACCGCCTTGCAGCTGTATAAAGTGTTCAAAAAGTCGCTGACGGGGATTGAAAAGGCGGTCGCGGATACCCGTACCTTTGTACCAGCCACTTCGCGGCAAAAATTCCGTCTGGCCCTTTCTGACCTGGGCGAGCTGCTGTTACTGCCCCGACTGGTGGCGGCTTTACGTGTTGAGGCTCCCCATATTCAGCTTGAAGTGGTGGCGGTAGAAACCCTGCGGCTGAATGACTGGCTGCTGACCGGGAAAATTGATGCTGCCATCTGCAACCGCAACGAGACCATCTCATCGGCGCAGCGTGAACTGCTGTTATATGAACGCTATGTCTGCCTGCTGAACGAACATCACCCACGCATTGGTGCAACGCTTTCGTTTGATGAGTACATGGGTGAGCAGCACGTGATTGTGGCCGCTACCAGCGGACACCATATTGTCGAGGACCGGCTAAAAGAGTTTGGGCTGGAGCGGGACATCGCCCTGGAAGTGCCGCGTTTCTCCGCGCTGGGTGAACTGATCTCCTCAAGCGAATTGCTGGTGACACTGCCCTCCGCAGCCGCCAAAATTTATCTGCGCCGCGGGAATGGCCGTCTGCTGGAACTGCCTTTCCAGGTAGCCGATCAGGAAGTGTTTGTGTATGCGCACACTGAAATTGGCGATATCTCCGCCAAGACCTGGTTCTACAATTTCCTGAAGGATGTCGCGCCAGGCATGATGGATCACTGAGTCCGCATAGAGGCTTCTGCCAGGAGATTCCTCGACAGAGAGCACATTCCTGCAAAGCCTTTTTGCCAGGCGGACATTCAGTGGCTGGAATGTGAAGCGCTTCAAGCTACCTTGTGACTCTTGCTGAATATCCCTGCTTAATTCCCCCTTTATTCCAACATAAGCACAATGACCGTTGCCTGACTGCGCTCCTATATTTGAAAGAAAAGGCCACAAGGTAACTTCTTATGAAGGCAAGAAACGGCTCGCATGTCCGTATCTGGATATTGATGTTGATCTTATTTCTGTCGGTCATTGCTTATGCAGACCGATCTATTCTGTCGATTGCCGGGGGCGCAATTAAAGATGAATTTGGGCTCTCGCCCATTCAGTTGGGATTCGTGCTTTCCGCTTTTAGCTGGGCTTATGTCATTGGGCAAATTCCCGGCGGCTTATTTCTGGATCGGTTTGGCACCAAGAAAGTCTATGGTGTCACTTTAGTTCTGTGGTCACTTTCAACGTTGGCTATGGGCTTTATTGGCGAGTTTTCTCAGGGCGTCACCAGTGCGTTAATTATGATGTTCAGCCTGCGTTTTGTGCTGGGGTTAATTGAAGCCCCCAGCTTTCCGGCTAATGCTCGCGTAGCGATTATGTGGTTCCCCAAATCTGAACGCGGCCGCGCTTCTTCGCTGTTTGCTTCCTCACAATATTTCGCGGTGGGGATCTTCTCCCCTCTTTCAGGCTGGCTGGTTTCTGAGTTTGGCTGGCCGTGGCCGTTCTTTGTTCTTGGTGTGATTGGCATTGTCGCCTTCTTCGCCTGGCTTTGGTATATGAAGGAGCCGCGCCAGCATCCAAACGTCTCCCGCCAGGAGTTGAATTACATTGTTGAGGGCGGCGGGCTAATCGATATTGACTCCTCGGCCGCAAGGAAAGATAAAAACCGCCTCTCGCGTGAAACGTTCCGCAAATTGCTGACTAACCGGATGCTGTGGTGTGCTTATATCGGCCAGTATTGCACCATTGCTCTGAGCTACTTCTTTATTACCTGGTTCCCTATTTATCTGGTTCAGGCAAGGGGAATGGATATTCTGCACGCTGGATTTGCCACAGTTGCACCTGCGCTGTTCGGCTTTGCCGGAGGGATCTCTGGCGGGGTAATTTCTGACTATCTGATCCGCACCGGCTGGTCCGTCTCCTGGGCGCGTAAAACGCCTTATATAGTCGGAATGCTGATGGCCGCGACCTTAATTGCCGCTGCAGGAGCCAACAGCAACTTCTGGGTCATCGCCATTATGTCCTTCGCTTTCTATGGCAAGGGCATTGCGGCGGGGGCCGGAACCTGGGCGATTATCAGCGATACCGCGCCGAAAGAAGCGGTTGGTCTGGCTGGCGCTATCTTTAACTGCGTCGGGAATATTGCCGGCATCGTCACGCCTATCATCTTCGGTTATCTGGTTGCCATCACCGGCAGCTACAGCCTGGGGCTGGTGTTTGTTGGCGCACATTGCGTGGTCGCGGCCTTCTGCTTCCTGTTTATCATGGGGCCAATTGTCCGCGTTGGCGGCGAAACGCCGGAGGATGATGTGCAGTACAAGCTGACACAAGGCGTGCGTTAACCTGACATCGAACGCCATCGCACCGGCTTTAGCGGCCCGTGCGGTGGCGGTATCAGTCGTTGATCTTCGCAGTAAAAACCTTCACCTTAGCCTTTCGTGATCTATCCGGTACGGGTTCCCGTACTCGCCGTAATGACGGAGTGCAGCTATGTCTCTTACCCTTCTGACGCAGCTGGCCGATCTTCCCGCCAGTCAGTGGGATGCTTTAACGCCAGACGACCAGCCTTTTATCAGCCATGCGTTTCTCAGCACGCTGGAAGAGAGCGGCTGTCTGGGACAAGGCACTGGCTGGCAGCCTGAGCACCTGCTGTGGAGTGAAAATGGCGAGGTAAAGGCGGCGCTGCCTGGCTACCGTAAAACGCACTCCAGAGGAGAGTATGTATTCGATCACGCCTGGGCAGATGCCTGCCAGCGAGCTGGATTGCCTTACTATCCCAAGTGGCTGGCTGCCGTGCCGTTCAGCCCGGTAACCGGTGCGCGCTTACTGGGTGAAGCTGATGCGGGAAAAAAACTGCTGCAGGGAATACCCGACTTTCTGCAACAGCGCCAGATGCACAGTGCCCACATCAACTTCGGTAACAGCTTTACGCATGACCAGCTGGCTGAGGAAGAGAACTGGCTGCCGCGCCTGGGCTTACAGTATCACTGGCACAATCCAGGTTACCGCGACTTTCAGGACTTTCTCGACACGCTGATGTCCCGCAAGCGCAAACAGATCCGCAAAGAGCGGCAGCTGGTTGCCAGCCAGGGATTTGAATTTGAGTGGCTGAGCGGCAACCAGCTTAGCGAATCCCATTGGGATTTTGTTTACGCCTGCTACGCCAATACCTACGCCGTTCGCGGCCAGCGCCCTTATCTAACCAGAGCCTTTTTCAGCCTGCTGGCGGAAAAAATGCCGCAGGCCATTCGCGTGGTGCTGGCTACCCAAAACGGACTGGCCGCGGCCATGGCCTTCAGCCTGATGGACGGGAACACGCTGTATGGGCGCTACTGGGGCTGCCTGGAAGAATTTAATCGCCTGCATTTCGAGACCTGTTTCTATCAGGGGATGGATTATGCGATTGCCCACGGCTTACAGCGCTTTGATGCGGGTGCTCAGGGTGAACACAAGCTGATACGCGGTTTTGAGCCGGTCATCACCGAATCCTGGCATTATTTGCGTCATGAAGGTCTGCGTGAAGCCGTAGCCGATTTCCTGCAACAGGAGCGGGCTGGCGTGGCTGTCTGGGCAGAAGAAGCGCGGGAAGCCTTACCTTATCGTCGTCAGGGTGATGAGGGATAATGTCGGCGTTAACAGCCTGACTGCGCCTGGAGCAGGCCGAGAAAAAGTGCACGGCCCTGCTAAAAACAGGGCCGTTTCCAATCAGTCCTCGCCAACAAAACCGCCGGTTTGATGCGCCCAAAGTCGGGCATACAGTCCCCCTTTCTCCAGCAGTTCCTGGTGCGTGCCCATTTCGGCAATACGCCCCTTCTCCAGCACCACCAGACGGTCCATTTTGGCAATCGTCGACAGGCGATGGGCAATGGCAATCACCGTTTTTCCGCTCATCAGCGTTTCCAGACTCTCCTGGATAGCCGCTTCCACTTCCGAATCCAGCGCGGAGGTCGCTTCATCCATAATCAGGATGGGCGCATCTTTCAGCAGCACCCGGGCGATGGCAATACGCTGACGTTGGCCGCCAGAGAGTTTCACCCCACGCTCACCCACATGCGCATCCAGCCCGTAACGGCCCTGTGGGTCAGACAACAGGGGGATGAATTCATCCGCTTTAGCCTGGTGGATGGCCTGCTCCAGCTCGGCTTCGGTTGCATTTGGCCGACCATACAGCAGGTTGTCACGAATTGAACGGTGCAGCAGCGAGGTATCCTGAGTGATCATGCCGATTTGCGCTCGCAGGCTCTCCTGGCTGACCTTAGAGATATCCTGACCATCAATCACAATACGGCCACCGTCCAGATCGTAAAGGCGCAGCAGCAGGTTAACCAACGTGGATTTACCCGCACCCGAAGGGCCAATCAGCCCTATTTTTTCCCCCGGACGAAGGGTCAGCTCCAGCCGATCGATCACCCGGCGGCTTCCTCCGTAATTGAAATTCACGCTGTCATAACGAATCTCGCCGCTATGGACTTTGAGCGTCGGGGCTTTGGGCTTGTCCATCACGCTAAGAGGCTGCGCGATAGTTTGCAGACCATCCTGAACCATACCGATATTTTCGAAAATCCCGTTCACCACCCACATGATCCAGCCGGACATATTCACGATGCGGATCACCAGACCGGTGGCCAGCGCAATGGCACCGACGCTGATCAGTGACTGAGTCCAGAGCCAGAGCGCCAGACCAGTAGTGCCGACGATTAACAGGCCGTTCAGCGTGGTCACCACCACATCCATATTGGTCACCATCCGCCCCTGCTCGCGGGTTTTATCAGTCTGATCGCCAATCGCCTCGCGGGCATATTGCCGTTCAAGGTCACTGTGGGCGAAGAGTTTCAGGGTGGTGATATTGGTGTAGCCATCAACAATGGTGCCCATCAGTTTAGAGCGGGCATCGGAAGAGGCAACCGAGCGGGATTTCACGCGCGGCACGAAGTACGCCAGGCTGACGACATACCCCACAATCCACAGCAGCAGCGGCACCATCAGCCGCCAGTCAGCTTCGGCAAATAAAATCAGGGCGGTGAGGGCGTAAATCAGTACATGCCATAACGCATCAACCGCCTGCACGGCGGAATCACGCAACGCGTTACCGGTCTGCATGATGCGCTGAGCGATGCGTCCGGCGAAATCATTCTGGAAGAAATTCAGGCTCTGGCGCAGCACGTAGTTATGATTCTGCCAGCGGATCATACTCGTCATGCCGGGGTTGATGGTTTGATGCACCAACAGGTCATGCAGCCCGATAAAGATTGGCCTTAATATCAGCGCCACCCCCCCCATCCAGATCAGTTCTGTCGAGTGATCTTTAAAAAAGGTGGCGGGAGGCGTGCTGTTGACCATATCGATAAGGGTGCTGAGATAGCGGAACAGCGCCACTTCAATAAGCGACCCAATTAACCCCACCACCAGCAGCATAGCGAAGCTTTGCCAGACCTGGCGAAGGTAGTAAACATAAAAGGCCCAGACGCTGTTTGGCGGCGTTGCGCCTGGCGCATCCTGGAAAATATCGATCAGTTTCTCAAAGCGGCGATACAGCATTAAAGGCTCACTTTCCCGGCTAAAAGAACTGATTTTAGTGCATTTTCATCA
>NZ_JBAVTT010000052.1:0-19532 GCF_049696395.1 Erwinia sp.
ACTCAGAAGTGAAACGCCGTAGCGCCGATGGTAGTGTGGGGTCTCCCCATGCGAGAGTAGGGAACTGCCAGGCATCAAACAAGCAATAACCCCAGCCGGAAGGTTGGGGTTTTTTGCGTTTGCGGGAAGAGAAAATCCTCATTTTTGGGTGAAAACCACTCAATCAGGCTCCGCGAAGCCCTGTGAAACCGTCATAAGCCCCCCGAAAAAACCTGAAAATAGGGCCGCACTAGCCTGCGATGCCCATTGTCTCTGGTGATCCTGATTGCTTACTCTATAATCCAACCTGCTTCACAATTCTGTAACGTGAACACTTAAAATAATTCATTAACATCTTGCCGGTGAGGTCTACTACCGGTTGCTGTTTCACTTCTATCGCTAATTATTAGCAAGGAATAATAAAAGAGGTTAATTCTATGACAGATGCCACGTCAGAACGGCAGCCTGAGGCTACGACCGACGCGCTCTCCACGCGCCAGCGTATCTGGGCAATTGTAGGTGCATCATCAGGAAATTTAGTCGAGTGGTTTGATTTTTATGTCTATTCTTTCTGTTCCCTCTATTTTGCTCACGTCTTTTTCCCTTCCGGAAACCCAACGACACAGCTGTTACAAACTGCAGGCGTCTTTGCTGCTGGCTTTTTGATGCGTCCAATCGGTGGCTGGATGTTCGGCTACATTGGCGATAAGCACGGCCGTAAAAAATCGATGCTGATTTCAGTGTGCATGATGTGTTTTGGATCGCTGGTGATTGCCTGTTTACCAGGCTACGAGACAATCGGTGTCTGGGCTCCGGCATTGCTGCTGTTAGCGCGTTTATTCCAGGGATTGTCTGTAGGCGGTGAATACGGCACCAGTGCAACCTATATGAGTGAAGTGGCCGTAGAAGGGAAGAAAGGATTCTATGCCTCTTTCCAGTATGTCACTTTGATTGGCGGACAGCTGATGGCTTTGTTAACCGTGGTAGTGCTACAGCAAATCCTGAGTGATGAAGAACTTCGTGCATGGGGTTGGAGAATTCCCTTCGCCATCGGTGCTGTACTGGCAATCGTTGCGCTCTATCTGCGTCGATCCCTGAATGAAACGTCCGATCAGAAAACCCGTGAGCATAAAGATGCCGGATCGCTGCGTGGACTGTGGAAACATCGTCGCGCCTTTATTATGGTTCTTGGGTTTACTGCCGGAGGCTCGCTTAGCTTCTACACCTTCACCACTTATATGCAAAAGTATCTGGTAAACACCTCAGGTATGGATGCGCGAACGGCAAGCGTGTTGATGACCGCCGCCCTGTTCATTTTTATGCTGGCTCAGCCATTAATTGGCGCGCTTTCGGACAAAATTGGACGCCGTAGCTCAATGTTGATCTTTGGTGGGCTGGCCGCAGTCTGTACCGTGCCAGTGCTGACATTACTGCAAAACGTTAACAGTCCGTGGATGGCATTTGGCCTGGTCATGATCTCGTTGCTGATCACCAGCTTCTACACCTCGATCAGTGGGATCCTGAAAGCAGAGATGTTCCCACCTGAGGTTCGTGCGTTAGGGGTTGGATTGTCTTATGCGGTGGCCAATGCACTCTTTGGCGGTTCAGCCGAATATGTGGCGCTATCGCTGAAGGCTGCGGGAAGCGAAACTAGTTTCTTCTGGTATGTTTCCGCAATGGGCGCGGTGGCGTTCCTGGTGTCGCTGATGCTGCACCGCAGAGGGAATGGCATCAAGCTCTAACGGGCAAGACTCCATATTGTGTAGCCGGTGGCAGCACCGGCTACATCCCAGCTGAAATCCTTCCAGCTCCAGCCTGAACCCCCCTCACGACTGTCATACAACTCTTTCGCAGCACCCAAACTTAGTGCAAACATCAAACCGAAACTGGCACTCCGGCCTTCGCTCCAGTGCTGCTTATCACCATAAGCACTTCCTGTGCCCGACAGAACAGCTGAGGCAACAAAATGCTCCGCTTTATCCTTGCCGGTCCAGTTGTCCGTGGCCATATGGCTACAGCCGGTACAACAGAGAACCATCAGCAACAAGAGTTTGCGCATTGCTTCTCCCTGTAAAAAGGCCCCGTCACTGACAGGGCCTGATTTTAGCGGACTTACAGAATGCGGCTAATCAGCCTGTCGATACGGATACGGCGCAGACGGCGGATCAGCTTACGCACTTTCAGCGGATAATCGGCAATACTTTCCAGGTCGCGGAAATGCTCTACGACGGTCGTATTCTCACGGATCAGCGCCAGTTCATGGCGGCTCTGCTCAACCAACTCCTGAAGCGGATCGTGGATCAACACGGCATTCTCAAGATCCAGTCGCCAGGCTCGAGGATTAAGGTTGTTGCCGGTGATAAGTAGCCACTCGTCATCAACCCACATGCCTTTAAGGTGATAGCTGTTCTCGCCATCTTTCCACAGCCGAACGGTCAACTGCCCGTTACTGACGTAGTATTGCAGACGGCTAAGGAAGCGGCGGAGATTGATTTCATAAAGATAAGGCAGGGCGCCGATGATCTTAAAAGGCTGATCTTCAGGAATATAAAAGTCATTAGCCGTTTTGTCCCCAACGATAATCTCAACCTCACGGCCCTGACGCAGCAACCAGATAATGTTGCGCACCAGAATGGCTGGCATGTTGAAATACGGAGTACAGAGCGTCAGCTTTTGCTCAGCACAAGGCATCAGGTGGAAGATCGTCTTGTTTAGCAGACTGCGTTTACCTAAACCAACCAGTGGAGTGACCGCCAGCTGCTCATTATTAGCATCGCCTTTGAACTCATAATCAAACCCACGCAGATCCTGACGGAACTGGCGAGTTTCATTTTTAATTTCAGGGCTTTTCGGCCGCTCATGCTGATCAAGGCGGTGCACTGCTTCTGCCTGAATCAAGTTTTTCTCTATCCAGTCGAACATGGTGTTAGCCAGCGTAGGATTGGTGATCAACTGATAGCGGTCATAGCGGTATTTATCGTGCTGGTGCAGATAAACGTCATTCAGGCTGGCACCCGTGTAAAAGAGCGTATCATCGATGATCGACCCTTTCAGATGCAGCACGCCTAAGGCTTCACGCGTATTTACCGGCACGCCATAGACGGTGATTTTGATTTCGGGGTGAGCGTCTGCCAGCTCACAATACCAGTCAGCATTGGTCGCCGTTCGGGCGGCACCAATACGACCACGCTGTGCGCGGTGCCAGTCCACCAGGACACGGACATCCAGCTCCGGACGAAGACGCTTAGCTTCATACAACGCGTTGAGTATGCTGCGGCCGCCATCATCGTTTTCCAGATAGAGCGCCACAATGCAGATGCGCTGTTTGGCACCGGCAATCTTTTGCAGCAAAGTCTGGCGGAAATCAGCTGCGGAATACAGCGTAGTGAAGTCAGCAGCCGACTGAGACAGTTTTGGCAGTTGCGCAAGGTGCTGTTGGTGTTTATTACGTTTGAATTTAGACAACATCACAGTGCGTTTCTTCTCTGTTCATGGAATGGCCTTTTGCCATAAAATCATCACCCTAACCGCGAATATTACCATTAGTCGGGCCTGATGGTTTTAGTTTTACGTTTCCAGACATTATCAGGGCGGCGAAAAAGGCAGCGAAAGGGCCACAATGCCGTCTTCAATCTGCACATCTACCTTAAACCCCAGCTTGCGTGCCAGGGTGATCATCCCCTGATTGCCCGGCATGGTAATACCATTCAACTGCTGTAATCCGTGTTGACGGGTGTAGATAATCATCTTCTCCAGCAGCCGCCGACCCAGGCCCAGCCCTTTGAGATCGGAACGCACCAGTACGGAAAACTCCGCATCGATGTTATCGGCATCAGAAATGGCGCGCGTCACGCCAATGATCTCATCGCTACCGTTCTGCTGGCGTAGAGCGACAAACGCCATCTCTCGATCGTAGTCGATCTGCGTCATGTTAGCCAAATCGTCATGAGTGAACTCATTGATCTCACTGAAATAGCGGTAATAAAGATCCTCTTTCGTTACCTGGCTAATAAACTGCCTTAGCAAGGGTTCATCTTCTGGCAGAATGGGGCGGAACAGGCAGCTTTCCCCATTTTTCATCTCAACTCGTTCTTCCAGCGCATGAGGATAAGGGCGAATAGCCAGACGAGCGTCCGGATCGCCAACAAAATCGGCCAGCTGCATCGTGACATCCAGCAGTGAGAATCCACCGCCTGACGCCAGAAGAGGATGAATATCCAGTCGGACGATCTCAGGACAATCAACAATCAGGTTGGAGACCTGCACCAGAACCTGGCTGATCCCGGCAATATCAAGCGGCTGGAGCGCACTGCGACTGCGAATTTTGCCGCCTTTTATCGCCTGAATCACCAGATAGCGTGCCAGTGTCATATTCAGCGGCGGTAAAGCCACCACTGCTTGTTTATCCGCTTGCCACTCAATGCCGCCTTCTCCCAACATAATCATTGGACCAAAAACGGGGTCCTGTTCCACCACGATCCGCAACTCCTGGGCTCCGGCACGGTTTGCCATGCTCTGCACCAGAAGCCCATGGATATTCGCCTGTGGCCAGGCCAGTTTCACCCTGTCGATAATGGCTTCTGCAGCCTGTGCAACTTCGCTGGCCGTACGCAGATAGAGCATTACGCCCTGAACTTCAGATTTATGCGGAATGTCTGGCGATCGCAGCTTCAATGCCACCGGATAGCCGATCTGACCGGCGATGTGCACCGCTTCGGCACTGTCGCTGGCAATCCAGGTTGGCAACGTATTTAACCCGTAGGCACGTAAAATGGCCTGCACTTCATGCGTATCAAGAGTGGTGGCACCTTCATCCAGCGCCTGACGGATCAGATGATGAGCTTCAGCCGTATTGGCTGTCAGGTTAGGGGGGAGAGCGGGTGTTTCACGCAGCTGTTTCTGGTTACGGCGGTACTCCACCATATGCATAAAAGCAGTGACCGTACCTTCTGGCGTCCGGTAAGTTGGGATGCCAGCGTCACTGAACAACCTGCGCGCTTCCAGTGAAGAGAACTCTCCGCACCAGTTGGTCAGCAGGGAAACCTGTTTAGCTCGGGGATGTTTAACCAGGGGTTCAATCAGCTTTTGTGCCGTCAGTGTGGCAGGGGCGACGGCACTGGGAGCATGAATGATCATCAGCGCATCGATATCCGGGCTATCGAGTAACAGCGAGACCACCTGAAGATAGCGCTCTGGCGTGGCATCATCCTTTAAATCCAAAGGATTGCCCGCGCTAACTTCATCAGGCAGCAGGCTTTGCAAGTTAGTGAGCAGTTCCTCACTTAGTTGGGCCAGCTTGCCGTTTCTGGCATCCAGCGCATCCAATGCCAGCGCTGCAGGGGCCGCGCCATTACTGACGATCATTAACCGCTCGCCGCGTAACGGTCGCATATGGCTGAGCGTTTCAACCGCAGAGAACAGTTCATGCGTATCTTGCACCCGCAGCAAACCTGCACGCTGGATCGCCGCATCCCAGGCGGCATCGAGGCCTGCATGGGTTTTCAGCAGCCGTTGTGCCTGCTGGCTTCGGCCACTTTTAATCACCAGGATGGGTTTATTCCTTGAGGCACTTCGAGCGGCAGAGACAAAACGTCGGGCGTCACTCAAGTGCTCCAGATAGAGCAAGATAGCGCTGGTTTTGCCATCTCTGGCGAGGAAGTCCAACAAATCGTCAGCATCAATATCCAGGCTATCGCCCAGGGCAATAAACCAGGAAAAGCCGAGTTGCCTTTGCTGAGCCCAATCCAGAATAGTATTGGATACGGCGGCAGACTGAGAAATAAAGGCCAGCTTCCCTTTCTGAATCGCAACAGGTGAAAAGCTGGCATTCAGTCCCTGCCAGGGAGCAAGCAAGCCAAGGCTGTTGGGGCCGAGCAGGCGGATTTGCCACTCACTGGCACACTGCTTGAGTTCTTCAAGCTGGCTGGCAGGAGCAGAAAGAATGATACAGGCTTTACACCCGCGCTCACCCAGAGCTTTCAGCAGTTCAAGGTTGCGGCTGGCATGAGTGCAGAGAACGGCAAGGTCGGGCGATAAGGGCAGGCTGGCGATATCGGGCCAGGTGAGCACACCGCAAACGGCTTGGTACTTAGGATTGACCGGCAGGATGGGGCCGTTGAACCCCCCGGCCAGCAGGTTACGCATCATCAGGTAACCCGCGCGCTCTGGTCGTGAAGAGGCACCGATAACCGCAATCGATTTAGGTCTTAACAGCGCTTCTAATCCGCGTTGGCTCATTTCCACTCCCTTCGAAAAGACTCATCCTGATTCTAACGCTTTCTGGCTAGTCTGCAGGACTTAGCCAGCTATCACCGCACAGGATAAAGCTATCAGGGAAGAACTTCTTCGTGCGAAGCCGCATTTTGATGACGCGGGTGATGCGGTTTACCTGCAAGGTAGCGATGACGGAACAGATCAAAGTGGCGAAATAACGCTTCTCCGGCGGCGATATCACCAGCCTGAAGCAGCAGCTCGGCGGCCACTTCAGCGGTGCAGTGCTGACCTTCGGCATGAACTTCGCGCAATTGATAGTTCGACGGCCTGGTCAACGTCAGTGACATTACCGGTAAGGCATCAAGCCACGGGCTTTTACGGAACATCTTGCGGGCTTCAGTCCAGGTGCCATCAAGCATAATAAAGAGAGGGGGTTTGCCTGTCATTGGCGGGATGTTCATCACCGGACGTCCTGCATCGGCATAGGACTCAGGGAAAACCACCACCGGCTGAACGTCGGGATGTTGCACTGCGGCCAGTAAGGCAGGATCAGGATCGAGGCGCGACCAGCCAAACGCCTGAGTATCAGGCAGGATATCGGCGATTAAGCGGCCGGTATTACTTGGCTTCATCGGTTCAGTATCAAACATCACCAGACAGAAACGGCTGCGGGCTTGCTGGGGCTCCATCGTTGCACAAAGACAGTTTTTCTCTGGCAGCAGGCAGCGCTGGCAACGAATGGTTCGGTTACCTCGGGCAAGAAAAGGACGAGTGGCGCGAGCAAGGCGCTCAGCGCGCAGGCGCAGGACAGCGTTTTCAGTCATGGGAGCTAATCTGAGGAAAACATCATTCTACTGGAAATGGCTGTTCAGCAGTAGTGGCCAGGCAAGCCTGACCACTGAGGGAAAATCAGATGTTTTCGTTCAGCCACTCATCAAACTGTGTTTTTGGCATCGCCCCATTGAGCATATCTACCATCTTGCCCTGCTTATAAACCATAATGGTAGGGATGCTGCGGATACGAAAACGGGCGCTGAGCTCAGGTTCAGCTTCAGTATTCACCTTAATAAAGCGCACTTTACCGCTGCGTTCGTCGGCCACGTTTTCATAAACGGGGGCGAAGTTGACGCAAGGGCCGCACCACGGTGCCCAAAAGTCGATGACCACGGGCAGTTCATCCTGCAGATACTTATCCAGCGTGGCGGCCGTGGCGTTAACCACTTCACCTGAAAATAATTCGCTGCCGCAGCGGCCGCATTTCGCGCCATCAGTAATACGCTCTGGCGGAACGCGATTCGTCGCCTGACATGAAGCACAAACCGTATTCATTGAGTCACCTCGGTGATGAGTTGGGGGTAAGCATTTACTTACCGCATTCCTGAGAAAAGTGACGATAATTATGGTTGAGGGAGCCTCAACCAACAAAGTGATTTGTTCAATGGGTATAATAGGCTGTGGCTGACAGAATTTTCAGCATCTTCAACCCGGGAGAAGAGAGCACGCTGCCCGGATAACGCGTACGACGCGGTTTTAGTGGAAGTTGATAGCTAAGAGCCGCCACATCAGGTACTCTGCGCGCTTCGCGCTCAGCCGGGTGGAGGGAAAATGAACGACGAATTTAAAGGTAAAAGCGGCAAAGTCAAAGTGATGTATGTCCGCGGTGATGACGAGAGTAACAAAGGCGGGCAAAATCCCCGCACTGGTAAAGGTGGACCTCGTCAGGATGGCAGTCGTCGTCCTGCTTCACGCACCAACACAGACAGCAAACCGCGTGGCGGGCGCGATCGCGACGTAGCTCCTGGTGATTCACCATGGCGCACGGTTTCACGCGCTCCGTCCGCAATCGATGACAGCAAACCGGATCACGGTGGCATCAGCGGTAAAAGTTATATCGACCCGGAGCAGATCCGCCGTCAACGTCTGGAAGAGACGCGCGTGTATGGCGAAAATGCCTGCCAGGCCCTGTTCCAGAGCCGTCCGGACTGCATCGTGCGTGCCTGGTTTATTCAGGAAGTGACCCCGCGTTTCCGCGAGGCACTGAAATGGATGGCGGCCAACCGTAAAGCTTATCATGTGGTGGACGAGGCCGAACTGGTCAAAGCGTCTGGCACAGAGCACCACGGTGGCGTCTGCTTCCTGATCAAAAAACGTGTAGGGATGCCAGTCAGCGAGTGGCTTTCCAACGCGGGCGAGAAAGATTGCGTAGTAGCGCTGGAACAGATTGGTAACCCACACAACCTGGGCGGCATGATGCGCAGCTGTGCGCATTTCGGTGCGAAAGGATTGCTGGTGGACGATGCTTCGTTACTCGAGTCTGGTGCAGCAGTGCGCACGGCAGAAGGTGGCGCAGAGCATGTTCAGGCTATCAGCGGCGAAAGCTTTGCTGAAGGTCTGAATGCTTTCCGTAAAGCGGGCTACACCATCGTGACCACTTCCAGCCATAAAGGAACCCCGTTAGCGCAGGCTGAACTGCCCGCTAAAACGGTTCTGGTTCTGGGGCAAGAGCGTGATGGTCTGTCAGACAGCACCTGGCAACAGGGCGATCTGAGCGTGTCCATCAGCGGTACCGGCAACGTTGAAAGTCTTAACGTTTCGGTAGCGACCGGCATTCTGCTGGCAGAATGGTGGCGTCAGAACGCTTAAGCTGTTGCTACAAAGAAAAACGGGCCCCGCAAGGGCCCGTTTTTTTTGGCTGAAAATCAGCAAACATCAGTGTGCGCCACCGCCGCCGCCGCCAGCACCAAACGGTGGACGGGCGAACCAGATCAGCACCAGCAGGAACAGGAACACCGCCGCCGAAGCCCAGAAGATCTCATTGGCTGAGATAATCAGCCCCTGATTAGTGATCTGTTGGGCAATCCAGGCTGAGGCCTGATCGTGCGTCATCCCCAACTTCTCCAGCTTGCTGTACATCTCCTGCGAGTTAACGTTGTAAGCGTTCACTGACTCGCTGAGGTAACTATGGTGCATCGATTCCCGGTCAGTCCACAGGGTTGTGGTGATCGAGGTGCCGATTGAGCCTGCCAGCGTTCGCGTAAAGTTCGACAGGCTGGAGGCCGCCGCCATCCGTTCGGGGGGAAGCCCGGAAAGGGTGATGGTGGTCAGTGGCATAAAGAAGCAGGCCACCGCAAAGCCCTGAATAAATTGTGGCCACGCGGAAGCGCCAAAATTCATTCCTGGTTCAAACGTATACGCTCGCCAGTAGAAGCAGACGGCATACATGATGAAGCTGAAGGTGACCAGCTTTCGCATATCCAGCTTATGTGCGAACCGGCCGATTATCGGCGACAGGATCACCGGGATAATACCAACAGGTGCCGAAGCTAACCCCGCCCAGGTTGCCGTGTAACCATAGACTTCCTGCAGCAGCTGCGGCAACAGCACTATCGAGCCGAAATAGAGCATATAGGCCAGACTGATCGACAGGCAACCAATGGTGAAGTTTCGCGATTTAAACAGCGATAAATCCACTATCGGATGATCATCAGTCAGCTCCCACACCAACAGGACAAGGAGAGCGATGACCGCCACCACCGTCAACACAACTATTTCTGGTGAGCTGAACCAGTCCAACTCTTTACCGCGGTCAAGCATGACCTGAAGACAGCCTATCCCAACGACAAGTAACACCAGCCCGACGGTATCAATCGGCCTTATTACTGTCGGCGTCTCCCGATTTCGCAGGGTTTGCAGGGCCAGCATCACGACCACCACGCCAATCGGCACGTTGATAAAGAAGATCCAACCCCAGTGATAGTTATCACTGATCCAGCCGCCCAAAATCGGTCCACAGATAGGTGCCACAATCACCGTCATCGCCCATAACGACAGGGCGACGCTTCTCTTCGCTGGCGGATAGTTGTTGAGGAGCAGGCTCTGTGAGAGTGGGATCAGCGGGCCTGCAACCACACCCTGAACCACGCGGAAGAAGATCAGCATAGTCAGGCTGTCGGACATGCCGCACAGCCATGAGGCCACGGCAAAGGCCGCCGTTGACCACAGGAACAGCTTTACCTCGCCTACGCGTTTAGCCAGCCAGCCGGTGATTGGGATTGAGATGGCGTTAGCCACCCCAAAGGAAGTGATAACCCAAGTGCCCTGGGAGTTTGAGGCTCCCAGGTTACCGGCGATTGTCGGGATAGCCACGTTAGCGATGGTGGAATCCAACACCTGCATAAACGTGGCCAGCGACAAGGCGATGGTCATCAGAACAAGCTGGCCACCCTCAAGCGGTTTTTGTGCCATACCAGCCTCCCGCTTTCTTAACCAGCATTGGCGCGGATGATGTCAGTAATCATCTTATCAGCAGGCGCTAAATCCAGTGCCAGAGCATTGGTTTCGTAAGCTGGCGCTGAGCGAACGCTGGTAGCCAGCACGCCGCCATCGGTATTGGTTGTATCTACACTGACCAGCGTCGAAAGACCAATACGCAACGGATGCTTAGCCACTTCCTTTGGATCCAGCTCGATACGCACGGGCAGACGCTGAACCACTTTTATCCAGTTACCGGTGGCATTCTGTGCCGGAAGCAGGGAGAAGGCGCTACCGGTACCCATATCAAGGCCGACAACTTTGCCGTGGTAAACCACATCGTCACCATAGATGTCGCTGATTACCGTGGCAGCCTGGCCGATACGAACACCCGCTAACTGGGTTTCTTTGAAGTTAGCATCCACCCACAGGTTATGGGCAGGAACAATCGCTAACAACGGCGTGGTAGAGGAGATCTGTGAGCCGACCTGCACGCTACGACGAGAAACATAGCCATCAACCGGGCTGACAACGTCGGTACGCTGTAAGGCCAGCCATGCATCGCGCAGTTCAGCCGCACTCTGCTTAACAGCCGGCTGATTTTCCAGCGACGTATTGAGGATCATGGCCTGATTCGCGTTGTATTGCTGGGTAGCAACATCCAGCTGAGCTTTCGCTGTGGCTACGGCATCACGCGCGTGTTGCAGATCTTCCCGGCCAATCAGGTTCGCGGCCCCTAAAGGCTCACGGCGTTTCAAATCGGACTGAGCCTGCTCCAGCGCGGTCTTTTGCAGATCGATAGTGGCCTGATACTGCTTACCATTAATGATCAGCTGATGAGTCTGGCGAACGGTGGTAGCAAGAGCAGTCTGCGCTTTTTCAAACGCCTGTTGGGCATCTGTTTTATCCAGCGAAATCAGCACATCGCCCTTTTTGACATAATCAGTATTGTCGAACCACACTTTATTGACGCTGCCAGAAACCTGCGCCATGACCTGCGCCTGATTGCCAGCTACATACGCATCATCGGTTTCCTGATAATGGCGCAACACCATAAACCAGTACACCAGGTAAGCCACCCCGATACCTATGAACAGCACGGCAAGAAAAAGTAACGCTATTTTACGTTTTTTCTTTTTATTCGCCGGCGGTTGCGGGTTTTGGATCTCCGCATTTGCACTCATGGTTTTCTCCACTTATCCATGCCAACCGGGCATGACTCTGCTGAGCCATGCCCGGATTCTAAAATGCCAGCGGGTTAGCGCTGGCATAAATCAAAAATTTGCGGTCTAAAATAGCGGTTACTGGCAGGCAGGTTGTCGCACAATATGCTATTGAGGCAAAGGTTATCTTGAAAGGGCGGTCACCACTTCCTCTTCATCCATTTGATCCAGTCGTGTCAATAGCTTACGAGTGATGCCTTCTAACTGGGTTTTTTCTGAAGCATTCAGCGAAGACCACAGCAACTGCAGACACTGATGCTGAGGAGGCAGCAACTGACGCAGGAACTCATTGCCTTTATCGGTCAGGTGCAGGTGCAGGCAGCGGCGATCGCTGTCGCTTTCACGGCGTTCAATCCAGCCGCGCTTTTCAAGTTCATCGGCGATGCGGGTGGCGTTAGTACGGGATGACCCCAGCGCAGCACTAAGTTCTGAAGGCTGAATGCTGTGATTTTCCTGGGCATCAAGGGTGATCAATGCCATGAACAACGTCTCGTTAATTCCCTGAGCCTTGAGCATTTTGTTGCGGTTTTCCAGCAGTTTGCTCTGCATGTGCATGCACAGTCGCGTCAGCATGATTTCCTGTAACGGGAAATCTTTCTGGCGGTTAGCGCGGAAATTTAGCATCTGTTCAATGGGAGAAAACGAACTTTCCATCTGGGACCTCATAAGTTGCAACTGGTATTGTAACGATGGTGATAAGTCAAAGCATCACTCCTGCCGGCAGGGCTGATTCACAGGCCGGTGGACACCATCCGTAATTTCCAGGTCACTCCATAACCCAGGGCGCTCAGCAGCATCTTAAAGGGCGATACTGCTGGTGTTATAAAAGGTAATACCTCGGCCTAAGCCCCTGCGGGTAAGCCCAAAACGACCCTGAAACTGAACAAATCCGCTAACACACCGTTTCAGCAGCATTGTGCAGATGGAGGCGAAGCGGCGGCTGCTCAGTCGCAGGCCGACACTACTCTGCCCGACAGGCGGAGTAGATTTATTGGCGTGCAGTAAATTCAGTAAAGAGAGGATCGGAAAAACGAGGCTCTTAACCAACACACCAGGTAACAAGTTTGTGGTCTTCAACGGGGTAAAAAAAGACTGACTGATGGCCGCGAACACCGCGCAGCAGAAGGAGGTCACTTGCAGGAAAGTAAAGTCAGCGCTGGTCTTGTTTCGACAGGAAGCCAAGGCAAAGGGCAGAGAAGCGATGATTACCGACACGGCGCCAACCAGGCTTTCGCCTCGGGTTGCCTGCCTGTCATCAATGTTGCCCAGTTCGTTAACTTGTACGGACATTCTGAACGTCTTCCTGCCTGTGACTTAATAGTTTCATACGAAAAAATAACTAACATGAATAAGTACAAGCTAACCATACCAGACTGTGTAAACGCTTAACAGGGCAGTCACCCTGAAATTTACGCAATTTACTATGTGCAGGCTAAGAAATAGGCTGCTTATTATGTGCCCCTCGCCATACCGGTGAAAGAGTAAGCCACGTTAACATATCGCTAGCACATTCTGCACGCTGGTAGCCAGTAGACTGAAATGCCTGGTAAAAATCCCTACGCCTGCTGAACCACTCAACCTTAGAGCGTCTTCGAAATAGCCATTAAAGGGGAAATATCAAGAAAGACCCTCACTGTTCAGAGAGCAGTGATGTGGGTGAAGACCAGCATGCGGGGATTTCATCACGATCAGTAGGGTAGTAAAAATTTGAGGGCAAGGGTAACCCAAATTACTGTTTCACTCACAGATTAATTAACAGGACAAACCAGTACAAAAAAGGGGCGACGCAAGCGCCACCCCTTTTTACTCCTTCGCATGCAGATTATTTCGCTGCAGCCATCGCGTCTTTTACCCAACCATCAAACTGGGCCTGGTGAGCTTTGATCCAGCCATCAACATGTGCGTTGATATCGTCTTCAGAAGACTGGCCCTGATGCATACGTGAGTTCTGCGCATTGATATCAGCAATAGGCAGCTTCATCTCAGAGAACAGTTTAGCCGCAGCCGGGTTTTTCTCAGCCCAGACTTTATTGGCTACGATATGCATGGTGTTAACCGGGAAACCGTAGTTCGCGCCGTTAGGCAGTTTGGTATCCACCTCTTTCTGAGCGCCAGGCATAGAAGAGAACGGCACCTGCAGCCAGACGGTATCACGGCCCGGAACCAGCACATCACTTACCCAGTAAGGCGTCCAGGTGTAGTACAGAATGGGTTTGCCTTCTTTAAAGCGGGTGATGGTGTCGGCGATCATCGCGGAATAGTTACCCTGGTTATGCACCACGGTATCCGTCAGGCCATAAGCTTTGATCTGGTGGTTTATCACCGCTTCACAGCCCCAGCCTGGCGTACAACCCGTCAGGTCTGCCTTGCCATCATCGTTGCTGTCGAACAGCTTCGCCAGCTTAGGATCTTTCAACTGATCAATACGGGTGATGTGGTATTTCTCTGCGGTTTTCTTGTCGATCAGGTAACCCTGAGCCGCCCCCTGAACATAGGTTCCTTCACGGAAAAACTTCTTATCTCCGCCCGCCGCGTTGTACATATCGTCATGTAACGGCTTCCAGTTAGTGGCGATAAAGGTGCCGTCACCAGCAGCGATAGTGGTATACGCCACGTTGTAATCAACCTCACTTGGCTGATCCACGGTGTAACCCAGTTTTTCCAGCGCGCGGCTGATCAGCAGGGTCTGGAAGGTTTCTTCTGAAATGGTGCTCTGAACGGGCTTAACGGTAATGCCTTTGCCTGGCAGATCGGCAGCGGAAACCTGAGTGGCAACCAGGGTAGTCAATGCGGCGGCTAACAATGCTGTCTTACGCATGGGATATCCTTTTTTTGAGTTATCGTAGCTTGGGCTGCTGGTGGGGCAATCGGGCACGCCATCAGCAGCAGAAGGGGTTACTTGATAAACGGACGGGTAAACAGGCCCAGAGGTCCGGTGGTATACCATCGACGTGCACCACGGCTGCGGCTGTCGCGGCCAACAGACTGCGTCAGGCGGTCAAGGATAATGGCGAGGATGACGATGCCCACCCCACCAACGGTCGCCAGACCCATATCCAGACGACCAATGCCTCGCAGAACCATCTGACCCAAACCGCCTACAGCGATCATCGAAGCGATAACCACCATCGACAGCGCCAGCATCAGCGTCTGGTTAACACCAGCCATGATGGTTGGCATCGCCAGTGGCAGTTGCACTTTAAACAGCATCTGACGCGGGCTTGCGCCAAAGGATTCACCGGCTTCAATCAGATCGGCCGGTACCTGCTTAATTCCCAGGATGGTCAGACGAACAATCGGCGGCAGCGCAAAGATAATGGTCACTACAACGCCTGGCACATTGCCGATACCAAACAGCATCACAATCGGAACCAGATAAACGAAGGCTGGCGTAGTCTGCATCGCATCCAACAGCGGCCGGATAAATTTCGCCGCTCTGTCGGACCTGGCCAGCCAGATGCCCATTGGCAAGCCGATAAGAATGCAGAACAGCAGGGCGGTCAGCACTAACGCCAGCGTCACCATTGCCTGTGACCAGGCTCCGATAGCACCGATGGCTATCAGTGACACCAGCGTGGCAATTCCCATTCCCAGGCTGGACATCTGCCAGGCAATCAGGGCAAAAATGACGATGGCGACCGGTGCAGGCATGCCCAGCAGCAATTGCTGGAAAGCGCTGAGGATATAATCCACCGGCACGCGAATGCCCTGGAACAGTGGACGGAAGTGGGAAACAATCCAGTCGATGCCGGTAGTCACCCAGCTGTCCAGAGGGATCAGCGTCTTGTGGAACGGGTCGAGAATATTGAAGTGTTCTACTTTTGGAGCCGGTGCGCTGTTTAACCAGTCGCTGCCGCTGGCTGCCGCTGCATCGTGGCCGCCTGATGGCGTTCCCCAGGCATCGCCACCGCCAGTAGGGGCTGCGTCTGTTGGGGCTGAACTGGCGCCACCGCCGTCTGAAGGCGCTGCGGTAGACCAGGGATCGCTGCTGGCAGCAGACTGTGCGCCATCCGTTGCTGGCGAGCTGGTGGCTGCTTGTGCGCTCTCTGCTGCTGGTGCGTTAGTCGCTGGCTGGCTCGAGGCCGCCCACGGATCGGTTGCGGTTGTTTGTTCACTCATTGCTGGCTCCTTCGCGGTCTAATGCCTGTAGTAACGTGCCTTTGGAGATAATCCCGATGTACTGATTGTCTTCACCAACAATGGGCACGGCACAAGGTGCCTGCGCCACGTGGGTCAGCAAGTCGCTCAGCGAGGTATCGCCAGGCACGGCAGCAGGCGTAGCAAGAATGGCGCCATCCAGACCTTCACCGGAAGCCAGAGCAGCTTTCAGAGAATCCGTAGAGACCACACCAACGAAGCGCTGTTTTTCCAGGATATAACCGTATTCACGGTCAGCATCCTGCAACAGCTTAAGCGCAGAGCGAGGGCCAAAACCTGGGGCTTTACGCATCAGGGCACCAGCACTGCGGCGGGCAATATCTTTCGCGCTGAAGACGTGGCTGATATCCACGCCACGGAAGAAGGTACGAACATAGTCATTGGCCGGGTTATTCAGGATCTCATCCGGGGTTCCTACCTGAATCACTTCACCGCCCTGCATAATGGCAATCCGGTCGCCGATACGCATCGCTTCATCAAGGTCATGGGAAATAAACACGATGGTACGCTGGTGGCGGGACTGCAATTTCACCAGCTCATCCTGCATTTCGGTACGGATTAACGGATCAAGTGCTGAGAAGGCTTCATCCATCAATAAAATATCCGGGTTTATCGCCAGAGCGCGGGCTAATCCAACGCGCTGACGCATACCGCCAGATAATTCGTCCGGGTAAGCATGAGCATAATTATCCAGGCCCACCTGACGTAGCGCGTCGAGCGCTTTTTCCTGACGTTCCTGTAACGGGATGCCCGCTAATTCCATACCGAAAGCGGCATTATTTAGTACCGACATATGCGGCATTAATGCGAACGACTGGAATACCATGCTGATTTTATTTCGGCGAACTTCGCGAAGTTCTTTGTCGGATATTTTTGCAATATCGACACCATCAATGATGACCTGACCCCGAGTGGGTTCTATCAGACGATTGAGAAGGCGAACCATGGTGGATTTTCCTGAACCGGACAACCCCATGATCACGAATATCTCGCCTTCTTCAATGGCCAGACTGGCATCTTTCACCCCGAGAGAGAGTCCTGTTTTCTCGAGCAGTGCTTCTTTGCTGATCCCCTTCTCGATATGCTTAAACGCACGATCGGGATTTTCCCCAAATACCTTATATAAATTCTTAACTTCTAGTTTAATTGCCATGCAATATTTAAATTCCTTGTTAGCGGTTAATTTCTTATATTTCTTCTTTCACCTGGCTGAATATTAGCGGGCTATACCGTAGCACACTGAGATTCTGAGACAACCCTTCAGGCGCTTTCTGGAAATTAGCGCTGAGACAAGGATCTCTGAAAATGCCAGTAGGGGTAAGGGATTGCGGCGAATTGTGACGGCGGAAAATAAATGAATATTTCGGTCAGAATGATCCGGCAAAGCGCCGAATTATTGCCTCAGCCAGGCTGTTTGGGTGTCAAATAAGGCACACAAAACTGCCATTAATCTGTCATTTATTTTTTGTTGAACGACTGATTAATAAAAAATAAATGGCAGGGGATAAGGAGAAAGATGGCTGCCGGGCGCAGCCATCAGGCAGGCTGTTAAAAATTCCAGTCTTCATCTTCAGTATCGACCGCTTTGCCCATCACATAGGACGAGCCCGAGCCGGAGAAGAAATCGTGATTTTCATCGGCATTAGGGGATAACGCCGAGAGGATTGCCGGGTTCACATAGGTCATTTCTGCCGGGAAAAGCGCTTCATAACCCAGGTTCATCAGCGCCTTGTTGGCGTTGTAGTGCAGGAATTTTTTGACCTCATCACTCCAGCCCACGCCATCGTACAGAGCTTCGGTGTAAGCCAGTTCGTTCTCATAAAGCGCCAGCAGCAACTCAACGGCAAATTGTTGCAGATCGTCTTTACGGGCCTGGCTCTCTTTCTCCAGTGCTACCTGGTACTTATAACCGATGTAATAGCCGTGTACCGCCTCATCTTTAATAATCAGACGGATGAGATCGGCGGTATTGGTCAGCTTGCCGCGGCTTGACCAGTACATCGGCAAATAGAAGCCGGAATAGAACAAGAAGGACTCCAGAAATACGCTGGCGATCTTCTTCTTCAGCGGATCGTCATGATGGTAATGCTCCAGGATGATCTCGGCTTTGCGCTGAAGCGCGGGGTTCTCCTCACTCCATGCGTAGGCGGCGTCCACATCGGTGGTATGACAAAGCGTGGAGAAGATTGAACTGTAAGAACGGGCGTGAACGGCCTCCATAAAGCTGATGTTAGACATCACCGCTTCTTCATGAGGCGTCACCGCATCGGCCATCAGCGCTGGGGCACCAATGGTGTTCTGAATCGTGTCCAATAAGGTGAGCCCGGTAAACACCCGGATAGTCAGCTGTTGTTCATCCGCATCCAGGCTGTTCCAGGCGGGTATATCATTCGAGAGTGGCACTTTTTCCGGCAGCCAGAAGTTGGCGGTCAGACGGTTCCAGACTTCCAGATCTTTTTCATCTTCGATCTGGTTCCAGTTAATGGCTTGTACACGTTTTAAGGTCATGTTTTATCTTCCGGGGCGCATTATCCGCCCCTTATCGTGAGATTACAGCGAGCAGGAAACGCAACCTTCCACTTCGGTCCCTGACAGGGCCATCTGGCGCAGGCGAATGTAATAAAGCGTTTTAATGCCTTTCTTCCAGGCGTAAATCTGTGCCTTGTTGATGTCGCGCGTCGTGGCGGTATCGCGGAAGAACAGCGTCAGAGAAAGCCCCTGGTCGACATGGCGCGTGGCCTCGGCGTAGGTATCGATAATCGCTTCAGGCCCGATATCATAGGCATCGCGGTAGAAGGCCTGATTATCGTTATTCATAAACGGGGCAGGATAATAAACGCGGCCCGTTTTGCCTTCTTTGCGGATTTCAATCCGTGAAACGATAGGATGAATACTCGACGTCGCGTGATTGATATAAGAGATAGAACCTGTAGGGGGAATAGCCTGAAGATTCTGGTTATAGATCCCGTATTTCATGACCGCTTCACGCAGTTCCAGCCACTCCTTCTGGCCTGGTAACTCTATTCCCGCGCGGGAAAACAGCGCGGCAACTTCCGCAGTACGCGGCTGCCAGTTTTGCTCAACGTACTGCGCAAAGTATTCGCCGCTGGCATAGCGTGATTCTTCAAACCCGGCAAAGCGCTCTCCGCGCTCCTGAGCAATCAGATTAGAGGTGCGCAGGGCATGATAGGTGATGGTGTAGAAATAGAGGTTGGTGAAGTCCAGCGCCACCTCAGAACCATACTGAATACCTTCACGCGCCAGATAGCCGTGCAGGTTCATTTGCCCAAGGCCAATGGCGTGCGATTGCGCATTACCGCGTTCAATCGAAGGCACTGAATGGATATGGCTCTGATCGGATACCGCCGTCAAACCGCGAACGGCAATTTCCACCGTGCGGGAGAAATCGGGTGAATCCATGGTGTGGGCAATATTCAGTGAACCCAGATTACAGGAGATATCCTTGCCGATGCGGCGATAGCTGAGGTCGTCGTTGTAGTCGGTTGGCGTATTCACCTGCAGGATCTCTGAGCAAAGGTTGCTCATATTAATCCGGCCTTTAATCGGATTCGCACGGTTCACCGTATCTTCAAACATGATGTACGGATAGCCGGACTCGAACTGGATTTCTGCCAGCGTCTGGAAAAACTCGCGCGGATTGATAAAGGTGCGGGTGATACGTTGATCCGCCAGCATCTCTTCGTACTT
>NZ_JBAVTT010000053.1:0-67202 GCF_049696395.1 Erwinia sp.
GATATCAGCTTCATTTTTAAAGGTCGGGCTGCCATCAGGCATAAACTCGGAAGAGTGCAGCATAAATTCGACGTAATCCGACCCCGTAGACAGTGTTTTTTCAGCAACGCCAATCATCTGTTGCACATTTCCACCCGTCGGGCGGAGCCAGTGAACCGAAGGGCTACGCTGCTTGCCCCGCAAACGGTCATAGCCTTGTTTCAGGCTGTTCATCATTCCCGAATGCTTGTAATGAATGCTCATTGGCACCTCAAGCAGCGGCGAGGAACCTTCACGAGAGATATCTTCCGCATCAAGGTAATAGGCTTTGCGAGGGAAATGAGTGTAGTTTGTGCCGCCGGTTCCCTGTGGCGCGCCAGGAGAAAACTGCCAGTTCACGCCGGGCGTAACAGAGCAATCCACTTTATAGCCATATTCGACCAGCAGTTGCGCATAATGGTGATTGAATGCCCAGCGCCCTGCCCGATGGCTGAGCATTTTGGTCTGGAAGGTCTCTTCCAGCAGTTCCGTCATGAACGCAATTTTTCGACGCATTTCGTCAACAGGATATTCAATCAAATAGGGCTGGAATTGCCAGTCATCCTCGGTCAGTTGATACTCAGGCGGACTGTTCCAGGCATGAAGATGCATCCCTACTTCACCCGTATCACGCGCAATCACATCCCTGGCGAACGCCTGGTATACCGGATCGATGGCCATCTCATAGTTGGTCAGCCAGGTGGGCTTAAAAGCATATTTTTCGCAAAGTTGCTGGAAACGTGCGAGATATCCTGCGTTTTTGGTGGTAACAATACCCGTGCGATTACGCCAGAGGTTGTCACCTTCCGTATCAATAGTGATTAAAAAAGCGGGTTTGGTCATGCCGTTTCCATACTCCTGATTAGCCTGAGGGTATGTTACGCAGCGGGCAATAGAGACGCAAAGAGATTTGCGAGGTAATGACGGTCTGTTGATTATGCTATGGCACTCTTTCCCTTAATTTTCTAAGATAACCAAAGCTAATGAAAAAGGAGAGTGGGAAGACCCTGATGGTCAGCTTGTTTTTCTAAGTATAATCTTCAAGGCTCTGGCAGAAGGATCCGCCTGAATCAATAAAGCTGAGCGGCATTTATGCGGCAAAAGAGGCCACAGCGCCTGCACCGCAGTATTTTTCTGGCTAAGGGTAAAAAATTGTCCAAGCGTATTTTAATGGTCATTGATGGCTTACCCGGAGGGGGGGCTGAGAAAGTCGTGCTGACTCTGGCGAAAGGGTTGATTGAACGTGGACATCGGGTTTCGTTGTTCTCCCTGCGTTCAGTTTGTGAATACGCCATCCCTACGGATCTGGACTACCGGGTCATCAAAGATAGCTGCAAAAAACCCTGGCGAAAACTGACCGAACTGAGCCGTCGTGCTGCACAGTTGGATAAAGAAATTCTCGCGGCTGAAAAAAATGACACCGCTTTCGATTTGGTGATTTCTCATCTGCATAAAACGGATCGCATAGTCCGCCGCTGCCCTCACCTGGATGCCAATAAAACCTGGTTCTGTCTTCACGGCGTGTTTTCTGCCTCTTACCTCGCCCGCCGTAAGGGCTTCTCACTCTGGCTGAAAAAAACCAAAATTCACCACATTTATCAGAACCGTAATATCGTTGGCGTTTCGCAATACGTTGTTGATGATCTGAAGCGCTCTTTTGATATTCAGCCAAAACGTGAGCAGGTGATCTTTAATCCTTTTGATTTTGAGGCAATTGAAGCCCTCTCCCTGGAGCCCTGCGCTCTGGAAGGCAAGGATTATCTGGTCCATATTGGTCGGTTTCATCAGACCAAACGTCACGATCGGTTGCTGCGGGCGTATGCCAAAAGCGGGCTGGAAGCCCCGCTGGTGCTGATTGGCCAGGGAAACCACGCGGCCACCAAGGCCATTAAAGATTTGGCTATTGACTTAGATATCAGCAAGCGTGTCATTTTTAAGGGGTTTATCAGCAATCCCTATCCGTACATCCGCCATGCGAAGCTGCTGATTGTCAGTTCAGACAGTGAAGGGTTTGGTAACGTGCTGGTTGAAGCATTGATTTGTCATACGCCGGTAGTCAGCACTCGCTGCCCAGGCGGTCCAGTCAGCATCCTGACAGGGGAATTATCACGTGGATTGGCAGACATGAGTGAGGATTCACTGGCGGAGACAATGCGCGACATTTATCTGCATCCCCCCGTGATGACTAAACCCGAAATCGAGGCTTACAGTATTGAGGCGATATGTAGTCAATATCTTGATTTAATTGACATTAATTAACAAAGATCACCTTCGTGGCCTTTCGTTTCAGTGTTAAAATCATCCCAGAGCAACAGGGCTGCCGACAACCTGATGCCATGTTTTGTTAACTCATCATTTAAGGTTTTGGCCCATGATAACGCTCATTAACAGGAACGGATATCTGAGCTCTGTGACAATTTTATCCTCATCAACACGGCTGAAGAGGGGATGTACATTCTCCCAGTCTCTCTTCCGTGGAATTTTCGGTCTGCTCAGGGAGATTAGAGCATGAACTACATCGTGTTATTTTTGCTGCTTTTACCATTTAAGCTATGGAAAAAGCTCGGTAAGAACAAAAGCACCCGAAATCTGGTCATCCAGACGGCCAAGATAGGGGACTTCATCAATATCACCCCTTTGCTGCACCATCTCCAGCATAGCGATGCTTTGCTCAGCACCGCCGTCGCGCCTCTTGCCCGACATGATGCCACTCTGGACGAGATTTTTTACGTTGAAGAGCATAAAGCCTCAACGTTGAGTAAATTAAAGCTGGCCATCAGGTTGATGAATCGTTATCGCAACGTCTATCTGCTGCACCCGAACAATGCCAATCTCTTCTATGCCGCCTGCTGTAATGCGGAGAATAAGCAGTTTTTGTCGATGTATCGACGTCGCTGGTATCAGGGGATTTTCTATCTGACCGCAAATGGCACGGTAGAGCATGATAAGGCCACATTGACGTTGGAAAACTACCTGAAGCTAGCCGATCGCTCGCTGACCAAAGAGAGCTACCCCAAGCACGCAACGTTACCCTTAGTGAAACCGGTGAATACGCCGGAAGAAGTGTTCCGGACTGACAAAATCAAAATTGGGATCAGCATCTCTGCCGGTAATCAGGCTAAAACCATTCCGCCAGTGATCTGGAAAGCGCTATTCGATCGGCTGAACGACCTCCCTTGCCTGTTCTATGTATTTGGTTCGCCGAATGAACTTACCCGGTTAAATGAGCTCAATAAGGTGGTGGGTGAGCGTGACGACCTGGTTAACCTGATAGGCAAAGTTTCCCTGGAAGGATTGCCTTATGCCATCAGCCAGATGGACTTCTATGTGGCATCGGACTCCGGCAATATTTATATTGCTGACTCACAGAATGTGCCGGTTGTGCTGATTTATGGCCCTTGCTGCGTAGAAGAGCAACGTCCGTTGGGCGATGTTCTGCTAATTGGGCCGAACCATATCGCGCCAACGTCGTTTGTTTTTCAGGCGCTGTACAAATTCAATCATCCTCCTGAACAACTGTTTGAACTGGATCAGCGTAAGCTGGATGATATCTATGATTTTATTTGTGCACGCAAGCCTCAATTAATCCAAGAAGAGAAGACTTTACCCTGAGTATGATGCCGCATTCCGATCCTTCCGCGCCTGAACTGAGCGTGATAATCCCGATGTATAACGCCGGGAAAAGCTTCGAGGCTTTTATGGCTTCGCTGCTGGCGCAAACCTTGCAATCCATTGAAGTCATTATTGTTAATGATGGTTCAACGGACGAGTCAGCCACACTGGCGCATCAGTATGCCGCGGACTATCCGCATGTTCAGGTTATTGACCAACAAAATGGCGGCGTTTCACGAGCCCGTAATGCCGGAATGGCCATAGCGAAAGGCCAGTACGTCACGTTCCCCGACGCTGACGACACGCTTAATTCTGAGATGTACAGCAAACTGATGGCGATGGCTAAAACCGATGATTTGGACATTGCTCAGTGCAACGCAGAACGCGTGTTTTGGGGTGGGGATAAGGCCAAGCCATTGATCCCCAAAGACCGCTTGCAAACCACCCCCGTCCTTAGTGGCGTTGAGTGGCTCGGGAAAGCCCTGGCGACCAATCGCTATCTGCATGTTGTCTGGCTGGGCATCTACCGCCGCGCATTGATTAACGAACTAAACTTACAGTTCGAACCTGGCCTGCATCATCAGGACATCCCCTGGACAACTGAACTGATGCTGAATGCCCGAAAAGTCCGCTATACCGACGAGATCCTGTACCGTTATTACGTTCACGATCAGTCCATCAGCAATCAGAAGCGCACTGGAATGCGTAATGTGGAATATCAGCGACACTATCTTAAGATCGCGCGAATGCTGGACGAGATTAATCAGCGCTATAAAAACAAGGTAACGCTGCCTGCCTCTTTGTACCGACAGGTCACCAAAGAAGCCCTGACCGTCTGCCATTCTATTCGCCGCGAGCCCGATGCCGAGGCGAAGCAAGCGATGATAGCAGACCTGATCGCCAGCAAAACACCTGGCCGAATGCTGCGGAACGCCAGGGGAGTGCAACAGTGGTATCAGTTACTGCTGTGGCTGGCCCGAATTTATCGCTGGCGTAAAGCCTGATGAGGCAACCCGTTGGCACCTATTCTGGCAGGGCTTCCCCTCCAGCAGGTCAACTCAACCTTGAGATTTCATGAGAATGGCTACTCCGCAAGTGAGCCCAATGTTTAAGCCTGAAACCATTCTGTTGATCAAACTCCGTCATCACGGCGATATGCTGCTGACCACGCCGGTCATCCACGCGCTCCGTCAGCAATATCCAAACGCCAGTATTGATGTGCTTCTGTACAAAGAGACACGCCCGATGTTGCAGGCCCATCCGGATATTCGACAGATCCACTTTATCGATCGTAACTGGAAAAAAGAGGGGACCTGGCAACACATTCGCCATGAGGTTGCGCTGGTATCAGCCGTTCGCCAGTGTCACTACGACCTGGTCATCAACCTCGCCGATCAGTGGCGCAGCGCCATTATTACGGCGTGCTCTGGTGCAAAAGTCAGGATTGGTTTTGATTACCAAAAGCGCCGCAGTGCCATCTGGCGCCTGGCGCATACGCATCGGGCTACCACTGAACTGCATGGCACTCTGCATACCGTTGAACAAAACCTGATGGCATTGTCTCCTTTGGCTATTCCTTGCCAGGGATTTCCTGCGTCTATGCACTACAGTGAGAGTGACTGGGAATCAACCCGCAGCCAACTTGCACAGCTCCAGACTGTCAGCAAACCCTATATCGTTATTCAGCCGACTTCACGCTGGCTGTTCAAGTGTTGGGAAGATGACAAAATGGCCGGGCTGATTGACCGTCTTGCCTCAGACGAGCTGGATATTGTTCTGACCGCTGCCCCGGATAAGAAAGAGCTGGCGATGATCGACAATATTCTTTCGTTATGCCAGAGCCGTCAGTGTCTCTCGCTGGCAGGTAAACTGACTTTGCCACAGCTAGCCGCGCTGATTGACCATGCAAAGCTCTTCATCGGAGTGGATTCAGCGCCAATGCATATGGCTGCTGCGTTGAATACGCCCTGCATTGCGCTGTTTGGCCCAACTAAACTGAAGCAATGGCGGCCGTGGGGCGAAAATAATCAGGTGATTTGGGCTGGGGACTACGCTCCGCTGCCCTCGCCGGACAGCATTGATACCAAAACGGAAACGCGTTATCTCTCCGCTATCCCACTTGAAGACGTGGTGAAAGCCGCAAGGAATTATCTGGATGAGTAAGGTCAGACTGGCCATCGTGCGCCAGAAATATCGCCCCGATGGCGGTGCCGAGCGTTTTATCTCACGGGCGCTGGAAGCGCTGGATGACGACAGTCTTCAGCTGAACATCATTACCCGTAGCTGGCAGGGTGAGCCTAAACCAGAGTGGCACCTGCATATCTGCAACCCTAAAAAGTGGGGCCGAATTTCCCGTGAACGCGGTTTTGCCGATGCTGCAAGGGCCTGCTGGGAGCAGGAGAAGTTTGATATTGTGCAGAGTCATGAACGCATCGCTGGCTGTGATATTTTCCGGGCAGGAGATGGGGTTCACCGGGTCTGGCTGGAGCAACGCGCGCGAGTGGTTTCGCCGGTTCAACGAGTGCTCACGCACGTCAGCCGTTATCACCATTATGTGATGGCCGCAGAAGAAGCGATGTTCCGCTCCGCTTCGCTGAAAAAGATCATCTGTAATTCTCTGATGGTAAAAAACGACATCATGCGCTGCTTCCAGGTGCCGGAAGAGAAATTTGCGGTTATTTATAATGCCATCGACTCGACGCGTTTTATGCCGGCAACCGTTGAGCAACGCCAGCAGTCCCGTGAGCAGTTAAACCTGCCAGCTAACGCGAAAGTCTTTATCTATGTGGGTTCCGGGTTCGAGCGAAAAGGGTTGAAGGCCAGTATTACGGCTCTGGCAAAGACAGATGCGCACTTGCTGGTTGTCGGGCAGGACAAGCAACAATCACGCTATGAAAATCTCGCCCGCAGCCTGGGGTGTGAAAATCGCATTCATTTCCTTGGCGTGCAGAACAATGTGATCCCCTTTTATCACGCCGCTGACAGTTTAATGTTACCAACGCTGTACGATCCCTTCCCTAATGTGATTCTGGAAGCAATGGCGTGCGGTTTACCCGTGATCACCAGTTTCACCTGTGGCGGTGCGGAATTCATAGTCGAGGGTAAACAAGGGTTTGTCTGTGACGCTCTGGACGTGCCAGCCCTGACAGCTGCCGCCGAAGCGATCCCACAGCGAACGCTGGACAGCAGGATGGGAGATCTTGCCCGCGAAAGGGTATTGCCCTGTTCTCCGCAGCAGCTTGCTACTCAGCTTCATGCGCTATATCAACAAGTGTTGCAGCAGCCCTGATAAGAAGTGTGAGCGGAGACGACTTATCTGCTAACATGCCCTATTATTCCTCTTTTCTGGCATACTCTGGCGCGAGTCTCTCCACTCTACATAAACACTGTGATGACAACACTTTATACCGTTCTGCTTTACCTCATTCAGCCCCTGATTTGGCTCCGGCTCTGGCTCCGCGGCCGGAAGGCTCCCGCCTACCGCAAACGCTGGGCAGAACGCTATGGCTATTGCGCCGGCAAAGTGAAGCCAGACGGTATTTTGCTGCACTCCGTTTCTGTAGGTGAAACGCTGGCTGCCGTGCCTCTGGTGCGCGCATTACGCCACCGCTATCCCTCAATGCCGATCACCGTCACGACCATGACACCTACCGGCTCTGAGCGTGCGGCCTCGGCGTTTGGCAAAGATGTGCACCATGTTTATCTGCCCTACGATTTACCCGGCTCAATGAACCGTTTCCTGGATAATGTGAACCCCCGTCTGGTGATCATTATGGAAACCGAGCTGTGGCCAAACATGATTGCGCTGCTGCATAAGCGAAAAATTCCGCTGGTGATTGCCAATGCCCGTCTGTCTGAACGTTCGGCGAAGGGTTACAAAAAACTCGGCAAATTTATGCAACGCCTGCTGCAGCGCATTACGCTGATTGCCGCGCAAAATCAGGAAGATGGCGAACGTTTTATCAGCCTTGGCCTGAAACGCTCTCATCTGACCGTTACCGGCAGCCTGAAGTTTGATATCTCTGTCACGCCTGAACTGGCCGCCAGAGCAATCACCCTGCGCCGCCAGTGGGCTCCTCGTCGTCCGGTGTGGATTGCCACCAGTACGCATGAGGGTGAAGAAAGTATTATTCTGGATGCGCACCGTAAGCTGCTGGCTCGTTTCCCGAATTTGTTATTAATTCTGGTCCCTCGCCATCCGGAGCGTTTCTCTACCGCCCGCGAACTGACACAGAAAGCAGGACTGAGTTATACCCTTCGCAGCAGCGGAGAGATCCCGTCAGGCAGCACTCAGGTAGTGATTGGCGACACGATGGGTGAACTGATGCTGCTGTACGGCATTGCCGATCTGGCTTTTGTTGGCGGCAGCCTGGTGGAACGAGGTGGACACAATCCACTGGAAGCGGCAGCCCACGCTATCCCGGTCCTGATGGGGCCGCATACCCTCAATTTCAAAGATATCTGTGCCAAGCTGCAGCAGGCCGACGGGCTGATCACCGTCACCGATGCCGATTCGCTGGATAAAGAGATTGGCACGCTGCTAACCGACGAAGATTATCGTCTTTACTATGGCCGCCATGCCGTAGAAGTGCTGCATCAGAACCAGGGTGCGCTGCAGCGTCTGCTACAGTTACTCGAACCCCATCTGCCACAGCGGAATCACTAAATGTCTTCACGCCAGGCTCTTTCGGTCGTGCTGATCGCCAAAAACGCGGCCGACCTGCTGCCAGAATGTCTGGAGTCCGTTAGCTGGGCTGATGAAATCATCCTGCTCGACTCCGGTAGCAGTGACGGGACGCCTCAGGTTGCAGCCCGACACGGAGCGAAAGTCTTTCACTCAACGGAGTGGCACGGCTATGGCCGACAACGCCAACTGGCGCAGAGTTATGCCAGTCATCCGATGATAATGATGATTGACAGCGATGAGCGCGTGACTCAACAGTTACGAGCCTCAATAGAAGCCGTGCTGGCGAAGCCTGCCTCTGCAGATGCGGTGTACAGTCTTGGTCGCCGCAATCTGTTCTTAGGCCGCTTCATGCGCCACAGCGGCTGGTATCCCGATCGGGTCACCCGTCTTTACCCTGCCAGCTATCAGTACAACGATCATCAGGTGCATGAGTCTCTGGACACCAAAGGCACATCTGTTACCCCGCTGAAAGGCGATCTTCTGCATCTGACCTGCCGCGACTTTTCTGCTTTCCAGTGGAAACAGTTCGCCTATGCGGAAGCCTGGGCGAAACAACGCTTTCATCAGGGCAAACGTTGCGGCATTTTTTCCATCTTTTTGCACACCTTCGGCGCTTTCTTCAAAACGCTGGTGCTGCGTGCAGGTTTTCTGGATGGCAAGCAGGGCTGGCTGCTGGCGGTAGTGAATGCCCAGTACACATTCAATAAATATGCAGCGCTTTGGGCGCTAAATAACTCCTCTCACGCTTCCGGCAAGGGCGGTCTATGAGCACCAAAGCGATCTATCCTGGCACTTTCGACCCGATGACCAATGGCCATCTCGATATCGTGACGCGAGCCGCGCTGATGTTCGATCATATCGTGTTGGCTATCGCTGCCAGCCCAAGTAAGAAGCCGATGTTTACACTTGAAGAACGCGTAGCGCTGGCGCAGCAGGTGGTTGCCCCTTTGCCGAACGTTGAAGTGGTGGGATTCAGTGATTTGATGGCGAACTTTGCCCGCGACCAGCAAGCCAATGTGCTGGTAAGAGGCCTGAGAGCGGTGTCGGACTTCGAATATGAGTTACAGCTGGCCCATATGAATCGCCACCTGTTGCCAGAGCTGGAGAGCGTCTTTCTGATGCCTTCAGAGCAGTACTCGTTTATCTCTTCTTCGCTGGTGAAAGAAGTGGCGCGTCACAAAGGTGATGTGAGCGCCTTTCTGCCGGAGCCGGTTTTTGCCGCGCTACAGGCAAAACTGTAAGCCTTACTTCTGGCAGGTCGGACAATAAAAGGTGCTGCGCTGCGCGTGTTTAGCACTCTTAATGGGCGTAGCACAGACACGGCAGGGCTCTCCTGCCCGTCCATAGACCTGCAGTTCCTGCGCGAAATACCCCGGTTTACCGTCCGTCTGCAGGAAGTCACGCAGCGTTGTGCCGCCCTGCTCAATCGAGCGAAGCAACACTGCCTTGATGGTGTTCACCAGCAAAGCCGCCTCATCCTGAGTTAACGCCATTGCCGGACGATCGGGATGGATCCCGGCGGCGAACAGTGATTCACTGGCATAGATATTCCCCACGCCCACCACCAATTTGTTATCCATCAGCCACGGTTTAACCGGCGTGCGCTTATTTCTCGCTTTATCAAACAAATACTCAGCCGAGAAGGCTTCATGAAGGGGCTCAGGGCCAAGATGGGCCAGCACATTGCTTGCGGCTAAATCCGTACACCACAGCCAGGCGCCAAAACGGCGAGGATCGGTATAACGCAGGACTTTGCCGTTGCTCATGACCAGATCGACATGGTCATGCTTCGCAGGGGGGATTTCTTCGGGCAGCACACGCAGGCTGCCGGACATGCCAAGGTGGATAATGATCCAACCCTGAGGCAGCTCAATCAGCAGATACTTCGCCCGGCGTTGCACGCTGAGAACCGGTTGATCGCTGAGGCTTTGAATTTCGAGGGAAACCGGCCAACGCAGGCGGTCATTGCGGACAATAGCATGAAGAATAGTGGCGCCCACCAGATGCGGTTCAATTCCACGACGGCTGGTTTCGACTTCAGGTAACTCCGGCATTTACTTGCCTCCCGTTAAGGACCGTTATCCTCTTCTGAAAACAAAAAACCCGGCCGGAGCCGGGTTTTTCATCCACTGAAATCAATTACTTGATTTTAGCTTCTTTATAGATCACGTGCTGGCGGACAACTGGATCGAATTTCTTCAGTTCCAATTTTTCCGGCTTAGTACGCTTGTTCTTCGTGGTGGTATAGAAGTGACCTGTCCCAGCAGAAGAAACCAGCTTGATCTTCTCACGAATACCTTTAGCCATGATTCAGTTCCTTTACCTTAGTACTTCTCACCGCGGGTACGCAGATCAGCCAAGACTGTCTCAATACCCTTTTTATCAATTACGCGCATGCCTTTGGCAGTGACGCGCAGTGTAACGAAGCGCTTTTCGCTCTCAACCCAAAAACGGTGAGAGTGCAGGTTCGGCAGGAAACGGCGTTTCGTCGCGTTCATTGCGTGGGAGCGGTTGTTACCCGATACCGGACGCTTGCCAGTTACTTGGCAGACTCGTGACATGTCTATTCTCCAAAAATCAAATCAGCTCGAGCTTTAAAAATAAGGTTTTGGCCGCCTCGTCAGGCTCTAAGACCCTCCAGGCGAGTTCAATGTGAACCCGCTGAGTAGGCCTATTTGCCAAACCCGAGATTCTCAAAGGTGGCGTAGTATACGCCCTGCGCCGCCGCTGCTCAAGTCCCGAACAGATAAAGATCCCTCTGGATCGTGCAAAATAGCTTCATTTGAACAGTTAACGGTTGTTAACTCGGGTTAAAAAATACGCTTTTAACCCCCTCCACGGTGCTAAATCCACCCTCGTTCGGCAAAGGAGACTGACTCACCCAGTCCAACCACAATATGGTCAAGCACCTGAATATTCATCAGCTGACAGGCGGCGATAATTTGCCGGGTGACTGCGTGGTCAGCCTTACTGGGACGGGCTATCCCGGAGGGATGGTTATGCGCCAGAATCAGCGCAGCGGCATTCCGTGCCAGCGCTTCTTTGACGATCTCTCTGGGATGAACTTCGACACTATTTAACGTCCCGGCGAACATTTCGCAAGAGTGAATCATCCGATGTTGGTTATCAAAAAACGCCACCATAAAAATTTCTCGCTCACGGTGAGCCAATTGGCTGACAAAAAAAGTGAGCATGTCTGCTGTTCCGCCCGCAATCTGCCTTTCCTGTGCCTGAGTGCAGGCAAAGAAACGCCGCGCCAGCTCCGTTATCGCATTGATCTGGGTGTATTTTGCATCGCCAACCCCTTTGACGTTGTTAAATGCCGACCTGTCTGCCGTCATCAAATGATATAACGACCCAAATGTCGCTATCAGCTGCTGTGCCAGCGTCATCACATGCACCCCACCTGAACCTGTCCGTAAAAACAAAGCCAGTAATTCCGTATCCGTTAAGACTTCGACGCCTTTTTCCAGTAATTTTTCTCTTGGCGGTGTTTCACTCCACTCTTTCATCTTCAGCATCCCTTCTTCCTCAGCCCGAAGAAGCATGGCATTATATACAGTACTTTTCTACGGTCGCTGGCTGACTCTGCGAATTGTCTCGCAAAGACGACAGAGTGCTAACAGGAACAGCCGGATGAGTATGGTAAAATAGTGGGATAATGGCGGCAGTGAGCCGCGCCAGTCTGACTCTACAGGGCGGATAGCAAGATGACGGGATTAACCGGTAAACACATAGTTCTGGGCGTGAGTGGCGGCATAGCGGCTTACAAAGCACCGGAACTGGTCAGGCGCCTGCGCGATCGCGGGGCGGAAGTCCGAGTGGTAATGACAGAAGCAGCAAAAGCGTTTATCACGCCGCTTAGCCTGCAGGCTGTTTCTGGCTATCCGGTTTCTGATGACCTGCTCGACCCGGCAGCGGAAGCCGCCATGGGGCACATCGAGCTGGGAAAATGGGCCGATCTGGTGATTCTGGCCCCTGCGACAGCCGACCTTATTGCGCGGGTTACTGCAGGGATGGCAAATGACCTGGTTACCACTATTTGCCTGGCCACACCGGCACCTGTTGCGGTAGTCCCTGCGATGAATCAGCAAATGTACCGGGCACCGGCCACGCAGCATAATCTGCAGGTGCTGGCACAACGTGGTGTGCTGATTTGGGGGCCTGACAGCGGCAGCCAGGCTTGCGGTGATATCGGCCCAGGCCGGATGTTGGATCCGTTGACGATTGTGGATGAAGCGGTGAAGTGGTCTGCGCCCGTCAACGATCTGCAACATCTCAACATTATGATTACCGCCGGTCCCACCCGCGAATCACTTGATCCCGTTCGTTTCATAACTAACCACAGCTCAGGTAAGATGGGCTTCGCGATTGCCGCCGCAGCGGCAAAACGGGGCGCAAACGTCACCTTAATCAGTGGCCCGGTGGCATTAAACACGCCGCAGTGGGTGAAGCGCACAGACGTTTTGACCGCATTAGAGATGCAAAATGCGGTGATGGCAAGCGCCGCAAAACAGCATATTTTTATTGGCACGGCAGCCGTTGCAGACTATCGTGCCGCTGAAGTCTCAGCCGAAAAAATCAAAAAACAGGGTGATGAAGTTACCCTCAAAATGGTAAAAAACCCCGATATCGTTGCCGGGGTAGCCCACATGCAGGACGGCCGTCCCTACGTCGTAGGATTTGCGGCAGAAACCCAGAATGTGGAAGAATACGCGCAACAAAAACGGGTCCGTAAAAACCTGGATTTAATCTGCGCCAACGATGTTTCGAAAGCCGGGCAGGGTTTCAATAGTGATTCCAATGCCTTGCACCTTTTCTGGCAGGAGGGAGAAAAAATCTTACCGCTCTGCGATAAGTCACTCCTTGGCCAACAGTTACTAGACGAGATAGTCAGCCGTTATGATGAAAAAAATCGACGTTAAGATTTTAGATGCGCGTGTGGGTAAAGACTTCCCATTACCTGCCTACGCCACCTCTGGATCGGCAGGTCTTGACCTGCGCGCCTGCCTGGATGAAGCCATTTTACTGGCGCCAGGTGCCACCACACTGGTGCCAACGGGTTTGGCTATTCACATTGGCGATCCGCAACTGGCCGCCGTCATCCTTCCCCGCTCAGGTCTTGGCCATAAACATGGTGTAGTGTTGGGCAACCTGGTCGGCCTGATTGACTCTGATTATCAAGGCCAGCTGATGGTTTCCGTCTGGAACCGTAGCCAGCAAGCCTTCAACATTGAACCCGGCGAGCGTATTGCTCAGATGGTTTTCGTGCCGGTGGTACAGGCTGAGTTCAATCTGGTCGAAGATTTCGATACCAGCGATCGCGGAGAAGGTGGCTTTGGTCACTCTGGCCGCCAGTAAGAATCTGCCCGGAGATCGTTAGCGAGAAACTTATCCTTATTTTCGCCGTGAGCCCCATTGCTCACGGACGTTGCGTGGGCTACAGCCCGTTTAAAGTGATATTTCAGGGGTTTTTCAGGTCATGGCAGAGAAAAAGAGTGCGAAAAGGAATCGTCGCGAAGAAATATTGCAGGCGCTGGCACAAATGCTGGAATCAAGCGATGGCAGTCAACGGATAACAACGGCAAAACTGGCCGCCAATGTGGGGGTTTCGGAAGCGGCGCTGTACCGTCATTTTCCCAGCAAAACCCGCATGTTTGACAGCCTGATCGAGTTTATTGAAGACAGCCTGATTACGCGCATCAATTTCATTTTGAAAGACGAAAAAGAGACGCTGCCGCGCCTTCGTCTGATTATTCAGTTAATTCTGGGTTTTGGTGAGCGTAATCCAGGTTTGACCCGCATTTTGACTGGTCATGCCCTGATGTTTGAACAGGACCGTCTTCAGGGACGGATCAATCAACTGTTTGAGCGAATTGAAGTGCAGCTGCGCCAGGTGCTACGCGAGCATAAATTGCGGGAAGGTGAGGGTTTTGCTACCGATGAAACGCTGCTTGCAAGCCAACTGCTGGCGTTCTGCGAAGGCTTACTTTCTCGCTTTGTTCGTTCAGGTTTCCGCTACCGTCCAACGGTAGACTTTGATACCCGCTGGCCCTTACTGGCCTCTCAGCTGGTGTAAAGAGAGTGCGGGTCAGCACACCCTGACCCGCGAAAACCTTAAATACCGTACTCTTTACGGTAAGCACGCACAGCCACCAGATGGTCTGCCATCTCAGGCTTCTCTTCCAGGTAAGCAATCAGCTCTTTCAGCGTAATAATCGAAATCACCTTGCAGCCGTAATCCCGCTCTACTTCCTGAATCGCTGACTCCTGCCCGCGTCCACGCTCCTGGCGATCCAATGAAATCAGCACGCCAGCCAGAGTGGCATGACTAGCCGAAATGATCTCCATAGACTCACGGATAGCGGTACCTGCAGTGATCACATCATCCACCAGCATAATGCGCCCTTGTAACGGGCTGCCAACCAGCGTTCCACCTTCACCGTGGGTTTTGGCTTCTTTACGGTTAAAGCAGTAAGGCACATCACGATCGTGGTGATCGGCCAGCGCGACGGCGGTGGTTGTCGCAATCGGGATCCCTTTGTACGCCGGACCAAAAACCAGGTCGAAATCAATACCGGAATCTACCAGCGCCTGAGCATAGAAACGCCCCAGTAACGCCAGATCGCGGCCCGTGTTAAACAGGCCAGCATTGAAGAAATAAGGGCTGGTGCGCCCTGATTTCAGCGTGAACTCACCAAACTTCAGCACCTGCTTGTTGATGGCGAATTCGATAAATTGGCGCTGCCAGGCTTTCATGTCTTGGTCCTCTGCTAGTCATAAAAAAGGCGACTCACTGGTCGCCTCGAAAAATCAGTCTTTCAGCGCTGCTTTCTGCGCCAGGATCAGGGAATCAATTCCCCCTCTTGCCAGAGCAAGCAGCTGGAGCAGTTCATCGTGGCTGAACGGTTCGCCTTCTGCGGTGCCCTGCACTTCAATCATCCGGCCATCTTCAGTCATGACCACATTCATGTCGGTTTCAGCGGCAGAGTCTTCTACATATTCCAGATCGCACAGCGCTTCGCCGTTAACGATACCGACGGAAATGGCAGCCACCATCCCTTTCATCGGGTTGGTTTTCAGCTTGCCGATAGACACCAGATGGTTCAGGGCGTCAGCCAGCGCTACGCAGGCACCGGTGATCGAGGCGGTACGGGTTCCGCCGTCTGCCTGCAGCACGTCGCAGTCCAGCGTGATGGTGAATTCACCCAGGGCTTTCAAATCCAGCGCTGCACGCAAAGAGCGGGCAATCAGGCGTTGAATTTCCAGCGTGCGGCCACCCTGCTTACCTTTAGCGGCTTCACGGGCATTACGGCTGTGGGTAGCGCGCGGCAACATGCCGTACTCTGCGGTTACCCAGCCTTGACCCTGACCTTTCAGAAAACGCGGTACGCCTTCTTCGATGGTGGCAGTACAAAGCACTTTGGTATCACCGAATTCAACCAGAACTGAACCTTCAGCATGTTTGGTGTAGTGACGGGTCAGTGTGACAGGGCGCACTTGTTGTGCGCTACGGCCTGCAGGACGCATGGTTTCTCTCCGGCTAGCAAATCAGTATTGGCTGCGCATTATACGGATTTCACCGCCGAATGCCTACGTTAGAGGGCGTTTCTTATGCCTTCGACGGCTTTCTTAAGTCTAAAGTTGTGTGGGGATGCAACGCAGAGTGAAAAGCGCGGCAAGTTGTGGCTAAATGCTGCCTACTCTCCCTGGTCTGCCGGACATCATTGATATGCCTGACGTACTTCATTTTCTTCTGGCCCTTGTGGTCATCTTTTGCCTGGCGTTGCTGTTCAGCAACGATCGTAAAAAAATCCGCCCACGGGTGATCCTTCAACTAGTGGTGATTGAAGCCGCTCTGGCCTGGTTCTTTCTGCACGCGTCCAGCGGTCTGACGCTGGTCACCGCCGTTTCCGGATTCTTTGAGACGCTGCTGAAATTTGCCGGGCAAGGCTCTGAATTTGTCTTCGGCGGGATGGCAAGTCAGGGACTGGCCTTTATCTTCCTCGGCGTGCTTTGTCCGATCATCTTTATCTCGGCACTGATCGGCATTTTGCAGCATCTGCGTATTTTGCCACTGCTCATCCGCCTGGTCGGGACGGTGCTGTCAAAAGTGAACGGGATGGGCAAACTGGAGTCTTTCAACGCGGTCAGTACCTTGATCCTCGGCCAGTCCGAGAACTTTATTGCCTACAAGGGCATTCTGGCGGATATCTCCCCTCGTCGCCTGTATTCAATGGCCGCTGCAGCAATGTCGACGGTTTCCCTGTCGATTGTTGGCGCGTACATGTCGATGATTGAACCGCGCTATGTGGTAGCCGCTTTGCTGCTCAACATGTTCAGTACCTTCATTATTCTGTCGATCATCAATCCGACGGTGCCAGGCGACGAGCCGGAAATCAAACTGGAAAAGCTTCACGAAGATCAGAGCTTCTTTGAAATGCTGGGCGAATACATTCTGGCCGGCTTTAAAGTGGCGATGATCATCATGGCGATGCTGATTGGGTTTATTGCCCTGATTGCCGCCGTCAACGCCATCTTCTCCAGCCTGTTTGGCATCAGCTTCCAGGAAATCCTCGGCTACATCTTCTGGCCATTTGCCTGGCTGATAGGCATTCCGGCACCAGATGCGTTGCGTGCAGCCAGCATCATGGCAACCAAACTGGTAGCGAATGAGTTTGTGGCGATGATTGAGCTGAAGAAAATCGCCGCTGAGCTTTCGCCTCGCGGGCTTGGCATCCTGTCGGTCTTCCTGGTCTCGTTCGCCAACTTTGCTTCCATTGGCATTGTGGCTGGCGCCATTAAAGGCCTGAACGAACAACAGGGTAACGTGGTTTCCCGCTTTGGTTTGAAGCTGGTCTACGGATCGACGCTGGTCAGCCTACTGTCTGCCGCGTTCGCCGGTTTAGTGCTGTAATCAGACAACAAGCCCGGCGTGCTGCCGGGCTTCAGCTTAGAAACCTACACAGACGGGGCTATCAACCCGCATAACGGACTCCTGCTGGAAACGCTGTTTGTAACCTGTGCGCAGGGCTTCAATATTCTGCTCAGCCTGGTTGCCCGGCGCATGGATTAACATTAAAGCCTTACTGCCCTCACGAGCCACTTTCCCGTCTTCTCCAAGCCATTGCCCTTTAGCATCAAAGACCGTCAGGCCCTCTTTAAAACGCGGCGTAACATCACTGTCGACAAACGACTGCCATTCATCGGCGGTAATATTCGCGCCATGAGGTCGGCTCAGACCAAAATAAAGCGTAGTTTGCTGCATGGCATCGCCTGTCTGGCAGCGGGTAGCAGTGGCGGCGTTTGGATGGCTGGGCGCCATACAGCCGCTCAGGGTAAAGGCTACAGCTACAGCAATAACGGAGGAGGTTTTCATGCGGTTCCTAATGCATTTCAGGGGTAACAGCATCATAAGCTGGCACGGGTAAAAAACCAGTGACGATCGCTGATTTCATTGAGATTAGCCGAATGCCTGTTAAGGCCTGGCTTGCACCGCTATAATCCGTTTATCTTTCTCAGAAAACGGGTACGCACATGATCCGCAGTATGACCGCCTACGCGCGGCGTGAAACCAAAGGCGATTGGGGCAGCGCAGCCTGGGAACTTCGTTCCGTAAACCAGCGCTATTTAGAAACCTACATCCGCCTGCCAGAGCAGTTCCGTGGCCTGGAGCCAGTGATCCGTGAGCGCATCCGTAAACGCCTTACGCGCGGTAAAATCGAATGCAACCTGCGTTTTGACGCCGACCCAAGCGCCCAAAGCTCGCTGGTGCTGAATGAAAAGCTGGCTGTTCAGCTGGTTCAGGCCGCTAACTGGGTGAAAATGCAGAGTGACGAAGGGGAAATTAACCCGGTAGATATTCTGCGCTGGCCTGGCGTAATGTCTGCTGAAGAACAGGATTTGGATGCCATCTCCGCCGAGCTGTTGAAGTCGCTGGACATCGCGCTGGATGACTTTATCACTTCCCGTGAAACAGAAGGCACAGCACTGAAAGCGTTGATTGAACAGCGTCTTGAAGGCGTGACGACTGAAATCGCCAAAGTCCGGACGCAGATGCCAGACGTGCTGAAATGGCAGCGTGAGCGTCTGGTCACCAAACTGGAAGATGCTCAGGTACAGTTGGACAGCAATCGCGTTGAGCAGGAACTGATCATGCTGGCACAGCGTGTTGACGTGGCAGAAGAGCTGGATCGTCTGGAAGCTCACGTGAAAGAGACCTACAACATCCTGAAGAAGAAGGAAGCCGTTGGCCGCCGTCTGGACTTTATGATGCAGGAGTTCAACCGTGAGTCGAACACCCTGGCGTCTAAATCGATCAATTCTGACATCACCACCTCAGCTATCGAGCTGAAAGTGCTGATTGAGCAGATGCGCGAGCAGATCCAGAATATCGAGTAACAGCGTTCACACTTGTAAAAGCCCACTCATGAGTGGGCTTTTTTTATCCTGAAGATGAATGCGCCTCTTCACCTCTTTGAGGGCATCGAATTAAACGTTACCCAGTTCTTGTTGCACCTGACTGCCGTCTCGCACCAGCACAGGTATCGAGTTTAGCGGGGCAGCCACGGCTATCCACTGCCCACCTTCGTGCTGCTCGCCGTTTAATTCCAGCCACAAAGCCCCGGCAGGTAACCAGACTCGGCGCTCACGCTGCCCCTCATGAAGGATCGGTGCCACCAGAATATCCGGACCAAACATATACTGATCCTCCACCAGCCAACTCTCATGCTGTTCAGGGAATTGGTAAAACATCGCACGCATCACCGGGTCGCCCTGCTCATGGGCCTCATCCATCAGGCGGTTGATGTAGGGACGCAGTTTCTCGCGAACGAACAACCAGTGACGCATCATCTGGTAGTTCTCTTCCCCATAGCTCCAGACTTCATTTGGCGATCCGCTGTTACATTGCGCAATGCCGTCACGCCAGGCTTCTGGCGGCTGGATCTGGGGTTCACGGTAGCCATGCAGGCGGAAGACCGGGCAGAACACGCCCCACTGGAACCAGCGGATCAGCAACTCCTGGAAGGCAGGATCGTTAACATTTCCCCCCTGGAATCCGCCAATGTCGGTTGTCCACCATGGAATACCCGCCATCCCCATATTCAGGCCAGCGGCAATCTGGTTGCGCAGGGAATGGAAAGAAGAGTGGATATCCCCGGACCAGGCCAGCACGCCATAACGTTGGCTACCCGCCCAGGCACAACGCACAAGATTCACAATTTCCGTTTCACCCTGCTCTTTTAGCCCGTCATAGAATCCGGCTGCAAATTTCTGAGGGTAGATGTTACCGACCTCAAGTACCGGTCCAAGGTGATAGCGATAATTATCAAAATCATAGGCTCGGTATTCAGGCTCCGCTTCATCAAGCCAGAACAACCGTATGCCCAGATCGTAATAGTTCTGCTTTACCTTCTCCCAGACAAACCGCCGTGCCTCAGGGTGTGTTGCATCGAAGAAAGTGGTGTTGCCGAGAAAATCCAGATTGACCGAAACACCGCGTTCGGTATTCACCAGATAGCCTTTGGACTTCATCTCTTTATAGTTATCGGTGCGACTATCAACCGTGGGCCAGACTGATACCATCGTTTCGATGCCCAACGACTTCAATTCAGCGACCATTGCCTTCGGGTCTGGCCAGTCCTTCGGATCGAAGCACCAGGTTCCCTGATTAGGCCAGTGGAAGAAGTCGATGACGATCACCGACAATGGCAGGTTACGACGGCGATATTCGCGCGCCACCTCAAGCACTTCCTCTTGCGTGCGATAGCGCAATTTGCACTGCCAAAAACCGGTGGCGAACTCCGGCATTTTTGGCGCAGTACCCGTTGCGGCACCGTATTGACGAACAATCTCCGCAGGCGTCTCCCCTGCGGTGATCCAGTAATCCATCTGCTCGGTGACTTTAGCCTGCCACTCCGTGCCATTTTTTGCGAATGCCGCCTCGCCAATAGCAGGATTGTTCCACAGTAACCCATACCCGAGGCTGGAGAGCATAAAGGGCACGCTGGCCTGAGAATTACGTTGTGCCAGCTCTAACGTGCAGCCTTTCAGGTCTAACCAGGGGTGTTGATACTGGCCCATGCCATAGATTTTCTCTTCTGCTCGCGCTTCAAAACGGACAGTCAGCTGATATTTTCCCCCTGGGATAGGCCTGAACTCACGGGCATCCAGCTTCAGTGCGCTGATGTACTTGTCCTGATTTTTTTCGCTGGCGCCAATACCCACCGTGGTGCGCTGCCGCCAGAACTCTTCAAGCAGTAATTCACCGTGCTGATTATAAAAGGCGAGCTGACCTTTGATATTCAGCACCGCCTTCATATTGCCATTGGTAAGGGTCAGGGTTTCTGGCCCTTCAGTAATGGCCACATCCGTTTCTTCAGGATCCGGCAGCAGCGCCCAGCATTCATCTTTAACAGGCGGTAAGCAGGTAGCACGAACGCGCAGGCTGTTCTTTCCCCAAGGCTCGACAACCAGGGTTTGTCGATCGAAATGCCACAGAATACGGCGGCGCTCAGCTATTAACTCGCTCATAGAAACTCCTGACTAGTGGTGATCGCTTTGCAGCGCTCTTTTCGAAGTATTGACCTCGGTCATCGTGGCATCGCTCAGCTTGTACCAACGCAGAGTCAACGCGCTGAGTATTGAAAGCACACCTGGAACCAGGGAGAACAACGCGACAATTGCCGACATCGCAACCGGGTTTTGCATCTCCGCATGCGGGATGTAGCCACTCAACCCAAGCGTCCAGCCGACTATCGCCCCGCTCACCGCCATGCCCATTTTCAAAATGGAGAGCAGCGTGGAGAAGATGGTGCCGTCCATGCGTTTTCCCTGAGTGTATTCGCCATAATCGACGACGTCCGACATCATCACCCACATCAGCGTGGTGGTGATTTGATAGAAGGTGGAAACCAGTACCATCATGACAACCAGCAGTGTGATGGAGCTGGGCAGGAAGAAGATGGCAATACTCAGCAGGCCAGCGGCCCATGCAGCCAGCCTGAAGACCTGCACCTTACTGCGCCCGGTTGTCAGCGGTTTACACAACGCACTGCCCGCACTTTTGCCGACAATATGCGCGCCGAGCAGCCACATAAAGAAGCTGGCATTGCCAAGGTGGTAAGTGACGTAATACATCATTGCCCCGAGCCGGATAACGCCAAAAGCAATGTTGAAAAACACCAGGCCGGCAACAACACGCCATTGGTCATTGCGGAGTAAGTCACGAAGATCGCTGATAAAGTTTTCATGGCTGGCGGGCGCCTGGATACGTTCTTTCGTATTTCTGAAACAGATCAGAAACATAAAGACAGTTGCGCCAGCCATGATGGCCATGGCTCCCCGATAACCTGCCAGCTTGTCCTCCCCGCCAATGTACTGGGCGAGGGGCATCATCAGGAAAGTGGACATTGCTCCCCCCAGGGTGGCGAGGAAGAAACGGTAGGATTGCAGCGAGATGCGCTCGTCATTATCGGAGGTGATAATGGCCCCCATGGAGCAATAAGGAATATTGATCGCCGTGTACATCAGCATCATCGCGGCGTAAGTCAGGCTGGCAAAAATCATTTTCCCGCCAAGGGAAAGGGATTCCGGTACGGAATAAATCAGCAGGCAACTGGCACCAAACGGCACCGCCAGCCAGAGGAGGTAGGGCCGGAATTTACCCCAGCGAGTTTTGGTACGGTCCGCAACGAGCCCCATCAAAGGATCGATGATGGCATCAGCCGCACGCGCAAGCAGGAACATCGTTCCGACGAAGACGGCGGGTAATCCCACCACATCGGTATAATAGAAGGTCAGGAAAATAATCACATTTTCAAGGCCAATGTGGCTGGCCATATCGCCAAGGCCATAACTGATTTTTTCTTTTACCGATAACTTCTCTTTCATAGATGGCACGCCTGTTGTTAAGGGTGGCAGATCGTGGCCTGGTAGCCTTAAGAGGAACTGATGCTTAGTTATAGAGTTGCGGTGGGGAAGGCTCAATTGCGGGATCTTGTTCCATTTTTATGATTTCTTATTTCTGTGATACCGGTAACTCCTTTACGTAATAACGCGCCGAAAAGTTGCGCAATAAGTTACTCAGGCTTTCATCCACGTTTTATTGTGGGCTAAAGCCGGTCGCCAGGCTAAAATGCCCCCTGACTTTCTATGGATTTACTGAGGCTTACTATGCAAACCCTTCCTCCTTGCCCGAAGTGTCACTCCGACTATACCTGGCAAGATGGCGCGCTCTTCAACTGCCCTGAGTGCGGTCACGTCTGGTCAGAAGGGGCTGAGACCGCTCCAGATGACGCGCTGATTGTGAAAGATGCTAACGGCAACCTGCTGGCCGATGGCGACAGCGTCACCGTGATCAAAGATTTAAAAGTGAAAGGCAGCTCAACGCCACTAAAAATCGGCACCCGAGTCAAAAGCATTCGTCTGGTAGAAGGCGACCACAACATTGACTGCAAAATCGATGGTTTTGGCCCAATGAAGTTGAAATCAGAGTTTGTGAAGAAGAACTAAAGGGAAAAGAGGGCTAAGGCAGCCTGAGTAGGCTGCCCTAATATTTAATCATAGGCGGCCGCCTCTTCTGCGGTGATCAGCGACATTTTCTCCAGCTGAAGTGCAATAGAGCGCGGTGACCGCTCATACAGCTCCCCCAGATAGAGAATGCCGATGTCGTTCTGAAAGTCCTCCTGCAACCGCAACTTTTCTTCCTCACCCCACGGCAGATAAGCATTCGCCGGTTTCCCTTCCGATCGGTTCTTCTCACGCCGCTGGTCAGGCGTGAGCTTTAGCTTCTCTTTGCGCTTAATCCCGGAGACATTGTCATCTGAAAATTCCTCTGCCAGTGAATAAAGTAATCTGATGGCCTCTGGCAAATGCACCGCCGACCCCACAGGTAACAGCTCACCTGTTTCCGGGTGGATGCCTCTGGCTAACAGTTTAAAAACTTCTCCTGCCCTCATTTTTGCTCTCCTTTTTCATCTCCTGATGACAATTCGGATTAGCTAAACTAATTTAGCTGAACAAGCCTTAAAAAAAATCAATCGTCAATCTGCTGTAGATCCTGCAGGCTTGCCGCCGATCACTCTGGAGCTGGCTATGTTACTTACTGTTCTCTACATCATCGGTATCACCGCTGAAGCCATGACCGGCGCTCTGGCAGCAGGGCGACGCAAAATGGATATGTTTGGCGTTATCATCATCGCCTCCGTTACCGCCATTGGCGGTGGGTCGGTGCGGGATATGCTGCTGGGGCATTACCCACTCGGTTGGGTGCAACACCCGGTCTATATCATCATCGTGGCCGCTGCCGCGGTGGTCACCACCCAGGTTGCCCACTTAATGCCGCACCTGCGCAAAGTGTTCCTGGTGCTGGATGCCCTTGGCCTGGTGGTGTTTTCCATCATCGGCACCAAAGTGGCGTTGGATATGGGCCACGCGCCGATCATTGCGGCAATCTGCGCGGTAATTACCGGTGTGTTTGGCGGCGTGCTGCGCGATATGTTCTGCAACCGCATCCCGCTGGTGTTCCAGAAAGAGCTCTATGCCGGCATCGCTTTCGCCTCTGGCTGGATCTATATCCTGATGTTGAAAACCCCGCTTTCCCACGAAGTGGTGATCACCATCACCCTGCTGTTCGGCTTTATCGCCCGCTTGCTGGCGCTGCGATTTAAGCTTGGTCTGCCCATTTTCAATTACCCTCATGCTGAACACTGATTGATGGCGCTGGGTCAGTGCGTAAAAAAGCGATTAGCGACTGCACATCAGGGTGCTGAAGGAATGCCACTATCTGACCTGCACGCCGCTCGCCAACATCGGGCAGACGCTGCCAGTCGGTTAACTTCTGCGAGAGCAAGCTCTGCCAGCTGTCATTATCCAGAGTGTGCAAAGCCTTATCAGGCACCGGCACGCCTAACGCTTTAACCCAGCGTTTGAACGGCTGCTGACGAGTCTGGTTGAACTGGTGATACAGCTGTCTGGCTTTTGCAGCAGGGATACCGGGGATCTGGCTTAATTGGTGTGAGGTTAAGGTCAGCCATGAGAAAAGATGAGAAAGCTGCCCGGACTGCATGATCAGCTGCCAGCTACTTTTGCTGACACCGGACATATTCAACGCGTTTTTACCACTCAACCAGACAAGCCGGGCGAGAAACTGCTCACGACAGATCGGCGTCCCGCTAAAACAGCTCAAAGAATGGAATAAGTTGGCGTCAGGCATCGCAGGAGATGTTCGATCCTTCACACGCCAGACCACCGCATCCAGCCTTGGAATGCCTTGCCCCGCCAGGCTGATGGCAACCTGATCGCCAGCCACAATATCGGCCTCCAACCAGCGGCGGAGCGACCCAACATTTACGCGACTGACCTGCTTATCATCCAGCTTCACCGGCGTAAGATTCAGTACCGTGCTTATTTTCCCGGTACGCCCAATCGGAAAGTCCACCGAACGCACTTCTGCCGTCACCGTCGCCGGAGGGTATTTCCAGGCCACCGACCAGGCGTTCTCCCCCGGCAGCCAGTAAACGCCTTTGCCGGGTTGGCTATGCACCACAACGCCGTCGGTGACAAAAGGCAGCGGTTGAGCAAACCAGCGTTCCCGCCAGCCAGCAACCTCTTGAGCATCCCGCACCGGTTTGCTCCACTCTGCCATCAACGGGAAACCCGCTTCGCGAAGCCTGGCTGTTTTCTGCTGTAACGTTGCCGGGCCATCCGGCCAGGCCCAGATAAAAATCCCCAGCCCGTTTAACGTTTCTGAAGGTTCACTGCGCCGCAGGGCTCCAGCCACCTTAGATCGGGCATTCGCCCCACCCTGTAAAACTTGCTGATGACCGGTCATCTTCAGATAGAGTTCCCCCTGCAGGGTGACAGACGCAGAGCCCAGCGAGACCTGCTGAGGAATGTCGGGAATAAAGCGGGCTTTTTCCGTCCAGTCTTCCCCCTGCAATCCATTTCCCCGGCTGATCAACTGGGTCAGTTTTCCTTGTTGGTAGTGCAGCGTGACGGCCACACCGTCTATTTTGGGCTGTACCCAAAGCACGCCCTTTCCCTCCATCCAGCGTGAAAGAGCATCCTGATCGCTCATCTTTTTCACCCCGACATGGGCAACCGGATGGAAAATTTTTCCGTTTCGGGCCAGTTCAGGCTGGCGTAGAGCGCTGGCCGGGGCAAAGCACTGTTGCCATGCCTGATACTTTTGCGCCAGCGCGTCATAGCGGTCGTCCGGGACGTTCTCTTTACCTGCCCGGTAATAAGCATCATCCCACTCGCTGAGCTGATTTTGCAGCGCCTTCATTTCCTGCTCTGCCCTCGCGGGTGTCCAGACCGGGCAGGAAGCCCGCGCGGCGACACAGAAAAAGACCAACACTACCCAGATATTTTTCATCCCTGCACTCCCTTCACTCTGCTGAGGAGATTAAAAGCAAAATGAGAACGGTTGGCGAGGGGCAAAAAACGGGGCTGGAATACGGCTCGAAAACTGATTCGCTTAGCATGAAAAGCTGCATCGATACCGCGACCGGCTTTCCATATTCTGAGAAAATGCGCCACCAGGGCGCTGAAACGCTGCATGAAGGGCATCAGCCGTGTATACTGTGCAGGAAGTAGACTCCGCTTTATTGGCATATCAAGATAATCATGGCTCAAGGCACACTTTTTATTGTTTCTGCTCCCAGCGGGGCGGGAAAATCCAGCTTGATTCACGCGTTGTTGAAAACGCAGCCGCTGTACGATACCCAGGTTTCCATTTCCCACACTACGAGGGGAGTGCGTCCCGGTGAGCATCACGGCGAACACTACTTTTTCGTCAACCATGACGAATTCCGCGACATGATTAAGGAAGAAGCTTTCCTTGAGCATGCGGAAGTGTTTGGCAACTATTACGGCACCTCGCGTAAAGCGATCGAGCAGGTATTAGCGACCGGCGTGGACGTGTTTCTGGATATCGACTGGCAGGGCGCGCAGCAAATCCGCCAGAAAATGCCACAGGCACGCAGCATTTTTGTCTTGCCGCCGTCGAAAGATGAACTGGATCGCCGCCTGCGTGGTCGCGGCCAGGACAGCGAAGAGGTTATCACCAAGCGCATGGCTCAGGCCGTGGCAGAGATGAGCCACTTCGCGGAGTATGATTACCTTATTGTGAATGATGATTTCGATCAGGCGGTGTCCGATCTGAAAACCATCATTCGCGCTGAGCGTCTGCGTATGGGCCGTCAAAAATCCCGTCATGACGCATTAATCAGCAAACTATTGGCAGACTGAGGACAACTCAGTATGATGCCCAGTCATTTCGTCACCCGTGGAGTATCACACTTATGGCACGCGTAACCGTTCAGGACGCAGTAGAGAAAATTGGTAACCGTTTTGACCTGGTTCTGGTCGCGGCTCGTCGCGCACGTCAGATGCAGGTTGGCGGTAAAGATCCGTTAGTTCCGGAAGAAAACGACAAATCTACCGTGATCGCGCTGCGCGAAATCGAAGAAGGTCTGATCACCAACCAGATTCTGGATGTCCGTGATCGCCAGGAACAGCATGAGCAGGAAGCCGCTGAATTGCAGGCAGTCACCGCTATCGCTGAAGGTCGTCGTTAATCACCAGCCTGCAGGTCGCCCTTGTATCTGTTCGAGAGTCTCAATCAACTGATTGAAAAATACTTGCCTGAGGATCAGATTAAACGCCTCAAGCAAGCTTACCTTGTCGCACGTGATGCTCACGAGGGACAGACGCGCTCCAGTGGTGAGCCTTATATCACCCACCCGGTAGCCGTGGCCTGCATTCTTGCTGAAATGAAGCTCGACCATGAAACGCTCATGGCCGCGCTTTTGCACGACGTTATCGAAGACACTCCCGCTACGTATCAGGACATGGAACAGCTGTTTGGTCAGACTGTTGCTGAACTGGTCGAAGGGGTTTCTAAACTCGATAAGCTGAAATTCCGCGATAAAAAAGAAGCGCAGGCGGAGAACTTCCGCAAAATGATCATGGCGATGGTGCAGGATATCCGCGTCATTCTGATCAAACTCGCTGACCGTACCCACAATATGCGTACCCTCGGAGCATTACGTCCGGACAAAAAAAGGCGCATCGCGTTAGAGACGCTGGAAATTTACAGCCCTCTGGCTCACCGCCTGGGTATTCATCACCTGAAAACTGAGCTCGAAGAGCTGGGTTTTGAAGCACTTTACCCCAACCGCTACCGCGTCATTAAAGAAGTGGTTAAAGCGGCCCGCGGCAACCGTAAAGAGATGATCCAGAAAATCCTCTCTGAAATTGACGGTCGTCTGCAGGAAGCGGGGATCCCCTGTCGCGTCAGTGGTCGGGAAAAACACCTCTATTCGATTTACTGCAAAATGCACCTGAAAGAACAGCGTTTCCATTCCATTATGGATATCTATGCTTTCCGGGTGATCGTCAGTGATTTCGATACCTGTTACCGGGTTCTGGGGCAGATGCACAGCCTCTACAAACCTCGTCCGGGTCGGGTGAAAGACTACATCGCTATTCCCAAGGCTAACGGCTATCAGTCGCTGCATACTTCCATGATTGGCCCGCACGGCGTGCCGGTTGAAGTGCAGATCCGTACCGAAGATATGGATCAGATGGCAGAAATGGGTGTCGCGGCGCACTGGGCTTATAAAGAGCAAGGTGAAAGCAGTACTACCGCACAGATCCGCGCCCAGCGCTGGCTGCAAAGCCTGCTGGAATTGCAACAGAGTGCCGGTAGCTCGTTTGAATTTATCGAAAGCGTGAAATCCGATCTGTTCCCGGATGAGATTTACGTTTTTACTCCGGAAGGCCGCATTGTCGAACTTCCTGCGGGCGCAACGCCGGTCGACTTTGCCTACGCCGTGCATACCGATATCGGACATGCCTGCGTTGGCGCACGAGTCGATCGTCAGCCGTATCCCCTTTCTCAACCGCTGACCAGCGGGCAAACCGTCGAGATCATCACCGCTCCGGGTGCGCGTCCTAACGCCGCCTGGCTGAACTTTGTGGTGAGCTCGAAAGCCCGGGCGAAAATCCGTCAGCTGCTGAAAAACCTCAAGCGTGAAGACTCCGTCAGCCTTGGCCGCCGTCTGCTGAATCATGCGCTGGGTGGAAGCCGTAAACTGGCCGAAATCCCGCCTGAAAATGTTCAGCATGAGCTGGAAAGAATGAAACTGGCGTCGATGGATGACCTGCTGGCTGAAATTGGCCTCGGCAATGCGATGAGCGTTGTGGTGGCGAAGAATCTGCAGCAGGGAGAACACGCCACGCCAGCTCAACCGCAGCCTTCTGGTGCTTCTTCGCGCAGTAAAATGCCGATTAAAGGCGCCGATGGCGTGTTGATCACCTTCGCGAAATGCTGCCGCCCTATTCCAGGCGATCCGATCGTGGCGCACGTCAGTCCGGGCAAAGGTCTGGTTGTGCACCATGAGTCGTGCCGTAACATTCGCGGCTGGCAGAAAGAGCCAGAGAAATACATGGCCGTCGAGTGGGATAAAGTCACCGAGCATGAGTTCGTGGCGGAGATCAAGGTGGATATGTTCAACCACCAGGGTGCGCTGGCGAACCTGACCGCGGCAATTAATACGGCTGAGTCCAATATCCAGAGCCTGAATACGGAAGAAAAAGATGGCCGGGTTTACAGCGCCTTTATCCGTCTGACGGCACGCGATCGCGTCCACCTGGCGAATATTATGCGTAAAATCCGCGTAATGCCGGACGTGATTAAAGTTCATCGCAACCGAAACTAACGCATGAATGCTCAACGCTATGCCCGCATCCTGGAGATGCTGGCCGCCCGTCAGCACGACCTGACCGTTTGTATGGAACAGGTTCATAAGCCCCATAACGTTTCCGCTGTGATCCGCACAGCGGACGCTGTTGGCGTACACGAAGTCCATGCGGTCTGGCCTGGCAGCCGGATGCGCACCATGGTCTCCTCAGCCGCCGGCAGCAACAGCTGGGTCCAGGTGAAAACGCACGGCACCATTTCTGCAGCCGTAAGCCACCTGAAAGGCCAGGGCATGCAAATTCTTGCAACCCATCTGTCTGATAAAGCAGTCGATTTCCGTGAGATTGATTACACCCGTCCAACCTGCATTCTGATGGGACAGGAAAAAACCGGGATCACTCAGGAAGCCCTCGACCTTGCCGATCAGGACATCATTATACCGATGATTGGCATGGTGCAGTCGCTGAATGTCTCTGTAGCCTCCGCGTTAATCTTGTATGAAGCACAGCGCCAGCGGCAGAACGCCGGGATGTATCAGCGGAAGGAAAGCACGCTGGAGTACAGTGAGCAGCAGCGTCTGTTGTTTGAAGGCGGCTATCCGGTGCTGGCGCGCGTAGCGAAGCACAAAGGCCTGCCTTATCCGGAAATTAATGATCTCGGTGAAGTGATAGCCGATCCGGAGTGGTGGGACACCATGCAAGCTTCGGTACGCAGAAAATGACCGGCCGCCTGCTGGATGCCGTCCCGCTGAATTCGTTGTCTGGCGTTGGCGCGAGTCAGGCAGGCAAACTGGCGAAGCTGGGGCTGGTGACCGTGCAGGATTTATTGCTGCACCTGCCGCTACGCTATGAAGACCGCACCCAGCTTTACGCGATTAACGATCTCCTCCCCAATGTTTATGCCACGGTAGAAGGTGAAGTGCTGCAAAGCGACATCTCCTTCGGCCGCAAGCGAATGCTGACCTGTCAGATCAGTGACGGCAGCGGCATCCTCACTCTGCGTTTTTTCAATTTCAACGCTGGCATGAAAAACAGTCTCTCTCCCGGCAAACGCGTCACCGCTTATGGCGAAGTGAAACGTGGCCAACGAGGAGCGGAGATTATCCATCCGGAATATCGCGTTCAGGGCGACAACAGCGTGGTTGAGTTGCAGGAAACGCTGACACCGGTCTACTCCACCACCGAGGGCATCCGCCAGGCTACTCTGCGCAATCTGACGGATCAGGCACTCGCTCTGCTGGATACCTGCGCCATTGCCGAACTGCTGCCGCCAGAATTAAGCCAGGGTATGATCAGCCTGAAAGACGCGCTGCGCACGCTGCATCGTCCGCCGCCGGATATGGCATTAGCGGAACTGGAGCACGGCAAGCATCCCGCCCAACGGCGGCTGATCATGGAAGAGCTGCTGGCGCACAATCTCAGTATGCTTGCGGTCCGCGCTGGTGCTCAGCGTTACCACGCGTTATCCATGCCTGCACGCCATGATCTGAGTAATAAATTACTGGCGGCGCTACCTTTCAGCCCGACAGGCGCACAGGCGCGTGTGGTGCGTGAAATTGAACAGGATCTTGAGCACGACTACCCGATGATGCGTCTGGTTCAGGGTGATGTAGGATCAGGTAAAACGCTGGTCGCCGCACTTACCGCGCTGCACGTCATCTCCTACGGCAAGCAAGTTGCGCTCATGGCGCCCACTGAACTGCTGGCTGAACAACACGCCAACAACTTCCGCCAGTGGTTTGAACCGCTGGGGATTGAAGTCGGCTGGCTGGCAGGAAAACAGAAAGGCAAAGCGAGACTGGCTCAGCAGGAAGCCATTGCCAGCGGTCAGGTTTCGATGATCGTCGGCACGCACGCCATTTTCCAGGAGCAGGTGCAGTTCAACGGCCTGGCACTGGTGATTATTGATGAACAGCACCGCTTTGGTGTGCATCAACGCCTGGCGCTATGGGAAAAAGGCGAAGAGCAGGGTTTCCATCCTCACCAGCTGATTATGACCGCCACGCCGATCCCACGGACGTTGGCGATGACAGCCTATGCTGACCTTGATACCTCGACCATCGATGAGCTGCCGCCGGGCAGAACGCCGGTGACCACGGTCGCCATTCCGGATACCAGAAGACCCGATATTATCGCCAGGGTGAAGAGCGCCTGCAGCGAAGAAGGCCGTCAGGCTTACTGGGTTTGCACTTTGATTGAAGAATCTGAACAGCTGGAGGCTCAGGCGGCAGAAGCCACCTGGGAAGAACTGAAGCTTGCCCTGCCTGAATTGACCATTGGCCTGGTGCATGGCCGCATGAAGCCAACGGAAAAGCAGGCGGTGATGCTGGCATTCAAACAGGGTGATATCCACCTGCTGATCGCCACAACGGTGATTGAAGTGGGCGTGGATGTCCCCAACGCCAGTCTGATGATCATTGAAAACCCGGAACGACTGGGTCTGGCTCAGCTCCACCAGCTGCGCGGCCGTGTAGGTCGTGGTTCAATCGCCTCGCATTGTGTGTTGCTGTATAAGGCGCCGCTGAGCAAAACGGCTCAGAAGCGCCTGCAGGTGCTTCGCGACAGCAATGACGGCTTTGTGATTGCACAGTGCGATCTCGAAATCCGTGGGCCGGGCGAAATGCTCGGCACCAGGCAAACCGGCAACGCTGAATTCAAAGTGGCGGACTTACTGCGTGATGCCGCAATGATCCCCGAAGTTCAGCGTGTGGCCCGCCATATCCACCAGCACTATCCGGCTCAGGCCCAGTCGCTGATTGAGCGCTGGCTGCCAGAAACTCAGCGCTACACCAACGCCTGACCGTTATTGACCGCTGTAACAAGCCAGCCCTGCCACCGCTTCATTGACGGCCTGCTCACCGGCCGTCAACTCAATGATGACTCTCTTTACCTCAGGCTGATCTATCAGGCTGTGCAAGACCGCAGCGACGTCGGCTCTTGGCACCGTGCCATAAGGAATAGCCAGACCCAGGCGCACTTTCCCCGTACCTGACTCATTAACCAGCGTGCCTGGGCGTAGAATAACCCAGTCCAGCGCGGTTGCCGCCAGCATCACATCAGCCTGCTTTTTTACCTGCATATAGTGTTCGAAAGTTGGCGAGATCTTCCTGGCCCGACCGGCTTCAGGGAAGGCAGAAACCAGCAGAAAGCGTTTTATACCTGCCAGCCTGGCCGCTTCAGCCGCAAATTTGCAGCCGCGTCCGTCAATGCCGTCAGTCTGTTCGATACCCGCGCCTGCTGCTCCGGCAGAGAACACCACAGCGTCGCAGCCTTTCATCGCCTCAGCCAGCTTTTCACCGCTGGTGTTCATCAGATCAACGTTAACCGGTTTAACCCCATCCGCGACCAGATCATCCACCTGACTTTCGCTGCGGTAAACACCGGTCACCTGATGCCCGGCCTTGACCAGACTCTTTCTTAAACGGCTGCCGACGCCACCCGTTGCACCAATAATAAATACCTGCATTTGTTCCTCTCTCAGTGGACGTGCTTCCCCTTAGTCTAGTGAACAGCGAGCCGTTTCGCTGCGATAAGCCTGAACAACCCCCGGCAAACGTTTGCTTTTGCTCTCCAGACGATTAAAATCGCCACTTTGTTCGCCAGAGAAGCCAGAGAATGTCCGCCAATATCCCCAATGCAGATGCCAGCCGCACGCCAGTTCCACCGGTAAACAGTGAGTTAATCTACCGCCTGGAAGATCGTCCTCCGCTGCCGCAAACCCTGTTTGCAGCCTGTCAGCATCTGCTGGCGATGTTTGTGGCGGTGATCACCCCAGCCTTATTAATTTGTCAGGCTTTGGGTCTGCCGGCGCAGGATACTCAGCACATTATCAGCATGTCGCTGTTCGCTTCGGGCGTGGCTTCCGTGCTGCAGATTAAAACCTGGGGCCCGATTGGCTCTGGTTTACTGTCCATTCAGGGAACCAGTTTTAACTTCGTTACTCCGTTAATTATGGGCGGAATGACGCTGAAAAATGGCGGCGCAGACGTACCAACCATGATGGCCGCCCTGTTCGGTACACTGATGCTGGCCTCCTGCACGGAAATGGTTCTTTCGCGCTTTCTGCACCTTGCCCGCCGCGTGATCACCCCGCTGGTTTCCGGCATTGTGGTGATGATTATTGGCCTGTCGCTGATCCAGGTTGGCCTGACCTCAATTGGCGGCGGCTTTGCGGCGATGAACGATCACACCTTCGGCGCGCCAAAGAATCTGATGCTGGCTGGTGCGGTACTGCTGGTGATTATTCTGCTTAACCGCCAACGTAACGCGTATCTGCGCGTTGCCTCATTGGTGATTGCGATGGCCGTTGGCTATCTGCTGGCCTGGGCGCTCGACATGCTGCCTGAAAACACCGCACCGGCGAATCAGGCGCTGATCACCCTCCCAACCCCGTTCTACTACGGTCTGGGCATCGACTGGAATTTGCTGATCCCACTGATGCTGGTCTTTATGGTGACGTCACTGGAAACCATCGGGGATATTACGGCCACTTCGGATGTCTCAGAGCAACCGGTGACTGGGCCACTTTATATGAAGCGCCTGAAAGGTGGCGTGCTGGCAAACGGGCTGAACTCATTCGTTTCTGCACTGTTTAACACCTTCCCTAACTCGTGCTTCGGGCAGAATAATGGGGTGATCCAACTGACCGGCGTGGCAAGCCGCTATGTCGGCTTTGTGGTGGCACTGATGCTGATTGTGCTGGGTCTGTTCCCGGCGGTTAGTGGCTTTGTGCAGCATATTCCAGAACCTGTACTGGGCGGAGCGACACTGGTGATGTTCGGTACGATTGCAGCTTCAGGGGTGCGAATTGTTTCCCGGGAGCCGCTAAACCGTCGTGCGATCATGATTATGGCCCTGTCGCTGGCCGTGGGTCTTGGCGTCTCTCAGCAGCCGCTGATCCTGCAATTCGCACCTGACTGGTTGAAAACGTTACTTTCTTCCGGCATTGCCGCTGGCGGGATCACTGCTATCATTCTGAATCTGCTGTTTCCACAGGAAAAGTAATCTCGTCTTGTGTCATCCTGTGGGGATGCGTAGAGGGTCTTCGGGCCCTCTGCCTCTGCTGAGAGTTGAGCTTCGATGATAAATCAGGCATAACAACCTTTTACCCGATGTTTACAGGGACAGATGCCATGAAAGTAATCGGAAAAATTCTGCTGACCATTCTGCTGATCCTCCTGCTGGCAGTAGTGGCTCTTTATGTTGTGGTGCAAACCCAGTGGGGAGCCAAATGGATCAGCCGTACCATCAGCTCGCACACCGACTATCAGCTGGCGATGAGCAAGCTGGAGCATAACTTTTCCGCCCCCGATCGTCTGATCCTCAATGATGTCTCCTTTGGCCACAAAACACAGCCCGCCATGGTGACCGCCAAACGTGTCGATCTTGGTCTGAGTCTGATTCAGTTTACCCAGCCCCTCCATTTCGCCAGCATCTTGCTGGAGAGCGGCACGCTGAATATTGCCAACCATGGCGCACCTCTCCCGCTGCAAGCCGATAAACTGCAACTGACTCAGATGGCCGTGAACAGCCCGGATAGCAGCCTGCCCGTTTCGGCAACCCGTGTAGATGGCGGCGTTTTGCCGTGGAAACCCCAGGCAGGTGATTTCATCGGCAGGGATGCCAGTTTCCAGATGAGTGCGGGTTCCCTTGAAATTGACGGTATCCCGGCCAGCAACGTGCTGATCCAGGGCCGCATCAGCAATAAGCAACTGGTGATGAGCAACATTGGCGCCGATGCCGCACTAGGCTCGATCACGGCAAGCGCGCAACGTGATGCTCAAGGTAACTGGGACGTCGCCAATTTGCGTCTCAACAGCATCCGCCTGCAATCCGATAAAACCCTCAGCGGCTTCCTTGACCCACTGTTAGCCCTGCCTTCCGTCCATTTTGATCGCATTGATATGACCGATGCCCGTCTGCAGGGAACGGACTGGGCGGTGACGGATTTGGATATGGCGCTGAAAAACATCACCCTGAAAAACGGTGACTGGGAGAGCAAGGACGGGTCGTTATCGATGAACGCCAGCACCTTTGTGAACGGCAGCCTGGAGCTCAACGATCCGATTGCGAACCTGACTTTTTCCCCTCAGGGCGTGGAGTTGACCCAGTTCAGCTCACGTTGGGTGAATGGCCTGATCCGCACTGAAGGGAGCTGGAACCGCAGTGACAAGAAGCTCACGCTGGATGAACTGGCTGTTGCTGGCCTGGAATACACTCTGCCGCAGAACTGGCGTGAGCGCTGGATGGCCCGTCTTCCGGACTGGCTGAGCAGTGTGGAAGTGACCAAATTCGCCGCCAACCGCAATCTGATCATTGATATCAATCCAGCCTTCCCATTCCAGATGACCTCGCTGGACGGCAACGGCCAAAATCTGTTGATGGCGAAGGATCATCAGTGGGGGATCTGGTCAGGCAGCCTGAGCCTCAACGCTGCTGAAGCCACCTTTAATCGTGTGGACCTGCGCCATCCGTCAATTGCCCTGACTGCTGACGACAGCAAAGTGAACGTGACTGAAATGAGCGCGTTCACCAAAAACGGCATGATTGAGAGCCTGGCGACCCTTTCCCAACAGCCACAACGCGCCCTCTCACTGACAATGAACGGTCGCCAGGTGCCGGTTAACCTGCTGCATGACTGGGGCTGGCCAACGGTTCCGCTGGAAGGCGATGGCGAACTGCAGTTGAAAGCGCAGGGAAATCTGGCGGCTGATGCCCCTTTAAAACCGACGGTGACCGGAACGCTTTCTGCGACCGCTGGCGATAAAACCGTACAGCAAACCCTGCACGCTGGTCAGGTCACTGGCGCGCAGTAACGCAGGTAAGGTATAGTCCGTTTTTTTACGGAGGAACCATGCTGACCAACTCATCCATTCGTCTTAACAAATACATCGGCGAGAGCGGTATCTGTTCTCGTCGTGATGCCGATCGCTATATCGAACAGGGAAATGTTTTTATCAACGGCAAGCGTGCCGCCGTGGGCGATCAGGTATTTGCCGGGGATGTGGTAAAGGTTAACGGTCAGCTGATTGAGCCTCGTAACGAAGACGACCTGGTGCTGATCGCGCTGAACAAGCCCGTTGGCATCATCAGTACCACTGAAGAAGGCGAGCGCGATAACATCGTTAACTACGTTAACCACAGCAAGCGCGTCTTCCCTATCGGTCGTCTGGATAAAGAGTCCCAGGGACTGATTTTCCTGACCAACCACGGCGATCTGGTGAACAAAATCCTGCGTGCAGGCAACGATCACGAGAAAGAGTACGTGGTGACGGTAAATAAACTGGTCACTGACGAGTTTATTACCGGACTGGGCGCCGGTGTGCCGATGCTGGGCACGGTGACCAAAAAATGCAAAGTGAAGAAAGAAGCGCCGTTCGTGTTCCGCATCACGCTGGTTCAGGGGCTGAACCGCCAGATCCGCCGGATGTGTAAGCACTTTGGCTATGAAGTGACCAAACTTGAACGTACGCGCATCATGAACGTCAGTCTGAAAGGCCTGCCTGTTGGCGAATGGCGTGATTTTACCGATGATGAGCTGATCGAGTTATTCAGACTGATCGAGAACTCTTCCTCCGAAGAAAACCCGGAGAAGAAAGCCAAACCGAAGGCCAAACCAGCGGCCGTGAAAAAGCCGACAATCGGTGGCCCGAAAACAGCTGAAAAGCCCACGGCAAACGCCGCTGCCCGTAAGCGTTTTGCCCAGCCTGGACGCAAAAAGAAAGGGCGCTAATTCAGCGCCCTTCCCGTTACCCGCCGGATCCGCCCAGTTCAAGGGGCCCTTCATTGTCGGCGGGTAGCACGATGTAAACACCTTCAAACACCGCTCCGCACACTTCATTGCCAAACAGTTCCACTTCCAGCTGCACACGCGCTTTACGCCCCCGCGCCAGTCTGTCCAGATCGCCACTCAGAGAGCCCAAATCCGCTACTGCGCCCGGTTTCCCGGTAATGGGATGGCTGTAACGAATATGCGCATCCGCCAGAATGATGGTGCCGCCAAGGCGGCGTTCCCGCAGCAGCAGCCAGATTAACCCCCAGCCGGTGAGCGTAGCCAGCGAGAACAGGCTGCCAGCGAACAAAGTATGATGCGGGTTCTGGTTACCGGTTTCCGGCATGGTGGTAATAAACTTCTGCCCGGTAAACTGCAAAATGCGCACGCCCATCTTTTCGCTCAACGGGATGTGATCATACCAGGCCTGCTGCAGCTGCCCGCACCAGTCGGCGCGGTGCAGAATATCGTCCAGCGACATCACCGGCTTAATCATCAGGAAATGGCGCACCGGCGTGGTTTGCGGCACCGTAATTTCACCCTGATTGATGTAACCGAGCTTGGCAAAGAATTCGACAGCATCTTCACGGGCGCTACAGACCACCCGCTTTGCCCCTTCCTGACGCGCCACAGACTCCAGCGTCATCGCGACCAGGGTACCCAGCCCTTTGCCCTGTACGGAAGGATGAACCGCCAGGAAGCGGATAGCAGCCTCATTTTCCGCATTAATATACAGGCGGCCAACCGCTACCGGTTCACCGCGCTCATCCACCACCATCTGATGATGCGCTAACGCATCCCAGGCATCCCGCTCTGAGCCCATCGGCTGATGGAGCGGCTTACGAAGCATTTCCCAGCGGAACTGATAGTAGGTATCCAGCTCTTCTGCTGTTTCAGGAACCCGAAGGTGATACATAAAGTGGTTCTCTCTCTCTGAGCCCGCAACGCCTCCCTGCCGTTCAGCCAGCTGCCTCAAACCTGCAGCCAGAACGTCACCGGTCCGTCATTGACCAGCGAAACTTGCATATTGGCAGCGAAACGCCCCGTTTCCGTGACGATCCCCTTTTCCCGGCAGCAGCCAATAAAGGCTTCATACAACCGCTCAGCGTCAGCTGGATCGGCACCGCCGGAGAAGCTGGGACGCATACCTTTCTGCGTGTCGGCAGCGAGGGTGAATTGGGAGACTACCAGAAGGCTGCCGCCAGCCTGCTGGACATTCAGGTTCATTTTGTCGTTTTCGTCGCCGAAAATTCGATAACCCAGAACCCGATCGCATAAACGCTGGGCTTTTTGCTGGTCATCGCCTTTTTCCACGCCTAAAAGGATCAGCAATCCCGGGCCGATTTCGCCGGTGGTTTCTCCTGCCACCTTCACACTGGCGCTCAGCGCGCGTTGAATTAAGGCAATCATACTTCCTCATTTTCTTTTTTTTGTTCTTCTAGTTTCATCAGGCGGTAGTCGCTAAGGGTGGCACTGATTTCGGCCCCCAATAATACGATACACCAGGTCCAGTAAACCCACAGGAACAGGATGGGGATAACCGCCAGCACACCGTAAATTAACTGGTACGAAGGGAACATCGTAACATACAGCGCGAAGCCCTTTTTCCCCAGCTCGAACAGCAGCCCGGCTACCAGCGCGCCAATCAACGCATCCTTTCCCGGCACCTGGCGAGTCGGCACGATGCTATAGAGCAGCCAGAATGACAGCCAGGAGAGCAGTAACGGGAAAATCCTCAGCCCATAGTCAATCAGCCAGCTGACGCCCGTCACGGACGCCCAGCGCAGCGAGAGCAGATAGGAGCTGATGGCCAGACTGGCCCCCGCCAACAAGGGCCCCAGCGTCAGGATCATCCAGTACACCGCAAACGAGTAAACAATCGGGCGTTTACGTTTGCTCCGCCAGATGGTGTTCAGTGCGGTATCAATGGAGTACATCAACAGCAGCGCCGTGACCACCAGCCCGCAAGCGCCCACCGCCGTCATTTTGTTCACGTTGGCAACAAACTGCTCAAGATAGCTCTGGATCACCGTACCCGAAGAAGGAACAAAGTTATTAAAAATAAATGCCTTCAGCTGAACACTGACATTGGCAAAAGACGGAAAGGCGGCAAACAGCGCAAAAACTACCGCCACCAGCGGTACCAGTGACAGCAACGACACATAGGCAAGGTTACCAGCCAGCGTGGTCATCGCATCTTCATTGATGCGTTCCCACAGTAATTTGAGCCAGCCCCAAAAAGCACGCAGTCGGTGTCGGTAATGGTTAATTTGACTCATTCAGATACGGTCGCTGAAGAACATCGGCACTACATTGGCATCGGTAACATGCACGCTGTGAATACCTAAAGCCCGCGCCGCTTCAATGTTGGCAAGATTATCATCGAAGAAAATCGCCTCCTGAGCGGATTCATCTTCGGCATTCAGCAACTGCTGGTAGATTTCGGGCTCAGGCTTTCTCAGTCCCATCTCCTGGGAGAGATAAAGCTTATCCGCCGCCTTCTGCACTTCCGGGTACTGAGTCGGCCAGAAAGTACAATGCAACTTGTTGGTATTGGAGAGGATAACAACGCGATCGCCCTGCTCACGTAGCTTGTGCATGATGGCAATCACTTCTGGTCGCACGCCAACAAAAACGGCCTGCCAGCCAGCGGCAAACTGTTCGAAGCTTAAAGCGATATCCAGCTGTTCGCACATTTTTTCCGCGAACTCTTCATCACTGATTTCACCGCGTTCGTGCTGTTCGAAAGACTCGTCCATCTGGAAACGGCTTTGCAGTGTAGACAGCGGTACGCGTCCCAGATCGCTCCAGACACCAAGAACCCGGTTGAAATCAATATCAACAATGACGTTACCTAAATCAAAGATATACAGCATGCTCATCTCCTTTTGTGCCGTGGAGAAATAACTGTAGCGGGAAAGGTAAGCTTTGGCTATGCGCCAGACTCAGCTTAGAAAAAGAGAGGTAAAAAGCTGGCACATAGTGAACCGGGGTGTAAGAAGGAGAGTCAGCCAGCCTGAGATTCGTCGCTGGAAATGACGTCGACCAGCTCAACCTGGCTCGATTTAAGGATATTTAGCACTCCCGCACCGGGACGTTCATCGGTAAACAGCGCGGTCACCTGCGCAACGTTGCCAATCTCAACGGCGGCTGACGCATGGAATTTCGTATGATCGGCAGCAAGTAAAATATGCCGCGAATGGGCGATCATCGTTTTGACGACGCTGGCTTCGTTGACGTCAAACTCCATCATCGCGCCGTCATTTTCAACAGCACCCACGCTGGTGACCAGATAATCCGCCCGAAAACCCGACACAAACGCCGTCGCGGCAGGTCCAATAATCCCGCCGTTATGCGGGCGCAACGTGCCCCCCGGCACCATCACTTCGAAACGCGTGTTTTTGTAGAGAATATGCGCCACACGCAGGCTGTTGGTAATAATACGCAGATGATGATGATTGAGCAGCGCCCGTGCAATGTGCTCCACCGTGGTGCCAATGGTGATGAAAATCGTCGATCCGTCCGGAATATAGTCGGCAATGGCTTCTGCTATCGCCCGCTTCTCTTCAGTCAGTGAAACCTCACGCTGTTCAAACGCCGTATTCACCACGCTTGAAGCGCGCCCCGCGCCACCGTGATGGCGGGTAATCAATCCTTGTTCGCTGAGCTTGCGGATGTCACGGCGTACGGTTTGTGTAGAGACGTCAAGCAGCTGCGCCAGTTCATCAATGTTCATGTAACCCCGTTCGGCGATCAACGTCAGCAGTTGGTCGTGCCGCGGATTACCGGTCATTTCGGTAAGGCTCATGGGCTGTCCTCTAAAAACCATCATTCCCCGCATTTTATACAAAAAGTGACAAAAAAGAGCGTGTTTGATCACAATCAGGTATTCCGGCCCGTCCGCCGGGCCGTGTGCATTTCAGCGCAGCCACCGCGCTGGCAAAGCGTACCGCGTCTGACACAGGCTCTTTTTGCGCCAACGCTACCGCCAGTGCGCCGTGGAAGACATCCCCCGCGCCGGTGGTATCCACGACGTCAATGCTAAAACCGGGCTGATGAGAAAGATGAGCATTATCAAGCCAATAGCAGCCCTCCTTCCCGTAGGTGACATAGACATGTCCATTTGTGAGCATTTGTGCTTTTTTCAGCGCATTTTCGGGCTCGGTGAGGCTCGTCAGGCGCTGCAAACCAGGGGCAGAAAACGCGGCGTGATCGCTTAACGTGACCAGTTCGGCAATATCTTGCGGAGTGATATCCGCATCCAGCACCGTGATAACGCCGTGCTGGCGCGCCATGTTGAAGGCCTGCTTCGCGCCCTCGTGCCAACGCACGTCCGCCAGCACCACGTCCCACTGGGAAAAGTCGAGACCCTGAAACCAGTCCGCGCTAGCAGGTAAATCCGGGCTGGGATAGTTGGTAATCATTCTTTCGCCGCTGGCATCCACCAGCACCGCAGATTGTGAGGAGCGAGCGCTTTTAAAGACGCGCGTATAACGGGTATTTACCCCCAGAGACTCAAGTTCCGCGAGCAGCCTGTTGCCGGTATCGTCGTCGCCCACTCGACCAATAAAGTCCACTTCTGCGCCCAGTTTCGCCGCTGCCACCGCCGCAGTTGCCGCCGGACCGCCACCCACTTCCTTGTAGTCAGTTGCCACATATTTGCCCCCTTCTTTCGGTAAGTCACTGAGATACCAAATACGATCCAGCACGGTAATGCCCACACAGGCGATTCGAGTCATGGTGATTCCTTTTCCGTTTTCTAATGCTGACATTTTAATTTCATCAAATGTTTAAAAAGTGACCCCTGTCAATTTTTTGACTATAAATTACAAATACGATCAGAAAAAGACAATACAAACGCTCAGTAACAGACAAACAGTGACAACAACCTACCGGCGGGAGAGAAGCATGTCAGCAATCGCATTTATAGGTTTAGGGCAAATGGGCGCGCCGATGGCGAGCAATCTGCTTAAACAGGGCCATCAGCTTACCGTTTTTGATATGAATCCGAAGGCGGTGCAGGCGCTGGTCGAGAAAGGCGCGAAGGGCTCAGCCACGCCTGCCGACGCAGCAGCAGGCGCCGAATTCGTTATCACCATGCTGCCGAACGGCGATGTGGTTCGTACCGTGCTGTTCGGTGAAAGCGGCATTTGTGAAGGGTTATCCCGCGAGGCGCTGGTGATGGATATGTCCACCATTCACCCGCTGCAAACCGACAAACTCATTGTCGACATGCACGCTAAAGGGTTCAGCATGATGGACGTTCCGGTTGGGCGCACCTCCGATCACGCGATTGCAGGCACGCTGCTCTTACTGGCGGGCGGCACGGCGCAGCAGGTAGAGCGCGCTTCACCGGTGCTGATGGCGATGGGTAATGAGCTTATCGAAGCCGGTGGTCCCGGAATGGGGATCCGCGTCAAGCTCATCAACAACTACATGAGTATTGCCCTTAACGCCCTTTCCGCCGAAGCCGCCGTGCTGTGCGAGGCGTTAGGGCTCTCCTTCGACGTGGCGCTTAAAGTGATGAGCGGCACGCCTGCCGGTAAAGGCCATTTCACCACCTCATGGCCGAACAAGGTGCTGAAAGGCGATCTGTCTCCAGCATTTATGATTGACCTGGCGCACAAGGATCTGGGGATCGCGCTGGACGTGGCGAACCAGTTGCACGTTCCGATGCCGCTCGGCGCGGCGTCTCGTGAAGTTTATAACCAGGCTCGCGCCGCCGGACGCGGACGCGAAGACTGGACGGCCATCCTCGAACAGGTTCGCGCATCCGCCGGGCTGAAACCTCATCATTGATAAGTAAAAAGGACTCTTGAATGACCACCTACACCCTGAAAGATATCACCCGACCTTCCGGCGGTTTTGCCATGCTTGCCGTCGATCAGCGCGAAGCGATGCGCATGATGTTTGCCGCTGCAGGCGCGCCTGCTCCTGTGACAGATGGACACTTAACCGACTTCAAAGTGAATGCGGCAAAAATTCTGTCGCCGTATGCCTCCGCCATTCTGGTCGATCAGCAGTTCTGTTATCGCCAGGTCGTCGAGCAACACGCGGTGGCCAAAAGCTGCGCCACGATCGTCGCGGCTGACGAGTTTATTCCGGGCAACGGTATTCCGGTGGACAGCGTGGTGATTGATAAAAGCATCGATGCGCAGGCAGTCAAACGCGATGGCGGGAAAGCACTGAAGCTGCTGGTGCTGTGGCGTAGCGATGAAGACGCGCAGCAGCGTCTGGAGATGGTGAGCGAGTTTACTCAGCTGTGTCACAACAACGGGCTGCTGAGCATTATCGAGCCGGTAGTGCGCCCACCGCGCCGTAGCGCAGCCTTCAACCGTGAGCAGGCCATTATCGACGCAGCAAAAGAGCTGGGTGATAGCGGGGCCGATCTCTACAAAGTCGAAATGCCGCTGTTCGGCAAAGGGACCCAGCAAGCACTGCTGGCCGCCTCGCAAACTCTCAATGAGCAGATCGCCATGCCGTGGGTGATCCTCTCTTCCGGCGTCGATGACAAACTCTTCCCGCGCGCCGTTCGTGTTGCGATGCAGGCAGGCGCCTCCGGGTTCCTGGCCGGTCGCGCCGTGTGGTCTTCGGTGGTGGGCCTGCCGGACACTGAACTGATGCTGCGCGATGTCTCTGTGCCGAAATTGCAGCGTTTGGGTGAGATTGTTGACGAAATGATGGCAAGTCGCTGAAAGAGGGGTTGAACAATGAAATGGTTTAACACGCTGAGCCACAACCGCTGGCTCGAACAAGAGACCGACCGCATTTTTGATTTTGGCAAGAACGCCGCCGTCCCGACCGGTTTTGGCTGGCTGGGCAATACCGGGCAGGTGAAAACGGATATGGGGACCCATCTGTGGGTCACTGCCCGCATGCTACACGTCTATGCCGTTGCTGCCGCGATGGGCCGCCCTGGCGCTTACGCGCTGGTTGAGCACGGCATCAACGCCCTGAACGGTGCGCTACGCGATAAGCAGTACGGCGGCTGGTACGCCTGCGTGAATGACGAAGGCGTGGTCGATGCCTCCAAGCAGGGCTATCAGCATTTCTTCGTGTTGCTTGGCGCGGCCAGCGCCGTGACGACGGGCCATCCGCAAGCCCGCCAGCTTTTGGACGACGCTATCGAGGTAATCGAAAAATACTTCTGGAGCGAACAGGAGCAGATGTGCCTGGAATCCTGGGATGAAGCCTTCAGCAAAACGGAGGATTACCGCGGCGGCAACGCCAATATGCATGCTGTAGAAGCCTTCCTGATTGTGTACGACGTGACCCACGACCGGAAGTGGCTCGACCGTGCCCTGCGCATTGCTTCGGTGATTATTCACGATGTCGCCCGCAAAGGTGAGTATCGCGTCAACGAGCATTTCGACACGAACTGGAACCCCATCCGCGATTACAACAAAGACAATCCGGCGCACCGTTTCCGCGCTTACGGCGGCACTCCGGGCCACTGGATTGAGTGGGGCCGCCTGATGCTACACCTGCGCGCCGCGCTGGAGGCTCGCTTTGAAACATCGCCGGAGTGGCTGCTGGAAGATGCCAAAGGATTGTTTCACGCCACGATCCGCGACGCCTGGGCGCCGGACGGGGCCGATGGTTTTGTCTATTCCGTTGGCTGGGACGGTAAGCCTATTGTTCGCGAGCGCGTGCGCTGGCCGATTGTCGAGGCAATGGGCACCGCCTATGCGCTGTATACCGTTACCGGCGAGGCCCAATACGAAACCTGGTATCAGACTTGGTGGGAGTACTGCATCAAGTACCTGATGGATTACGAAAACGGTTCCTGGTGGCAGGAGCTGGATATCAACAACGAAGTGACCACCAAAGTCTGGGACGGCAAACAGGATATTTATCATCTGCTGCACTGCCTGGTCATTCCTCGCCTGCCGCTCGCCCCAGGGCTTGCCCCTGCCGTCGCAGCCGGATTGCTGGACTGCAACGCGAAGTAATTTCAGGAGAACGGGCATGCATAAAAGTGGCACAACCCTCGTCCTGAAGGCGGGCGATTACCGGGCTGAAATTGTCACGGTGGGCGCAGGGCTGGCTTCCCTGAGGCATCGGGGGCGCCATGTGGTGATCCCCCATGCACCTGAAGAGCTGCCGTTAGCCCATCTGGGGAAAGTGTTAATTCCCTGGCCTAACCGCATCACTGGCGGCTGCTATCAGTTTGAAGGGCAAACGCTGACGCCCGCCATTAACGATCGCGCATCGAGTACGGCGATCCATGGGCTGCTGGCGTGGCAGAACTGGCAGATTGCCGAGCAGACGCCTTCAAACGTCACGTTGACGGCATTTTTGCCGCCGACCTATGGCTACCCTTTTATGCTTGCCGCTGAGGTCACTTACCAGCTGGATGAGTCTGAGGGCCTGAGCACCCGTATTCTCAGTAAAAATATCGGCGATCGTACTGCGCCCTATGGCGCGGGCGTTCACCCCTATCTGACCTGCAATCAGCAGCACATTAACCGCTGCGAACTGCAGCTGCCCGCCTGTCAGATTTTTGACGTTCCGTCATCTACGTTCTGCGTGGTCAATACGCTGGATTTTGAGGCAGCGCGCCAGATTGGCTCGACGTACATCGACCACACTTTTCACCCGCTGGACACCGGGTCTCGCTGGGAAGTCAGGTTAACGGACCCGCAAAGTGCGATGGCCGTCTGGCTGCGCTCCAGCCAGCCGTGGATACAGATTTACTCTGGTGAAAAACTGGAAAGAAAAGGCCTTGCCGTAGAACCAATGAGCTGTCCTCCGGATGCTTTTAACTCCGGCATTGACCTGATACGACTCCGGCCTGGCGACACTCATCAGATGGGCTTTGAGATTGGCTGCGAATAACTAAAAAAAGAACCCTTACCCTACAATGGAGGTCATTATGGCTTCGCAATACCCTGAATTAAAAGTGATTACCCGTGACAATGGCTTTAGCCTGTCGTTTCAGGACCGCCTGATCCTGTGTCACACGCCGCAATCGCCTTGCCTGTGGATTGGCGCAGGCGAAGCGGACATTGAGATGTTTCGTGGCAATTTCAGCATCAAAGACAAGCTCAACGAAAAAATCGCCCTGACGGACGCAACGGTCACGACACAAAGCACGGGCTGGGCGATCCGATTTACGCGTGGCGATACGGTGAGCGCCACGCTGCTGGTCGGCACTGATAAGCAGGGCCGCCTTGAGCTGAAACTTAAAAATGATGCCACCAGCCATAACCGCATCTGGCTGCGGCTGGCAGCCGAGCCTGCGGATCATATCTACGGCTGTGGCGAGCAGTTCTCTTATTTCGACCTGCGCGGCAAACCGTTCCCGCTGTGGACCAGCGAACAGGGCGTGGGCCGTAACAAACAAACTTACGTTACCTGGCAAGCCGACTGCAAAGAGAACGCGGGCGGTGACTATTACTGGACCTTCTTCCCACAGCCGACGTTCGTCAGCACGCAGAAGTATTACTGCCACGTCGATAACAGCTGCTATATGAATTTCGACTTCAGCGCTCCGGATTTTCACGAGCTGGCTTTCTGGGAAGATAACGCCACGCTTCGCTTCGAATGTGCCGAAACTTACGTTGATCTGCTGGAAAAACTGACCGGACTACTGGGCCGTCAGCCTGCGCTGCCGGACTGGGTTTACGACGGCGTGACGCTTGGCATTCAGGGCGGGACGGAGGTTTGCCAGCACAAGCTGGACACCCTGCGAAACGGTGGCGTGAAGGTCAACGGCATCTGGGCGCAGGACTGGTCCGGTATTCGTATGACCTCTTTCGGCAAGCGCGTGATGTGGAACTGGAAGTGGAACAGCGAGCTGTATCCGCAGCTTGATCAACGCATCCCGCAGTGGAACGACGAAGGCGTGAAGTTCTTCTCCTACATCAATCCGTATCTCGCCAGCGATAAAGACCTGTGCGAAGAGGCCTCTAAACGTGGTTATTTGACCAAAGATGCTCAGGGCGAGGATTACCATGTTGAGTTCGGCGAGTTCTACGCAGGCATTATCGATCTGACCAATCCAGAAGCCTACGACTGGTACAAAGAGGTGATCAAAAAGAACCTTATCGAGCTGGGCTGCGGCGGTTGGATGGCCGATTTTGGCGAATATCTGCCGACAGATACCTTCCTGCACAACGGCGTGAGTGCGGAGATCATGCATAACGCCTGGCCTGCGCTGTGGGCGAAATGTAACTACGACGCGCTGGAGGAGACCGGCAAGCTCGGGGAAATCCTGTTCTTTATGCGCGCGGGCTACACCGGCAGCCAGAAGCACTCGTTGATGATGTGGGCAGGCGATCAGAACGTCGACTGGAGCCTGGACGATGGGCTGGCCTCGGTCGTTCCTGCGGCGCTGTCGCTGGCAATGACCGGACAGGGCCTGCATCACAGCGATATCGGCGGCTATACCACCTTGTTCGAGATGAAACGCAGCAAAGAGTTGCTGCTGCGCTGGTGCGACTTCAGCGCCTTTACGCCAATGATGCGCACCCACGAAGGTAACCGCCCAGGAGATAACTGGCAGTTTGATGGCGATGCCGAAACCATCGCCCACTTCGCGCGGATGACCACCGTCTTCACCACTCTGAAGCCCTACATCAAAGACGCTGTGGCGCAGAACGCCAAAAGCGGCCTGCCGGTGATGCGCCCGCTGTTCCTGCATTACGAGGAGGATCCACGCACCTACACACTGAAATACCAGTACCTGTTTGGCCGCGATCTGCTGGTTGCTCCCGTCTATGAAGAGGGCCGCCGCGACTGGACGCTCTATCTGCCGCAGGACAACTGGGTGAATGTGTGGACCGGTGAAGTGCATCAGGGCGGTGAAGTCACCGTTGATGCCCCGCTCGGCAAACCGCCAGTCTTCTGTCGCCAGCAAAGCGAATGGACTGCGCTGTTCAACACCTTACGTCACATTTGATCAGGCTCGCCCGCGGGGAAACCTGCGGGCATAAGGAGAAGAATAATGAGTCAAACATCATCCGATCCGGCAACCCTACGCTTGCCGTTTAAAGAAAAACTCGCCTATGGGATGGGCGATCTGGGCTCCAATATCCTGTTGGATATCGGCACGTTGTATCTGCTGAAATTCTACACCGACGTGCTGGAATTACCGGGCACCTACGGCGGCATTATCTTCCTGATCGCCAAGTTCTTTACCGCGTTTACCGATATGGGTACCGGGATTATGCTCGACTCGCGGCGCAAGATTGGGCCGAAGGGCAAGTTCCGTCCGTTCGTACTCTATGCCGCCTTCCCGGTCACGCTGCTGGCGATCGCCAACTTTGTCGGTACGCCGTTTGAGATCACCGGTAAAACGGTGATGGCGACCCTGCTGTTCATGCTGTATGGCCTGTTCTTTAGCATGATGAACTGTTCCTACGGCGCGATGGTGCCGGCCATGACGAAAAATCCTGACGAGCGCGCCTCGCTGGCGGCATGGCGTCAGGGCGGTGCTACGCTCGGCCTGCTGCTGTGTACCGTGGGGTTTGTGCCGGTGATGAACCTGATCGAAAGCAGCTCTCAAGCCGGGTATATCTTTGCCGCCACGCTGTTTTCACTCTTCGGTCTGTTCTTTATGTGGTGGTGCTATCGCGGCGTGAAGGAACGCTATGTCGAGCCTCAGCCTGCCCATCCGACGCAGAAACCGGGGTTGTTGCAGTCCTTCCGCGCCATTGCGGGCAACCGACCGCTGTTTATCCTCTGCATCGCGAACCTGTGCACGTTGGGCGCATTTAACGTCAAGCTGGCGATTCAGGTTTACTACACGCAATACGTGCTCAACGACCCCATTCTGTTGTCGTATATGGGCTTCTTCAGCATGGGATGCATCTTTATCGGCGTCTTTATGATGCCCGGCGCGGTGCGTCGTTTCGGCAAGAAGAAAGTCTACATCAGCGGGCTGCTTATCTGGGTAGCGGGCGATCTCCTGAACTATTTCTTCGGCGGCGGATCGGTCAGCTTTGTCGCGTTCTCATGCCTGGCATTCTTTGGCTCCGCATTTGTGAACAGCCTCAACTGGGCGCTGGTTTCCGATACGGTCGAATACGGAGAGTGGCGCACCGGCGTGCGTTCAGAGGGTACGGTCTATACCGGATTTACTTTCTTTCGCAAGGTGTCGCAGGCGCTGGCGGGTTTCTTCCCTGGCATCATGCTGACCCAAATCGGCTATGTGCCTAACGTGGTGCAGTCGGCGGGAACAGTCGAAGGCTTGCGGCAACTGATCTTCATCTATCCCAGCCTTCTCGCGGTGATCACCATTATTGCTATGGGATGCTTCTATAACCTCAACGAGAAGATGTACATGCGGATCGTTGAAGAGATAGAGCTGCGTAAACGTCCGGCCTGAATGACTTTGCAATCGCGCTCCTCTGGGCGCGATGAGGACCGACTATGAACCGCAACACTGATCCATTAACCCTGAAGCTGAGCCTGCGCGAGAAGTGCGCCTACGGTATGGGCGATTTTGGCTCGAACCTGATGCTGTGTATCGGGACGCTATACCTGCTGAAGTTTTACACCGATGAGCTGGGTATGCCCGCATTTTACGGCGGCATTATTTTCCTGGTGGCAAAGTTCTTCACCGCGTTCACCGATATGCTGACCGGTGTGCTGCTGGATTCACGGCGTAATATTGGTGAACGGGGAAAATTCAGACCGTTTATTTTGTACGCCTCTGTCCCGGTGGCACTGGTCGCGACGTCACAGTTTATAGCGAACGACTTTAGCCTGACGGTGAAAACGGCCATCGCCACCGTGCTGTTCATGATGTTTGGTCTGTTCTATAGCCTGATGAACTGCTCGTACGGGGCGATGGTGCCCGCCATCACCAAAAACCCGAACGAGCGTGCGCACCTGGCCGCATGGCGTCAGGGAGGCGCAACGGTAGGATTGTTGTTGTGTACCGTAGGGTTTATGCCGATTCAGGCGCTCTTCGTCAGCCAAAAGTCGCTGGGCTATCTGGTGGCGGCGCTGCTGTTCGTGACGCTTGGGCTGTTCTGCATGTGGTGGTGCTATAGCGGTGTAAAGGAGCGCTACGTGGCGGTGACGCCCGATCACCATAAGCCCGGCATCATGAAATCGTTCTGCGCGATTTTTCGCAACCCGCCGTTGCTGGTGCTGTGCATCGCCAACCTGTGTACGCTGGCAGCCTTCAATATCAAGCTGGCGATTCAGGTCTATTACACCGAGTACGTCCTCAACGATATTCATCTGCTCTCGTGGATGGGGTTTTTCAGCATGGGCTGCATTCTGGTGGGCGTTTTGCTGGTGCCTGGCGCAGTGAAACGCTTTGGCAAAAAACAGGTCTATCTGGGCGGACTGACGCTGTGGGCCGTGGGCGATATACTGAACTTTGTCTGGGGAAACAGCTCGCTGTCGTTTGTGCTGTTTTCGTGCATGGCATTTTTCGGCACGGCGTTTGTAAACAGCCTGAACTGGGCGCTGGTGCCCGATACCGTCGATTATGGTGAGTGGAAAACGGGCATACGCGCTGAAGGCTCGGTGTATACCGGCTACACGTTTTCGCGCAAAATCTCCGCTGCGCTCGCCGGATTCCTGCCGGGCATTATGCTGACGCAGATTGGTTATATTCCCCACGCGGTACAAAGCGCAGGCACCCTGCTCGGCTTGCGCCAGCTAATATTTCTTTGGCCATGCGGCCTGGCGATTGTTGCCGCGATCACTATGGGAATGTTTTATAAACTCAATGAAACGCGTTTCGCTTTTATTATCGAGGAGATTGGGAAACGGAAAAAACACCCAACGCCCATGTCTGAAATGACCCACGAGAATAAAGCGTCAGCCATCACGTTATAACGATAAATCCAGCCGGCATTCCCTTCCTGTTTACAGGAAGGGCGGCCCTTCCGTACCTGAAACAGGGAGGATTTATGAAAAAAATCCACTACTTAACTGATTTCATTGGTTTCATGCTCGGCATTTGCCGGGCCATACGTCGAGACGCGTGAAGCCTGTAACACTGCCTTGGAAGCGTGCCGTATAGTGAGCATCAATGGCTGGACCGCTGGAATGACTACAACCGCGAACAGTATCGTATTCGCTTAAGGTTACGCTATTCGTTTTAATCGCTTTTTGCACAAATAAAAAAGCCGCTGAAATTCAGCGGCTTTTCGTTTTCCGGGTGGCGATGACGCTAACCCGGAGCTCGCAGCTTAAAGAGCATTAAGACTCTTTAGGACCACGGCTTGCGCGTTTACGATCGTTTTCCGTCAGGTGACGTTTACGAATACGCACAGATGTTGGCGTCACTTCTACCAGTTCGTCATCATCGATGAATTCCAGAGCCTGCTCCAGAGACATCTTGATAGCCGGAACCAGCGTAGTCGCTTCGTCAGTACCGGAAGCACGCATGTTGGTCAGCTTCTTACCGGTCAGGCAGTTCACGGTCAGGTCGTTTGAACGTGAGTGAATACCGATAACCTGGCCTTCATACACTTCAGCACCGTGGCCGAGGAACAGCTTACCGCGGTCCTGCAGGCTGAACAGGGCGAAGGCTACTGCTTTACCCTGGCCGTTAGAGATCAACACGCCGTTCTGGCGCTGGCCGATCTCACCCTGACGAACATCATCGTAGTGGCTGAAAGTGGAGTACAGCAGACCAGTACCAGAAGTCATGGTCATGAATTCGGTACGGAAACCGATCAGTCCACGAGCTGGGATCAGGTAATCCAGACGAATACGGCCTTTGCCATCAGGGATCATGTCTTTAACATCACCCTTACGCTCGCCCATTGCCTGCATCACAGAACCCTGGTGCTGTTCTTCGATGTCCAGTGTCACGTTCTCGAACGGCTCTTGCATGCGGCCATCGATTTTACGGTTGATAACTTTAGGACGTGAAACGGCGATTTCGAAGCCTTCACGACGCATGTTTTCAATCAGAACGGACAGGTGAAGCTCACCACGACCTGAAACGCGGAAGGCGTCAGAATCTTCGGTTTCTTCAACACGCAGCGCAACGTTGTGCACCAGTTCTTTGTTCAGACGGTCAAGGATCTGACGTGAAGTCACATACTTACCTTCTTTACCACAGAACGGAGAGGTGTTTACGTTGAAGTACATGGTCACGGTTGGTTCATCAACGCTCAGTGCTGGCAGCGCTTCAACAGCCTGTGGATCACAGATAGTGTCGGAGATGTTCAGCTCGCCCAGACCGGTGATAGCGATGATATCGCCAGCTTCGGCTTCGGTGGCTTCGATACGCTCCAGACCCATGTGAGTCAGGACTTTACCGACTTTACCGTTACGGGTTTTGCCTTCGCTGTCGATGATGGTGACTTGCTGGTTTGGCTTCACTTTACCGCGTTTGATACGGCCGATGCCGATAACACCCACGTAGTTGTTGTAGTCCAGCTGGGAAATCTGCATCTGGAATGGCGCGTCTGCCTCAACCTGCGGAGGAGCAACGTGATCCACGATAGCCTGATACAGCGGAGTCATATCCTCAGCCATATCGTTGTGGTCCAGACCGGCGATGCCGTTCAGGGCCGATGCATAGATAACCGGGAAATCGAGCTGCTCATCAGTCGCGTCCAGGTTAACGAACAGGTCAAAGACCTGGTCAACAACCCAATCCGGACGAGCGCCAGGACGGTCAACTTTGTTGATAACAACGATCGGCTTCAGACCATTAGCAAACGCTTTTTTGGTCACGAAGCGGGTTTGCGGCATTGGGCCATCCATTGCATCCACAACCAGCAGCACCGAGTCAACCATTGACATCACACGCTCAACCTCACCGCCGAAGTCGGCGTGTCCTGGGGTATCCACGATGTTGATGCGGTAGTCATTCCAATTAATGGCGGTGTTTTTTGCGAGGATGGTAATCCCACGCTCTTTCTCCAAATCGTTGGAGTCCATTACGCGCTCGGTAGCTTCAGTACGGGCATCAAACGTCCCGGATTGCTGCAGCAGTTTATCAACCAGGGTAGTTTTACCATGGTCAACGTGGGCAATAATGGCGATGTTACGCAAATTTTCGATCACAGCTTTGCCTCAGGCATTAGAAATAGCGCGCTATTGTACACGGATTAATCGAAGGACTGAACAGGATCACAAATTTCAATTAAAGATAACTGTCAGGATTGCTTTTCACACCTTAAACAGTGCAAGAATTGCACTCCGTCGAAAAAATGCACCAGAATAGTGCTCAGTCAGCACTCGATAGCACCAAAATGGTGCGCGACTTCCATCATGGTGCAGGTCCCGTATCACGAGAGGGCGCATCATAGCGCTTTTTCAGGTAAATAATAAAGTTGGCATAGATTTCGCTTTATACCTACAAGCGAAGAATGCAGTTTTTCACAACGGTTGATAGCGTGTGAGAGATCTTTATTATCGGATGACAATGCGAGATAAGCAAAGTCCACCTTGAAGATCTCTGACCACGACGACAATGACAAAATCCAGGAGAGTTAAGTATGTCCGCTGAACACGTTCTGTCGATGATGAACGAGCACGAAGTCAAATTTGTTGATCTGCGTTTTACCGATACCAAAGGTAAAGAACAGCACGTCACCATTCCTGCTCATCAGGTTAACGCTGACTTCTTCGAAGAAGGCAAAATGTTTGACGGCTCCTCTATTGGTGGCTGGAAAGGCATTAACGAATCAGACATGGTTCTGATGCCAGACGTTACCACCGCTGTGCTGGATCCATTCTTCGAAGATCCAACCCTGATCATCCGTTGTGACATTCTCGAGCCAGGCACCATGCAGGGCTACGATCGTGACCCACGCTCCATCGCCAAGCGCGCTGAAGATTTCCTGCGCTCTTCTGGCATTGCAGACACCGTTCTGTTTGGACCAGAGCCAGAATTCTTCCTGTTCGATGACATCCGTTTCGGCAGCAGCACGTCCGGTTCCCATGTCGCAATCGACGATGTTGAAGCTTACTGGAACAGCGGTAAAGCCTACGAAGGCGGCAACAAAGGCCACCGTCCAGGTCTGAAAGGCGGTTACTTCCCGGTGCCACCAGTCGACTCCTCACAGGACATCCGTTCTGCTATGTGTCTGACCATGGAGCAGATGGGTCTGGTTGTTGAAGCTCATCACCACGAAGTGGCTACAGCTGGTCAGAACGAAGTGGCAACCCGCTTCAACACCATGACCAAAAAAGCGGACGAAATTCAGATCTACAAATACGTTGTTCACAACGTGGCTCACGCGTACGGCAAAACCGCGACCTTCATGCCGAAGCCAATGTTTGGTGATAACGGTTCTGGTATGCACTGCCACATGTCACTGTCTAAAGACGGTAACAACCTGTTCGCTGGTGACAAATACGGCGGCCTGTCTGAAATGGCGCTGTATTACATCGGGGGTGTTATCAAGCACGCTAAAGCGATCAACGCCATGGCGAACCCAACGACTAACTCCTACAAGCGTCTGGTCCCAGGCTACGAAGCGCCAGTTATGCTGGCTTACTCAGCCCGTAACCGTTCTGCTTCTATCCGTATCCCAGTGGTTGCCAGCCCGAAAGCTCGTCGTATCGAAGCTCGCTTCCCTGATCCAGCGGCTAACCCGTACCTGTGCTTCGCTGCACTGCTGATGGCTGGCCTGGATGGCATCATCAACAAGATCCACCCTGGCGATGCGATGGACAAAAACCTGTACGACCTGCCGCCGGAAGAAGAAGCTGAGATCCCTAAAGTGGCTGGTTCACTGGACGAAGCTCTGGCAGCACTGAACGAAGACCGCGAGTTCCTGACCCGTGGCGGCGTATTCACTGACGACGCTATCCAGGCTTACATCGATCTGCGTAAAGACGAGATTGACCGCGTTCGCATGACTCCACACCCTGTTGAGTTCGAGCTGTACTACAGCGTTTAACAGGTAAGACAGTCTTTGTTGCCGTGGAAAATTCAAGCCCATCTCCGGATGGGCTTTTTTCACCACGAATTCATCGTCCAGCAAGAAGAATGTCGGGTTTCAGGACTATAATGCACTAAAACGGTGCAGGAGAAGGCTGTATGGCAACAGGCACGCTGCCCGATGCTGGGCAGATTCTCAATTCCCTAATTAACAGTATTTTGCTTGTCGACAGCGAACTGGTGGTGCATTACGCCAACCCAGCTGCCCAGCAACTGTTAGCGCAAAGCTCCCGCAAGCTATTTGGTTTACCGCTGCCGGAACTGATGGGATATTTTTCATTAAATATCGACGTCATGCTTGAGAGTCTGGATGCAGGTCAGGGTTTTACCGACAGTGAAGTGACTTTAGTGGTCGACAGCCGTGCGCATATAATGTCGTTAACCGCACAGCGTCTGCCTGAAGGCTTAATTCTGCTTGAAATGGCCCCGATGGATAATCAGCGCCGTCTCAGTCAGGAACAAATTCAACATGCTCAGCAGGTCGCCGCCAGGGATTTAGTCCGTGGTCTGGCACATGAAATTAAAAACCCGCTGGGAGGATTGCGTGGCGCAGCACAGCTGCTGGCGAAAGCCCTGCCCGATCCGTCATTAACAGAATATACCAAGGTGATCATTGAACAGGCAGACCGCCTGCGCAATCTGGTTGATCGCCTGCTGGGTCCGCAGCAGCCGGGAATGCACGTCACGCAGAGTATCCATCAGGTCGCTGAACGCATAGTGAACCTGGTGTCGATGGAGCTGCCCGATAACGTCACGCTGGTACGGGATTACGATCCCAGCCTGCCTGAGCTGCCGCACGACCCGGATCAGATTGAACAAGTTCTGCTGAACGTAGTACGCAACGCGCTTCAGGCGTTGGGTGAAGAAGGCGGCACTATTACACTTCGTACCCGCACGGCGTTTCAGTTAACGCTCCACGGCGTACGCTATCGCCTGGTGGCCCGCATCGATGTGGAAGATGATGGCCCAGGCATTCCGGCACAACTGCAGGATACGCTGTTTTATCCGATGGTGAGTGGGCGAGAAGGCGGCACTGGTTTAGGCCTGTCGATTGCCAGAAGCCTGATCGATCAGCATTCGGGAAAAATAGAATTTAGCAGTTGGCCTGGTCACACTGAATTTTCGGTATTTCTGCCTATTCGCCAGTGAGGTTTCTATGCAACGAGGGATAGTTTGGATCGTCGATGACGATAGCTCCATCCGCTGGGTGCTTGAACGCGCGCTCACTGGAGCCGGTTTGAACTGCGCCACATTTGACAGCGCTAATGAGGTGCTGGATGCCCTTGCCAGTAAAACCCCAGACGTTTTACTTTCAGATATTCGTATGCCTGGCATGGATGGACTGGCACTGCTGAAACAAATTAAGCAGCGTCATCCGATGCTTCCGGTCATCATAATGACGGCCCATTCCGATCTGGATGCGGCGGTCAGCGCTTATCAACAAGGCGCGTTCGATTATCTGCCAAAGCCGTTTGATATCGATGAAGCAGTTGCGCTGGTAGAAAGGGCCATCAGCCATTACCAGGAACAACAGCAGCCTCGTAATCAACCGGTTAGCGGTCCGACTACCGACATCATTGGCGAAGCGCCAGCGATGCAGGATGTTTTCCGCATTATTGGTCGTCTTTCCCGTTCGTCGATCAGCGTACTGATCAACGGCGAATCCGGTACGGGTAAAGAGCTGGTAGCCCACGCTCTGCACCGCCACAGCCCTCGGGCAAAAGCGCCGTTTATCGCGCTGAATATGGCGGCTATCCCGAAAGACCTGATTGAGTCAGAGCTGTTCGGCCATGAGAAAGGGGCCTTTACCGGCGCTAATCAAATTCGCCAGGGCCGTTTTGAGCAGGCTGACGGCGGCACGCTGTTCCTGGATGAAATCGGTGATATGCCGATGGATGTGCAAACTCGCTTGCTGCGCGTACTGGCTGACGGCCAGTTCTATCGCGTGGGCGGCTATGCGCCGGTGAAAGTGGATGTGCGAATTATTGCTGCAACCCACCAGAACCTGGAGCTACGGGTACAGGAAGGCAAATTCCGCGAGGATTTATTCCACCGCCTGAACGTGATCCGTGTGCATCTGCCGCCACTGCGTGAACGCCGTGAAGATATTCCGCGGCTGGCACGTTACTTCCTGCAGGTTGCTGCAAGGGAGCTGGGCGTTGAAGCGAAGATCCTGCATCCGGAAACGGAAACAGCCCTTACCCGGCTTCACTGGTCAGGGAACGTTCGTCAGCTGGAGAACACCTGCCGCTGGCTGACCGTTATGGCTGCCGGACAGGAAGTGTTGATCCAGGACTTGCCTTCAGAGCTGTTTGAGACCTCAACGCCAGAAAATCCGGTGCAGTCTCTGCCGGACAGCTGGGCAACGTTGCTGGCACAGTGGGCCGATCGCGCGCTGCGTTCCGGTCATCAAAACCTGCTGTCAGAAGCTCAACCCGAAATGGAGCGAACGCTGCTGACTACCGCTTTGCGTCATACGCAAGGGCACAAGCAGGAAGCAGCACGTTTGCTGGGATGGGGCCGAAATACCCTGACCCGCAAGTTGAAAGAGCTTGGAATGGAGTAGCGGATAGCGCTTATCCGTTGCGATAAAAAAAGGCCGGAACAGTTTATGTCCGGCCTTGTTGTTTTCTGGCGATCAGATCACCCGTGAAAATTGCTGCACACGCGCCTTCTGACGAAGATAGACGTCAAAGCACATACAGACATTCCTTACCAGCAAACGCCCCTTAGCCGTCACCTGAAGGCCCTTCTCGTGGCACTCAACCAGCTCGTCCTTGATGAAAGGCGCTAACAGAGCCAGATCTTCAGCAAAATAGTCGCTAAAAGCCTGCTCGCCGGTGTCGAAATCGGCAAAATTCAGTGCGAAATTACACATCAGCGTTTTGATCACATCGCGCCGCAGACAATCATCGGCCGACAACTTCACGCCGCGCCACAAAGCCGTTTGCTTTTCAGCCAGAGCGGCATACCAGGATTTCAGCTCTTTTTCGTTCTGAGCATAGCTGTCGCCGATCATGCTGATGGCCGAAACGCCCATTCCCAGTAAATCGCTGTCGCCCTGCGTGGTGTAGCCCTGGAAATTACGGTGCAACTTGCCTTCCCGCTGGGCCACCGCCAACTCATCGTCCGGGAGGGCAAAATGGTCCATACCAATAAACTGATAACCCTCGCCCGTCAGCATGGCGATGGACTGCTGCAGGATATCCATTTTTTGCTGGGCAGAAGGCAGGTCGGCTTCTTTGATTTTGCGCTGAGCGGCAAACAAAGCCGGCATATGCGCGTAATTAAATACGCTTAATCGATCCGGGTTGAGGGCGATAACTTTCTGCAACGTAAAGGCAAAACTCTCTGGCGTCTGTGCAGGTAAGCCGTAGATAAGGTCCAGGCTGGTGGAGGCAAAGCCTACCTGGCGCGCACGAGCAATAAGATCAACGATAACCTGTTCATCCTGAACCCGGTTCACCTTCTCCTGCACGTCCTTATTGAAGTCCTGCACGCCCATGCTCAGGCGGTTGAAACCAGCGGCTCGCAGATGGTCCAACACATCCAGTTCTATTTCCCGTGGATCGACCTCTATCGACAGCTCTGCCTCTTCACTGAAGGTAAAGGCCTGGCGCAGCAGCGTGATCAGGCGGGTAATCTGGCTCTTATTTAAATAAGTGGGTGTGCCGCCACCCCAATGCATCTGGCTGACGGTTCGGCCACGAAATAATTCAGCGCGTGACTGAATTTCACTGGCCAACGCATCCAGATAGACATCTGCCTTCTGCTGCTGCCGCGTGACGACCTTATTGCAGCCGCAGAAGTAGCAAAGCCGGTGGCAAAACGGAATATGGATATAGAGTGACAGAGGACGATTGGGATAACGCTGCGTAGCCTGTTGAAAAGCCGCCTCGTCGTAGTGCTCGTTGAATTCCAGCGCGGTAGGATAGGAGGTATAACGGGGACCAGAGATATTGTACTTCTGGATCAGGCGTTGATCCCATTCAATCATCTGCGACACGGTGTTCACTCCTGCGTTGGCGTCTGGATGCCGACCGTCGGGTGAAAGGTGTGTGCCTGGTAGACTGGCGGACGGTCGCTCTGTGCAGTCGGGTTTTCAACCGCGAAAGACGACGTAGTTTAACGAATAACCAGCCAAGGCTGCAGAGCATAATCAGCACGAAAATTGATCCAGGCCAATTCATTAGCAGAGAAACCTTTAGAAAAGGGCAGCGCAACCGTGCGCCACCTCAATTTTACCCAGATAACGCAGAAAGGTTACTGGCCGCCTTTCAGCAGGCGGTACATATCTTCTTCTGCCTGCTCATCTTCCGCGCCATCGTCCAGTGCGATGCCCAGCTCTTCCATCAGCACGTCGATGCGGTCAAGCGTCTGATCCAGCCAGGCCTGATCTTCAGCTGACAGCGTCTCAGCTTTTTCCAGGCGATCCAGCAAGGTATCCAGACGTTCGTCATTCTCAAGCTTCGCCAGCTCTTCTTCCGGCGACAGCAGGACTTTTTGCTCTTCAGCAGGTTTTGCGACTTTAGCCACTTTCTTCGCTGGCTTAGCCTCTGCGACAACCGGGCCAAGGGCGATCGGCTTTTTGCTGCCAATACGCGGATCTTTGCTGACGGCACTTTCGCCGCTCTTCTTGTTCACGGTTACCGGATTAGCACGGCTGCCAGAGGCATTACCGCGATGCTTCTTGTCGCGCTTACGATCGCGCGCTTCCGCGTTGGATTCATCACGCGTTTTGCGCTGGGTTTTTGCTGCCGGTTTTTTATCCTGGGGCGCGCGTGCGGGTTGCTTCATGTTTTCTGCTCTCAGACGATTTATATTCAGTATAGAATTGCGGCGGAATCTAGCAGAAAGCAGACAAAGAAAAAAGGCGCCAGGTCACCCTGTCGCCTTTTTTCGCACCTTCCGCAGAAGGACTGACTAAGTCAGCATCCTTTTGAGCAGCCAACATCCCGGTTTTCCGTTGCCTGAGGGTCCACTCCTGGACTCGATCCTTTCCTTGTGGTGTTGCCGCTCCGCAACACGCTCCATCCCTGCTCTACACCGTCCTGGTGTCCATAAGCACTTCATCCTGAAGAGAACCGCCCTGGTTCTGCCAATGACTTTAGACTAATTGGTCAAACTCACAAGGTAGGGTCGAGAACAAATTTGTTTTCGGAAAGGCGATAACAGATATAACCAACTGTTATTAAATGTTTTGTTTGATTAATAAAGGATGAAAAAGAGGAAACTTCTGGCAAATTTAATAGCCGATCTCCTACAAAACCTCCGCCGTAAAAAGGTCGGTTGGGCGCTTTCATTCTATACAGGGTATACTCAGCGCAATTGACCTTATTATCTGGAGTTTTTATTTTGTCTGGCTGGAATTATCACGTTACCCATTTTGTCACCAGTGCCCCTGACATTCGTCACCTTCCAGCCGATACCGGCCTTGAAGTGGCCTTTGCCGGTCGTTCCAACGCGGGCAAATCCAGCGCACTGAATACGCTGACCAATCAAAAGGCCCTGGCTCGTACCAGTAAAACGCCTGGCCGTACGCAATTGATCAACCTTTTCCAGGTGGCCGAAGGCTATCGTCTGGTCGACTTGCCAGGCTATGGTTTTGCCCAAGTGCCGGAAGAGATGAAGCTGAAGTGGCAGAAGGCGTTGGCAGAATACCTGCGTGAGCGCCAGTGTCTGAAAGGTCTGGTGGTGTTGATGGATATCCGCCATCCGCTGAAGGATTTAGACCAGCAAATGATTCTGTGGGCAGTGCAGAGCGGCATTCAGGTGCTGGTGCTGTTAACCAAAGCCGATAAGCTGGCTTCTGGCGCACGTAAAGCGCAGCTGAACGCGGTACGTGAAACAGCGAAAGGATTTATTGGGGATGTTCGGGTAGAAATGTTCTCTTCATTGAAGAAAATCGGCGTTGATAAACTGAGCGATCAGTTGAACACCTGGTTCAGTGAGCTTCCGCCAGCAGTAGAAGACGAAGAAGAAGAAGCGCCTGCCGAGTAAGCTTTTCCCGCCTTTGGGCCAGATAGCGCCCAATAAAAAACGCCCCAGTCATAACAACTGGGGCGGCTAAAATATTCAGCCAAATCCGATTACGTGAAGTAAAAGGTTTGAAAGATAGAACATCTTACCTCTGTACCCTACAACTGAAACTCTACAGGATTTTTTCGGCCCTCAAAAGGGTTTTTTGTAGTTAATTTTCAGAAAACACCCTGTGTTATCCAACTCAGCTCACAGAAAACGTCGCTGCCTGTAGCTTAATTACAAAAAAAATGCTTCCAGGATAACTGCTTAGGTGAAATTCTGAACGGCAGAGCGAGCGAAGGCTGGAGGACAAGGGGGAACTAAATCATTTTCTTATGGATAAAAAATGAGACTGAATTTGCTATAAAATCAGTCTCATCCGTGACTGGCCGGGAGATTAGTGCGCCTGCTCCCAGTTATCGCCAACACCGACATCCACCTGCAGCGGAACGTCCAGTTTCATGCTGTTTTCCATCAGATCGCGGATTTTTGCCGTAGCCGCTTCCACTTCTGAGGATTTCACTTCAAAGACCAGTTCATCGTGTACCTGCATGATCATTTTCACATCTTGCGTCGGCTGCGGTGTCAGCCAGCCATCAACCGCAATCATCGCTTTTTTGATGATATCGGCCGCTGTTCCCTGCATTGGCGCATTGATTGCCGCGCGCTCGGCCGCCTTACGGCGCATCGCATTGCTGGCATTGATATCCGGCAGATAAAGGCGTCGGCCATCCAACGTTGAGACATAGCCTTTTTCCGCTGCCTGCTGACGCGTGCTTTCCATATAGTCCAGCACGCCCGGATAGCGTTCAAAGTACAAGTCCATATACTTCTTAGCTTCACCCGCACCAATATTCAGCTGGCGAGACAGGCCGAAAGCACTCATGCCATAAATCAGGCCAAAGTTGATCGCTTTAGCGCTGCGGCGCTGTTCGCCGGTAACTTTATCCAGCGCCATGCCAAACACTTCGGCAGCAGTAGCGCGGTGAATATCCTTACCTTCAGCAAAAGCGCTCAATAACCCTTTATCTTGAGACAGGTGCGCCATGATGCGTAACTCAATCTGCGAGTAGTCCGCTGCGACAATCTTATGGCCTTTTGAGGCTATGAAAGCCTGACGTATACGACGGCCTTCTTCGTTCCTCACAGGAATATTCTGCAGGTTTGGATCGGTCGAGGAAAGTCGTCCGGTCGCCGTTACCGCCTGATGGTAAGAAGTATGCACGCGTCCGGTGATCGGGTTAATCATCAACGGCAGCTTGTCGGTATAGGTCGACTTCAGCTTGGCTAAACCGCGGTTTTCGAGGATGACCTTCGGCAAAGGATAATCCAGCGCCAGTTCAGCCAGCACTTCTTCACTGGTTGAAGGCGCACCGCCTGGGGTTTTCTTCGTTGGCTTGATGCCCTGCTTTTCAAACAAAATGGTCTGCAGCTGCTTCGGTGATGAGAGGTTGAACGGCTCACCGGCCAGTTCATGCGCCTTTTGCTCCAGCTCTGCCAGGCGTACGGTCAGCTCTTTTGAATGGGCGGCCAGGATCCCCTGATCGATTAACACCCCATTGCGTTCAATGCGTGAGATCACCGTCAGCAGCGGCATTTCGATATTCTCGAACACCTGCTTCGGTCCCTGCTCCTTCTCCAGCTCTGGCCACATCTTCAGGTGCAGCTGCAACGTCACATCAGCATCTTCGGCAGCATAATGCGCGGCCTGCTCCAGATCGATCTGGTTAAAGGTCAGCTGCTTTTTGCCTTTGCCAGCAATCTCCTCAAAAGAGACCGTTTTATGGTTCAGCCAGCGTGAAGAGAGCGTATCCATATCATGACGGCCACCTACGCTGTTCAGTGCATAGGACTCCAGCATGGTGTCGAACTTGATGCCTTGCAACTCGATGTCGTAATTCTTCAGCACGCCGCGATCGTATTTCAGGTTCTGACCTACCTTGAGCAACTTAGGGTCTTCCAGCAGCGGCTTGAGGCGCGCTAAAACGGTTTTGCGATCCAGCTGAGCTGGCGCATCAAGGTAATCATGGGCGACAGGCAAATAGGCCGCTACACCAGGCTCAATAGCGAAGGAAAGACCCACGATATTGGCGCTGAGCGTATCCAGCGAGTCAGTTTCCAAATCGAAAGCAAACAGTGAGCTGGCCTGTAATTTCTTCAGCCAGCTGTCAAAAGTCTCTTCATCAAGGATAGTGACGTAACCGTCAGCAGAGAGCGTGCTTGTGGCTTCTGCCTGCTCTTCAACTTGTTCAACCAGCGCTTTTTGCGCAGCAGGATTGCTCTTTTTGCCCTGCAGCCACTTTCCTTCTTCCAGATCGGTGATCCAGCGCTTGAACTCATATTCACGGAACATGCCCAGTAACTCTTCAACCGCTGGCTGATTGACCGTCAGCTGTTCACTGGTCAGCTCTAATTCCACGTCCGTTTTGATGGTCGCCAGCTGATAAGAGAGCAGTGCCATCTCTTTATTTTGTTCCAGTTTCGCCGCCATGGTTTTTGCACCACGGAAGGTCAGACTGGCAACCTTATCCAGATTCTCATAAATCTCTTTAATTCCGCCCAGCCCCTGAAGCAGCGCCTGAGCTGTTTTCTCGCCCACGCCCGGTACGCCAGGAATGTTGTCGGATGCGTCGCCCATCAGAGCGAGGAAGTCGATGATCAATTCAGGCGGAATACCATATTTCTCCACCACTTCATCAGGACCGAGAATAGCGTTGTTCATCGTGTTAATCAGCGTGATATCTGGCGTTACCAGCTGCGCCATATCTTTATCGCCGGTGCTGATTAAGACCGGTTTGCCTTTTTTACCGGCTTCCAGAGCCAGCGTGCCGATAACGTCATCCGCTTCCACGCCGCTGACGGCCAGCAAAGGCAAGCCCATCGCCCGGACCATATTATGCAGCGGCTCGATCTGCGCTCGCAGGTCATCCGGCATCGGTGGACGGTGGGATTTATAGGCTTCGAAGAGCTCATCACGGAAGGTTTTGCCTTTGGCATCAAAAACCACCGCCACATGGCTGGGCTTATATTGCAGCAGCAGGCTGCGCAACATATTCAGTACACCGTACATCGCGCCTGTAGGTTGTCCTGCGCTGTTGGTCAGCGGAGGGAACGCGTGGTAAGCGCGATAGAGGTAAGAAGAGCCATCTACCAGAATTAGCGGGTTTTCTGCAATTTGTGCCATAAGTCGTCACGTTCTTCGTTGGTTTTTTCAATGCGGTAAGGATGCCACAGCTGAGTACCAAAGATGAAATAACCTGGCGGATAAACTTCATTGAGCTGTTGATTTTGCGGGAGGTGACGCAGGAATAAGCTGTGGATAAGTTTGTGCGTAAAAATGATCCTGCTTTTGCATCGGCAGAATAAAATGTCTTCATAAAAACAAAAAAAACCTGTTTTCAATAAGTTAAAGTTATTCGCCAGGAATTACTTTAGGTTTTACGGAATAAGTTTAATGTGGATATTAATTATTGCCACAACCGATCGCACAGGATCTATGCCTCTCAATAAGGATCTTCTCAGCATGTTTATTCCGTGGAGAAGCGCCCACCGAAAGACGAAAACAACAACGCCGGCAATAAGCCGGCGTTGCAGACTGACTGGAATTACTTCTGAGTCAGCAGGAATTTCACTACGTTGGCATATTGCTGTACATAGTTATCCATTGAGCTGGTATCAAGTCCGCCGTTGTTAACCATGTATTTGCCGTTAACAAACATTGCCGGAACGCCCTGCAGCTGAACATCTGCTGCCGCTTTTTCCTGCTGGGCTACCAGAGATTTCACCACGAAGCTGTTCCAGGCACCGTCATAAGCTTCCGGTGTAATACCTGCCGCTTTCACGAAAGCGTCTTTCAGGCTGGCAGCATCAGTGATGGTCTGTGTTTTCTGAATGCCATCAAAGAGTGGCGTAGTGACTTTATCTTCTACACCCAGTGCCATAGCCACAGCCCAGGCCTGAGTCACGGTTTTACCCATATCGCCGCCCAGGAACTCAACGTGATACTTGGTCACTTTAGTGCCCGCAGGGACGCCTTTTTTAACAGCATCACTAACATGCCAGACGTTTTCAAACTCATAGCAGTGAGGGCAGAAGAAAGAGAAGAACTCGAGAACCTGAGGCTCGCCAGCGACGGGTTTCTGCATCGTCACGTATTGCTGGCCATCCGTAAACTGGGCTGCTGACGCGCTGAAAGCCAAAACAAGACCAACCAGCGCAAACCAAATCTTTTTCATCGTGAAACTCTCTCCTAACAGCAAAAGGGGCAAAACCGGAAAAGACGGTCAAGCCTTAGTATGCGGGCGTCAGCTGCAGCGGGGGCTCCTGCAACAACCTTGCCTGCTCGTTAAATAGTGAAATCTGCCTGCGCCAAAAATCTTCATCCGTCATCCACGGAAAACTTGCAGGAAATGCAGGGTCTTGCCAGCGGCGAACAACCCACGCCAGATAATAAACCATCCGCATAGCGCGTAAAGGTTCAATAAGTGACAATTCGTGTGTATCGAACTCACAGAATTCGCTGTAAGCCTCTAACAGAATATCCCACTGCAGGCGCTGCTCCTGAAGATCGCCGTTTATCAGCATCCATAAATCCTGTACGGCTGGGCCGTTACGGGCATCATCGAGGTCGACAAATAACGGGCCATCACGCCAGAGAATATTACCGGGATGACAGTCACCATGCAGGCGCAAAGGCTGCCACTGAGTATGCCAGTATTTTTGTAAAGTTGTGCCTATCAGCCGAACGCTGGCCAATAATGCTGTTTTCAACTTAGCCGGAATTAAGCTACTGGCTTCAAATACCTGAAGCGGCTCGTCGATGTATTCTTCCAGCCCAATAGTGGGCCGCACATCAAAGGTACTCTTGCGACCGGTCTGATGGATCCGGCCCAGAAATCGGCCTACCCACTCAAGCTGGTCGTAATTGTCCGTTTCGTACTGGCGGCCACCAAGGCTTGGGAAAACAGTATAAAGGTAGCCATTATGCTGATGCAGCGTTTTTCCCTGCAACACCAGAGGAGCCGCTACGGGAACTTCATCCGCAAACAGTTCTGCAGTGAACTGATGTTCTTCTGCTATCTGCTGTTGTGACCAGCGTTGTGGTCGGTAAAACTTCACCACATAGCGATTTCGATCTTCATCAGCGAACTGATACACCCGGTTTTCATAGCTGTTGAGCGCGGTAAGTCCCGACTCCACGCGGATCCCGGTCTCCCAGAGCGCATCCAGGATAGTATCGGGATCGAGATGTTGAAAGTTAAAAGCGGGTTCTTTCATCCGGCAGGCTCATAGCTTGAATTAGCCGTTAAGGATATCATTAAACTCAGCTGGCAGCGGGTAACAGCGGGGTTTAATCTTTAATCACGCCCCTCGCACGAAGCAGAGCAGTCTTAAAATCATCCTCGTAGTCTTTCTTAAGGCCCGGGATCTGCTCATCTTTTTCCATACTGCGCATTTTGAGGTGATAGATCAGAATATCATCTGTCAGTTCGTCAATCGGCCCGTTAAAACCTGACTCAGATGCCAGTTTCTGCAAAAATTGCATCAGATTGAGATCCGGCTCTTTCTGCCACTCAGGTTGCAGAAGAGAAATGAGTTCATTAAGACGGTGGCATTTCATAACAAGGTTCCTTTTGGTCTGAAGAGGAAGCCAGGTTACCAGCTTTAATCCCACATGAAAAGAGGGGTATTGTGGCGTATGACTCAGCCAGTTAAATACAGAGTAGAGGATGTCAGCGGGGTGATCCTGGCCGGAGGCAGAGGGTCCAGAATGCAGGGAGGGGATAAAGGGCTGGTTATGTTGCATGGCAAACCACTTTATCAACATGTTCTGGCAATCTTACAGCCGCAGGTTACCCAGGTTCTTATCAGCGCTAATCGCCACACTGAACGTTATCAGCAGAGTGGCTGCGACGTTTTTGCCGATACTTTTAGCGGATTTGCGGGGCCATTGGCTGGGATGTTGACCGCATTAAAGCGAATTAACACCGAGTGGGCGATTTTTGCCTCCTGCGATACCCCCTTTCTTCCGGCAAATTTGGTAAGCCAGCTTTGGCAGGGAAAAGAGGATCGGGCTAAGGTTGCCTGGGTACAGAGCGGTGAACGGGATCATCCTACCCTGGCTTTGGTCCACAGGAGTCTGGCGCCTCAGCTTGAAGCGTATCTGCAACGAGGCGATCGCAAGCTGATGTTTTTCCTGCAGGAAATGGGGGGTAAAGCGGTTAATTTCGAGGATGAGCGGGCTTTTATCAATATAAATACCCCGGAAGATCTCGCTCTTTTTCAGGATAAAGGCTGAATTTTGATTGCAAAAAAGCCCCATGTTTTCACATGAGGCTTCGCTATAGAGGCAAAACAGATCTTTGAGGGTAACTTTTATCCGTCCCGCAAACGCAAAAAACCCCAACCTTCCGGCTGGGGTTATTGCTTGTTTGATGCCTGGCAGTTCCCTACTCTCGCATGGGGAGACCCCACACTACCATCGGCGCTACGGCGTTTCACTTCTGAGT
>NZ_JBAVTT010000054.1:0-3418 GCF_049696395.1 Erwinia sp.
GCAGATTTAACTAAAACTTTAACAAATTTTAATCTAATCTTATCCATGTTAAAAATATAGCATCACCAAGTCCGATTATCGCTGATAGCGGACTAACCCCAGAACACATTTTAATTTTCGTGATTAAGCTTTTCGACAACCTTACCAGAACTCTGGTGTTCATGGAGGCACTGAACTTTTCGTCACTAAATGCTGTTGCCTATCCATTACGCCAACACACTGCATTCCTTTCCAAGCTGTGGAGCGTCGCTCGCTTCGCGGCTAAATCATATTAAACAATAGTTGCAATACTATCCCGCTGCCTTTCTGAAAAACGCCTTAATGAGCGCGATTGGTATACGCTTAGGTATACCAATAAAAGTTGAATTAAAAAAAAACATATTAAAACAAGTGATTGCCAAAAAAATTCAGATTCCGCCAGCCCACCAAATTCTTGGTCGATTGGTTACCAGACCCACTCGATGAAGTCCTGAGAACCCACACGGTGAAAACCTTGTGGGTTTTTTTGTGCTCTCAATTTGTCCCGCGAAGTTTGAAATCAACTCATTAAATCCGACCCTTTTAGGCACCTTGCGCCCGTATAGCAATACGGATATATGCGTGTATCAACCATAACGATCAGTTATTAGCCTGCTTTTCAATTGCTAACCGGTTAACAAGCCTGCTCAGTTGTTGCTCAGCGTCTTTTACCGCTGCAGAGTTTGCCGACCCACTGGAGCCGATAAGTCTCAGCTTCTCTTCTACAGGTACAGCTTTATTGAAACTGCTCTTCGCGTCGAACACCACGGACTTAAGCTCGCTGACGGTAATATACTTTCCACGCTGACCATCCAGTGCATCCAGTCTGCCTGAGAGTGCCTCTAACTTCTGCATACCTTCATGCCATCCCGACAGCGCAGTTTCTGGCAAAGCATTGACTGCCCTATTCTCATCCACCCGTGCCTTCATCCGCATAGCCTCTGGATGATGCGGCCACAGGGTTTGAATCTGAGCGAGCAGTTGATATGCATATTGCTGCTGCCAGTCAGGGGGGAGTGTTGAAAGTGTGCCCATCTGCTCAGAGGCCTGTGCCATCCAGCCCCGGGTATCAATACGGCTCATATAGGACCGGAGTAAAGCCTCAATCTGGCTGGTCTGCAAAATCTGCGGTAACGGGGAGACACTGTGGTTGAGCGCCTGCAACAGCGGGGGCTGGGTATGGTAGGCATTGTAAGCCCACAGCACTGTTGCACTGAACACGGATGCTGTAAGAACCCCTGCCGTAAAGGCTGGCCACCTTTTTTTTGGGTGCGGGAAATCATTAATAACCTGTGCATTTGCATTGGGCTTATCTGTGATGACATAAACCAACCGCTCTGCCGGGAGGGCCATTTCGGGGTTTCTCATTGTTGAGCACCCCGCTCCGTTATCACTGCTCTTCAGCTTCAGCTTGCTGTTTTGTATTAATGTACGCAGGACATCAAACTGACAGAGATGCTTGAGATTAAGACGTTGCAGCACCTCACCTATGCTCCCAGTGTATTGCTCTGCCCGGTAAAGCGGGTTGAAGTCATTTTCGCTCAGCGGCAACGTCCGTATCAGCTGCTGTAACCGTGTGCTCAGATTACTGAGGATCTCCGTTCTGATATGAACAGGTTCTGGCCAGAAACGTCCCCACTGATACGTAATCATAACGTCCAGTATGGACAACCCTTCATTCAGCCCCTGTAACCCGGCCAGCTGAGTACGAATCTGCGTGTACCAGGCCGCTGTTTGCAACTCCACGCCATTTTTCTCAAATAGCGAGAGACAGAGCTTCTCAGCATAGCGCCAGTTAACATCCGGGCGGGCGGGATGGACCTGTTTCATCATCTCAGCACGAAGCGCAGCATATTCAGGCATGGCCCGGGGACTGCCGCCTGTTCGGAGGTAGCGTTCAGTAAATTGTTTCATGGGAGGCTTTATTTCAGGTGAGGGGCTCAGAGAATTAAGAGGCGGGTTAACCGCACTGACAACATCAGTCTATTTATTTTCCATGCTGCTCTGCGATGCGACGCAAATACTCATTATTGTTAAATGCAATCATAATCAGTTCAAACGCAACCCGCGTTCCGATGCAGCCAAAAATCATTATAATCAATTGATACAGGCTGAAGCCGGTTACCTGTATTGAGAAAAGCCCGCCCAGGGTGATGCAAGCGAGGCTGAGCCAGTAAAACAGTACTAAAATTTTTGGTGTGATTAAATTATCGAAGAAAAAAATATTTTTCATAGGGTTTTCCTTTTATGCAAGTTTTTAAGATATGCAATATTGATGATGTTATTGGCCATTATTTATCTTTTCAGGGAGTGATTTCTTTACCCGTTGATATTTCCAGACAACGACGTGTTACCGGTTCCCAGTAATGATCGATATTTTTACTGTTCACACACTGGACTCGCGGATCGGGTGGTGGAGCCGCGGCGCGTGATTGGGATGTATCCTCCGTTTTAGGGTTATCACTACGCGGTTGGGGAGTTTTCTTTGGCGGTAGAGACTTTTTAGCCGTGCCGGGCTGTATACCTTTACGCTGGGATGCGGCAGGTTTGTTTGCTGCGGGCTCATTCTGACCAAAATAATCTTCCCTCTGTGATTTCCCACCGTGGCAGTGATAATCACCGGTCTTCCTGTTGTTATGGCAGCCTTCCGCATTTGTCCTGCCTGAATGCGCTGTCGCTAAGGAAGTGACCAGGAGGCTTAAAAGCAGGACTAATTTGATTCCGTTAAGTTGTGACATTCCTGTGCCTGTAAGTTGTGTGAGTGTGAAAATGGAACTTGAGAACCCTCATTTTTGCCTAGAGGAAAACCCTTTCTTTAGGGCAGAAACTCCACCATCCCCCCGAAGAAGGCCTCCTCGGCGAACACGTTTCTGAGTCCGGAAGAGATACCCTGTTGACTCCAGGTCTAGTCGTTGCCGCGGGGGTAAATTTCATTAACCTGTCCTCATAGCGCAAAACGATCCCCGGCACGCTGAAAGCCCGGTTATCCACCAGTCATTCGATGATGGGTACGCGGGTGGTTTCGAGGTGAAGGCCCGCCCCGTCAAGCCAGGTTTCTATCACTTGCTTGAGCTGGCTTATTGAATGGCGAAAGGCGGCGATGTCCGCCTGGCTTTTACTTAAAATAAAATGCCCAGCGAGGTCTGTGCCGCCTCAAGTTTCTGCAGAAATCGTGCTTTTGCTGACATGGTTTACCTGTTATTTTCGACCGGAGAATACGCACACCTTAATACCGGGTTTTATTTTAAAGATACTGCTGCTGTTTCAAATGACGAATAAGCACCCGTCCTTCCGGCATGAACTCCGTTCCGTAGCGCACCAGACCAATGCCTTTAAGCTCAGCATCAATCGCATAACGCAGCTCGCCCGGCAGGGTTTGTTCCAGCAGGACAACGTTGAT
>NZ_JBAVTT010000055.1:0-24147 GCF_049696395.1 Erwinia sp.
ATCTGGTGTTGGTGCCGCTGTTATCTCTGCTGTTGGCGGTGTTGCTGGCCCATGCGTTGATTGGGCCCTTTGGCCGAGCGATCGGTGATGGCGTAGCCTGGGTAGTCAAATTCGTGATGACCGGAAGTCTGGCACCGATTGGGGCAACGCTGTTCGGTTTCCTCTACGCGCCGCTGGTGATTACTGGCATCCATCAGACCACGCTCGCCATCGATATGCAGATGATCCAAAGCACGGGAAGCACGCCGTTATGGCCGCTAATTGCCCTGTCTAATATTGCTCAGGCCTCCGCAGTGCTGGCAATCATCCTTATCAGCCGCAAAGCTGGCGAGCGCGAAATCGCCGTTCCGGCCGCTATTTCTGCTTACCTCGGCGTGACTGAACCCGCGATGTACGGCATCAACCTGAAATACCGCTTCCCGATGCTGTGCGCGATGATCGGTTCGGCGGTGGCTGGCCTGATGTGTGGCTTTAATGGCGTGCTGGCTAACGGGATCGGCGTAGGGGGATTACCAGGGATCCTGTCGATCAAACCCCAGTTCTGGCCGATCTATTCACTGGCTATTTTGATCGCTGTCGTCCTGCCATTGTTGCTAACGCTGCTGGTCTACAAACGCAAACAGCGCCGGGGTGAATTGCCGGTTTAATGTTGATCTTCACTGAAACCCGGCCCGCCCTGTTATTCGCATCAAAAAGGACTTCTGATGAGCAATCTTATTCCCTGGTGGCAGAACGGCGTTATTTATCAAATCTACCCGAAGAGTTTTCAGGACAGCACCGGCGATGGCTACGGCGATCTCAATGGCGTGATCCAGCGGCTGGATTACTTGCAGACATTAGGTGTTGCGGCGATCTGGCTGACGCCAGTGTATGTGTCGCCTCAGGTTGATAATGGCTATGACGTGGCAGATTACTGCGCCATCGATCCCGCTTACGGTACGCTGGCCGACTTCGACAGACTGGTCAGGGAAGCACACCAAAGGCAGATCCGGGTGGTGATGGATATGGTGTTTAACCACACGTCTACGGAGCATGCGTGGTTTCAGGCCGCTTCCGACCAGCGGAGTCCTTACCGACACTATTATGTCTGGCGCGAGGGACGAGGTGAGCGGCTGCCAAATAACTGGCGATCCAAATTTGGTGGCCCGGCCTGGCAATGGCATGACTCTGGTGAATATTACCTGCACCTTTTCGACCCACAGCAGGCGGATCTGAACTGGGAGCATCCTCCGGTGCGTGAAGAGCTGAAGCAAATTTGCCGCTTCTGGGCAAACAGAGGCGTGGATGGCTTGCGACTGGATGTGATTAATCTGGTCTCCAGGCAGTCTGGCCTGCCTGATGACCTCGGTGGGGATGGACGGCGTTTTTACACCGACGGGCCATTAATTCATCAGTATATGCAGGAGATGAGTCAGGACGTTTTTCAACCTCTCGGGCTGATGACCGTAGGCGAAATGTCTTCCACCACGCTGGAGAACTGTCAGCGATATGCGGCGAACGACGGCAGTGAACTCTCGATGACCTTCAACTTTCACCACCTGAAAGTTGACTATCAAAACGGGGAGAAATGGACGCTGGCAGCTGCGGATTTCGTTGAACTCAAACGCCTCTTTAACTACTGGCAGCAGGGGATGCATAACCGCGCGTGGAATGCGTTGTTCTGGTGTAATCACGATCAGCCGCGCAGCGTTTCACGCTTTGGCGATGAGGGAGAATGGCGCATTCCTGCCGCGAAAATGCTGGCAATGGTGCTACATGGGATGCAGGGAACGCCGTATATCTATCAGGGTGAAGAGCTGGGCATGACCAATCCAGGCTTCACTCAGATTGCGCAATACCGCGATGTGGAAAGCCTGAATATCTTTGCCGAACTCACCGCTAAAGGCCGCAGCGAGGCGGAGCTGTTAGCTATCCTCGGCAGTAAATCTCGCGACAACGCCCGCACCCCGATGCAGTGGAATGGCTCAGCCAATGCCGGATTCACCAGCGGCACTCCGTGGATAAACTGCGCCGAAAACTTCCTGTCAGTGAATGCTGAACAAGCGCTGGAAGCGGCAGATTCGGTTTTCCACACCTATCGTCAACTGATCTTATTGCGTAAACAACTGGTCTTACTGACCAGTGGTGATTACCAGGAACTTTCGGCAGGCCATCCAGCTCTGTGGTGCTATCAGCGCAGCTGGCAGGGCCAATGCCTGTTGGTGGTCGCCAATCTGAGTCATGAGCCGCGAGACTGGCATGCAGAAGAGATCTCTTTGCTGGCTAACTGGCATCTGCTGCTGAGTAATTACCCCGATACAGCCGAGAGACCCGGAGCCCATCGTACGTTAAGACCGTTCGAAGCCGCCTGGTGGTGGCTGGAGGGCTAGCCTGGGATCTTTACCATCAGCCACCTGCCTCAGCGTATTTCGAGGTGGGGATTTTTTATCAAGGAAGAGAGGAAATGGATGTGGAAGAAAAAGGAAAAAGTGTTAAGCCTCCGCTACGCAAAATAGTGGCACAGCGTAATCATGACAGTGCACGGGTCCCGGAGCTTCTGGAGGAATATGCTGATAAACCTCTGTATCTGCTGATAGCGTTATGGTGCCTTCATCAGAACGGCTGGAGTGATCGGCAACAAATCTCTGATGCATTTGCTATTACCGAACGACGGGCGACTTTTCAGATGTTCTATATTCTGCGCCATAAAACGAGGATTGACTGTTTGAGCAGGAAAGTACGGAGTGGTGGCACAGGAAGATTACGTTTACAGATTAAAGTGCAGCAGGTTGATTTAACTGTCGCCTCACGCAGGACTTCTGCAAAAATGCGCGGTGAACGTAAAAAAGCGAGCCGGGTGGAAAAGAAAGCCGGCTGGCGATGGGTGTTGATGCGACAGCCGCCAGACTGTAAATGATGTCATTTTCATGCGTAACCCGATAGCCAGGCAAAGTCTGCCTGGCCTAATGCAGGGGCAAAAATGACTGAGTTTCTTAGGGTAATACAACGCTAAACCGGGGATGGCTTACTGACCTTGCGAAACCAGCCCGAAGGCTGGTTTCAGTAGCAAAGAATCTTGCTAAAACGCGGTTCCTCAGGTGCGAACCCGCAGCGCAGCTTCGATCTTGTCAGCGACTTTTGTCACGACGTAGGCAATCACCATATAGAACACTACCGCAATCAGGAACGCTTCGAGGTAGTAGAAGTTCAGTGCGGCAGTCAGCTGAGCCTGGGCAAAGATATCCACCACTTCAATAGCGAAGGCCAGTGACAGCGCCTTCATGATCACCATAAACGAGTTCGCCAAATCCGGGATGGCAGCCACGATAATTTGCGGAAACAGAACCCGACGGAACAGTTGGCCATTGCTGTAACCCAGCGAATGAGCCGCATCTGACTGACCACTGTCGAAGGAATTCAACGCACCTTTCACCACTTCGGCCTGGAATGCAGCCACACAAGCCGTCAGCGCGACGATAATGATCGCCCAGTTCGGCATGGCATGAGCGTTAATTTTCACCCTAAGCAGCGAACTCACCGACTCCAGCGCCAAAGGCAAACCGTAATAGGCGAGGAAAATCACCACCACCATCGGGATACCTTTGAAGGTGATTTTGTACAACACCACCAGTTGACGAAGCACCGGGATCTTCTTGTGTTCAATGAATGCCAGTAAGCCACCAAGCAGCGTCGAGATCACGAAGATAGTTAACGCCATTGCCAGTGTGACCGGCACGGCATCCATAATGCTCCAGAAGTCCGGCAGCAGCACATCAATATCAAACATATTCTGAGTCCTTATTCTGTCAGACGCTTGCCGTGAACTTTATCTTCGTCGCCGCATTTTTCGAAGTGTACTTCGCATGACGAATTTCAAAGAAGCGCACGATGAGCCAGGCTGCCAGGCACAGCAGGGAATAGATAACCGCCAACACCAGATAAGTGCCGAACTGATACTGGTTGTAATCCCGCTCCATAATCAGGTGAGCCGTAGCCATCACATCTGCCGCACCGATGTACATCACCAGCGCCACATTGTGGATCAGATAAATGATCGAATTACCGTAACCCGGCAAGGCAATGTGCACGGCCTGCGGGCCAATAATGCGCGTCAGCTTCTGGCGGAAGGTATACCCCATGCTGTCCGCCGCATCATGCTGACCCCTTTCTACCGCGAGGTAAGCAGGGCGCATCACTTCAGACAGATACCCACCGTGATAGAAGCTTAACCCCACCATGGAAGCGATGTTGGCAGTGATAAAATCTTCCATGCCAAACTCGCTGGCCACCAACGGCAGCCCATAAAAGGCGACAAACAGTTGCAGCACGACGGGAACACTGCGGGCATAGGAAACATAGAGATCGGCCAGCTGGCTGAGCACCGGTATCCTGCGCACGCGCAAGGTTGTGGCCACTATCGCCAGAAAGAATCCGGCGATCAGGGCGACAAACATAATCGCTAACGTCAGCGGCAAAGCCGAGAGCAGCTCGGGGATCATGGTTGAAAGATTCACGTTGAAACACTCCTGGGTGCAGCTTTGCCCGTCGGCGACAAAATAAGAACAGCGTTACTTCATGTATTTGACGACGTCTTCGCCAAACCATTTCTGTGAAAGCTTGTCCAGCGTGCCGTCGTCTTTCAGCTCTTTCAGCGCTTTATTGATGTCATCGTTCAGCGCCTGATTTTCAGCCGAGCGGTGGATCAACACATAGGTGTTGTTAATGGAAACCGGCTCGCTGGCTTTGATTGCCAGTTTCTGATTATCAATAACGGTCTGCTCACCCAGGTTTGAAGGCAGGATCAACGCATCATACTTGCCGTTCTGCACTTCCTTCAGGCGGTCCGGATAGGGAATACCGGCGCTCGAAGCTTTAATCTTCACTTTGTCATTTGGATTTTCTTGCTGCCACTGGGTGACAAATTTATAGACGCCGCCGCCAGCAGTCACCGGCACGATGTTCTTGCCAACCAGATCTTTGAGGCTGTTGATGTTGCTGTCTGAACGGCTGTAGATCTTCATCAGACTGGCGCCCATTGGGCTGTCCGGGATCATAAACTGTTTGCTGCGGGCTGGGGCTTTGTAGAAGCCGCCGGTTGCCATGTCGTATTTGCCGGTAGCCAGACCGGTTTCCTGGGCAATGTCTGCCGCGCCGGTCATGACAAATTTATACTGTGGCAGTTTGGCATTGATGGCTTTCAGCACGTCAGGCTCATAGCCTTCTGGCTCTACGCCAATCGCGCCCCAGGAAAGCGGCTTAGATTCTGCAGCGGTAGCGATTTTGATGGTTCGCACTGCGGTATCAGCGGAAGCGGCGAAGCTGATCCCGGCGGAAGCAAGCGCCAGGGTCACACCGCCGAGCACGGCCAGGCGACGTAAAGTGGTCGTAATTGCAGGCATGTCTTTATTCCTTTTATTAGTAGAGTGCGTGTTCAGAATTCAGGAACTGGGCGAGTCGCGGAAGGGACGGCGTATCGAAAATCTCCGTCGGCGTGCCTTCAGCGGCTACAACACCCTGATCCATAAAGACGATTCGGTTAGAAATACTCTTCGCAAACTGCATTTCGTGCGTGACCAACAGAGAGGTGATCCCAGACGAGGTCACGTCCTGAATCACTTTCAGCACTTCGCCGACCAATTCAGGATCCAGGGACGAAGTCGGTTCATCAAAAAGGATCACATCGGGTTTTACCGCCAATGCGCGTGCGATGCCGGTTCGCTGCAACTGCCCACCCGAAAGCTGGGAAGGATAGTGATCCTGTTTGGCAGAGAGGCCGACCCGCTTCAACTCTTCCATGGCGATATCCCGCGCTTCTTCTTTCGATTTGCGCTGGACGACCACCAAAGGATCCATCACGTTTTGCAGTACGGTCATGTTTTTAAAGACGTTGAACTGCTGGAAGACCATCGCCGTTCGCAGGCGGATCGCCTGAATAGCTTGTTTATCTGGCGACTGATAATCCATCTGGATTTGGTCGAAGGTGATCAAACCGGCGTTGGGCTTAGCCAGATAGTTAATGCACCTCAGCAACGTGGTTTTACCGGTGCCGCTTGGGCCGATAATGGACACCACGTCCCCGCGTTTTACCGAAAGATTCACGCCTTTCAGGATGGGAGAACTGCCGTAAGACAGCTTAAGATCGTTGAGTTCAAGCATGTTGGTAGTCCTCTTTATTTCCCAGGCGTGGCGTGGCCAAGCACATGCATCAGGCGGTTAGCCCAGCCAAAGATTGAAATAGCGTGGATCAGGTCGATGATTTCGACTTCTTCCAGGCCTGCAGATCGCAATGAGGCGATGTCGTCCACCGTCGCTTCAGAAGGTGCGGCAGATAACCGACGGGCGAAGTGATAAATGGCGGCATCACGCGGGCCCAGCATGTCAGGTTTTTCAAAATAGAGCGCGCTGACCAGCTTATCGCTTTTCGTCAGCTGAGCATGGCGGCGAGCATGGACCACGGCGCAATACTTGCACCCATTCACTATTGAAGCGCCAAGGGCACCCAGCTCGCGATCGGGGCGGTTCAGCCCACCTTCAACATACATAATCGCGTTAAACAACAGGGTGCGGGCAACATAGCTTTCCGGATCGTGAGCCAGCGTGCGCACGTATTCCGAAATCTTCTTGTTAGAAGGCGTGACCTTCATCGCATCAAGCTGGGCCGGCGTTGCGTCCGCCACTTCTACTGGCGCGATATAAGGATGCCAGGCCAAAGGTTTCAGGGTGACGAGTGGGATCATGCGGACCTCATCAGGCGCAGGCCAGCGGCAACGCGCGTCTGAAAGTTAACAAAGGCGATCAGTTCCGAAAGCGCAACGATTTGTGCGTTGTTCAAACCGGCCTGCTCCAGCCGCGTGATGTCGTTGGCTTCTGCATGAGCAGGCGTAAGCGTAATGAGATCCGCATGACGGACAATCGTAGCCAATGGCTCCTCTAAATCCGTTTCACCCCTGGCCAATTTCAGCAGCTGTGCTGAAGGCGTAAGCTTTGCCAGTTGCGTTTCATAGTCGACGATCAATTCCTCGGCAGAATTAAGCGCTGCCATTCGGCGGGCCAGTGCCAGGCGCAAAGCCTGCTCAAGGCCCTGATCGTCTTCTGGCTGTAAAACGGAGAGGCGGCAGAGTTCTGCGCCTTCTACAAATTCCGGGCGAAAGCGGCGTGCGTTGAACAACTCGTCGTCCGGTGAGAGCCCGGCAGCTTTATCAATTGCGTCGATCACAACTTGTTCTCCTGATGTAGCAAGGGGGTTGAATCAACCCATTCGTCACCCTGCAGTTCCGGGATGTTGTAAGCCACCATACTGGCAAAGTGGGCTTCAACATCTTCTGCAAACAGCGAGGCGGTGATGCCGCGAACCAGGCGATCGGCACCGGCACTGACCGCCGGAATATCTCCGGAGACCTTACCGTGCGTCAGCATCGCCGCATCATTAAAGCAGTGGATATGAGCCAGCATCGGGCAGGTGCCCGCAACACGCTCACGGAATTCAAAGGACGGGCCCAGATCAGGCGCTTCCAGCATATTCTGTCGTGCTGGTCCCATCTCTGGCTGATAACGGCCGTCTGACCAGTTACGGATATGCGAAGCCAGCGCGGAAAATTCCGGGCGTCCGTTAAAGTCATTGGAAAAGCCGGTGGCCGCGATCAAGAAATCGACCTGTCTTGGACCCTGAGTGGTTTCAATCAACAGGCCATCAGCCTGTTCTTTTACCGCCACGATGCCGCAGTTCAGCAGGAAGCGGGCATTAGGATGACGAGAGACACGCAGAGTTGAAGAGCGTGGCGGCGGTGTCTGGGTAGAGGCGGTGTAGTCGACGAACTTCCACTTCCAGGCATCAGGTAATTGATGCATACCGTGCACCACGCCCTGGCTGCCGATGCCGGTCATTTTATTGATGCGCGGCATCTCTTTCCGGCGGATAAGCATTTCTACAGAACCGGCACCAGCCTCAAGCGCTGTTGCCGCGTTATCCATAGAAGAAGCGCCAGCGCCAATCACCGCCAGGCGTTTGCCTTGCAGGGCTTTAAAATCAATCTCGTCTGCCGAGTGTGCCCAGTAAGCCTGATCGATCCCTTTAAGGAAATCAGGAACGGCGAAGCCACCCAACCCGGAACGACCCGTAGCCAAAACCAGACGGCGGGTAAGCACACGGCCTGTTTCTGCCCCTTCCACATCCAGCGCTATCAGCTCGCCAACCTGCGAGATCCCGGTCATGCGAACATTGTTTTGCACCGGCAGATTGAGCACATTGCGGTACCAGACCAGGTACTCCATCCACTGGCCTTTAGGAATTTTATCCAGCTCCTGCCAGGCCTGTGGCCCCCATTGGGCGGTGAACCAGGCGCGGAACGTCAGCTGAGGCAGGCCCAGTGCCGGGCCGTGGAGCGTTTTCGGGGATCGCAGAGTTTCCATGCGTGCGAAAGTAATCCAGGGTCCCTCCAGACCTGCCGGGGCGGCATCATAAGCCACGACATTATCGATGCCGGTTAGCAGCAGCTTTGCCGTAGCGGCCAGTCCGCACATGCCAGCGCCAATGACGACAACATCGCGGACGGCTTCGCCCTGATGCAGGTGCTGAGGAACCCAGGGTTTTGCAGGCAGCTCAAGGAACTCAAGATCTTGCTTGAGTTGGGCTTCCAGCGCAGGAAGGCCGATGGGCAGTGGCGAAACAGCAGGCGTCGTCATCATAATGTTCCCTGGCTTGTGCTCAACTCAGTCGGTCACAAGTGCTGCGGTAAAGGCCTGGCGAGGATAACGTCCGGCATGAACAGCACCAGCAAACCGATAACCTTATTATCTGCCTGGTGCATGATTTGGCTTTCATTATCTCAATGGCGCATAGTAAAAAGTCAGTTTTCGCATAATCCACTGACCCTGAAGGGGAGTCAAGCAGAGCGATTACTTATTAACCAATGAAATTCTTATATCTTATGCTGAAAAAAGCATATGCCGCATTCAGCGGCAGTGAAAAGGCCTGGCCGCGTCAGCGAGTAGAGATTAAGAGAAGGGAGGGTGGACTGGATTAGTCGTTGTTAATCAACTTCATCACTCGCTGATGTTCTGAGGCAGGCAGACGCTGGAAGGCTGGAAGCAAGTCTGTGGCAGCTTGTTCCAGTGCTTCAACCAGCGAGTGGGCCGCAGCAGAAAGTTGGCGACCTTGCGGAGTGATCACGCCAAAAAAATAGGGGATCTCTTCTTCTAGCGATCGGATAGCGACACCTTCCAGCGGCATTCCCCAGGCGGTGACCGGCTCCAGAATAGCCACGCCAAGGCCGGCACGCACACAGGCAAGAATATTGGCGGAGGAGTTTGTCTCAATGGTTTCCTGAGGCGGAACCTTGAGCTTTTTCAACGCTTTTTCGAAACGTCCGCGCAGGCGTAAAGGGCTCCAGGGAACAATCATCCGTCGTCCGGCCAGACTGGCAATCGCAATCAACTCTTCCGAGGCTAACGGGTCGTTTTCGGGCAGCGCGACCACGCAACGTGATTGCCCAATCCAGTGCAGGTCCACGGCATGATGCTCAAGCGGAAGACTGCAAAGACCGAGATCTGCTTCGGCAGTGATCACCGCATGCGCCGTCTGTTCCGCAGACTGACTGACAATCTGCACTTTATTTTGTAATCCCAGTAAGGCCAGCGCCTGAGGCAATAAACCAGCGGCTAGGGCTGGTGTGGCGGCAATACTGAGTGGACGATGTTGCTGATGACCAATTTCATTCGCCCGCAGACGGATTTGTTGTAGCGACAACAATGCTTTTTGCACGTACTGATGCAGTTGAAGCGCTTCTTCAGTGGGATGAATGCGTGGGCCGTTACGGATAAAGAGCGGATACCCCAGCGACTGTTCCAGTTCCTGAATCAGACGAGAAACCGAGGATTGTGAGCGATCCAAAGCTTTCGCCGCGGCGGTCACGCTGCCAGCGGAGATGACGGTGGCAAAAGCTTCCAGCTGTCGCAAATCCAGGTCATGTAAAGTTGTCATCCCGCCAAAACCCCTAACTGATTGATAAGTCCCAACATGCGTGTGGGAAGCCTTCACATCATAGAGAGACTGCGGGGAATAATCTACAGCCCGTAACCGGTACCCTCAACGGTAATGACTCCGCCGTTAACAGACTGCAGGGATCTTTCAGTTAACGGCAGCAGGCAGGTTGGCCTGGACGGTGGTGACATGCAGATGGTGATCCATCTATATGATAAACAACAGATAATATCTTCGTTATGGTAGATTAGGGGTTCCAGAGCCCAGGCAGTTAACTGCCCGGCCTCTGAAATTCCGGCTAAAAGGCTGGTATGGCCTGCCGTCATGTGCACGCCATTGTTAAAGGTGGCTTCGGTAATCTTGTAAGAAGCGCCAACGGCGGCAGCCTGTGCAGAAATTTTTGCTTCAGCGGCATCTGACGTCGTGGAGGTTGCCGTAATGCTCTGGCTTACGTGGCGGGGGCGCTATTTAGGGTATTTTTAAGGGTAAAGTCCCGAAAATCAGCAATGCTTAAAGGCCGGGAGAAGTAAAAACCTTGAAAAGCGGTGCAACCAAAACTCTTCATCAACGACCACTGTTCCGGGGTTTCAATCCCTTCAGCTAACACCTCGAGTTTAAGATCCAGTCCCATACGTGCGATGTTTCTGGCGATCACGGCGCCTTTCATACTTTCTCTCGCCCCGAATACAAAGCTTCGATCGATTTTTATCTGCTCAAGTGGCAGGCGGCGCAAATAACTTAATGATGAAAAACCGGTGCCGAAATCGTCCAGCGAGAACCTGAATCCGGCATTTGCCAGCGCGGTCATTTTTGCCACAACCGTTTCAATATCAGAAGCAAACACGCTTTCAGTCAGCTCAATCTTGACCAGTGAGGGCGTTATCTGTGCGATTTTGGCCTGGTTCAGCAGGCTTTGAACAAAGTCAGCTTTCATCAGATGGTCAACGGTGACATTGATGGACAACGTAAGCTGGCTGGTTTTAGGATCTAATCGCCAGTCCGCTAATTCTCTGAAAGCATTAATGATGACCCAGTCTCCCACTGAAGGCATCAGGCCTGCCCCCTGAGCATCCGGAATGAATTCCGCAGGGAGAACCATCCCTTTCTTGGGATGATTCCAGCGTAAAAGCGCTTCGGCGCCAGAAATATGCCCCAAAGAATTTAACAGCGGCTGATAATAAATAACGAATTCATTATTATAAATGGCATTCTGAATAGAACGGATTTTTTCGTTGCGGCGAGAGAAGTCGGCGTGCATGGCGACGATGCCCCCAGCCAGAATAGCGGTAGATAAGGCGCCGTTAACCCAGGGTAAAAAATGCCTGAGTTCATGAGGAAGTGATTCTGCGAAAGAGAAGACTAAATTGGTTGAGCTAAATAGACTGAACGTTGCCAGACAAAACAGTATGATGATGAGCTGGGGCAAACTATTCTTTCTTTGGTAATTAATATAACCTACAAGAGCTATCGTTAAAAAGTATAAGTGCGTGGTTCTGGGGTTATCAATTCCTGGTATATCAAAGAATAAACAAAAATAGATGCCATAGATGATATGGACCAGTTGAGCGAGCATCAGCCCCACTGAGAAATTACTCTTTTCGGTTATTACCCAGCAAATAACCGCAACAACAATCAGGATGAGATCTGAGTAGGCCAATTTCCATTCATGCAGCAGGGAAAATGCAACGCACCATCCGCAGATGACAACTAAACTAATGATGAACGCCGTTCGACACATAAAAGCAAGATGTTCTTCACCCGGAGATTTTACGATTCTTTGCTTCGGCATGGTGCAGGTGACTCCACTTCTGTTGAAGGTGCTCTTTAATTTTTATAGCGATGAAATAAAAATTAAAGAGGATCTGGTGATGATGCAAGAAAAACCATTAACTCAATAAGTCACTTGATGATACTGACAGAGTGAAGTAAATCCTGCCGCATCATTCATTTTTATAAATGAAACCCTTGTAGATTTGTTTAGAATATAAATGATGTTCGCCTTTCATGTTTCTGGTTATTTATAGTGATAAACAGGAGACGTTAACCACATCAGTAAATTCATATAAAAAATCGGTCGTTAGTTATACCAGATTGAAGACTCACTGAGCAATATTTTCATTTGTGTATTACTTTTGCTTTGAGAGAAAAAAGTGGCGGGTAATTATCTAAATCAAATTAATGGTTTAGTGTGATGCTGGTATGATCTAGCGTTTCGAAATGGGGCCTGTTTGCTTGTTGCTCTGGGCATCAGATCCTTCATGTCTCCGACATAAAACCGCAATAAAATATATCAGGGACTCATGTTAGCGGTTGTTTTGTTCAGTGAGGTTGGAGCTACATTGAGGGAATAGAGGCAGCCACATTACTTTTGCTGCTAAAAATGCTCTCGCTTGCTCATTTCAATCATCCTTGAGACTCATCCCTGCTTGCGCCAGTTATATTCCCAGTAAACCCTGCCAGCATAGGCCGCTGCAGCACGCTAGCCGCAATCGTTAATTTACTGCAGTTATTTCTTATTCGATGGTTTTAACCCCCGGTTAAGATCCTGAATGCGCTTCATGGTTTTTACGGCTTTCTTGAATAAATCGGGTTTAGGTAAAAACTCTCCCTTTCAGTCATTTCCTCAGGCAATTCGTACAGCCTGCTCGCGTCATTTTGTTTAAGGCACGGATCATGGCCATAGCTTCTCCAACCTGCGCATTATAATCCCGCAGCGTCAGATGCCCACCGAACATTTTTTTAACACGGTACATCGCCGTTTCTGCCACCGAAATCAGGAGTGTGGTGATCTGATCCTGGCTACGGCCAAAAGTTCGATTTATTCAACAAAGCCCCTTCATCACTGAAATTTTTCATATGTGATTATAAAATCGCCAATGATGGTGCCTCATGATGAGACCTGCAATGGAGTGATTTTGTGGACGATTGGCGAGAAGAGGCCGAACAGAGTAATGTTTGGCTATTAAATGCTGAGCAATTAGCTCTGTTGCCAGGAATGACTGATACAGGTCGCCTGGGTTTTTCTATGCAACTGAATTTTATAGAGTTAAAGGGTCGATTCCCTGGAAATAATATCCAAGTCAATACGGATATTACTCAGGTATTAGCCAAGCAATTATCTGTTCCCATCAACGCTATTGATTTATATGATCCCTGTTCCCGTGAGGGACAAAGGCATCGACGGACAATTCAGGATTTTTTAGGATATCGACCCTCTACGGGTGCAGATCTGAAACAACTTTTCCATTGGCTATGCCATGAGGCATTACCGCTAGATCCTCAGGCTCGTCACGGTCGGGACGTTGCTTTTGACTGGTATCGTACCCAGCGAATAGAACCGCCAGCTAGCGATGAACTCGACAAGACCATACGCTCTGCCGTTCGTCATTATGAAGCACTATTACAAGCTGATATTTACAACCGGCTGAGTATTGACAGCAAAGTTGCTATTAACCACTTGCTCTATACTGATGATACGAATGAGACAAAAAAACATCGGCCAGCAATCTCAGTAAACTCAAAATGGATCTCGGTAAATCCAGTCTGGAAAATGCACGTTACGGTGGACGAGGCGTGATGACCTACTGGCATGTGGATACGCACTCAACGTGTATTTATTCACAACTGCAGCGCTGCTCTTCATCCGAAGTGGCCGCTATGATGGAAGGCATCCTGCGGTACTGTACTGACATGGAAATCAACGACCAGTATGTTGACAGCCATGGTCAAAGTGAGGTGGCCTTTGCATTCAGCTATGTGTTGGGATTTGACCTGCTGCCACGCCTGAAAGGTATTGCCAGGCAAAAACTCAATTTGTGCGGAAAAGAGGATGCTGCTTTGTACCCCCATTTGACACCGATTTTAACCCCGGGGGATCGACTGGGAACTCATTTCACAGCAGTACGACGAGATAATCAAATATACGGCAGCACTCAGGGTCGGCATGGCCGAACCGGAGGCTATATTGCGGCGCTTCACCCGTAACAATGCACAACATCCAACCTATAAGGCACTGGCTGAATTGGGTAAGGCGATTAAGACTATTTTCCTTTGCCGTTATTTTCATGATGAGTCTCTGTGCTGCGAAATTAATGCTGGTCTGAACGTTGTGGAAAACTGGAAAAGCGCCAATAATTTTATTTTTTAGGGTGAGCATAGCGAATTTACCATCAACCGAACAGCTGAGCAGGAATTGTCGATGATGTCACAGCATCTGATGCAAATCAGTCTGGATTATATATTATTATGTTATTGATTCAGAATATTTTTTCTGATCCGGCCTGACGCCAACGAATGACCGAGGAGGATTGGCGTGGACTAACGCCGTTGATATACCAACACGTTAGGCCGTAGAGAAATGGATATGGACCAACGGCTTGCACTGGCAGCCTAATATTGTTTAATGGGTCTGAAAATTTGAGACGCATTGATGAGTAAATAAAGCGGTGGTTTGTGAGAATCGAAAGTGTCGTTTTTCGCATGACGTATTTTCAGATCTTAGCGATTCTCAAAATCCATTCTTGAAAATTTATTCTTAATTCCCTATGCTCTCGACGAGTTTAGATAAATAATCAGTCGGCAGGTGAGGGAAAATGAAAAACAAATTGCGGTTTGAGGTACAGGACAATTTTGACTGAATTGGTAGGAATAGACGAAATAGTTAGGGAAAAATATCCATATGTTAAAAGGACGAACAAAGTGTAGGCTACCAGGGGGAGGCGCTTTAGTAGCGATTGCTATGCTGGTCTGTTGGCATTTCAGCCAACCGCTGCCTGCGGAGTTTAAAACGGTTAAGGTTACCCAGCGTGATTTTCAACAGAACGTTTTGGCGACCGGCCAACTGGATGCGGTACGTAAGGTTGATGTGGGGGCTCAGGTTAGCGGACAGCTAGAGAGCCTGAAGGTCGAGATTGGCGATAAGGTGCAAAAAGGCCAACTGCTCGGCATTATCGATCCCCAACAGGCACAAAATAGCATCCGCGAAGGCGAGGCCACGCTACAGCAACTGCAAGCCCAGCTGCAACAGGCGCAGGCGGAGCTGCAACTGGCAGAGGTCACTTTGCAGCGTAACCGCGAACTGGCCAAGGTGCAGGCGTTATCGCGCCAGGATCTGGATAAATTGACCACCGATCTGGCGGTGAAAAAGGCGCAGGTGGCAAACACCCGGGCGCAGATCGCCAAAAATCAGGCCAGCCTGGATACCGCCAGGATCAATCTGGCCTATACCCGCATTGAAGCGCCGATGGACGGTGATGTGGTGCAGATCACCACCTTTCAGGGCCAAACGGTGATCGCCGTACAGCAGGCCCCCAACATTCTGACGTTGGCAGACATGAGCACCATGCTGGTGAAGGCCCAGGTTTCCGAGGCGGACGTGATCCACCTCAAACCAGGGCTGAAAGCCCGGTTTACCGTGCTGGGCGATCCGAACAAACGCTTTGAGGGCGTGCTGAAAGACATCCAACCCACCCCAGAGAAGGTCAATAACGCCATTTTCTATTACGCACGTTTTGATGAGCCCAATCCGCAGGGATTGCTGCGCCTGCAAATGACCGCGCAGGTGCATATTCAGCTGGCTGGCGCCAGCGATGCGCTGGTTATTCCGCTGGTAGCGTTAGGGGAGCAGATCGCCGACCACGTTGCGGTGCTGCAACAGGGCCAGGAGCAGCTGCGGGAGATGACGATCGGTATGCGTAACAACCTGGAGGTGCAAATTGTCAGTGGATTGGCAGCCGGTGAAGCGGTAATTGTCAGCCGCGGTGGCGTGGAGGACAGCTGATGGCTGCACTGTTGGAACTGAGTGATATCCGGCGTAGTTATCAATCCGGCGATAAAACCCTGGAGGTATTGAAAAGCGTCAGCCTGCGGATAGATGCCGGTGGGATGGTGGCGATCATCGGGGCTTCCGGCTCCGGTAAATCGACGCTGATGAACATTCTCGGCTGTCTGGACAAACCCAACAGCGGCATTTACCGCGTGGCCGGACAGGACGTGGCCACGCTAAAGGGTGATGCATTAGCCCAGTTGCGGCGCGAGCATTTCGGCTTTATCTTCCAGCGTTATCATTTGCTGCCACATTTGAGTGCGGCGCAAAACGTGGGGTGCCTGCTGTTTACGCTGGGATGAATAACTCGGCCCGGCATGCCAGGGCGGCGGCCTTGCTGCAACGCCTGGGGTTAGGGGAACGTATCGCCTATCGGCCAAGCCAGCTGTCCGGTGGGCAGCAGCAGCGTCCTGGCAGCAGATGGCCGACCGTTTCCGGGAGGCGCTGTCGATGGCATGGTGGGCGATGGCGGCCAACAAGATGCTCAGCGTCTGGGTGCCTTATACCACGATGGCCAATCGCCTGATGGGCAACGACTACTTCGATTCGATCACCCTGCGTATCCGCGATGGCTATAACAGCCAGGAGGCAGAACAGCAACTGACGCGGCTGTTGACGCTGCGCCACGGCAAGAAAGACTTCTTTACCTACAACATGGATAGCCTGGTGCAAACGGCGGAGAAAACCACCCGTACACTGCAACTGTTCCGATCCTGGTGGCGGTGATTTCGTTGGTGGTGGGGGGGTATTGGCGTGATGAATATCATGCTGGTTTCGGTCACCTAAAGAACGCGTGAAATCGGCATCCGCATGGCCGTAGGCGCTCGTTCCGGCGACGTCCTGCAACAGTTCCTGATTGAGGCGGTGCTGGTCTGCCTGGTGGGGGGGGTTTTAGGGATCGTGCTGTCTTTCACCATTGGCTTGCTGGTGCAGTTGGCGATGCCGGGTTGGCAGATCAACTTCCCGCCGGTGGCTCTGCTGAGTGCATTCCTGTGTTCCACAGGTATTGGTGTCGTGTTCGGTTATCTCCCTGCGCGCAGCGTTGCGCGGTTGGATCCGATTGACGCATTGGCACGGGAGTAATCAGCCAAACCATAATTTCACCCTGATCCGCGAGTACTGCTGAACCCTCGGCACAATAACGTTCAGGTGATACCTATTGCTGTGGGTCGATACTCACGGTGTTGGTCGTGCGATGGCTCAAGCCAGCCAAAATATTTAAAATATATATCAAGGAGTAAGATAATTATGGAAAATAATATGGAAAAAATAACGCTCACCCCCTACCAGACAATTTTTTATTATGAGTGGCTACAAGATACCGATCGCAGTGATTACAATATAGTGATCGACAATACTATTGTCGGTGAAATAGACAAAAAAAAGTATAACGATAGTTTTGAACAAATGCTTAACGAGCATTTTATTACCCGTCATAACATTGATGACGGACCTGATGGGGCCTTTTGGGTACCGAGAGAGCCCGTTTTCAATTTAGTCACCTATCACGACACCCCGTTAACCGATGAAGAAATTTATTCGTTAGTTTCTGCCCCCTTTGACTTAAGAAATGACCCACTGGTACGGATACATTTGATTTCTCTTGGGGCAGAACGATACCGTACATTGTTTATTTTTCATCATATTGTTGTCGATGGCATCAGTACCGAAGAGATCTGGGACAAATGGCGTAAACGCTATAATGGCATCGACTATCAGGTGCCATCGCTGCAGGAACAGGGGGTTATGCACCAGCAGCTTTGTCATAATTTCGCCACGCTTCTGCAAGAAAAAGGCGAACAAATGCGTGATTTTTGGCGCGAGCGTCTGGGCGATCTTGAAGGCGTTGATTTACGCTTTTTACAAACGGGCCGCCAGCTTACAACCGCTGCAACCCGGCGTCAGATCGGCGAGTTACTGTTTGGTTTTGATGAAGATATCAGCCGACGCATAAAGCTGTTACTGCGTAAGTATAAGTTGACCACTTACCTGTTCGGGCAAATGGTCATGGCGCTGCTGTTACACAAAATGTCAGGGCAAAAAGCCGTTGCGCTCGCTTACCCGGTGGCGATCTCTGAAGGTAAGGAGCTGTTGTATGGCGCGCATATCAATACCTTGGCCATTGATTATCGCTTTGCGGATGATGCGACGATCCGTAGCGTTATTGCCAGTGTTCATCGTTATTACACATCATTAAAACAGACAAAAGCCAAATATTTACCTGTCCATGAGATCCTGGCTTGTGGTGAGGCCTCCGGTGTACTGGATGTCGCTTTTGCCCAAACTTTCCTGCGCGATCATCAGACCCATTTTAGTGGTGTCTTGGATGAGTCGGCCAATCACGACTTTCATATCGACCTGGTGAATGAACTGCTGTTTGAACAGGAGGTGTTAGCGAGTGGTATCAACTATCGCGTCAGGTTTGATAGTAACGTCCTTGATGCCGCATTGGTTGAGAATTTTATTGAGCTCTATAAAGATCTGTTTATTAATACGCTCGAAAAGCTGCTTGCTGGTGAAGTAGACACGCCAATCAATTCCATCACGCTGATTGCGCAGCCGCCACAACACACCCAGTATGTATGCGCTGACGCTAAAGTCCCTCAACATTCTATTGTCGAACAGTTTGAGCGTATGGCCGCGGCTTACCCAACCCGCAACGCCGTTGTTTGTGGCAATCAAACACTTTCCTATCAACGGCTTAATCAGCAGGCCAACCGTCTGGCTGATTACCTAAGGTGTGAACTGCGGATTAAGAGCGGCGATTTCGTCGCCCTGTGCCTTGAAAAGTCGGCAGCAATGCCCGTATGTATTCTTGCCATACTCAAAACTGGTGCCGCCTATGTTCCGCTTAACCCTGGCGAGGCCGGGAACAGGTTAAGTTTTATTCTGCAGGACACGCAAGCTAAAGCCATCTTGGGCGATAGCGCCAGCGTGAGCTATTTGAATGAGATTGCAGAGCTACCGCAGGTGCCGATTATTGCCGTTGATAACCCGCAGTTTCAACGCGATCTGGTTGCTCAGCAGCAGCCAGAGAACCTTGATATCGCCATAAGTTTGCAGCAGTTAGCCTATATTATTTATACCAGCGGCACGACAGGTAAGCCAAAAGGCGTCATGATTGAACATGCGGGATTAATCAATCTGGCGCGGGTTCAGGGCGAAGCGTTTGGCATGGCACCTGGCGAGGAGTCGGTAAAGCAATGTCTTTGGTATGCCGCCTATGTTTTTGATGCTCATGTCTCTGAACTCTTTACGGCGATTGCCAATGGCCATGTGATACATATTTTGCCGGAAAATAAGCGCAAGGATTTAGATGCGTTAGCGGCATATATTGCCGATGCCAGCATTGATATTGCTACCATTCCCCCGGCATTATTGGATAAAAACTCCCTGTTAGCGCTCTCTACTCTGGTTGTTGCTGGTGAACCTTGTAATCGTGAGGTTATGCAACGTTATCGTGCGCAGGGAACCACAGTCATCAATGCCTATGGCCCGACGGAAAGCAGTGTCTGTGCAACGTTACACTATTACGAAAATGGCGATAGCAACCTCAATATCGGCCTGCCGCTGCTGAATCTTGATGTGCATTTTTTAGATGAGCACTTGGCACCTGTCCCCGTCGGTGTTATCGGTGAGCTTTATATCAGTGGCGTTGGCCTGGCCCGGGGTTATCTGAATGATCCGCAGCAGACCGAGCGCGCCTTTATCGCCAATCCCTTCCAGAACGACGAGCAAAAGCAGCGTAATGAAGCGGCACGGCTGTATAAAACCGGCGATCTTGTCCGCCGCTTGGCCGACGGTAACATTGAGTATGTCGGCAGGCGAGACTCCCAACTGAAGATCCGCGGTTTCAGAATTGAACTAAGCGAAATTGAAATGCAGCTGGTGCAAATTCCGCAGATTATCCAATCGGCGGTCATTGCACATAAGCTCCCGACGGGAGCGCTGACTTTAGTTGCTTACTATGTTGCAGATGTTGCTTTGGACAAAGAGCAGATCATTGGGCACCTGGCGGATGCTTTGCCTGACTATATGATCCCGCTGGCCTATGTTCATTTAACGGCGTTCCCGATGACGGTTAACGGTAAATTAAACCGGAAGGCATTACCGTTGCCCGATCTGAGCGGGCAGGATGACTATGTCGCTCCTGCCGATGAGAGGGAAATGGCGCTATGCCAGATCTACAGTGAGATATTAGGCCAGGCGCCGGGTCAGGTTGGTATTAATGACGATTTCTTTAAGCTGGGCGGCGATAGCATCAGCGCCATTCAGATGGTGAGAATGATCCGTCAAAGGCTAAAGGGGGCGGTCAGCGTAAAAGATATTTTCGACTGCAAAACCGTTCGTTTACTTGTCCGGAATATCGTGCTGGACGGCGATGAGCATCACATCAAACCTCTCTCCGAATCGGGGATGTTGAGCGGCCCAGCGCAGTTGCTGCCGATCCAGCAGTGGTTCTTCGAACGGGTCAAACTGGGCACTTTTTCTGCTTATCAGCACTGGAACCAATCCTTTGTCCTGAATGTTCCCCAGTTGGATATTGGCATTCTTAACAAGAGCCTGGCGCTGTTATTTGCCTATCATGATGTCCTGAGGCTGGTCTTTACACGTGACGGTAACGGGGGTTACAGCCAGCACTACCAATCGGAAGTCGGCGAAATACCGCTGTCGGTTATTGATGAACCCGTGGGGGCCGAGCAACAAATCGCGCTATTTGATCGGTGGCAAAGTGAGTTTGATATCTTTAGCGGCAAGCTGTGCCATATTGGCTATATAACAAGCGAAAATGCGCCACGTACGAAGCTACATTTTGCTTTCCATCACCTGATTATGGATGCGGTAAGTTGGCATATTATCAAACAGGATCTGGAAAGGATTTATTGCGAGCTGGAAGCAAATACGGCGGGTATTATCGATCCCGTTGAGATTTTAGGTGATAAACCCACCAGTTATCGTCAGTGGGCTGCCCTGGTACAGGATTATGCCAATCATCAGGGAGCCAATGAGGAAACTCTTTATTGGCGTACTATTATTGGCGGCCTTGGTAACTATCGCCAACGGATAGCGCCGCTTTTCACCTCGCCATCGTTGAGCCAACGCGAGTTATCGTTAAACAAAACGTTAACGCAGCATCTGTTGGGTGGGGTACATCATGTGTTCAATACCCAGGTTAACGATCTTCTGTTAACGAGCTTCGTTGAGATCCTCAATGAGTTTACCGGGCTGCCTACCCAGTACCTGACGCTTGAAGGCCATGGCCGAGAAGCGCTCGATACCAGCGTCGATATCCATCGTACGGTTGGTTGGTTGACCACTATGTACCCGGTTCGCTTGAGCAGCGAGGGGGACTGGCGTCAACGGATAGTGAGCGTCAAAGAGACCGTTGGCGGGATCCCGCGCCGGTGCGTTGGATTTGCGCCGCTGATGGGGTATGACGCCGACCAACTGCCACCGGTTAGCTTTAACTATTTAGGGCGCTTTGATGAGGTGCAGCAGGAGGGATGGTGCTTCAGCCCTATAAACAGCGGACAAACCGTTGCGCATGAGAATGGCGAAGCGCATCTGCTCAGCGTCAACTGTGGTGTAGTTGGCGGGGAACTGAGAATACGCCTCTCCGGTTACCTGACGGATGACGTATTGCAAAACCTGTCGAGCCGTTACCAGTGGGCGATTGCAGGTGTTATTGAGCGCTTGATGGGGGAAAGTCGCACCTATCTGACCGCGCGAGATATTGATGGGGTAATACCTCAAGCAACACTTGACGCTCTGCAGCGTGATACCGAGCTGGAGTCGGTTTATCTGGCCAATAGTTTGCAGGAAGGCTTTATTTACCACGCGTTATCGCAGGGTGAAGTCGACGATGCCTACCATACCCAGATGTTCTGGGGCTATGACAATGCGCTGGATATTGCTTGTCTGAAGCAGGCGTGGTTGCAGGCGCAGCAGCATTATCCATCGCTCCGTTTGCGGTTTAATTGGGATGAAGAGTTGGTGCAGATTGTTGATGCCCATGCTGCACTGAACTGGCATTTCTTTGATCTCAGCGGAAAAAGCGAGCACCAACAGCAAGCCTTCTTCTCTGATTTATCTGCCCAAGATCGAGCACGGCCTTACGATTTGTCGATCAGCGGGCTCTTCCGTGTCTATGTGGTCAAAAATGCGGATGAACGTTACCGCTGCATTTTCAGCTGCCATCACGCCATCATGGATGGCTGGAGTAACCCGCTGCTGATTGAAGCGGTGCATAAATTCTATCTGGCGTTGTTGCGTGGTGAAACGTTGAAGCAGGAAGGTGACCATGGTTTCCACCAGGTTCAGCGTTATATACAGTCGCACAAAAGCGATCATTTACCGTACTGGCGGGACTATCTGGCACCACAGGATGAACCCGAAGATTTAAATATCTTGCTGTGTGGGCAGGCGAAGCACGTTCAGTTAAATGAATATAAGCACATTAAAACGTCGAAAACACAGCGGCTGATGTTTGATGAGCCGTGTTACCAACAGCTGAAATCTTTCACTGCCGAGAACGCGATAACCCTTAATGCGCTATTGCAATATTGCTGGCACAAAGTGCTCAGCATTTATTCTGGCAATGCGGCCAGCATCGTTGGCACAGTGGTTTCAGGCCGTAATCTGCCCGTGGATGGCGTGGATCAAACTGTCGGATTACTGATCAACACACTGCCGCTGATCGTCGATCATCAGGCTTCTGTGTCGGTCCTCACGGCTATTCAAAACCTGCAGGACGCAATCAACGAGGCGAATACCCGCAGCCATGTGAATCTGGCTCAGCTACAACCGGCAGGAAAACGCCTGTTTAACTCTTTGTTTGTCTACGAAAACTACCCGATGCCCAGTGGGGATATCGATAGCGATTTACGGCTACGTTTCGACAGCGCTAACGAGAAACAAGATTATCCATTGGTGGTGACCGTGCTGGAACAACAGCACCTGGCGTTGAGCCTGCATTATGCCGATGAACTGTTTGACGATGTGCTGATCGAACAGCTGCTGAACACGATGAGGACGTTGGTAGAAAATATTGGTCAGGATGCCTCTCAGTCTCAAACCGAGTTGCCTTATCTACAGGCGGCGCAGTATCAAACGATGATCCACCAGTGGAATGATACCCGCAGGCCCTACGAGCATGATAAAACCCTCGCCACGCTGTTTGAAGCTCACGTGGCCGCCTCACCAGACAGCGTCGCCGTAGAATTTAACGACGTGGTGTTAACGTACGCACAGTTAAATCAACAGGCGAACCAGCTAGCGCATTATTTGCAGCAATGTTGCCAGCTGCGCGCCAACGATCTCGTAGGTCTCTATCTTGAACGCAGTGAGCAGTTGGTCATTGGCATTCTGGCCATACTGAAAGCGGGCGCGGCCTATGTGCCGATGGATCCGGATTCCCCCGATGAGCGCAATGGCTATATTATCGCGGATGCCAAGGTAAAGGCGGTGCTTTCCCAACGGCAGGATTTACAAAGGTTAGGCCTGATGGCACCCGGTGCGATGCTTATCCCTCTTGACGCACCAGAAACTACCGCGCGTTTGGCGCGCTGTGCAACAGATAACCCATGCAGCAATACCGGCCCCCACGATCTGGCGTATGTCATTTATACCAGTGGCACGACGGGATATCCTAAAGGGACTCTGATAGAGCAACGCTGTGTGAACCGATTGGTGATTAATCCCAACTATGTTGAGATCGGTGGACACGATCGCATTCTTGGTATTTCAGGCTATCAGTTTGATGCCTCCGTTTATGACATCTTTGGGGCGTTGTTAAATGGCGCCGCGTTGGTGATTGCCGATAAGCCAAATATCCTGGACTTAGACCGTCTCTCTCAGCTTATTGTCGATCGTCAGATCAGCAATTTCTTTGCCACGACCGCCTTCTTTAATACGTTGGTGGATGCTGAACTGCCTGGGGTGCAGCGGTTGAACTACCTGCTGTTCGGCGGTGAGCAGGTGTCCGTTAACCATGTTAATCGTTTTAGAACGCTTTACCCTCAGGTCAAGTTGGTACATGTTTACGGGCCGACGGAAACGACAACTTACGCTACGGCCTATTTGACCAACACGGCGACACAGGCGTTTGATTACACTGTTCCCATCGGCCGGCCAATCAGTAATACCCAGCTGTATATGCTCGACGAACAGCTGCGCCCCGTCCCACAAGGTGCGATTGGCGAGCTGTATATCGGGGGTGCTGGCGTTGGGCGCGGCTATCTGAATAATCCGCAGGCGACAGCGGATGCGTTTATTGCCAATCCGTTTCGCAGTGACGCCGAACGCAGCCGCGGTGAAAATGCCCGCCTTTATAAAACCGGAGACCGGGGCCGTTACCTGCCGGACG
>NZ_JBAVTT010000056.1:0-36695 GCF_049696395.1 Erwinia sp.
GGGAAGGGAGAGAAGGTTGATAAGCAAAGTATCTGCGACATGGACGTCGCAGCTAAGCCTCCAGGGAGGATTCACGGCGTCTTTGTGTTCAACCTTCTCTCCCTGACCTGCCGCCAGACCCTTCAGACAACTTACGATCCAGCAGCAAAAATCCCATCTGGACCTGCCACCAGACCCTTCAGGCAACTTACGATCCAGCAGCAAAAATCTCATCCCTGACCTGCCACCAGACCGCTAAGACACCTTACGATCCGGCAGCAAAAATCTCATCCTGACCTGCCGCCAGCCCCTTCAGACAACTTACTCTTCTTTCTCTATCAGCAGCGCTTCCAGCAGATCGAGATCGTGCAGTAACTTCTGCATGGTTTCATTACTGATTTTCTGCGTGGCGCGCAGGTGATACAGCTCGCCTCGCTCTGCTCGTAAGGCGGTCAGGCGGAAGCGGCGTTCGAGATTCTCGGCGTACAGCGCACGCTCCAAATCTTCTTTGCCCTCTACGCGGCGGCGCAGGTTGCTGGTAACGCGGGCACTGACCTCTTTCACCAGATCTGTATCGATGTTCTCGTCCGTGTCGGCGGCCAGACGCTCTTCCATCTTGCGCAGGCTTTCAATTGCTGTCCCTGCCATCACCGCGCGTGCCATCTGCACTTCATGGCGATGGGCCGTTTTATCCATGCCTTCAATACCACGCAGCAGCAGCGGCAACAGAACCACGCCCACCAGCAGCGAGAACAGGATCACGCCCGTCGCCAGGAAGACCAGCTCATAACGCGCCGGGAAGGCATCGCCATTGGTCAGGAACAGCGGAATCGACAGCACACCGGCCAGAGTTATCGCCCCTCGGACACCCGCAAAAGAAGCAATCAGCAGCTCACGCAGCGAGTAACTGGTGAACTCCATCGGCTTCTTCTTCAACAAGCGCTTGCTGATCTGCTGCATCGACCACAGCCAGCTGAAGCGAACGATCATCAGCGCGGCGTAAATCAGCACCACCGACAAGGCCAGCATCCAGAAATCTACGTTAGGATCGGCTTCAGCCATGTTCATCGAGTTGGTCAGAATGTCCGGCAACTGCAGGCCCAACATCAGGAACACCATGCCGTTAAACACAAACTCCAGCATCTGCCAGACGCTGTTAGCACGCAGGCGCATCGCCAGCGGTGCCTGGCGGATAATGCCAGAACGCGAGATGGTCATCCCCGCCGCTACCGCCGCCAGGATACCAGACACACCGATATGCTCGGCAATCAGGTAAGAAGCAAACGGCAGCAGCAACAGCAGTACGGTTTGTGTCGCCGGGTCATCTCCGCTCCAGCGGCTTACCAGGCGTAACGATTTACCATACAGCCAGCAGATAGCGATACCCGCCAGCAGACCACCAATCGCCACTTTCAGGAACTCGATGGTGGCTCCGGAGACGGTGAACACCATGGTGCCCATCGCAACCGCGACGGCAAACTTCAGAGAGACCAGGCCAGACGCATCGTTCATCAGCGCCTCGCCCTGCAAAATCGCCATAATCTTTTTCGGGATACGCCCTTCCCCGACAATGCCGGACAAGGCCACGGCATCGGTTGGTGACAACACCGCCGCAAGCGCAAACGCAGCCAGTAACGGAATGCCCGGCACCAGCCAGTAAATCAGATAGCCAATTCCCACCACGGTGATCAGGACCAGCACCAGCGCCAGCCCGATAATTTCACGACCGTGGTTCAGAAACTCACTGGTTGGGGTTTTCCAGCCATCCGCAAACAGCAGCGGCGGGATAAACAGCACCAGAAACAGCTCGGGATCGAAGTCGACATGTAAGCCAAACGTCGGCCAGGCCAGCAAAGCGCCCATGGCAATCTGCACCAGCGGCAGAGGGATTTGAAACGGAATGATGCGGGCAGCGACGCCTGAGAGCGACACCATCAGCGTCAAAATGAGGATGGTAAAGAAGATTTCCATGTTTCCCTTATCTGTCTTCCTGAAAAATACAACAACACCAGTCGGAACGATCGACCTTGGGGAATAGTAAAACAAAAACAGGAAGGGATTTAAAACCTGGAGTGCGTTATTGGGGGAATAATTCAGATAACCAGGAAAAATCAGGGGCCGCCTGGCAGCCCCAGACTTTTTAGATGGCCCAACCGCCAGCATAGAAAGCCACCAGCGCCACCGCGATGATGACCGTGCCTGCGTTCAGCTTACGCCATTCACCAGCAAAAATGCGGCCAATCACCAGCGAACCGAAACCTAACATGATGCCGGTAACGATGTTACAGGTCAGCACGATGAAGACCGCCGCCAGCAAACCTGACATTGCATCAACAAAATCGTCAAAATCGATTTTTGAAACATTGCTCAACATCAGCAGGCCAACATACATCAGTGCAGGTGCCGTTGCGTAACCCGGAACCAGATAAGCCAGCGGAGAAAGGAACAGGATCACCAGGAACAGCAAGCCCACGACAATCGCTGTCAGACCGGTTTTCCCACCCGCTGCCGTGCCGGCCGCAGATTCGATATACACCGCAGCAGGCGATGCGCCTACCAGACCAGCAAAGATGCTGCTCACGGAGTCGGTAGTCAGTGCCTTACCGCCGTTGATGATCTGATTGTCTTTATCCAGCAGGTTAGCCTGCCCTGCCACCGCACGGATGGTGCCGGTAGCATCGAAGACCGCCGTCATCACCAGCGCCAGTACGCTGGGCAGAACCGCAGGTTTCAACGCGCCCAGAATGTCCAGGCTGAACACCAGCGAGTTACCGTTGGCATCGCTCAGGCTTGGCATGGCAAACAGCCCCTGATATTTCACCGCTGGATCAAAAATCAGCCCCAGAATGGAAATGGCGATCACAGTCAGCAGAATGCCGCCCGGTACGCGCAATTTTTCCAGACCGAAAATTGCGGCCAGACCCAATAACGACATCATCACCGGGAAGGATGCGAAATCACCCAGCGCGACTGGCAAACCAGGCGCAGGGTTTTTCACCACCAGGCCAACACCGTCAGCCGCGATCAGCAGCAGGAACAGACCTATACCTACGCCAGTCCCGTGAGCAACGCCCATCGGCAGGTTACGCAGGATCCACGAACGGATACCGGTTGCAGAGATGACGGTGAACAGCACACCCATCAGGAATACCGCACCCAACGCCACAGGCACGCTGATGTGTTGTCCCAGCACCAGGCTGAAAGCGGTAAAAGCAGTCAGAGAGATAGCACAACCAATGGCCATCGGCAGATTGGCCCACAGGCCCATGATCAACGATCCGAAGCCTGCCACCAGACAGGTAGAGACGAAGACCGCCGTAGGAGGAAAACCGGCTTTGCCCAGCATCGACGGCACAACGATCACCGAATAGACCATGGCAAGGAAGGTGGTTAAGCCCGCCAGAATTTCCTGACGAACAGAACTGCCGCGCGCAGAAATTTTAAACCAGCTGTCCAGCGAACCGCCGGGCTGATGAGAAGGAGTCGACATAGTGAAAAATCCCCTGAGATTTCTTATGAGTTATTGATGCATGACGCATGAAGCTGACTGATTCGACGTTTCACCATCCCAGGACGCACTGTTCACAGACCGCGAAAACCCACTACCGGGGCAACGGTCGGAAAAAAGGCAAACGTTTACTGCGTCACGCATTAAGCCGCACTATTTTAAAGGCAAACGATTATCCAGCGTTTAATAGTGCATTTTCAACTGCTGTTCGCACCTATATTTGCACAAACCATGAGTTTGACTCTGGCGATCCACACCTCGCCGCAATCAGAGGAGACTCTACCCATCCGTTATGCGGCGTCGTAATAGCAATTTCTTATGGATACAGCTCAGGGGGGTGGCCCTGAAACGCAGGGGCATTTCAGGGAGAAATCTATTCAGTCGAGCTTTACTTCACCGCCCTGTTGCAGGGCTCGCTGCCAGGCTGCACGATTTTGGACTTTCGTCAGCCAGGCCTGTATTGCCGGGGAGTTTGCTGCGCCACCGCGCGCGCTCAGAGCCTGAATCGGGAAGCTCATCTGTACGTCTGCAATGCTAAAGTGCGGCCCTGCAAACCACTCGTTGCTGGCAAGATGCTGTTCTATAAACTCGCGGTGGGTCGCCAGCTGTTTATCCAGATAGCCCTTCTGCACACCTTTGCCAAAAGCATTGCCAATGGGACGCAGCAGCCAGGGAACCGGCGGTTTCCCCATCCGGCTGAAGATCAGCTTCATCACCAGCAGTGGCATTAACGACCCTTCGGCATAGTGCAGCCAGTAACGAGACTGCAAGCGGGCTTCTTCATCAGTTAGTTTCAGCCTGTTTTCTGCGTCATAACGCTCGCTCAGGTACTCAAGGATCGCGCCAGATTCCGCAACCACGCGATTTTCGTCGGTGATCACCGGGGATTTCCCCAAAGGATGCACTTTTTTCAGCGCTTCAGGGGCCAGCATGGTGCCCTCACGCTGATAGCGTTTGATCTGATAAGGCACTTCCAGCTCTTCCAGCATCCAGAGCACACGCTGCGATCGGGAATTATTCAGGTGGTGAACGGTAATCATGTTCTAACCTTGTGTTAAACGGGGAATTATCAGTATAGACACTCTGAAAAGAGCTGAAGTGGCTCACTCCCGCTCAGACTCCAGCAGGATCGCCCCGGTGCCACGCTCGCTTAACTGATCGTTCGGGTTACGCAACGGACAATCCTGCATCGACAAACAGCCGCAACCAATGCAACCGTCCAGATCGTCACGCAGCCTGGTCAGGGTTTCGATCCGGCGATCCAGCTCTTCACGCCATTTCTCAGTCAGCACCTTCCACTCTTTCGGTGACATGCGGTTTCCTGCCGGAAGCTGCATTAAGTGGTCGCCAATCGTCGCCAGCGGAATGCCGATGCGCTGAGCAATTTTGACAATAGCCACCCGGCGCAGCACATCGCGGTGATAGCGCCGTTGGTTTCCGGCATTGCGGAAGCTGCTGATTAAACCTTTGCTTTCATAGAAATGCAGCGCAGAGACGGCCACACCGCAGCGCAGGGCGACGTCACCTGGCGTCAGTTCTCGCTTGTTAGGACAGTGGCGACTTTTTTTCATTTAGCTCTTTACCTCAAGTTAACTTGAGGAATTATACTCAGCAGCCATTGAGAAGACGACCCGAAATGTTCCGCCAGGGAGAAGAAAAGTATGCATGACGACATCATCCACACCCTTACCGACTGGATTGAAACCAACCTGGATAAAACGCTGTCGATTGATGAGGTGGCCGCGAAATCGGGCTATTCGAAGTGGCATTTGCAGCGGATGTTTCGCACCGTGACCAAACAAACGCTTGGCGGCTACATTCGTGAGCGTCGTCTGACGCTGGCGGCCGAAGCGCTGCGTCAGACGCAGCGCCCGGTGTTTGATATTGCTATGCAGTATGGTTACGACTCGCAGCAGACGTTCTCCCGCGTGTTCCGCCGTCAGTTCTCACAGACGCCAACCGCCTATCGTCATACCATGCGCCGCCAGTCGCTGACCCGCCAGGTAGGTTACAGCTTCGACTGCAGCGACTTTGCCAGCGCGGCCTATGGCAAAGTGCAGCAGGACAGTAACTGCCCAGCCTGCAACTAAACCCGGTTACGAAGCTGCGGCGCGGCTTGCGGATCCTGCCCCCAGAATGAAGGGGAGAAGTACCAGCCGCCGCCCAGCTCTTTGATGTGGTACATCGCCGCATCGGCCTGAGCAATCATCGCCTCGCCCGTGGCATGATTTTTTGCCAGCGCCACGCCGATACTCAGCGATTGAGCCACGGTCTTGCCGCCAGCCAATCTGATAGGTTCACGCATCGCTTCGATGACATTTTCAGCCACTCTGGCAGCCTGCTCACCGTTCTCGATCCCTGTTAGCAATACCGCGAATTCATCACCGCCCAGACGAGCGACTAAATCCTCTTTCCTCAGCCTGCCTCGCAAACGTTGTGCAGTCTCCGCCAGGACATTGTCCCCTGCTGCGTGACCGTACGTATCGTTAACTTCTTTGAAGCGATCGCCATCGATAAACAGCACCGCCACCTGATCGCAGGTTTGTGGGTTGTTCATCAGTTTTTGTAACGCCCGTTCGAAGGCTTTGCGGTTCGGCAAACCAGTCAGCCCATCATGCAATGCCTGATACGCCAGCGAATCGTTTTCACGCTGCAGGCGGTTCTGCCAGTCAGACAGTTCATCCAGCAGACTGTTGAAATCGCCGCTCAGCTTATTCAGCTCCGCAATTGAAGAGGAAGGCACCCGCAGCGAGAATGCCCGGCGTCTGCGAACATCGTGCGCGACCGAGGCAATATTTTGCAGCCCGGTTAAGATCCCCGCGTGCATCCGGTGCGTAAGCCAGAAGGCCAGCAACGCCGCCACCAGCATGCTGCCGCTCAACCATTTCAACGCCTGGCTGAGATAGTGCATCACCCGGCTGGCATCGCCGCTTAGCCAGACCTGACCTATCACCTTACCGCCATGCACGATCGGCACTTTTGCTGGCTGCTGAAACAGCCAGTGTGTCACCAGCTCCCCTGCCCCTTCAGGGTGTACGGCGCCAGGTGAAGTCCAGTTAACCAACACCTTATTATTGGCATCGACAATTCTGGCGTGGCCGAACTCCGCCTTCGCCCCAATTTGGCGGACGATATCGTTGGCCGTAGCAGCATCGCCAGCCAGTACAGCGGGCTGAACGCTGTAGCCGAGAGTAGTCGCTACCAGTTGAAGATTGTTTTCTGCATAACTCCGCAGGGCAAACATCGACAACACTGACAGCGAGATGCCGCTGAACATCAACGACACCACGATAATCACCAGGTGAATGCGTTGCAGACTTTTGCGAAGCGTCGGCAACGGCTTTGTGGCAGAGCGTTTAGTCGCTGTGCCAGCTAAAGGTTCACTGGACATGCTTCCTCCCTCGCCGTATCGGCGGTGAATTAGCCTTATGCACGGCGCACTTCCACAAAAGTACTGTGACCCAGCCAATCAACACCAGCGAGCTGTTGCCCGCCCCGGCGTGGGTGATCATCTTGTCATAAGCCGCAGAGCCGGCCTGAGCCTCGGAAACACAGCCCAACATAATGCAGAGTGCAAGAGGGGTTCTCTGGGGGTGTAACAGGCCTTGTAGCCTCAAATAGCCAGTGGAAAACACAAAGGCTCCTTTATTTTTTTTATTGCTCCATTACCTCATTTCGCTTTAGCGAATATCCGGGGAGCTTTTTTTCAGGTGTAGAAAACTCCGCCCCGTAAAAATGGAAGGGAATGAGTTATAAGGATTTTTTATCCTGAAAAATCCTACATAGCATTGACGGGTTGTACAACTTTTAGCAGGTCAGATTCATCCCAAAGAGAGAATTTGACTTAAGTTAAGAACGGGGAAGCCTAAGAAAGCGTTAAGTATTGCCCGAAACCTGGAATGGCTGGCGATATCAAGCGGCTGTTTTTGCTGCATTTCCAGGAGTCCCGAAAAAAATCAAAGCCGGGACTGGACGACTCAGCTAATCATTTAGAATGACAATTATTGGCATTAATCGTCTCAAAATAAGGCTAACTAGCTTATATCAATAATAAAAAAGATCACGGATGCCGATAAATTTCAGCCCCGCAAAGAAAGAGGTGATGGGATAAGGGGCAGTAGACGGTTTTCACTTTTACGCTATAGGAATTATTCCTTATATTTTGGAATAGCGTCGGTAAATATCAGTAAATAAAAGGCTATTTTTATCGCTAACAAAAAACTACCATACCAGGCCCAAATTTTGTTCAAATTTTAAAATCGAGTGATATAATGTGACCGTCATCACACTTCTGTGACCTGTTATGTCAGTTCAAATGAAAAGCAACCTGGCAACTTTTCGTTTGAACCGGTGATGCCATAGCCTCTTGTCAGGGCAGTCATTCTCGGAGTTTGAACAGATATGGGTACCTTAACCGCTAGCCTGGTATTGATGAGATGGGAACTGGTTAGTGCAGTAATGATGTTTATTGCCAGCACCTTTAACGTGAAGTGCCGTCAGGCCAGCCATAAAGGCATCGCCTTTGTCTTCACCGGCGTAGGGATTGGTATGTCATGCTGGTTCGTCACCGGGCTGTTAGGGATCACTCTGAGCATGGATAACCTGCATAACTTCTGGCACATCACCAAAGATGTGTTCGTGGACGTGATGAGCCACACGCCAACGGATTATCCTATGCCCTGAAAACACACGAGCCGTTTTCTCAAAGAGAAAACGGCTCGTTGTTGTATTCGGGTCTTTCAGAACTTCTTAAAAGCCACCGGCAACGGAGTCCCGCTTCCTGAGGTTTCTGGTAATACTGCCGCTTTGTGTTCCTGCAGCCACATATCACCCATCATCTTATCCAGTCCCATATCCAGCCCTGTCACCATCCCGGCACCTGGCGTAAAGGTCAGCTCGCCGAAGTAGATTTGCCCTTCACTGATGTACCAGTCAACGCGAACGTAGTCGAAGTCACTGGCCAATTTTTTGCTCAGCTCCAGCGCCCTCTGCAAGGTTTCCATATCACCACTGATATCCAGACCGGTGTCACGGATCTTGTAGAAACAGTGCTCCAGATTGTTGACGTAGAAGTTCATCGACAGCGGTGAGTTACCACAGCGGTTGTAGATAATCTGCAGCACGTACTCAAAGTTGCCATCTTTCTTGTTGAACATATGGAATTTATAGTCGATGGCGGCTAACTTGCCGTCACCCACATATTCTTCCACCAGAATACGCGGTTTGATGTAGCGATAATGAATCTCGCGGGACTGATGCGAGAAATCACGGCGCAACCACTCTTCACAACGACGTATCAACAGCTGCTTCTGAATGCAGTCCGGTTCTTCAAGCAATATTTCTACCATACCAGAGCCGTGATTAGGCTTAATAACGGTATTTTTTAGAGATTTAAGTCCCAGCAATGAAATCGGATCGTCCGTCTCATGCAACAGAGGAATTAAATACTCTTCACCAATTGTTTTTGCTATGTAGTCACGCACTAAAACTTTATCCGAAAGATTCCCATAACGAACATAGTCGCCAGTGACGAATTTGCGATACAGAATTTTCTCATTAAAAAGTTTTGGCTGGCGAATGTTAGGTAACCGCTTAAAAGTGTGAAAATAGTAAACTCGGTCCTGATAGGACCACGGCATTTTCTTGAGCAGGTATAAGACGCCTTTTCTCAATTCTGCTTTGAGTTTTAACATTTTTTACCTCATTTGTATGTTTTGTAGTTAAGTGAGGAAAGCTGTATTTTAAGAATGACGGCATTCTTAAAGAAATAATTCATTACGGTCAGGGAAAGCAGTTCGGTGATCAGAACACTCCAGGCTGCGCCTGTTAACCCCCAGAAACGGATAAAGAACCAGTTGGTTGCCACGCTAATTACCATCAGGACAACGATCTTGACCAGCAGGTAATTAAAACCACCTTCCTTCACCATGTAGCGGTAAGCTACTGTTCCCATTGCCGAAAAGCAGGTTGCTAACGACAATAACGTAACGAGATTTCCCGATTGTGTGTAGTCATGCCCATAAAGGGTAATGATGATCTTTTCGCCAAACAGCGCGACGATAAGAAGCATCAAAAAGGAAACTGCCATTACATAGCCATTCAGCCTTGCGGCCAGTTTTACTGCCACATCCGCACGCTCCCTGAAGATCTCAGAAAAACAGGATGTTATGATCGCTACCGGGATAAAAATCCAGGAAGCAGAAATAGTATTGGCGGCGGTAAACAGCCCCAGCTCATGCGCTGAGCCCACGCCTACCAGGAAAAATTGTGCCAGTTTTACCTGTATCGAGATGAATACACTGGAGATTGCCAGCGGTAATCCCGCGTGTAACAGGTAGCGCAAATAGCTTCTGTGCTTGCGCTTAGGCGGCGAGCTGAGGGTATTCGCCTGGTGGAATCGGCTGCGCTTGATCATGTACGGCACCAGAGTGACGGACACGATGGAGAGCGAAAGCAGTAAAGGACTCAGCTTGAACCAGGCAACCAAAAAACTGATGCCAAAACTGATGACCATTCCCGTGGCATTGGCCACCGTATTCATCCGCGACTCTAACCGGGCATTGTTGTACACGCTGAAGATATCCTGCGTGACAAACATTGCCGACAGGAACGAAGCGACCGCAAAAACCAAAAAATTTTCCCGCATCTCCAGCCAGACGTAAATTAATACCGGCAAGGACAGTAATAACAACAACACCATGCGTAGCTGTTGGGTCACAGCCATCAGCCTTATCCCTTTAGGCACATTTTTGCTGATACTTTTAAACAAAATGGTTTCAGTACCGAAAATAGCGATAGTCTGAACAATTGAAAAAAGTGAAGCAGAAAATGCTATTTGCCCAAATACTGAGGGGCCAAAGGATTTTGCAACATAGGAAGTGACAAATATCACTCCAAATACGGAAACGACTTTTTCCGACATCATCCAGATGGCGTTTGACATTGCGCGGTGTTTCATCGAAGCATCCTTTGTAAAACTAATCACTTATTTGCAATAACTCGGCACGTCCATGTCGAAAACGGAAATTTTACACGCTCGATATACCTGGCGAAAAAATGGACCTAATTCTTTTAAAGCGGACAATTCCTAATCCGCTCTCAGTGAATGCATTTTTTTGTTTCAACGCTTTGATCACTGAAAATAGTCTGAGTATTTACGCGCTTAAATTTATGTAAACCTTTTCACAAGTCACTTTTTGGCGCTAATTATCATGGCACAAATTTCAGGTTACACATGCTGGAGTATTCTGAATCACTCGCTGGCCCAGAAGATTTCATGTGACGAATTTATATCAAAAACCTGCATATCGAAAGCTAACTAAGGGGTTTAGAAATAAAATAGGAGAAATCCCATGATGATATTTCTTCATAATCACTTAACTTAATCCCTGCCATTCAAATCGCGCACTTATCGACACTGCTCAGATTTTTGGAATAATCAGATCCACTAATTGTTGCAGTCAATCTCATCGTATTATTGTTAAGAAAGGGAAGAGCATTTATGAGAAAGTCACGATATACAGAAGAGCAAATCACCAGTGCCATTAAAGCATCTGAATGCGGGGTAAAGGTGAAAGAGATCTGTGACGAACTGGGGATCTCTGAGGCTACCTTCTATAGCTGGAAGAAGAAATTTGCCGGATTATCTTCAGAAGAAGGTCGTAAAATCAAAGACCTGGAGGAAAAAGTACACAACATGGAGCGCGAGCTGCAAACGCTTAACTCCGACAAAGAAATGCTGCAAAGCGTACTGAAAAACTTCTTTACTACCAACGACAAGCGTCAGGCAGTTAATTACCTGCAGGATACCTTTGATATCGGGACACGCCGTAGCTGCCGCCTGCTGGATATTAGTCGTAGTGTCTATCATTACCCGTACAACATTGAAAACCAGTAATTGAGATCTACAGCACATTTGTATATTACCTGCAGGACCAAAATAAAATATTCCCATTGCTAATTGAAAAGTACGGTTCGTTTTTATGGAGACGTGTTTTCTTGATGAGTTAATTGTCTGGATTGTCCCCTGTTAGGCTGTATCTTTATTCACCACCAGCTAAAAACCCATCTGTTTCAATCCCTTCTGAGCGCATTTATCTTTGTACCCAAAGATAAATGCGCCTTTCCTGACATTAACCCTTCTAACCGATGGGTTAAAAAACACCCAGCCACCTTCAAATTCCGTTAACATTCTCTCTTTAACAATGGTTCATGATTTTCATCTTTTTGGTAAAAGTGCATCTGTTATGCTACTAACCGATTTGGCTTAAATCACGGTGTGATGGAGCATTCGCCTGGTTCAGGGCCAGTCATTCCGTCAGCAACCCTGTAGTAACACTTAAGCTTAAGACCTAAAACCCTTCTGAAGCAGCAGCCAAAGAAATCATAATTACGGAATTTCTAATGTGTTTAGCCCTTCCCGACCCCAAGACTGTCGTTTCCGAGAGCTGATAATTTGAGTTAAGGGTGGTTTGAGTTTATAAAAACCGTCTCAAAAAACCGCCCTTTGCCATTAAGTAGCCCCCGTACACTGTCTAAAAAAGCGGGCTATTCTCATTAGCGATTATTCTTATAGCGGAACAATTAGAGTCTGTGCCAGGGAAAAGAGTGCGCTGAAGCCGCTTTCCGGTCTGCGGCATTGTCCTAAAAACAGGGCTTTGATCACAGAATCGACATAATAAGGGCCGGCTTTACGGCCAGCCCAGAAAGAAGGTTTTCGAGGATGATTTGACGGGGTGAGGGAGGTTAAATCATTTGCCGACAATGACTTCAGCGATCGCCGGCTCCGGTTTAATCCTGGTGGCAACGATAACCCCAGCGATCAAACAGGCGATGCCAGACAAGGTCAGAAGCGGAGGCCAGCTTTGGCGGATTATAAAGGTATAAGCCAGGCCAGCCAGTATCTCGAAGACTATCAGCGGGCCCACCAGCACCGTTGGCAGCCGCTGGCTGGCTTCATTCCAGCACAGTGCGCCCAGCCACGAACAAAGCAAACCAATGGCAATCATCAACGGGATAAAGACGTCCGGGCGAGGGCCAAACGGCAGTGAAAAGGAGGGTTGGGTCAGATGCAACTGCACACTCACCAACAGATAACCGACGATAGCCAGCGGCAGTGTGGCAATACCCTGCGCCGTTGCCCAGGTTGTGGCTTTTCTGTGCGGATGCTCGCGAAGCCAGCGGGCGTTACGTAACGGATACCAGGTCCAACAAATCATAGCCATCAACGCCAGAACAATGCCACTGACGTAGCGCCAGACATCGATCTGCTGTTCACTTCCCTGCAATTCGGCAACGTTCACCAACATCAATCCGGCAGCGATTAACAGCAGGGCGGGCGTAAGCTTGCGCCAGGCCAGACGTCCTTCATGCTGACCATAAAGAAGGTTAGCGCTGACAGAAATCACCACCGGCAGCGTGCCGATGATCATCGTCGAGACTGGCGCCCCGGTGCGTTGAATGGCATTTGCCAGAAAGGTGTAATAAAGAAGGTTGCCCACCAGCGACAGTTTCAGCGCTTCGGTCCAGTCGCCACGCGACAGTTGGCGCAGGCGTTTCCAGTCACGCCAGGCCAGCGGCAGGGCAATAAGCCCGAAAGCCAGGTATCGCCCAACGGACTGCAACGCCCCAGGATAATCGGGCACCAGCAGCGGCCCAACAAATATTAAGCCCCACATCATCCCTGCGGCCACAGCAAACAACACGCCTGCAAACATAGAAAACCTGCATTTGGTCAAAAAAAAGAGCTTACGGCTTTTACTCTGTGCGATCCAATCCGGCAGCGAATCGCTGAGATTTGCCTTAAGTACGGGTGAAATTAAACACCTCTTCAACCGAACCAGAGAAGTCCTGGTGGGCCCAGAGATGTTTACGAAACGTTGAGCGTCAGCATGGTTGACTGTCATTTTACCCCTCTGGAATGCCGACCATGACCGATACCACACTCGTTCCTCATCAGGAAAATAGCCTGACCCTTTTTCTGTCTCTGATCTCCGGAAAATATAAGCCGGGCAAGTTGTGGTACGACCCTGAGTATCGCATTAAATATCTGTTCCGCTCGCTGGCCTGGCCTTCGGCCACCAGGAAGATCCTCGCGGCGATCACGGAAGAGCCGGTAATGCGGGAGATCCTGCCGATTCAACACACGCTGCCGAGTAAGATCCACCGCCCTTACCTTTATAACGGTATGACAATGGCCGCACGAGCCAACGCCATCATCAGCCACTATCATTATGTGAAGCAGCTCCCTTCCCTGCGCTTACGCCAGGCAATGCTGAGCCAACAGGGTCTGGAGCTGGTGAGCTTTACCGGTAAAAATGGCGAAGCTTTTAGCGTCACGCTGGCTTGTACAGGTCGTTGTGAAAGAGAAGGTGAAGTGAACTTGCTGTTTCGCCGGGAGGGCGTGCAGTTGGCGATGCTGACGTTTGCCGTCGCCACGGTTGAAGGCGAGAAGGTGGCGATAATTGGCGGCATTCAGGGTGCGCATCGCGATACGCCGCATGAGCTGATCCGCGAAGCAACCAAAGCCTGTTACGGCTTGTTCCCAAAACGCTTGTTGATGGAAACACTGACGCTGATCTGCTCGGCTACCGGCGTGGCAAAAATTGAAGCGGTTAGCGATAACGGCCATATTTTCCGCAGCCTGCGCTACCGGTTAAAGAAACGCAGCCTGTTCCATGCCAGTTATAACGAGTTCTGGGAAACGCTGAATGCCCAGCCATCCGGCAGCAAACTGTTCTCGGTGCCGCTTAGCTTCCCAAGAAAGCCGTTGGAAGAGATCGCCAGTAAAAAGCGTTCTGAATACCGCAAACGTTACGACCTGCTGGATACGTTGCATGAGCAATTCAGGCAGGTCATTGCCTGAAATAAGCCAGGATCGGCCCTGAGCTGTCAGGGCTGCTTGTTCTCTTCTTTTTCAACGTCGTCGATTTTCCAGCCTGAATCCTCTTTGTGCAGCGTGACCAGCAGCAGCTGCTGGTCGTCAGGATCGTTACCCAACGTGACGTCGCCAGAGGCAGAAACACCGTTCAGGGTAAAACGCCCTACGCTTACGTGATCCACCCAGGAATCGCTGTAGTCCTGATCCTGCAGGAAGAAATCATCATCCATCCCATCCGGACTTTTTATCAGCACATTGATTTTGTTCAGCAGCTTTGGGGTCACAAAGGTAGTGAGCAGCGGATCGTGCTCATCAATCGGACTCTCATCTTTGCTGAGTGCCGTAAGATACCAACTGTAAAAACTCTGGCTGACCGCTTCAGGATCGTTCCGATTTTCTGCCGCAGCGCCCTGCCAAGCCAACAGCGCCATAACTGGCGCCAGTAACCATCTTTTCATCTAATGCCATCTCTACCCGGAATGCCAAAATGCTCCGCTAATTTACCCTTTCGCGACAGTATTTGAGCGATTATCTGCGTTATTTTTAGTAACTGTTTATACCGGGTGCGCCGCAAGCCAACGAGTTATCACAGCTGCCAGCGCTTTTGGTTGCTCCAGCGGCAGCATATGTCCGGAGTCTTCAATCACTTCCAGCGCTGCACCGTGAATGTTATCGCGCAGCACCTCTGATTCGCGTGACGTTTGCATCCGATCTTCACCCGCCGCGATGACCACTACGTTGGCCGGGGTTTGCGAATTAATAAGAGAGGATGAGGATGAGGATGAGGATGAGGATGAAAATAGTGAGCGATAAAACCGGTAACAAACACTTTTTGGCCTTTATCGCAGGCATTAAAAAACCCCGCCTGAGCGGGGTTTTTAGCGGGGTTCAACAACGTTCTGAAAGCGGGATCAGAAGGGGATATCGTCGTCGAAGTCCATTGGTGGCTCGTTGTTAGCCGGTGCGCTGTTCTGCTGTGGCTGAGCCGCCGGACGAGCCTGCTGGCCGCCACTGAACTGATTGCCGCCGCCCTGAGGCTGCTGTGGCTGGCCCCAGCCGTTGTTGCTGCCCTGACCACCCTGACCGCCGCCAGCCGGTGCGCCTGCACCGCCGCCCTGACGTCCACCCAGCATCTGCATAGTGCCGCCAACGTTGACGACAACTTCGGTGGTGTACTTCTCAACGCCAGCCTGGTCAGTCCATTTACGGGTCTGCAATGCGCCTTCGATATACACCTGAGAACCTTTACGCAGGTACTCTGCCGCGACTTCTGCCAGTTTGCCAAACAGCACAACACGGTGCCATTCGGTTTTTTCTTTGGTTTCGCCGGTTTGCTTGTCACGCCAGCTTTCGGACGTGGCCAGCGTGATGTTGGCAACGGCGCCGCCATTTGGCATGTAGCGGACTTCCGGATCTTGACCCAGGTTGCCCACCAGGATCACTTTGTTTACGCCTCTGCTGGCCATGTTCGAGTCTCCGATAATTGTTCTGCTTTAAGTCTAAGCCGGAAATTCTAACATGCCACTCCCTTAGATCCTACTTTCAGATCCGCATCGCGAAGGGCTTTATCAAGCTTGCACCGTTGCAGATTGTGGCCTGAGCAGGATCGTAAATTTTTACGGTCAGGCCGCAGGCAGCCTCTGGATCCTGCTGTGCTCTTGTGGCAAAACACTGGATATCCACTCAGGTTATTTTGTGCCATAATAACAGGCTTAATTCTGGCCATGCCGGACCGGCATGGTGAGATCTGTGTTAATCCGGGAATTGTGAATGGATAAGATCGAAGTACGGGGTGCACGCACCCATAATTTGAAAAATATCAACCTGACCATCCCGCGCGACAAACTGATCGTTGTCACCGGCTTGTCAGGTTCCGGTAAGTCCTCGCTGGCGTTTGATACGCTGTACGCCGAGGGGCAACGCCGCTATGTAGAATCCCTGTCTGCCTATGCGCGCCAGTTTCTCTCCCTGATGGAGAAGCCGGATGTCGATCATATCGAAGGGTTGTCGCCAGCCATCTCGATCGAGCAGAAATCCACCTCACATAACCCGCGATCCACCGTGGGCACCATCACAGAAATTCATGACTACCTGCGCCTGCTGTTTGCCCGCGTGGGCGAGCCTCGCTGCCCGGATCATGATGTTCCGCTAGCGGCACAGACCGTTAGCCAGATGGTGGATAACGTGCTGGCCCAGCCTGAAGGCCGCCGGCTGATGCTGCTGGCCCCGATCGTGAAAGAGCGCAAAGGTGAGCACCTCAAAACGCTGGAAAACCTCGCTTCGCAGGGGTATATCCGCGCCCGCATTGATGGGGAAGTGTGCGATCTTTCGGATCCTCCGAAGCTGGAACTGCAAAAGAAACACACCATTGAAGTGGTAGTCGATCGCTTCAAGGTGCGTGAAGATCTAAAACAAAGGCTGGCAGAGTCGTTCGAAACGGCGCTGGAGCTCTCTGGCGGCACCGCTGTAGTAGCGGATATGGATGACGAGAAGGCTGAAGAACTGGTGTTCTCCGCTAACTTTGCCTGTCCGGTCTGTGGCTACAGCATGTCCGAGCTGGAGCCTCGCCTGTTCTCCTTTAACAACCCAGCCGGCGCGTGCCCAACCTGCGATGGCCTGGGCGTACAGCAATATTTCGATCCTGACCGTGTGGTACAGAATCCTGAGCTGTCTCTGGCTGGCGGCGCAATCCGTGGCTGGGATCGCCGTAACTTCTACTACTTCCAGATGCTGCGTTCCCTGTCAGAGCATCTGAAGTTCGATATCGAAGCACCGTTTGATTCACTGGAAGATCATGCCCGCCAGGTGATCCTGTTCGGGTCTGGTAAAGAGACCATCGAATTTAAGTACATCAACGATCGTGGTGACACGTCTGTCCGTCGCCATCCGTTTGAAGGCGTGCTGCACAATATGGAACGCCGCTATAAAGAGACCGAATCTTCCGCCGTACGCGAAGATCTGGCGAAATTTATCAGCAACCGTTCCTGCACCAGCTGCCACGGCACCCGTCTGAAGCGTGAAGCGCGCCACGTGTTTGTTGAAAACACCACGCTGCCCACCATTTCAGACATGAGCATTGGCCATGCAATGGAGTTCTTCCAGAACATGAAGCTGAGCGGCCAGCGTGCGCAGATTGCCGAAAAAGTGCTGAAAGAGATTGGTGACCGCCTGAAGTTCCTGGTCAACGTTGGTCTGAATTACCTCTCTATGTCGCGTTCGGCTGACACATTGTCCGGTGGTGAAGCGCAGCGTATTCGTCTGGCAAGCCAGATTGGTGCTGGTCTGGTCGGTGTGATGTACGTGCTGGATGAGCCGTCAATCGGCCTGCATCAGCGCGATAATGAACGCCTGCTGGAAACGCTGGTGCATCTGCGCGATCTCGGGAACACGGTGATTGTGGTTGAGCACGATGAAGATGCGATCCGCGCCGCAGACCATGTGATTGATATCGGCCCTGGTGCCGGTGTGCATGGCGGCCAGGTGGTGGCTGAAGGCACCGTCGATGACATTATGGCGGTCGAAGCGTCTCTTACCGGTCAGTATCTTAGCGGTAAGCGCGGTATCGCCATTCCGAAGGAGCGAGTGAAAGCCGATCCGGCCAAAGTCCTGAAGCTTACCGGCGCGAAGGGCAACAACCTGAAGGATGTGACGCTGTCGCTGCCCGTTGGCTTGTTCAGCTGCATCACTGGTGTGTCCGGTTCGGGCAAATCCACGCTGATCAACGATACGCTGTTCCCGATTGCCCAACGCCAGCTTAACGGCGCGACCATCGCGGAAGCAGCACCGTATCGTGATATTACCGGCATGGAAAACTTCGATAAAGTGATCGATATCGACCAGAGCCCAATCGGCCGTACACCGCGTTCTAACCCGGCTACCTACACCGGCATCTTCACCCCGGTTCGTGAACTGTTTGCTGGCGTGCCGGAATCTCGTACGCGCGGCTATACGCCAGGGCGTTTCAGCTTTAACGTTCGTGGTGGGCGCTGCGAAGCCTGTCAGGGCGACGGCGTGATCAAGGTAGAGATGCACTTCTTACCGGATATCTACGTGCCGTGCGACCAGTGCAAAGGCAAACGCTATAACCGTGAAACGCTGGAAGTGAAGTACAAAGGCAAAAATATCCACGAAGTGCTGGAAATGACCATTGAAGAAGCCCGTGAATTCTTTGATGCCGTGCCTGCACTGGCGCGCAAGCTGCAAACGCTGATGGACGTAGGCCTGTCTTATATCCGTCTGGGTCAGTCTGCCACCACGCTTTCGGGCGGTGAGGCTCAGCGCGTTAAGCTGGCGAGAGAGCTTTCTAAACGCGGCACAGGTCAAACGCTGTACATCCTTGATGAGCCAACCACCGGTTTGCACTTTGCGGATATTCAGCAATTGCTGGAAGTGCTGCATCAGCTGCGCGATCAGGGCAACACCATCGTGGTGATTGAGCACAATCTTGATGTGATCAAAACCGCTGACTGGATTGTTGATTTGGGTCCGGAAGGCGGCAGCGGCGGCGGGCAAATCCTGGCCTCCGGCACGCCGGAAACGGTAGCAATGTGCAAAGAGTCGCACACGGCCCGCTTCCTGAAACCGCTGTTGAATCTGGATTAACAGCCGGCCAGCTCAGGGTACAAATGAGCTGGCAATGCAGGCCAGTTCTGGCAAAGAGTGAGTCAGGGGCGGATTTATCTGCCCCTGACTTTTTTGGCGCTCTGCGGCCAGCCAGATGACGGTTTTAAGTGATTTACATGAAGAAATAAACTCCACACTTTGCAATAAATTAGCGCACTTTTTCCCCTCTTTTTGTCGCTTCAGAGCAATTTATGCAGGATCAGGCAAGATTTAGACAGATTCCGGCATACCCCCTTTGCCGATAGCTAACTATCCTTAATGGGCTCTGTTCCCTACACCGATTCTGGCAGCACTGTCTGACAGAACATCCTCTAAGCAGTAAGTTCTAAACACTTTCAATGACTGGAGACACCATGAATATTACGCATGCCTATGCCGCACAGGACGCTAAATCAAAGCTGGCCCCGTTTGAGTTCCAGCCGCGCGAACTGCGTGAACACGATGTCCAGATTGAAGTTATGTTCTGTGGCGTCTGCCACTCGGATCTGCATCAGGCCCGCAACGAGTGGAAAAACACCATTTTTCCTGTCGTCCCTGGCCATGAAATCGTGGGGCGTGTTACCGCTGTTGGCGGCCACACCCACAAATACAAAGTTGGCGATTTAGTCGGCGTGGGCTGTCTGGTTGACTCTTGCCGCGAGTGCGACAGCTGTAAAGAAGACCTGGAGCAGTATTGCGAAAACGGCTTCACCGGGACGTATAACGGCGAAGACCGCATTTCTGGCGATATCACGTACGGCGGCTATTCCACCCAGGTGATCGTCAACGAAGACTTCGTGCTGCGCATTCCTGAGAACCTGGACCCAGCTGGCGCGGCACCGCTGCTGTGTGCTGGTATCACCACCTTCTCTCCTCTGCATCACTGGAAAGTCGGTCCGGGTAAAAAAGTCGGTATCGTGGGTCTGGGCGGTCTGGGCCACATGGGCGTGAAAATTGCTCATGCCATGGGCGCGCACGTTGTGCTGTTCACCACCTCTCCTTCTAAAATTGAAGACGGTAAGCGCCTGGGCGCTGATGAAGTGGTGATTTCTAAAGATCCTGAGCAGATGGCTGCGCACACCAACAGCTTCGACTTTATTCTGAATACCGTTGCTGCTCAGCACGATCTGAACCAGTTCATCACCCTGCTGCGCCGCGATGGCACCATGACGCTGGTCGGCGTGCCAGAACACGATCACCCGGCGCCACAGGTGGTTAACATGGTCTTCAAACGTCGTAGCCTGGCCGGTTCTCTGATCGGCGGTATCAAAGAAACTCAGGAGATGCTGGATTTCTGCGGTAAGCACAACATTACGTCTGATATTGAGATGATCAAGATGGACGAAGTGAACGAAGCCTATGAACGTATGCTGAAAAGCGATGTGAAATACCGCTTTGTGATCGACATTGATACCTTGCGCAACCAGTAAGGCTGAACAACGAAACAGACCTCGGTGTTTAGCGGTCTGATAACGTTAAAAGGGCGGAATTTATTCCGCCCTTTTTGTTTTTAAGCCAGCCGTGTTTTGCCGGTCCCTTAGAGGGACAGAATTTGTTGTCCCTTGCTCCGCAAATTAAGTGGCTGTCAGCAACTGCCTCGCCTTAGTGCGCGCCGCGAGTGTCCAGCGCCTTTTGCAGAGAAGCATCCACCAGATAATAAATCTGCGAATCCTTTAACGTTCCGTCCAGCAGGACGGTGCTCCAGTGCGACTTGTTAAGATGGTCGCTTGGGCGCACGTCGGTGTGCTCCTCACGCAGTAAATCTGCCAGCGCTGGCGTGGCTTTCAGGGCGACGGCGGGCCGTCCATCCACTTCGTGAACCAGCGCAAACAGCACATCATCCACTTTTATCTGAGTCGCTTTCCAGTCGCTGTGCACGCTTTGCTCTGCGCCTGGCTTGTCCATACAGTAAGAAAGAAGATCCGATACATTCATCTTTTTATTCTCCTTGCAGCGTGGCAACGATGCTGCGGGATCCGCCATGCAAGCGGTGTTCACCGAGCCAGATGCCCTGCCACGTTCCAAGTACCAGCCGCCCACGACTGACTGGTAACATTAATGAAGCCCCTAACAGCGATGACTTGATGTGCGCGGGCATATCATCCGCCCCCTCATAGTCGTGCTCGTACGGCGCTTTCTCCGGTACCGTCCGCAGAAAGTGCTGTTCCATATCGCTGCGCACGGTCGGGTCGCAATTCTCATTCAGCGTCAGTGAAGCGGAAGTATGTTGCAACAGCAAATGCAGCAGCCCAACCTGCACGTCGCTTAAGCGCCGCAGCTCGTCGACAATCTCTTCGGTAATCAGGTGAAATCCGCGCGATTTAGGGCTTAACGTAATAGTCTGCTGATACCACATTCTCTTGTTCCTTAACCAGATGAGTCCTGTTAAGTGTGCAGCAAGTGGCGGAAAGGTAAACCCGAAAGGGGAAAAAGATCGGGAATCGTCGGACGGGTTGCAGTTTCAGAAGGTTTATAATGCAATACGGCTCCCGCAGGAGCCGTATTCAGCTGAAGTGAATTCAGCCTTACATCACTGCTGCCATGGCTTCAGCAACCTGATGCACGTTTTTGCTGTTCAGCCCGGCAACACACATGCGGCCGCTGGCGATCAGATAAACACCAAACTCTTCACGCAGACGGTCAACCTGCTTTGCGCTCAGACCGGTGTAGCTGAACATGCCACGCTGCTTCAGCAGGTAGTCGAAACTTTTCCCCGGCATCGCTTTGCTCAGCTCTTCCACCAGCGCCTGGCGCATAAAGGAGATACGCACGCGCATCTCTTCCACTTCGGCCAGCCAGCTGGCTTTCAGCTCAGCGTCATTCAGCACACAGGAAACCACCTGAGCACCAAAGTTCGGTGGGCTTGAGTAGTTACGACGAACGGTAGCTTTTAGCTGACCCAGCACGCGAGAGGCTTCTTCAGCATCGTCACAGACTACTGACAGGCCGCCAACACGCTCACCGTACAGCGAGAAGATCTTAGAGAAAGAGTTGCTGACCAGCGCTGGCAACCCTGCCGCCGCGATAGCGCGAATGGCGTAGGCATCTTCTTCCATTCCGGCACCAAAGCCCTGATAGGCGATGTCCAGGAAGGGGATCAGGTCACGGGCTTTCAGCACTTCTGTCACCCGATCCCACTGAGCGTTAGTCAGATCGGCACCGGTTGGGTTATGGCAGCAAGGGTGCAGTAACACGATGGTTTGTGCCGGCAACGTGTTCAGCTTGGCCATGAATTCGTCGAACTTCACGCCGTTAGTCTGTTCGTCGTACCACGGGTAAGTGCTGACCTGGAAACCGGCACCGCCGAAGATCGCTACATGGTTGTCCCAGGTTGGATCGCTGACGCACACAGTAGAGCCAGGGAAGTAGGCTTTCAGGAAGTCTGCACCGACTTTCAACGCACCAGAGCCACCCACAGTCTGAATGGTGGCAATGCGGCCCGCTTTCAGCACCGGGTGATCCTGACCGAACAGCAACGGAGCAATCGCGCTGCGGTAAGGGGCCAGGCCATCCATCGGCAGGTAAACAGAGGCATTCTGTGCCTGGGCATTCAGACGGGCTTCCGCCTCTGCCACGGCTTTCAGCTGAGGGATCACACCGTGGCCGTCATAATACAGGCCGATGCTCAAGTTCACCTTTTGCGGTCGGGTATCCTGCTTGAACGTCTCCATCAGGGAGAGAATTGGATCGCCAGCGTAGGCATCAACGTTTTGAAACACGGTGCAGATCTCCATTAATTGGTTTGGGTCAGACTGACGCCGCCATGACCGGCAGCGCTTCACTGCTGTTCATTATCTACTTCATCAGACGTCATAGCGGCCAGGACGATGGTTCATGGCGATGATCAGATTGAGGATCACTGCGCCAACAATTGACGCGGCCAGCATCGGCAGTGAAACCACAAATAAAGAGGCAAGCACCACGCAGGTGTCCACGCCCATTTGCAGCTTCCCGGCACGAATACCGTACCGATCCTGCAACCATAACGCCAGAATATTGATGCCGCCGAGGCTGGCTTTATGGCGAAACAACACTATAAACCCAATTCCCATTATCACGTTACCGAACAGTGTGGCGTAAAAGGGATCCAACGCGGAAAAGTGAATGAAAAGCGGGTGCAGATGGGTGAAGAGAGAGACCAGCCCAACGGCGCAGAAGGTTTTAAGGGTGAATGCCCAGCCCATACGGCGTACTGCCAGCCAGTAGAACGGCAGGTTGATAACGAAAAAGGCTACGCCAAATGAAGTATGCGTCAGATAACTGATCAGAAAGGCGATACCGGCAGTACTGCCCGTTAAGGCTCCTGCGGTTTTCAACAGCGTCACACCGAAAGAGACCAGCAGCGTGCCAAACAGGATCGCCAACGCATCTTCAATCAAGGTATGCGGGATTTTAGTGGGGGTGACTACATTGTCCATGGTGCTGGTTCTCAGAGAAATTGTCTCTGGATACAGCAAAAATCGCACCAATCCGGCAGTAAAGACGACTGCCGGATGGTGCCAGCGAATTATCCCATTGAATACAAGGCGCTTTACTACTTATTTTCGTGCATGAAAGGCGGGCTACTCCGTCAGATCACGCACTAGAATTCTTTTTTTCACACACTTCACGCATCAAATCCGCTTTGCATGCACCATTTAGATCCGCGCACGCACTTATTTGGTGCGCATTGTCGTCAGGCTGGTGTCATCACGCCGTTTTCTTTTAAACGGGTAAGCACAACGGACGTTTTCACATGTGACACGCTTTGATGGCCGGCAACAAGCTGGCTGATTAAGGCGCTAAGCCCGGCCAGATCTTTTACCGCAACCTTCAATAAATAGTCTGCATCGCCGGTGGTTTTATAAGCATCCACGATTGCAGACTGCTCAGAGACCATACTGTGAAAGCTCTCAACGTAGTCTGAAGTGTGGTTAATCAGGCGCACTTCAATCAGCCCAATCATCCCCAGACCTACCGCATCAGGCGAGAGCCTTGCGTGGTATCCCAGAATCAAACCCGCCAGCTCAAGGTTGATGCGGCGGCGCGAGCACTGGGAGGCGGAGAGCCCCACCAAATCACTCAGTTCCTGATTGGTCAGACGACCATTAGTTTCAAGTAAAGTCAGTATCTTAAGGTCGTAATCATCTATCTGGGTCATTATCGATCCGGGCCGCTAATCAGGGACGCTACCCAGACAGATAACCGCATTCTTCGCCTGGTTGTCCAACACTATTTTCTGATGGATAGCCCAGAGGATGCACATTTCGTGCATGGCGGGTTATTCGTCGTCGTATTGCGGGCCAGCATAGTTATCAAAACGCGACCATTGGCCGTTAAAGGTCAGGCGCACCGTACCGATCGGGCCATTACGCTGTTTACCGAGGATGATTTCAGCAATGCCCTTCTGATCGCTGTTTTCGTGATAAACCTCATCACGGTAGATAAACATGATCAAGTCGGCATCCTGCTCAATGGAGCCTGATTCACGCAGGTCCGAGTTGACCGGGCGCTTATCGGCACGCTGCTCCAGTGAGCGGTTAAGCTGCGACAGCGCCACCACAGGCACCTGAAGCTCTTTAGCCAGCGCTTTGAGGGAACGGGAGATTTCGGCGATCTCTAACGTACGGTTGTCAGATAGTGAAGGCACACGCATCAGCTGAAGGTAGTCGATCATGATCATGCTCAGGCCACCGTGTTCACGGAAGATACGGCGAGCACGGGAGCGGACTTCCGTAGGCGTCAGGCCTGAGGAGTCATCGATAAACATGTTCTTTTTCTCCAGCAGAATGCCCATGGTGCTGGAGATACGCGCCCAATCCTCATCATCGAGCTGACCGGTACGAATACGGGTCTGATCCACGCGTGAAATCGAGGCCAGCATACGCATCATGATCTGTTCGCCGGGCATTTCCAGGCTGAAAATCAGCACCGGTTTATCCTGCGATAAGGCAGCGTGTTCACAAAGGTTCATCGCAAAGGTGGTTTTACCCATCGCTGGACGAGCTGCCACAATGATCAAATCCGAGCGCTGAAGTCCCGCCGTTTTTTTATTCAGGTCCGGATAGCCGGTATCCACGCCGGTAACACCGTCGTGTGGGGTCTGGTAAAGCGATTCGATCCTGGCGATCGTCGCCTCAAGGATCTGATCCACACTCTTCGGCCCGGTATCTTTGTTCGCCCGACTTTCCGCGATCTGGAAGACGCGGGATTCTGCCAGATCGAGCAGATCTTCGCTGGTCCGTCCCTGAGGATCGTAACCCGCATCGGCAATTTCATTGGCGACCGAGATCATCTCACGCACAACCGCACGTTCACGCACGATATCAGCATAGGCGCCGATATTCGCCGCACTTGGGGTGTTTTTCGACAATTCGGCCAGATAGGCGAATCCCCCCACCAGATTCAGTTCACTTTTCGTTTCCAGTGATTCGGAAAGCGTGATCAGATCGATGGGTTTGCCCAGTTCCAGCAGGCGCTGCATTTCGCTGAAGATCATCCGGTGTGGGCGGCTGAAGAAGTCCAGCGCGACCACGCGTTCGGAGACGTTATCCCAGCGTTCGTTATCCAGCATTAACCCGCCCAACACGGACTGTTCCGCTTCCAGAGAATGGGGTGGCAGTTTCAGCCCTTCCATCTGCCGGTCTCGGGGTTCACGGTTTTCGTTGGATTTGTTGGTGGGTTTATTTCCTGCCATAGTGATGCAATACCGAAGAGTGTGGGGACGGGCAAGTATACCCGTTTGGGATGCTGTCGTCCTCCCTCAATACAGCGGAATCAACAGGAGTGAGCATGGCAAAACGTATACAAATCAGCCAGCATGGCGGACCGGAAGTGATGCAACTGATTGATGTCGCGATGCCCGAGCCAGCAGCCGGGGAAGTGGTGGTAGAGAATAAAGCTATCGGTATTAACTACATCGATACCTATATGCGCAGCGGTCTGTATCCGGCGGCTTTACCTTCTGGTCTGGGCACAGAAGCCGCAGGTGTGGTGAAGAGCGTAGGCGAAGGCGTAACGGCAGTTAAGCCTGGCGATCGCGTGGTTTATGCACAATCTGCGCTGGGCGCGTACAGCGAGTTCCATGCCGTGCATGTTGATAAGCTGGCCCTGCTTCCCGATAACATCTCCTGTGAGCAGGCAGCCGCCTCTTTCCTGAAGGGACTTACGGTGCATTATCTGCTGCGCCAGACCTATGTTGTGCAGCCAGATGAGATTTTCCTTTTCCAGGCAGCCGCTGGCGGAGTGGGGTTGATTGCCTGCCAATGGGCGAAAGCCTTAGGTGCCCACCTGATCGGCACAGTAGGTTCGGCTGAAAAAGCGCAGCGCGCGAAAGAAGCCGGCGCCTGGGCGACCATTAACTACCGTGAAGAAGACATCGCCAAACGAGTCAGCGAGTTAACCGACGGCAAGAAAGTGCGGGTGGTTTACGATTCAGTGGGCAAGGATACCTGGGAAGCCTCGCTGGACTGTTTGCAACGTCGCGGTTTGATGGTGAGTTTTGGCAATTCCTCCGGTCCGGTAAGTGGAGTGAATCTGGGGATCCTGAATCAGAAAGGGTCGTTATATGTCACCCGCCCTTCACTCAATGGTTATGTCACTAACCGGGACGCGTTGACCAGCGCCAGTAACGAGCTGTTTTCCCTGATCGGCAGTGGAGCAATCAAGGTGGATGTGCCTGAGCAGCAGAAGTTTGCGTTGAAAGATGCGCAGCAGGCGCACAAGACGTTGGAAAGCCGGGCAACTCAGGGTTCCAGTCTGTTAATTCCCTGATCGCCAGATGCAAACAGGGCTTCCCGTAGGAAGCCCCTTTTTTCTTTTTTTTAGTTCGCGCTGGTTGTAGGGTCAGAGCGATGAATTCGTGTCAATTCAATGAAATCATCCTGACAGAATTCATAAGTAAATAATATGTTTAATTGCCGATTCGTCTATGCAATCTGTCATCTTGTGATCCAGTACGCATTCTTTACACTAATTTACCCGCTAACACGTTGATATTACCGGGATAACCAACGGTCCACTTTCGAGTTCGGTTTTTTGTAGGCTCGATAAATCCATACCGCTACGACCGCCAACGCCAACCAAGGCAACAATTTTATAACAATCGCCACCATCCCGCCAAAGAACATCACTACAGTGGCCACCACCAGCGCGGCGATAATCCCGAGCACGGAGATCCCGGTCAGCAACAGCATCACAAAGAAGCCAAGGACAAATAAGATTTCCATCAGAGTCGCTCCACAGAAAAGAATCTACAGGGACTATTACAAGATCCGTGCCAGGTTGGTTATTTTCTAAGTGCATGAATTTTATGAAGTCAGCCGGATGAGGTTGCTGCGAGGTTAGTTAAATTAATCACTTATTGGTGAAGGATTGACGAATTTTAGGCGAAGGATTTTGACCTGTATATCCGCCAAACTCCCCCCTCAACACTGAGGTTATTGCTCGTTGAGCATCGATAGCCGGGATGCCGCAGCCAGGCCTACATAGGGGTATTCACGGGCGTCTCGAATAACGAGCGCTATGCTGACGCCTTACCAACAATGCAGCCTTGACCTTAACCCCAAGCGCTATACAGCCGCCGGGATTTTATCGGCTACCAGCGTCAAAGCCTGCTCAACCGTCTCAATATTCGCACCAGGCTTGTGGGCGTTCTCACTCAAATGACGTCGCCACTGACGAGCGCCAGGAATGCCCTGGAACAAGCCCAACATATGTCGCGTGATGTGCCCCAGATAGGTGCCGTTCGCCAGTTCGGCTTCGATGTAGGGGTACATCGCCCGCACTACAGCAACCGGATCTACCGCTGGCAATTCACTGCCAAACAGCTCGCGATCTACCTGCGCCAATAGCCCTGGATTCTGATACGCCTCCCGGCCCATCATTACGCCATCTACATGCTGTAAATGCACTTTGGCTTCTTCCAGCGACTTCACTCCGCCGTTAATCGACATCGTCAGATGCGGGAAATCTCGCTTCAGTTGATAGACGCGCTCATAGTCCAGAGGCGGGATCTCACGGTTCTCTTTCGGGCTCAACCCCGATAACCAGGCTTTCCTTGCATGGATAATGAAACTCTCACAGCCGCCCTGCTCTGAAACCTGGCGGATAAATTCGCAGAGGAATTCGTAACTGTCCTGTTCGTCAATGCCAATGCGGGTTTTCACCGTTACCGGAATCGACACCTGATCACGCATCGCTTTAATGCCATCCGCTACCAGCGTTGGCTCCCCCATCAGACAGGCACCGAAACGGCCGTTCTGTACGCGGTCAGAAGGACAGCCTACGTTCAGATTGATCTCGTTGTAACCTCTCGCCTCCGCTTGCTTCGCGCACTCGGCCAGCGCGGCGGCATCATAGCCGCCAAGTTGCAGGGCAACAGGCTGCTCTGCCTGATTCCACGCCAGATAATCGCCTTTGCCATGCACAATAGCACCAGTGGTGACCATCTCGGTGTACAGCAGGGAATGACGTGTTAACTGACGCAGGAAATATCGGCAATGACGATCGGTCCAGTCAAGCATCGGGGCAACAGAAAAACGGTGTGCAGGTAAAATCTGGGTCATAAAGCGCGCAAACTCGGTGTGATTAACAAATGACGATAATGTGCGCAATGATAACACGCCTGGCGGCGGAGACACACCTTCTGCAAACAGCAATTCCAGCCGGAGCCCTGACTGCTTCAGCGCGTATCAAACTCCGCTATTTCGTTGGCACAGAGTAAGAATGCCGATCAAAGGCAGGAGACCTTTAAGACAGGATGAAATGCAGGGGAAAGATCTGGGACAGGCGAGGAGAGAAACCAGGGCAGAATATTTTCCGCCCCGGTGTATCCGTTCTGGCTGATTAAACCAGACCTGTCAGAAGGTGAAGTTCAGCTGGGCAACGGCGCCCCAGGTTCTGTCGTCGCCTTTCATACCGGCCAGGTCCAGATGCACCTTGCCAAACGGTGAGACACCAAAACCGGCAGTGTACACGTTGGTGTCATTAGACTTCATATCGGCACGGTAACCGGCGCGCAACTGCAGCCAGCTCAGCACACGGTATTCTGCACCCACACCCGCATACTGACTCTCTTCCTGCGTTTTGAACCCTTTGGTTGGCGTAACGTCAACGTCCAGCGCAGCGGTCAGTCGCTCAGTATGGAAAGACACGCCCGGCGTGACGATTGGGCTGATCTGATAAGTATCTTTGTAGCCGTTCACTTCTTTGGTATCGAGATCGCGGGAGATAAGGTTCTGCGCGCTCAGACCGAGCGTCCAGTTGTCGCCAATATCGGTGGCGGCACCAGCATCAAGGTTAAAGCCAGTATTAGTGTTTTTATAGCGACCGTTGGTGAAATCTGATTTGTCGTAGCTATACACCGAGGCGCTGTAGTTATACAGGTAGGTTTTTTGCAGCTTTGGCGTTACGCCAAATGAAACAGGATGCCCTGCAATGTTGAACTCGTGCGCTACGGCTACACCATAATCATAAACAATGGCGCCGCGACCCAGACCAGCCGAAGTCAGTTTGCTCTGATCGCCCGGCACTGGTGGGAACACAGTGCCATCGGCTACGCCCTGAAGGTAATCAATGTCGCTTTGGGTCACATCAGCCGTCACATGAGCCGTCCCGTAGGCCTTAGTCACGAAAGCGAATGGCAATGTTTCGTTCGGAATCGTCACGGCGAAAGCCGCGCCTGCAGTGCCATGAGCCTGATTGCCTTTGATTCCGCGCAGCTGGCTGGCTAAGTCGCCAGCAGCCGACTGCACTTTGGAGTAATCAGCAAAGCTGGTGATGCTGTTGGCAATATCCTGATAGCGATCGACGCTGTTGGACAGGTCGTCAACTTTATCTACCAGGTTGTTTTTATCCGTTACCTGCAAACCGGCAGCCGGGAGGATAACGCTTACCGTATCGTCAGGCTTCGCTTTGGTCATCAACGCGGGGTTAGCCAGCACCGCAGTACCGTAGGTAGAAGAGGCAACACCTGTCCCACCCATCGCGTCATTACGGGCATCGTAATAGTTGCCAGCGGCTAAAGCGCTCAGGGGAGCCAGAAACAGGATGGGAAAAACTACAGGACGGGACAAGCTGTTCAACTTACGGATTAATTTCGCCATTTTACCTAGAACCCACCGTGACAAAGAGGAAAACGCTCAACGGAGCGTGAATATTTCTGCTGCCTGAATAATGGACACAAAGGCAACCTTTCATTGCTGTGAAGTAAGTAACAATGGTGGGGCTTATCTGCTCATTGCCCGTTTATTTATCTGTTATCAGGCTAATCAATAAGCATTTTGATCCCGTCAATGGAGGCCAGAATCTCAGTAACTCCCAGTAAAAAGGTAGTCAGTAACGTTACAGGCTGCAAATTACATTAATGGGGTTTTATAGAAATTTTACGGTACGGATAAAAATGGCTTATTCCATAAGATAGGTTAATGAGTTTCACTTGAGGGAAATGCCACTTATTTTTAGAGTTTTTTCAGACTGTTAATCTCTTTCAGTGCGGGGTGTGCGCTTTAACGGCGGAATTCGGCGATTTACAGTGGACGTGATAACATAACAAACTGATCTGACCTGAGGGGAAAGTTATGAATGCAAGCAGTCCTGAAAAAATCCTGTCGCAGGCTGAAGCCCTGTGCCAGCAACGCAATGTCAGACTGACGCCTCAGCGTATGGAAGTATTGCGATTAATGAGCCAGCACCAAGGTGCCATCAGCGCCTATGATCTGCTGGATCTGCTTCGTGCCAGCGAACCTCAGGCTAAGCCGCCGACGGTTTATCGCGCGCTGGATTTTCTGCTGGAGCAAGGCTTCGTCCACCGCGTGGAATCAACCAACAGCTACGTGGTTTGCCACCATTTCGAACAACCTTCCCACACTTCTGCGATGCTAATTTGCGACCGGTGTGGATCTGTTGCGGAGCAGCAGGCTGAAGGCGTGGAAAATATTCTTAAAATGCTGGCCCTGACTTCCGGCTTCGCACTGGCTACCAGTGTTATTGAAGCTCATGGATTGTGTCGTGGTTGTGTAGAGGTTGAAGCCTGTACGCATCAGGATGCGTGCCAGCATGACCATACCGTCGCCAGTAAGAAGCGTGGTAAGTAGGGAGAAGTAAAGACAGGAATGTATTGATTTGAAGAGGGAGTGCTTAGGAATTAAATGGCACTGTCCTTGTGCCGGGGTAGGAGCATCGTCCTGAAACTAAATCTTGTCAGAGATTTTACTGCAATCAGAAACGGTGGTTATTCTGGCTTTCCCAGTCGCTGAGCTCTTTTTCAGCCTGATCTTTTTCATAACCGTAACGTTCCTGAATCTTGCCCACAAGCTGATCGCGTTTACCTTCAACGACGGTCATGTCGTCATCCGTCAGCTTGCCCCATTTTTCTTTAAATTTGCCTTTCACCTGTTTCCAGTTACCGCTGGCTTCGTCTTTATTCATTTTATAACTCCTCGACCTTTTGGTTAACATCTATAGGGAAATCGTCTTCGCAGACTACATTGCAACAACATAAAACGCTGCTTAACTGCTTAACGTACAGATAATTGTAGTAGATGATGGGGAGTTTGCCCGTCAGGACGAGAGATTAAGCCAATTATTTGGCTAAAAGTGACAGTAAAAAGAGAAAAAAAGCTGGCAGATCAGAGGATAACGAAGCGGCAGAGGAACGTAACTAATTATTTCAGCCGGCAAACCAGCTGTTGTTACGCCAGTGTCTGCGCCAGATCAGCCAGAGCGTTAATCCACGGAGCAGCAGGAACACGGCAACGGCCAGCCACAGACCGTGGTTACCCAGCACAGGAACGGTGAACAGCGTTGCCCCAAAGCCCAACGCAGCAATGAGCATCCCGTTGCGCATTTCACTGGCGCGTGTTGCACCAATAAACATGCCATCCAGCAAATAACACCAGACACCACAGACGGGCAGTACAATTTGCCAGAACAGATAACTGTCGGCCTGCTGTTGCAATTCAGGTATCGACGTCAGCAAGGCCACAATGTGCGTGCCACCCACTCCGTAAATGATTGAGAAGGCCAGCGCTACCAGCCCCGCCTGACGGCAGGCCGCATGCCAGATCACCAACAGTTTATTGGCATCTTTCGCGCCGTAGGCTTCTCCCGAACAGGCTTCAACGGCATAGGCAAAGCCATCCAGCGCGTAGGCCGTAAAGGTCAGGAACATTAGTAATACGGCGTTAACAGCGACAACCTCACTGCCCAGCCTCGCACCAAAAATCGTTAACGAAACAAAGCAGAGTTGCAGCAGTAAAGAGCGCAACATAATGTCCCGATTTAGCCGCAGTAATCTTGCGATATTGCCCTGCCAGGCCGTTTTCAGCATCGACAGTGAAATCCCCCGCAGCTTCATTACCCGCCAGACCATATACAGCCCAATCACCAGCGTGACGTATTCTGATATCGCCGTGGCCGCTGCCGCGCCCTGAACGCCCCAGCCCAGCCCCATCACAAACCACAGGTCCAGCACGATATTCACCAGATTCCCCACGATCAGCAGGACTACCGGCGCACGCGCATACTGCACGCCCAACAACCAACCCAGTAACACCAGATTGGCCAACGTAGCAGGCGCACTTAACCAGCGAATATTCATAAAGAGCGCAGCCTGATGCAGCACTTCAGGATCGCCCCCCACGACAGAGAGCGCCAGATGATTAAGCGGGGTTTTCAGCAGGATAAACAGCAGGCCGGCAGCCAGCGCAATCAATAAAGGCTGCATTAGCGCACGGGCCAGGGCGGGTTTATCACTCGCGCCGAAAGCCTGTGCCGTTAATCCAGTGGTGCTCATCCGCAGGAACAGCAGCAGCATAAAGAGGAAACTGGTGGCGGTAGTGCCAACGGCCACACCGCCGAGGTAGGCAGGACTGTCCAGATGGCCAATGACAGCGGTATCGACCAGGCCCAATAAAGGCACGGTGATATTCGACAGGATCATTGGCAGCGCCAGCCGCCAGAGTTGGTTATCTGAGGGGGAAAATAATCGCATGGTCATCCGCTGCGCGACTGGCTAAAGGGCAACAGGGTAGCAAAATAGCCCTTCAAGGAAGAATTACTGGCTACCCAAACAATAACGCGCCGCAGAAGCAGCGCATTATTAAGGTCCGGCTATTACAGCCAGTTGCCGTTACGGATGACTCCGACGGCCAGACCTTCAATCGACAGCGTCTGCAAGCGCAGATCGACTACAATCGGTTGGAATTCGCCGTTTTCCGGCAGCAGATGCACAATATTGCCCTGCTTTTTCAGGCGTTTGACCGTCACTTCATCGTCAATACGCGCGACCACAACCTGGCCATTTCGCACATCCTGCGTTTTATGCACAGCCAGCAGATCGCCGTCCATAATCCCGATGTCTTTCATCGACATGCCGCTAACACGCAGCAAGAAGTCAGCACCCGGTTTAAACAGTTCTGGATCCACTTTGTAGTGGCCCTCGATGTGCTCTTCAGCAAGAAGAGGTTCACCCGCGGCGACACGACCAATCAGTGGCAGCCCTTCCACTTCTTCCATCATCAGACGGATACCGCGAGAGGCGCCAGAAACGATCTCAATCACGCCTTTACGTGCCAGCGCTTTGAGATGTTCTTCAGCGGCATTCGGGGAACGGAAACCGAGCTGCGCAGCGATTTCTGCCCGCGTCGGTGGCATGCCGGTCTGGTTAATGTGGTCGCGTATCAGGTCATAAACCTGCTGCTGCCTTGCCGTTAGTGCTTTCATCCCGCCCCCTGGTTGTTTATACAGTCAGCTGTGAGTATATACAGGTATTTGTGCGTTGAAAACCTAAAGATGCGGAAAAAACAGCAGTTTGTCAGAATGTGGAAAACAGGTCGCAATCAGGGAATTAGCAGCATTACCCAGACAAAAACAGCGAGTAGGATAGTCAGCAGTACCGCAGCGGAGCCCATATCTTTGGCACGGCCAGATAAAGGGTGCATCTCGCTGCCAATGCGGTCTACCACAGCTTCCAACGCACTGTTGAGGATTTCAACAATGATCACCAGCATCACAGACCCAATCAGCAGCACACGGGTAACCGCGTCCACATCCAGCCAACAGGCGACAATTACCGCAACAATTCCGGCAACGGCTTCCTGGCGGAAGGCCGCTTCGTTTTGCCAGGCGGCACGTATTCCTTTCCACGAATAACCCGCTGCGTTAATGATTCGAGTCAATCCGGTGACGTTATTTGCCATAATCAGGGAACCCTTTGCGATGTTTAACGTCAATGTCTGGGTGGCGCACATTTTGCAACACCACAGATCTCACTGGCGCTTTCTGGTATGCTTGCGGCGCTTTGCTAACAAGAGGCTTCATGGTATCTATGTCAGGTTGGCGTAATTTATATTATAACTTATTGAATTTACCAGTAAAATTCCTGGTAAAGAGTAAAGCGATTCCTGCCGAGCCGGTTTCCGAGCTGGCACTGGATACATCGCGTCCTATTATGTATGTGCTGCCTTACGATTCAAAGGCCGATTTGCTGGCGCTGCGTGAGCAATGCCGTAAACAGGATCTGCCCGATCCTTTAGATCCGCTGGAAATCGACGGTACGGTACTGCCACGTCATGTGTTTATCCATGACGGCCCTCGCGTTTTCCCCTATTTCGTGCCCAATGTAGAGTCGGTAAAACTGTTTCACGAATACCTGGATTTGCACCGCAGCAACCCGCTGCTGGATGTGCAGATGGTGCCGGTATCCGTGATGTTTGGCCGTGCGCCAGGCCGCGAAGTGCAGGGTGACGATCAGCCTCATCTACGCGTGCTGAATGGCATTCAGAAATTCTTCGCCGTGCTGTGGTTAGGCCGCGACAGCTTTGTCCGCTTTTCGCCTATTGTCTCTTTGCGCCGCATGGCCACGGAGCACGGTACGGACAAAATCATTGCACAAAAACTGGCCAGAGTGGCGAGAATGCACTTTGCCCGTCAGCGCCTGGCGGCTATTGGCCCTCGTTTGCCAGTACGTCAGGACCTGTTCAGTAAGCTTCTTCAGTCCAAAGCCATTGCTAAAGCTGTTGAAGACGAAGCCCGGAGCAAGAAAATCTCCCATGAAAAGGCCCAGCAGAACGCCGTTGAGTTGATGGAAGAGATTGCCGCAGACTTCTCTTATGAAGCGATCCGTCTGACGGACCGCATCATGGGCTGGACGTGGAGCAAGCTGTATCAGGGCATTAACGTCAATGGCGGCGAGCGCGTGCGTCAGCTGGCTCAGGATGGCCACGAGATTGTTTACGTGCCCTGCCACCGCAGCCATATGGATTACCTGCTGCTCTCTTATGTGCTGTATCACCAGGGTCTGGTGCCACCGCACATTGCCGCCGGGATCAACCTGAACTTCTGGCCGGCCGGCCCCATTTTCCGCCGTTTGGGCGCGTTCTTTATTCGGCGTACCTTTAAAGGTAACAAGCTCTACTCAACGGTATTCCGTGAATACCTCGGTGAGCTGTTCACCCGTGGTTACTCGGTTGAGTACTTTGTTGAAGGGGGCCGTTCACGTACTGGCCGTCTGCTTGATCCGAAAACCGGCACGCTGTCGATGACTATTCAGGCGATGCTGCGTGGCGGTAACCGCCCTATCACGCTGGTGCCGATCTACATCGGTTATGAGCATGTGATGGAAGTGGGGACTTACGCCAAAGAGCTGCGTGGCGCGACGAAAGAGAAAGAAGGCTTTATGCAGATGGTGCGTGGGCTGCGTAAGCTGCGCAACCTCGGACAGGGCTATGTCAACTTTGGTGAACCTTTACCTCTGGTGACTTACCTGAACAAGCATGTGCCTGAATGGCGTGATGCGATCGACCCCATCGAAGCGCAGCGTCCGGCATGGCTGACGCCAGCGGTAAATGACATCGCACAGCGAGTCATGGTGCGCATCAACAATGCCGGTGCGGCAAATGCCATGAACCTGTGCGTGACTGCCCTGCTCGCTTCCCGTCAACGCTCGCTAACCCGCGAACAGCTGACTGAGCAGTTAGAATGCTACGTTCAGTTACTGCGTAACGTGCCGTATTCGCCGGACTCTACCGTGCCAGATATGACGCCGGAAGCGCTGCTTAACCACGCGTTAAGCATGAACAAGTTCGAGATTGAGCAGGATAACATCGGCGAAATCATCGTGCTGCCGCGTGAGCAAGCGGTGCTGATGACTTACTATCGCAACAACGTTCATCATATGCTGGTGATGCCATCGCTGATAGCGGTGATCCTGACGCATTACCGCGAACTTAACCGGGCCGAGTTGCTGCGACAGATCAGTGTGATTTACCCGATGCTGAAGAGCGAGCTGTTCCTGCACTGGAATAAAGAAGATCTGCCTGCGGTGCTGGATTCACTGGTCAGTGAGATGGCTCGTCAGGGTCTGCTTACCGCCGATGATCAAACGCTGCGCCTGAGCCCGGCCCGCTTCCCGACCTTGCAACTGCTGGCTGCTGGCGTGCGCGAAACCTTGCAGCGTTATGCCATCACCTTCTCTATCCTCAGCGCGAATCCGTCGATCAACCGCGGCACGCTGGAGAAAGAGAGCCGGACTATGGCTCAACGCCTGTCGGTACTGCACGGCATCAATTCGCCGGAGTTTTTCGATAAGGCCGTGTTCTCCTCACTGGTGCTGACGCTGCGTGATGAAGGCTATATTAGTGACACCGGCGATGCGCAGGTGGAACAGACTCACAAGGTGTATCAGATGCTGGCTGACCTGATTACCCAGGAAGTGCGTATGACGATTGAAAGTGCGGGGCCGCACGA
>NZ_JBAVTT010000057.1:0-5535 GCF_049696395.1 Erwinia sp.
TGTCATCGTGCAGCAAGAAAATCTCGCCATCCTGCGACAATTTCACGTCAAATTCGATCATCTTGTGGCCCAGTTTCGCGCCAACATCAATTCCGGCAAGGGTGTTTTCCGGGGCGAGTTTCCCGCCACCGCGATGGGCCACAATCGCTGGGTAAGGCCAGGCTTTATTCATTATTCGAGCCGTTGTCCAGTAGAGGTATCAAAGAAATGTAGCGATTCTGCAGGCAGATGCAGCCACAATGTACTGCCGATGGCCGGGCGCTCAATATGCGGCAGACGCACCACAATGCTGCTGCCGCCCCACTTACCGTGGGCCAGATTATCCGCGCCAAGCATTTCCAGCGTTTCCACCACCAGCGGCAAGCCGCCTTGCGGTGAAGAGAGCTTAATATGCTCCGGACGAATACCCAGCGTCAACGGGCGACCGGCCCAACGCGCTTTCGCTTCCGGCAACGGAACCCCAAAACGATCGGACAGCGTCAGCCTGGTGCCATCTTCATTTAACTCACCTTCCATCAGGTTCATCGACGGTGCGCCAATAAAGCTGGCAACGAAGCGCGTAGCCGGACGCTCATACACTTCAACCGGCGTGCCTAGCTGCTCCAGCACGCCTTTGTTCATCACCATTACGCGTTGTGCCAGCGTCATCGCTTCCACCTGATCGTGAGTGACGTACAAACTGGTGGTGTTCAGGCGGCGGTGCAGCTGCTGCAGTTCGAGGCGCATCTGCACACGCAGACGGGCATCAAGGTTGGATAAGGGTTCATCAAACAGGAACACTGAAGGCTCACGCACAATTGCCCTGCCCATCGCCACACGCTGCCGCTGGCCGCCAGAGAGTTCCCGCGGGCGGCGATCGAGCAAGGCTTCAAGCTCCAGGCTTTTGGCCGCTTCCAACACTTTCTGCCGGACATGCTCTTTGCCCATGCCACGAATTTTCAGGCCATACGCCATGTTCTGCTCAACGCTCATATGCGGATAAAGCGCGTAGTTCTGGAACACCATGGCGATGCCACGATCTTTCGGTTCAAGCTGGGTGACACGCTGAGAATCGATGTAGATATCGCCGCTGGTGACTTCTTCCAGCCCGGCGACCATGCGCAGTAGCGTGGATTTGCCGCAGCCAGAAGGCCCCACCATCACCATAAATTCACCGTCGCGAATTTCCACGTCCAGCGGCTGAATGATCGGGTTCTTCCCGTCGTAGGATTTGGTAACAGCCTGAAGTTTTACGCCTGCCATAACTTATTTCTCACTCTCAACCAGCCCGCGGACAAAGGCGCGCTGCATCACTAAAACAATCACAATCGGCGGCACCATAGTCAGCAACATGGCGGTCATCACCAGATTCCATTGGGTCGATCCGTCACCGTTACCAATCATGCTACGGATCCCTGCCACGGCGGTGCCAAGATCAGCTTCGCTGATGATCAGCAATGGCCACATGTACTGGTTCCAGCCGTAAATAAAGGTGATCACAAACAGCGCCGCCAGATTGGTTTTCGACAGCGGCAGCACGATGTCCCAGAAGAAGCGCATCGGGCTGGCACCATCAATCCTTGCCGCTTCAATCAGCTCATCAGGCAAGGTCATAAAGAACTGGCGGAACAGGAAAGTTGCGGTGGCGGAAGCCATCAACGGCAGCGTCAGGCCGCTATAACTGTCGAGCATATTCAGGTTAGAAATCACCTCCACGGTCGGGAAAATCCTTACCTCAACCGGCAGCATCAGGGTGATAAAAATCATCCAGAAGAACAGCCCGCGCAGCGGGAAGCGGAACCAGACCAGTGCGAAGGCTGACAGGACAGACACGCTTATTTTTCCAACGGTGATGCTTAATGCCATGATCGTGCTGTTCATCAGCATCACGCCAAACGGTGCGCTGCTCTGCGCCACGCCGTGCTGCCAGATGTTAGCAATGTTCTCCAGCAAATGGCTGCCGGGGAGCAGCGTCATCGGGACCTGGAACACTTCACTGTTACTCAGGGTGGCGGCAACAAAGGCCACATAAAGCGGGAACAGCACGGTGAGGATCCCCAGCCCCAACATGATGTGGCTGAACATGGTCAGCCCTGGACGGTTCTCAATCATTGGTAGCGCACCCTTTTCTCGACGTAGCGGAACTGGATCACCGTCAGAATAATCACCAGCACCATCAGCACCACCGACTGCGCGGAGGAGGAAGAGAGATCGAGCCCGGCAAAGCCTTCACGGTAAATCTTATAAATCAGCGTGGTTGTGGATTGCACCGGACCACCGCCGGTAGCGGCGTCGATCACCGGGAAGGTATCGAAGAAGGCATACACCACATTCACCACCACCAAAAAGAAGCCGACTGGGGTGATCAGCGGCAAAGAGAGCTGGAAGAACCGGCGAACCGGGCCAGCGCCGTCGATAGCGGCCGCCTCAGTCAGCGATTTTGGAATGGATTGCAGCGCGGCAAAGAAGAACAGGAAGTTGTAGCTCATCTGCTGCCAGACTGAAGCCAGCACCACCAGGAACATCGCCTGGCCGCTGTTCTGAGCATGGTTCCAGTCGTAGCCTAAGTAGCGCAGGAAATGGGTAATCAACCCCAGACCGGGACTGAACAGGAACATCCACAGCACCGCCGCCACGGCTGGAGCCACCGCGTAAGGCAGTAAAAACAACGTCTGATAGAAGCGCTTAAGGCGCAAAACATGGTCTACCAACGCGGCAAAAAACAGGGAAACCACCAGGCCGATCACCGTGACCAGCCCGCTGAAGATCAGCGTGGTCAGGAAGGAGTCGAGGTAGTATTCGTCGCCGATCAGACGTTTGAAGTTTTCCATGCCGACAAAGGTGCTGGAAAGGCCGAAGGGATCGACACTTTGCACCGAATACCACAGGGCTTCACCGGCGGGCCAGAGAAAGAAAACAATCGTGATCAGCAGCTGAGGCAGCATCAGAACATAAGGCAGCCAGCGCGAGCGAAAAACGGGACGGGAAGAAGACATAGCGTCGTCCAACATAAGGTAGAGGGGCCGCGTTCAGCACTGGCAACGCGGCCCTGAAAACAAGTTCAGGTGGGTGCATCCAGTTTGAGCAAAACCGCTGACTGCATGCGCCCCCCTGCGGACTAAGCGTTACTGCTTAGCCGTCTGTTCAAAACGACGCAGCAGCAGATTTCCACGGGTCACCGCGTTATCCAGTGCAGCCTGCGGCGTTTTCTTTCCAGTCCAGACGCCTTCCAGCTCTTCGTCAACAACGGTACGGATCTGCGGCATGTTGCCCAGACGCATTCCTTTAGTGAACGGTAACGGCGGCTTGTTCAGCATCTGACGAGTGGCGGTATCCGCACCTGGGTTTTTATCGTAGAAGCCTTGCTTGCGGGTCAGCTCATACGCAGCAGTGGTGATGGGCAGGTAACCGGTTTTCTGGTGCCATTCAGCCGCGATATCTGGCTGAGCCAGGAAGGCCATGAACTCGGCTACGCCTTTGTAAGTGCTGGCGTCTTTGCCTTTCATCACCCACAGGCTCGCGCCGCCGATGATGGCGTTCTGTGGGGCATCAGGCACCGTTGCATCGTACGGCATCATGCCTACGCCGTAGTTAAATTTGGCGTAATGACGGATATCAGCCAGCGAGCCTGAAGAAGCGGTAGTGATGCCACAGTCGCCGTTGTAGAACTTGGCAGTGGATTCATCTTTACGGCCGAAGTAGGTGAAATCACCCTTCTTGTTCATCTCCTCAAGCATCTGGATATGACGAACCTGTGTTGGCTTGTTGAACTCCAGAACGGTATCGGTGCCATCAAAACCATTGTTTTTGGTGGCTACTGGCAGAGCATGCCAGGCGCTGAAGTTCTCAATCTGGATCCAACCCTGCCAGCCACTCGCGTAGCCACAAGTCATGCCGGCTTTGCGCAATGCTGCCGCGTCTTTTTCCAGATCCTGCCAGGTTTTTGGTGGTTCTTCCGGGTTCAGACCGGCTTTTTTGAAGGCATCTTTGTTGTAATACAACACCGGCGTAGAGCTGTTAAACGGCTGAGAAATCAGGTGACCGTTGGCGTCACTGTAGTAACCCGCAACGGTCGGAACGAACTGCTTCTCATCGAAAGCCACGCCTGAGTTTTTGAACACATCGTAAACCGGCACGATAGCTTTAGAAGCCATCATGGTTGCCGTACCCACTTCGTAAACCTGCAAGATAGCGGGCGCTTTGCCTGAACGCACGGCAGCAATACCGGCTGCCAGACTCTGTTCGTAATTGCCTTTGTAGGTCGGCACAATTTTGTAATCAGGGTGGGATTCATTAAAGCGTTGTGCCAGAGAGTTCACTTCCACACCCAGTTCGCCTTCCATGGAGTGCCAGAAAGGGATCTCGGTTGCAGCCAGTGCATGGCCGCTGAAGGTCAGTCCCAGAAGGACGCAAAGTGCGGTTTTACGAAATGAGAACGATGTCATATCGGTTTCCTGTGCCCGGTGTCATTCGCGCGATATCGCGCATTCTTATTGTTCGGGAAGTAACATGACACGGGAAAATGACGGAAAGATAACGGGTATATGACGGAAATGTGACAGGCAGGTGACGAACAAAGCGCTTGAATTAGCGCTAATTTTGCCTAAACAGACGCAAAAAAGGCGGGAAGATCCCGCCCTCGAAGAGCTCATTCTTGCGCTAGCTGTAGGCCAGGCGGCACTTTCTTGCGCCTGAACTAAACAGGTTTAACCTCCCAGATAAGCGCTGCGTACCGCTTCATTTGCCAGCAGTGCATCGCCCGTATCCTCCAGCACCACATGGCCGTTTTCCAACACATAACCCCGATCCGCCAGCTTCAGCGCCTGGTTGGCATTCTGCTCGACCAGGAAGATAGTCATACCTTCCTGACGCAGTTGTTCGATGGTGTCGAAAATCTGCTGGATGATGATCGGTGCCAGGCCCAGCGAAGGCTCGTCCAGCAGCAGCAGGCGCGGCTGGCTCATCAGCGCACGGCCAATGGCCAGCATTTGCTGCTCACCGCCGGACATGGTGCCCGCTCGCTGAACGCGGCGCTCATATAAGCGTGGGAACAGCTCATACACGCGCTTGATACGGGTCTGATACTGCTGACGTTCGGCAAAAAAGCCGCCCATGGCCAGGTTCTCTTCCACCGTCATGCGCGAAAACACTCGCCGCCCTTCCGGGACGATGGCAATCGCCTCACGCATGATGCGCGCCGTTTGCCATTCAGTGATCGCTTTACCGTCGAAGGTAATTGTTCCTTGCGTGGCGCGTGGCTCACCACAAAGGGTGCCCAGAATGGTGGTTTTACCTGCGCCGTTAGCGCCAATCAGCGTGACTATCTCACCCTGATTGATGTGCAGACTGACGTTATGCAGCGCCTGAATTTTGCCGTAATGGGCGCTGACGTTCTCCAGAGAAAGCATCGGATTCATATTATGCTTCTCCCAGATAGGCGCGGATCACGTCCGGGTTGTTACGGATCTCTTCCGGCGTGCCGTTGGCCAGTGGCGTGCCTTGATTCACTACATAAATACGGTCAGAAATACCCATCACCAGTTTCATATCATGTTC
>NZ_JBAVTT010000058.1:0-3436 GCF_049696395.1 Erwinia sp.
AAGTAGCGTTTAATATTCTGGCACATTGTGTTCATATGGATATCAGACAGGATGGGCATACCGGCTTATCTGTACACCCGAGCTGGGCGGCTACTTCAATGTGAACGCTGAAAGCTGCAGTTGAGGCAGGGATTGACATCGGGACCAGCGTTAAAGGAATGAATGATGTAATTTAAAAAAGTCGTAACGATAAATACCACCGATTCTCTGACTACGAAAATAATACCTGGCCATGGTGATGACTCCAATATGCGACCAGTAATATCACTGATTTTTTTAATTTCTTTTATTACTGTGTATACAGTTGAACGAGCAATTTTCATCTGTTTCGCTATTAATGTTTCCCCAACACCCCTGGCATGCAAGGCGGCTATCTGAGGTCTGTTTACTGAGCGCTTTCGTCCAAACTTTATACCTTTTAGTCTGGCTTCCTGTCGTCCTTCATTTGTTCGCTCAAGGATGCGCTGACGTTCAGCCGGCACTGTTGCAAAGATCTGGCGATGGTAAACTAATGCCACTGTTTAGTTGAAGGAGAAGCACATGAACCCATTTAAAGGCCGGCATTTTGAGCGTCACATTATCCTGTGGGCTGCAAATATGGCATCAGTTATCGTGAGCTGCAGGAGATGCTCGCTGAGCGAGAGGTAAATGTCGATCACACCACGATTTATCGCTGGGTTCAGCGTTATGCACCTGAGATGGAAAAGCGGCTGCGCTGGTACTGGCGTCAGCCTTCCGGTTTTGGCTCATGGCATCTCAATGAAACCTACGTGAAGGTCAACGGACGCTGTGCTTATCTGTACCGCGCCGTCGACAGCAGGGGCTGCACCATTGATTTTTACCTGTCTTCACGTCGTAACTCCAAAGCCGCATATCGCTTTATGGGTAAACTTCTGAACAATACGAAGCGCTGGCAAATTCCACGGTTGATCAACACGAATAAAGCCCCGACGTATGGGCGGGCGCTGGCATTGCTGAAGCGGGAAGGTAAATGTCCGCAGCATGTGCAGCACCGGCAGATAAAGTAGCGTAATAATATAATCGAGTGCGATCATGGCAAACTGAAACGGATAATCAACGCCACGCTGGGCTTCAAGTCAATGAAGACGGCTTACGCCACAATCAAAGGGATTGAAGTGATGCGTACGCTACGGAAAGGTCAGGCAGAATCATTTTATTTTGGGCATCCCCCGGGCGAGATGCGTCTGGTGAGCAGAGTCTTTGAAAGCTAAGACCTTTTAATAATACGAAAGGCTAACTCATCAATAACTTTGCAACAGTGCCTTGCCACGTGATACCGCTACAGGATCAGGAATGTGGTGATCTGATCCTGACTACGGCCAAAAGTTCGATTTATTCAACAAAGCCCTGTTACCCCTAAAAAAATATAGTTTTCAATTACTCAAACACTGAATACAATCGCCCTGTCCTGGCTGGAACAATCAATGTGCCGGAGGCATACGATGAGGCGGATCATGCTTGATCACATTGAGGATAGTGAGTTCATATATTTTTAATTAGAAAAGTAATATGTACCTGGAGCATAACGAATGATGCTGGACCATGTTGCACTGGCAATACTTATCGCGGTTTTATTAATTTTATTCTACGGAATCATCGTCATACACGATATTCCCTATGAAATCGCCAAAAAGCGTAATCACCCCCATCAGGATGCTATCCACTATGCTGGCTGGATCAGTCTTTTCACCCTGCATGTGTTGTGGCCTTTCCTGTGGATTTGGGCCACGTTATGGCAAGAAGAGCGTGGCTGGGGTATGAAACAAATCAGTGAAGAACAGCGGGACATACACCAACAAATTACGCATCTCACAGCACAGGTGGAAATGTTACAAAAACAGGTGTCCATTTTGCTTCCCACTGTCGGCCAAAATAACACTGGCACTGGATTCGTGCAGAAATCTGATTCGGAGACGAAGTAATGGAAACACTGTTACTACTGACCTATGCCGCGCTGAGTGTGGCTATTTTCAAGGTATTCCGTATCCCTCTGAATAAATGGACCGTCCCAACAGCAGTATTAGGCGGTGCTGTTTTCATCGCGCTCATCGTGCTGGTGATGAATTATAATTACCCGTTCAGTGAGATAGGAAAGGAAGCTTACCGAACCGTGCCAATTGTTACCCAGGTGCGCGGGCGGGTAACAGACGTCCCGGTCATACCCAATGTCATGTTAAAGAAGGGGGATGTGCTGTTGAGGATTGACCCCACGCCTTTTCAGACTCAGGTTGACGATCTTCAGGCTCAAATTAAAGAAGCCAGCCAGAATGCGCTTTCACTTGATTCTGGTCTGAATCAGGCGAAGGCAGCACTTAACAAAGCTGTCGCCGATCGTGACCAGGCTAAGCGTGAATACGGTCGTTATAATCAGGGACACAGTAAGGGGGCATTTTCTGATCAGGAGGTAGATACCCGACTACAGACCTGGAAAGCCTCCGAAGCCACCGTTGAGGCCGCCCGTGCCGCTGTCCAGCAGTCACAAAATGAGCTTGATTCTGTTGTAGGGGGGGAGAACACCAGAGTGGCATCATTAATGGCGCAGTTGCGTAGGGCTGAGTTTGACCTAGAGAATACAGTCGTACGGGCTCCATCTGCGGGTTATGTCAGCACGGTCGGACTGAGTGAAGGTGCGATGTCAACAGCCTTGGGACTAGCACCCGTTATGACGTTTGTACCCAAGGTACCTGGCGTTCTGCCAACGTATGTTGCCGCGTTTCGTCAGAACTCAGGCCAGCGCCTGCAGGCGGGTTATAAAGCAGAACTGTTATTCCCGTCCGTACCGGGTACTGTATTCAGTGGAGAAGTGACAAGCGTGCTTCCAGCAATTGGTGAAAGCCAGTTCCAAGGGCAGGGCACATTGCTGACTACAGCTGACCTGACCCAGCAGGGACGAATACTCGTGCTGGTTAAAGCTACCGATCCACGTCTGTCTATGTATCATCTCCCGCAGGGATCACAGGTTGAAGTAGCTGTATATTCAGGACACTTTCATGAACTGTCTCTGATGCGTAAAATCCTTATCCGAATGAAAAGCTGGGAAAATTATGTCTTTCTTGACCATTAAGGCAAGTCTGTAAATCCACAGGTTGAATGCCGCAATACAGGTAATGCTCTATTGCGGCATCTTTATGGCGCCAGGTTACCCCTACAATCGAAATACATGTAACCACATCGGAATTTTAGAGCCGCTTGGTAAACGGACTTTATGATAAATCCAGTTTTTGAACCAAAACCGTTTCATACTGAACAAGCAAGGTTCGAATCTTTTTGTTACCTTCCTTGCTAATACACAACAGTTTCTCGGCTTTGTTGAATAAATCGAACTTTTGGCCGTAATCAGGATCAGATCACCACATTCCCGATCCTGTAGCGGTATCACGTGGCAAAACAAACGTTCAAAATCACCAACTGGGCT